>JANLTO010000023.1:0-16712 GCA_031362985.1 Lysobacterales bacterium | reverse complement strand
CACGCCGAGGCTGAATAATGCCTGCGGGTGTTGTGGCTGCAGTTTGCGCACTTCCAGCCACACGGGCTCGGCCTCCTCCCATCGGCCGGAACTGACCAGGTGACTGGCCTGTCTGACGAGCTGATCGAAATCGGCTGCTGCCACGGTCAGCGCCGGATAATGACGTACGTCTTGCGCAGCGTTTCCGTGACGTCCCAAATACCCTGGGTGTTCTCCGGAAACAACAGGGCATCGCCAGCCTGGATGGCGATCGCGGCGCCGTTATCCGGTGTGAACGTACATCGGCCGTGGGTAAAGTGGCAAAACTCTTGTTCTGCTACCTGTCGGCGCCAGCGACCCGGGGTACATTCCCAGACGCCCGTTTCCACCCCGTCGGCCCTGTCGACCGTGAAAAAACTCGTCTGGGCGAGAGGCTGGCCGATTGGCACCGCAACACTGGTGGGCTTACTCAAAACCTGGTCAGCGGTACTTTTGAGGTGGGTGATATGCATGCTTCTTCATCTTTTTGGGCACCCGCATCCGGGTCTTGAATAATCATACTCGGGTTTGTCATATCCACCCAGCGCAGCCTGCAGGGACAGAACCCCCCAAGTCAAAGTTTCAACCCGTCCGCAAACATGGCAGGATGCGGGGTGTCGGGCCATGTATAGGCAGCGCATTCAACCATGAAAGATCTTACCGAAGGCTCCATCGCTTCTCACCTGGTACGCATGGCCGTACCCATTGGCATCGGCATGGTGTTCCAGACGCTTTACTACCTGGTGGATTTGTACTTCGTCTCGCGTCTGGGTGATGACGCCATTGCCGGCGTCAGTGCCGCAGGAAACCTGCAGTTCCTGGTCATGGCCCTGACCCAGGTGCTGGGTGTAGGCACCGGGGCGCTGATCTCCCATGCAGCGGGGCGTAAAGACCGGGACGAGGCAAACCTGATTTTCAACCAGAGCCTTGGCCTTGCGGCATTGTGCGCGCTGATCACACTGCTTGGAGGCTATACCCTGGCAGGGTACTACATGGCTGCCCTCGCGGCCGACGAGGCCACGGTTAAGGCTGGAACCGCCTACCTCTACTGGTTCTTGCCGGGCATGGGCCTGCAGTTCGCATTGATTTCCATGGGCTCGGCCCTGCGCGGAACGGGGATAGTGAAACCTACCATCGTGGTGCAAATTTTCACGGTCTTGCTCAACGCGGTTTTGTGTCCGATCCTGATATCTGGCTGGCTCACCGGAAAGCCGCTTGGCGTAGTTGGAGCCGGCCTCGCCACGTCGATCTCAGTAGCTGTAGGCGTGCTGCTGATGTTCCTCTACTTCCATCGGCTGGAACGCTTCGTGGAATTCCGTTCCGCGCTGATGTGGCCACGTGCCTTGAATTGGCGGCGCATTCTCGCAGTGGGGCTACCTCCCGGTGCCGAGTTCGGCTTCATGTTTTTGTTCATGGGGGTGATCTATTGGACCATTAGCGGCTTTGGGGCCGAAGCACAGGCTGGCTTCGGCATCGGCTCGCGGGTGATGCAGGCGATTTTCCTGCCAGCCATGGCCATTGCCTTTGCCACTGCCCCGGTAGCCGGCCAAAACATGGGGGCCGGAAAGTTTGACCGGGTGCGCCTGACCTTCAGGACTGCCGTAGTGATGCTCAGTTGCCTCATGCTGCTGCTGACTTTGTTGTGCCATATTCGGCCCGATCTGCCAATCGCCATTTTTTCAGATGAACCAGCGGTGATTGCCGCCGGCGCTGACTTCCTGCGGATTATTTCGTACAATTTTGTCGCCAATGGCGTCGTTTTCACCTGCTCCGGTATGTTCCAGGCCATGGGCAATACCGTGCCTTCCCTGCTAACCAGCGGCAGTCGTGTCATCACTTTCGTGTTACCGGCAATATGGCTATCGACGCAACCTTGGTTTGAAATTTATCACCTGTGGTACGTGTCGGTACTCTCGTTGACCTTGCAGGCAATACTGGCCTGGGCATTGCTGGCTCGGGAAATGAAAATCAGGCTGCAGTAGGCGGCGAATTCGTGGACAACTAACTGGAGATATTCATGCGCTTTGAAACCCTTGCTGTCCACGCTGGTGCAAAACCGGACCCGGAAACTGGCGCCATTGCATCGCCTTTGCACTTGACCACTACGTTCAAACACGGCCCGGCGGGCGAGCGGGTTGCAGCCTATGAGTACCAGCGCGAATCAAACCCCACGCAGGACCGGTTGGAGGAGTGTTTGACAGCTTTGGAAGGCGGCGAAGCTGCCCTGGCTTACGCCTCGGGTATGGCCTCCATGACTGGCTTGCTGGAAAGCCTGCCGACGGGAACGCATGTATTGATTCCGGCTGACTGCTACACCGGCCTGCGCTTTTTGGGCAGGGAATTCCTGGGCTCATGTGGTATTGAAGCGCAGCACGTGAACATGAGCCGGCTGGATGAAGTGCGCGCTGCGCTGCGCCAGAACACGCGGCTGATCTGGGCCGAAACACCATCCAATCCCTTATTGGCCATTGCCGACATTGCGGCCTTGGCTGAAATAGCCCACGGCCATGGTGCGCTGCTGGCCTGCGACAATACCTTTGCCACCCCGGCTCTGCAGCAGCCGCTGAAACTCGGCGCCGACGTGGTCATGCACTCGACCACCAAATACTTTGGTGGTCACAGCGATGTGCTCGGTGGCGCACTGGTGTTTGCGCGCAAGGGTGAATTCTTCGACGCCGTTGCGCATCGCCGCCATATCACCGGCAATGTCGCTGCGCCGTTCAATAGCTGGCTGATCTTGCGCGGCGCACGTTCCCTGCCGGCGCGCATGGCCTGGCATTGCGCCAACGCCCGGCGGGTTGCGGAGTTCCTGGCGGGGCGGCCGGACGTAGAGGCCGTGCATTACCCCGGCCTGGCCTCGCACCCGGGTCACGCCATCGCGAGCAAACAGATGAGTGATTTCGGCGGCATGTTGTCGGTGCAGTTTGCCGGTGGCCGGGAAGCCGCGCTGCGCTTCGCCTCGCGGGTAAAGCTGTTTACCAACGCGACATCGCTGGGTGGGGTGGAGTCCCTGATTGAACATCGCGCCTCCACCGAGGGCGCCAACCCCACCTCACCGGCGAACCTGATTCGAATTTCGGTTGGCCTTGAGCACCCGGATGATTTGATCGAGGACATTCGCCAGGCGCTGGGCTGAAATAGGGGTTGCTTTCGGCTTGGGGGCGCAACCCGCTGCCCGTTTTTCGCAGAGGGGCGCAATCTGCGGCCGGTAGACTTGCCCGGGAGACGCCGTAAACCCATCCCTGGGGGCTCGAATGAAACATCCCTGTTTCATACGCTCCCGGGCAAGTCTCCCCGCCCCAGCTCGCTTAGCTTTGTGACATCGAGGAGCTGTTAAGACCCACCGCTTGAGGCGGCACGGTGACTCAGGCCAGCGAGGGGGGAGTTCTTTCAGGACCGTCGCCAGCAGGGATGCTGGCGAGGAGCCTACAGGGAGGTATTCACGGCGTGTCCTGAAAGAACTCACCGCTCCCTGGACCCGGCACGGATGCTACAGGGAGGTATTTACGGCGTCTCCCGGGAAAGGGTACCGGCAACGGGTTGCGCCCCCAAGCCGACAACCGGCTCAGAGCCTCACGAAGTACGGAACTGCGCTCAGAACAACTCCGATGACCACCATCCAGGTGGAGTTTGAAACGAAGTAGGGATAGATCATCAGGACCAGACCGCTACACAGTGGAATGAGCGACTTCTGGCTTTTGCCGTACATGAAGAAGGCCAGCCCTATCGAACTAAACAGGAAACCCCAGGCAAGTAGCGCTATATCCATTTAGAACTCAAACAGCCGTGCAATCATTGCCTGTTTGGCCGCACAGCGCGCAGCGCCCCAACAACCGCGAAAATCCGTGAGCTGCTGCCCCTGTTTATCGATCCCGATTGCAAACGGTTTGCCCAGCAGGACTTGATGTACATAGGTTACGAAAGACTCCGCAAAATCATCGGCCGGGGAAGTTGCCGCGTACAGGCTGGGAAAATTGGTTTGTCCCAGCTGTGCGTAGACGTCCGGGCTGACTGCTCCAGCCAGTTTTGCACCAAAGTAATAAACCACCTCGACACGATGCGAAAACCCGGATTGGTCGAATTTGGATACGACCTTACAGTCCGGGGAATCGTTCAGCTGCCACGACAGCTCAAAGAAAGGAAACTGTTCCGGTGGATTTTTTTTGCAATCCCAATCGTCCCAGCGGGGGTGAAAGTTCTGTCCGACGCTGGCTACGTGGCCGAATTCATGTAACAGGATGTACTGCAAAGCCTGCTTGCGATTGTCATCCGCTTCACCTTCAATGTTCGCGTGTAACTCAAATCCCGGGTCAGCTACAAACGGCGTGTTTTCTTTCCACGTGGCCCAGGCGTTTGCTGATCTCGTCAATACACCGGCATCAAGCACCACGAAGGCGCCAACCGGCACATGCTGTTCATCAAAAACATAGTCCGTAAACCCCGTGCCACCGAGGTCCTCAACCAGGAAAACCCCCATCAGCCGTCCATCGATCAGGGATTTTACCGCGGCGGGAATTTCACCAATGGCAGCATTGATATCCTTGAGGAATTGCCTGTCGGGCTTGGCAATGCGGGGCCGATTGGGGAAACCATAGATCTGGTTATCCAGGTTGAGGTACTCAACCAGTTTCGCCGGCGCCGCAAGGATGCGGCTATCGATGGGTAAGGCCTGAAAGGCATGCCAGTAGGTGGCTTCCTTCACCCGGTGGGTGGAGTGGAGTTGGCGCAAACAGTCCATATCTTCCCCACAAGCCTGTGGTGAATCGGCCTGGCCTGTTCCACTCCAAATGATGGCAATGAAGACCACCGCACCGATAAAATTCCGAATCATGCGCCACCGTCCTTGCAGTGTGTGTGGCATTTATTGAGGTAAGCTGCCCACATGCGTTCGTTCAAGTATTACATATGTGACGTATTCACGAACCAACGGTTTGGCGGCAATCCGCTGGCCGTATTTCCCCAGGCGACCGGACTTGGCCCGCTGCAAATGCAATCGATCGCCCGGGAGTTCAATTTTTCCGAGACTACATTTGTATTCCCGCCGGAAACCGGGGGCACCCGCAAGCTGCGGATCTATACACCCACGATGGAAGTGCCTTTTGCCGGCCACCCCAACATTGGAACGGCATTTGTTTTGGCGACGACAGGTGAACTGGGTGCTGCCGAACAGTTTGTGGCAGAGAGGGGGGTCGAGGTCCGCTTCGAGGAAGAGGCGGGCGTGGTCCCGATCAGCATCAGGCTGCAGGATGATGCAACACTGACCTGTGAACTCAAGGCGCCGCAGGCTTTGACCGTGGGCAAGACAGTGACGCCTGATGCCGTTGCGCACGCATTATCGCTGCACACCGACGAGGTACTCACGACATCCCATCAGCCGCAGGTGGCTTCGGTCGGGCTGCCGTTTCTGATCGTTGAGTTGCGCGATGTCGCCACGTTGCAGCGCGCACGGCCAAACCTGGCCGGATTTGAAGAGCTAAAAAACCTGGGGATCAGGCCCGATGTGCATTTGTATGTGCGCAGCAAAGACGAGTTTGATATCCGCGCCCGCATGTTTGCGCCATTCGATGGAGCGGTTGAAGATCCGGCTACGGGCAGCGCCAACTGTGCCCTGTGCGGCTTACTGGCTCAGCTCGATAACGCGGGAAGCGGGCATTTTTTATGGAAAATTGCCCAGGGTGTGGAAATGGGCAGACCCAGTGTCCTGCATGCCCGTGCGGAGAAAGACGCGGGGAAAGTGGCATCCGTGTGGATCGGCGGCAGTTGCGTCATGGTTGCAGAAGGGTTGTTCCATATGGGCTGATTGACTTTCTGAATTCAAAAGCAAGACCCGGAGTTTTCATTGTCAGCGCAGGGGTAAAATGCCTCTCATCGTTTATGGGGATAGTGTCTGGAGAAAATTGCCATGCTGCATCCGAAGAGAGCACAAAGCGCGTACGCGAATGCCGCTGACCGCTGGGCAGCGGTAACAAGCCGTGAGCGGGTAGCGGATGGCCATTTTTACTACGGTGTTCGAACCACCGGCATCTATTGCCGCCCGTCATGTCCTTCGCGCACAGCCAACGAAAAAAATGTCGTGTTTTTTGATACCGGCGCCGCAGCGGCAGCGGCCGGGTTCCGCGCGTGCATGCGCTGTCACCCGGATGATGTTTCAGCAGACGAGCGCTACGCAGCCCTTGTGGTCCGGGCCTGCCGTTTGATTGAGTCCGCGGAGCAAGCGCCAAGCCTGGATGAGTTGGCTGCGACGGTGGGCATGAGCAAGCACCATTTTCACCGCATCTTCAGAAAAATCACCGGGCTGACGCCCAAGGCGTATGCGACCGCGCAGCGGGACAAGAAAGTGCGGGACGGCCTGGCTACGAAAGACTCGGTTACAGAAGTGATCTACGGCGCGGGGTTCAGTTCCAGTGGGCGATTCTACGAAACATCACGGCAAGTGCTGGGAATGACACCTGGCAAACGCCGTGCCGGCGGTACGGGCGAGACCATCCGTTTTGCGCTGGGAGAGTGTTCGCTGGGGATCATACTGGTTGGAGCAACCGACCAAGGTGTGTGTTCGATTTTGCTCGGCGACACGGCCGATGGGCTACTGCAGATGTTCCAGCAACAATTCCCCCGGGCTGAACTCGTTGGCGGGGATGCCGATTTCGATGACTGCATTGCGCGGGTAGTTGCCTTCATCGATGCGCCTGCAGGCGAGTTGAAATTGCCACTGGATATTCGTGGAACCGCATTCCAACAGCGTGTTTGGAAGGCCCTGGGCAAAATACCCATGGGTCAAACGGCCAGTTATGCAGCCATTGCAAAGGAAATTGGCGCACCGAAATCAACGAGAGCGGTTGCGCAAGCGTGTGGTGCAAACAAACTGGCAGTGGTTATCCCGTGCCACCGGGTGGTGCGCAGCGATGGCGGCCTGTCCGGGTACCGCTGGGGTGTTGAGCGCAAACAGGCATTGCTGGATCGGGAGAATCTCCGGATGGATCGTTTTTAATATAACGAACTGTTCACCCGGTCTTAACTCCGGGCCAGCGATAATCGACAGCAGTGTCTCACTGAGTGGGCGAGTTCCAGGTGTCAGCATTGCACATATCGTTCGACAGAAAATTCTGGTTTTGGCACTTGGTGGTCCCTACGGCTGTATTCGTCCCACTGGCCCTGCTGTTTGAGAGTAGCAGCCTCGACCTGTGGTTGGCCACTGCACTTTATGAATGGGAAGGCAACGCCTGGAGCCTTAGAGACAATTGGTTGACCTATGCGATCATGCATGATGGCGGTAATGCGCTGATTTATGCTTTCAGCATGCTGGTGCTGTTCCTTGCGATCGGCAGCCGATGGATTACTGCCCTTTATCCCTGGAAAAAATCTTTCTTTTACCTCTTCACCTGCATGGCCGTGATTCCGACCGTGATTGTGCTGCTGAAGCACTTCAGCGGGGTTCCCTGTCCCTGGGTTCTGCAGGACTTCGGCGCTTCCCGAATGTATCAGCACAACCTGGCATACCCATTGGGTTCCGGTCTTGGAGGGCATTGCTTTCCATCGGGTCATGCCAGCGCCGGCTTCGCCCTTCTTTCACTGTACTTTGCTGCCTACCCGCAGGCGCACAAGAAACCGTGGCTGTTTCTGCTGCCAGGCATGGTGCTGGGCACAAGCTTTGGATTGGCTCAACAGCTGCGCGGTGCGCATTTCCTGTCACACGATCTGTGGAGTGCATTCCTTTGCTGGATGCTGGCATTGCTGGTGTTCGGTTTGGTGGAAGGGATGGTCCGGCCGCTTGCTCCATTCCGCACCGAAATAAGGCGCAGGGATTTGCATCCTGCCACAGGGCGAGTCGCAAGGACCTTACGCTTCCCTATCCAGGATCCTGCGCACGTTCGTCAGTAGTGCATCAGGTGTGAACGGTTTTGGCAGAAAATTGACGTCGTCCGGCAGAATGCCACCGTCGTCAATCACGCCGTCCGTGTAACCGGACATAAATAGTAACTTGATGCCGGGATCCAGCAGCGCGATCTGTTCATACAACTCGCGGCCATTCATCACGGGCATGATGACATCGGTCAAAAGCAGGTCAATGTGGCCGCTGTGCTGTTTGAAGGCCATCAACGCCTCGACCGGGCCGGCTGCTTCCAATACCTTGTAGCCACTGTCGGTCAACAATTGGCAGACAATCTTGCGTACGTCTGGCTCATCTTCTGCGACCAGTATGGTTTCAGAACCTGCCGTGGAGTCGGTCACATTGGCCTCAGCGATTTCCTCGATTGCCTGTGACGCCGCGGGAAGGTAGATACTGATCACGGAGCCCTGGCCAGGTTTACTGTCAACCCGGATGTGGCCGCCACTCTGCTTCACTATTCCATGAACTGTGGACAACCCAAGGCCGGTGCCTTTGCTTTTTTCTTTGGTGGTGAAAAACGGCTCGAACATACGGGCTTGCGTTTCACTATCCATCCCGCAGCCGCTGTCTTTGACGCTGATGACAACGTGCGGTGTTTGCAGAAAATCATCCTCATGATCAGCCACATCTTCCTGCTGAGGCACGTTGGCAGTTTCAATGCTTATTTTTCCGCTGGTTTCAATCGCGTCTTTGCTATTGAGCGCAAGGTTAAGCAGGACTTGTTCTATCTGGGTGGGGTCGGCCAGGACATTATGCAGATCCGCACCCAGACGGGTGGTCAGCTCTATGGATTCGCCCACTAGCGTGCGCAGAATGTTTTCAAGGGCGCTAACCAGGCTGTTGAGATTAATGACCTTGGGTCTGAACACCTGCTTGCGGCTGAGCGCGAGTAGCTGGCGCGTCAACAAGGAAGCGCTTTTGCTGGCCTTTTGTACTTCTTCTATGCTGTCCCTGGCCACATGATCTGCCGCGAGGCTGCGCAAGGCTAACTCAGAAAATCCGGATACCACCATGAGAATGTTATTGAAGTCATGGGCCACGCCTCCTGCAAGAAGACCAATGGCTTCCATTTTTTGCGATTGCCGCAACTCTTCTTCTTTTTGATTCAAAGCCCGCACGCCCTCTTCGAGCCCGGCGTGCGCTTTCTTCAGGGATTGGTCTCGAGTCTCTATTACAGCCAGCATATTATTAAATCCGTTGACCAGAAGATCCATTTCATTGGTGCTGGTCGTGTCGGGCGCTGTAGCTTCCCTCCTGTCTTCAAAGCCTTGCAGTGGTTTCCCTGCACCGGGATTTCGCCCGAGGAAGCGGCGGGAGTAGTCGCCGGTTTCCGCCACGCCTTGCATGAATGCCACGAATCTCTCGAGCGGGCGCAAACTGGTCCGGGTAACTACCCAGGTCAACAGAGCAACCATGAATATAGCCAACAAAGCCTGTGTTGCCAGGGTGTTTTTCAGTTTCGCATTGGGCTGTTTCAAGGCCTGGGTCAGTGATCGGAGCAGATAGAGGTTTACCGTTTCACCCGAGTCATTAATGCCCAGGCTCATCGAAGTGACCAGGTAGTCCTCATCTCCGAAGCGTGCCGTCCCATCTGCCTGTATGACCGCAGTTCCAAGCCTGGCCAATATTTCGGCGCCAGATTCGCCACTGTCAGGCAGGGGCAGGGTCGAGGCTATACTGCGCTGGCCCACAGTTACCACGGTTTCCCCGCCAAAAAATGTCCTGAGGTTGGGCAGGAAACTGGTGTCGATGAGGTCGCCCAGCGTCAGGGAGCCAATGACGAATCCTTGCATCGCGATGGGCAGGGTGCCAATGAGGTACTGCTGCCCCTGCAGACTGACCACACCGAAGTTGCGGTCTCCAAAGCCTGCAGCAGGGTTGAGTGCGCGCTTCAGCACGGGCAGTTTGGAAAGATCATCACCAGGTTGCGGCCGTGAATCTTCCTGGCCATTGGAAGCCAGTACGGTTCCCGTCTCGCTGGTGACGAAAAGCAGATCATGCCTGAGTCCCGCCCAGATCTTGTCCAGTTCATTCTGCACTGTCGCCAGCAGTTCTGCCCGAACCTCGACCTTAAGAGCAGGCTCCAGCCGGTAGGTTTCCATGGCCGCCCTGAGGGTCGGATTATTACTGATCTGGGACGAGGCCCAAAGCAATTGCGAAAGGTTGTCCTCCTCAATGCTCAGGACCTGCTTTTCGCTGCGATTGAGTATGTCCTGCAGCAGTTGCTTGGTCTCGTTTCGAATCTCGATACTCAGGGTCACGAAGACCGCTGTGATCACGACGCTGGTCAAGGCAATGTTGAACAGAATTGCCTTGGTGCTCAGCCGGATTGCGCCAAACCGGGATGTCATCCGCCGGAGAAACTTCCGCGGGTTCACAGGAATCGGGCTTCTTGTTTTGTCAGATGGGGGCATGTCGGCACAGTGGGGTCTCTACTTGTCGGCCTGGAACCAGGACACGACATCAAAATGATGTGAAAGCTGCAGCGCCAGCGAGTGACCGAGCGGATACAGGTCCGGAGTACCATACGCGCCGCCTCCGTATTCGTCGTCACCATACCCGCCCATGCCGTACGCCTCGTCACCATAGTCATGCCGGTATGCCAATTTGAATTGTGTGTCCGGACTGAAGCGATAACCCAGGCCGATCTCCACGCTGTGAACAGTCACTTTCTGCGCGAACCAGTACGAGACACCCCCGTCGTAAACGAGAGGATACTCATTGCGCTCTAGTCGAAACGCGCAGTAAAAACGCGGCGTCAGGGTGTACTTGAACTCCACGAAGTAAGCCATGACATCCGTGCTTTCGGTTTGGAATGGAACGTCATAGCGAGTGAAAACCAGCTCGCTGTTGAGCTCCGCATACCCGCGGCTGAACTGAAATTCAAGACCCCATACGCGTTGGTCATAATCCTTCCAGTCGGACCCCGGTGGGAGATCGGCATTCACGTTGTTATTCAGATATGGCCCTTTGGTGTGTGCAACACCCAGGCGCAGCCCCGTGAGTGGCGTAATGCCAAACCCCACATCCGGGCGAAGTGCGGAACCAGGTTCGGAAGGCAAATACTCCGGATCGATGAGCGGCAGGTCGACCAGGGCCGCTCGATAGTCGAGCCAGTCCAATGATCCAGCCACCTGGATGCCCAGCGGGTACTGCGCATACAGCAGATCAGGCTGCCCTATCAATGGATTCTGGGTGGAAAGACGGCGCTCCGAAGCGATGGCTATGGGAGGTACGATTTTGCCGGCCTCAATGAAATAGAACGCGGAAGAGTTGCCCGAGTTGCCCGGGTTACTGGAATAGCGCAGCGCAGCTTGCTGAATTTCTGAATCCGTCGTGCGATTCCCTTCTGCCTCAACCGTGGCAATTTCTCCGAGGGCGTAGGCCTGGAAACCCGGGGAAATTTGCCAGGCTGACCAGAGCTGCAGTTGGCCCAGGATGAAAATGTCCCCATCGCTGCTGAACGGCGCAAACGAATACTCATTGAATTTGTGAACCTCGGCATCAAGGATGCCTTCGACCAGTACCTGCTCACCGGCCATGGCCAGCGAGTGCCCGATGGCGCACAGCAGGGCCAGCACCCGAATAAGCTGCCGGCAGCTTGCAGTTGTTGGGTTCTTGCTATGGCGCGGAGGGTTCATCATCTGCGATGGGTATGACGATGTTCAGTTCAACGACTTGGCCGGCTAACACCTCCACCTGCTGCTCGACCGGTTCGCTGCGCTCGTGCCAGCCAACGACAGTGTAAGTCCCCGCCGGAATCCCTTCGATGCGGTAGCGTCCTTCCGCGTTTGGCGTGGAAAAGAACGAGTTGTCCAGTACCAATACGATGGCGCTCATGTTGGAGTGCAGATGGCAAAACACCGGAACGATCCCCGTTTGCTCGAATGTAACTGACCTGGAGTCGCCCTTCGGGTAGCGCCCGAGGTCAAATGACTTTGTGCCGGACAGGGAGAAAACGTTGTGAAATATCGGGTCCTGGTTCGGAAAATCGACCGTAGTACCTTGCACAATCGGTAGCACATGCGGCACGAACGTTTCGCCCACTTGTTTTATCTGCGGCGCATCGCCGCTTGCCGGGGCGACCGCTGTCAGCGGGACGGATTTCAGGTAGATGACTACATTGGCCCGCTCGTCATCAATGCCTTCAACACCCGTTGGAGGCGGGAGGGGTTTAAAGCCGGGATACAGGCGAAAGCGCATCCGTTTCGAAGCCAGCTTCCGTGATATCAACACCTGCCCAAGAATCGTGCCGGTTGCGGTCGGCATATCCGATTGGGCGTGAACTCCTGCAGGCAACAGGAATAAGGACAGGGCGAGCCAGAAAGTGATCGTGACTGCGGGAGCCCGAAGGCGCGTTTGTAGATTGCCGGACATTCAACCGCTTGGTGGTGCAGAATGGCTTACATTCAGCCTGTAACCTAACCCCCGGACTGTTTCAATCGTGTTTCTATCGGAGTCATGATCAATCTTTTTGCGCAGTTTTCCGATATAGACATCCACAATATTGGTCAGCGGGTCCATGTTCAGACCCCAGACATTGCTGAGAATACGCTCGCGACTGAACAAGGTGTCCGGCTTGCTCATCAATAACTCAATGATGGCCAACTCCTTGGCGGTCATTTTGACTTCCTTGCCATCCACCGAGAAGCGCAGGGACTGGCGGTCAAACGCCAGGGGACCGGCTCTGAGGACGGGCTCCTGGCTGGCAAGGTCCTTGCTTCGGCGCAAAACCGTTGCCATTCGCGCCAGCAATTCCACGAACGAAAATGGCTTGGTCATGTAATCGTCGGCACCCATGCGCAGGCCGGCCACTACGTCATCGAGGCTGTCCATTCCCGTCAATATGATGATGGGCGTTTTGAAGCCCTTCGAACGCAGTTGCTGGCACACTTCATGGCCATGCAGCCTGGGTAGCATCAAATCAAGCAGCAGCAAGTCAAAATCGCCGTCCAGAGCGAGCGACAATCCGGATTCCCCATCGTTCGCCACGACACAGGTATGTCCCTCGGCGCGCAGCCCGCGCTGAAGAAAATCGGCAATGCGGGATTCGTCTTCAACAATCAGAATTCTCATGCCACTACAGAGCTCCCGTACGACGTGCGTTCGTGCGACACGCTGCACGCTTGGAATGAATAATACACGCTTTGCGGGCATCGCCCCGGGTCCAACATAAACCACAAGGGGCCGGAATCCTCATCGGAAACCGGCCCCTTGTGGCCTATGGATGCGACGTGCCGGAAATGAGTCCTAGCTCAGCGGAAACGCCACATCGAGTATAACGTCAGTCCCGTCCAGCACTTCGATAGTCTGCCCGCGCGGGTCGAAATCCAACAGGATTTTTCCGGGCTCTACCGGGTCCCGAAATTCGGTCTCTCCGCGGACCGTGCCGTCGTCGTCCATGGCCGCATGAATGTCGCCAACCGAGGTGCCCCCAACCTTCAGGGCATATATTCCAGCTGGAACATCCTCGATTTCCACGGAGAATTCGGTACGATCATCCCGCGCCTCGAACTTTGCTTCACCGGATGCTTCCGGGAAGACGCCTGCATTGGTGAGGTCGATTTCAATTTCGCTAGCGTCATTGTCGCTGTCGGTATCCTCGTCGGTATCCTCGTCGGTGTCCTCGTCGGTATCCTCGTCGGTATCCTCGTCGGTGTCCTCGTCGGTATCCTCGTCGGTGTCCTCGTCGGTATCCTCGTCAGTAGCGTCATCATCGCTAAGCTCAGCATCACCCGAGGTGAGTACCGCTCCCAGCTTGCCGCTGACCTCGATGGCCTGGCCTCGCGGGTCAAATGTCAGCAGGACCTTGCCGGATTCTGCCGGGCTGCGAAATTCGGTTTGTCCGTGGCCGGCACTAACCACCAATTCACCACGGTTCACACCACCGACCAATATCCGGTAGCGGCCATCGGCGAGGTTTTCGCTTTTAACAGAAAATTCCGTCCGGTCTGATTGTTCTTTGAAGTCAACATGACCGCTGCCGGTAATTTCCTGACGCGCCGGCACGAGGCTGATTCTCTGGTCAGTCGGCAGCACGTCTGAAGGTGTGTCATCTGAAATGCCGCCACTGCACTCCGTATTGAAAATGGAGGTGATCCTTGAAATTGGAAAGTCACCGGATCCGATGTTACTGTCGGTGGAGCTGAACGTGACGGTGCCATCGTCACAGGAAGAAAACTCTATCTCCATGGAACCGACTTGCACGACGTTCGCGTTACCGGGATGGTCATCTTCCAGGAAACCCACGTCGCTGGCGCGGAACAGGTCCAAGTGGACGTGGTTCGCTTCTACCGGGCCTACGCCCAGCAGCCAGGATGTTTCCCTGTCGTCTGCATAAGTGAACCAGTACGCCACTGCGTTTTTCGATCCGTCGGCCTGGTTGACCACCTGCAGGATGAGACCCTGGCTTTCCTGTTCCGGTTGGTTCCAGTGACCTGAAAAATGGCGAGTCACAACTACGTCCTCTGCCGCGGCCGATGCCGACAGGGAGAACGCCAAAGCTATGGTGAGCAGTCTGATTTTCATACGAAACTCCTTGTGTTCGCGTCCTTGCGAAATGTTGTCCGGTTAGTGCAAACCGGGAATATCCCTATATGCGCATCCATGTTACGCAGGCTTGATTATGCTCCGGTGAAATTCAGATGAACAGAGATTAAATTTCACATTAAAAAAGCTCTTAATGATTCACCCCTGAGTGATCAGAGCACGCCAAACTAGCAGTCCAATCGAGTTTGTTGCGTGGTATTTCTGGCACTATAGCTGCTGTGCTTCCGCAAACCTGCGTGGCCTTGATCTCAGGGAAGTACCGATTAACTGGCATTTTCAGAGGAATCACAATGGAATGGCTTGTCATCCTGAAGGCGCTGGTGCTCGGCCTGGTCGAGGGCGTTACTGAGTTCCTGCCAGTCTCGAGTACCGGGCACTTGATCATTGTCGGCGACCTGCTCGATTTCAACGACGACAAGGGTAAGGTATTCGAAATCGTCATTCAGCTTGGCGCGATCCTGGCAGTGGTGTGGGAGTATCACGCCAGACTGCTGGGCGTCACGCGCGGGCTGCTGACGGACGCCGGCGCCCGGCGTTTTGTGCTGAACCTGCTGGTCGCGTTCATACCGGCAGCCACACTGGGGCTATTATTTCACGACACGATCAAGGCCTACCTGTTCAACCCGGTCACCGTTGCAATCGCGTTGATCGTGGGCGGCCTGGTGATTTTCTGGGTGGAGAGCACACACCGCAAGGTGCGAGTCTCCACAGTGGACGACATGGCTTGGCGCGACGCCTTGCTGGTCGGCCTGGCCCAGTGTGCGTCCCTGATTCCCGGCACATCCCGCGCAGGCGCCACCATCATCGGGGGTTTGTTAACCGGCCTGTCGCGCAAAGCCGCTACCGAATTTTCGTTTTTTCTTGCGATTCCGATCATGTTCGCCGCTACCGGTCTGGATTTGTACAAAAACTACGACTTGTTGCACGCGGGCGATCTGCCGGTGTTTGCTGCCGGCTTCGTAATGGCCTTCCTCAGCGCGCTGTTGGTGGTCAAAGGCCTGCTGCGCTATGTAGCTCATCACACGTTCATTGCTTTCGCGTGGTATCGCCTGGTCCTCGGCGCGATTGTGCTTTGGTATTTCTGGTGACCCGCATGCTCAGGAAATCCGTTTCTGTTCCCATTTTGTACATGTGTCCTACAATGGACGACTTGCGACAGCACGGAGCCCTTGGCTGATGCGCGAAATAGTGATCATTAATGATGTTGGCCCGCGTGACGGGCTGCAGAACCAGCCGCACATGCTGGCCCCGCAACAACGCCTGGAGCTCGTCAGGGCACTGATTGCGGCCGGGGTGAAACATATCGAAGTTGGCAGCTTTGTTTCGCCCCGCGCGGTCCCCGCCATGGCGGGTGCAGCGGAGGTGTTGGCCGGGCTGCCACGGGACGGTGGCAGCCGCTTCACGGTGCTGATTCCAAACATGAAAGGCTATGAACTCGCCCAGGCGGCCGGCGCCACCAGTGTCAACATGGTGCTTTATGCCAGTGAAGGCATGGCCCAGAAAAACGCCAACATGGGTATGCTCCAGGCGGAACAGGTGACTGCGGCCATCCTGCAGCGAGCCCGCCAGGGTGGTATCCGGGTCTCGGCCGCCATCGCGGTTGCGTTCGAGTGCCCGTTTGATGGTCCTACCGATCCTGCTGTAGTGCACCGGATAGTTGCACAGTTTTTGCAGTTGGGGGCGGATGAAGTTTCCGTGGCCGATACCATAGGTGCGGCCAATCCGGGGCAGGTCAGGGCGCTTACCCAAACGCTGGTGGAGCGCCACGGGGCGGAACGGCTGAGCTGCCATTTTCACGATACGCGGGCCATGGGGCTGGCCAATGTATTTGCCGCGACAGAATCCGGCATTCGCAAATTTGATGCATCTATCGGCGGGCTGGGCGGATGCCCCTTTGCGCCAGGGGCATCCGGAAACGTGGCTACCGAGGATGTGGTCATGATGCTGGAACAGATGGGCTACGATACGGGAATTAGTCTCGCGCTGTTGGTGGCGGCAGCAGAATTGGCAAAATCTCTGACCGGCACTGCGCCCGGCGGGCGTGCCACGCCGTGGCTGCGGCGCCAATTGGGATCAGCGAAATAACACTGGGAAATAACGCTGGGAAATAACATCGGTTTGGGGATCTGGAGAGAAGCATGAGTTATCGACTGGGCGTTGACGTGGGCGGGACCTTTACTGACCTGCTGCTGATCGACGAAGAATCGGGCGCCACCTATACCGCCAAAGTGCCTTCCACACCGCACGATTCATCGAT
>JANLTO010000016.1:0-13189 GCA_031362985.1 Lysobacterales bacterium | reverse complement strand
GGGCTGCTCAATATAGACATCAATATTCCGCACCGCACGCACCACCCGCAGGGCCTGGTGCGGCAGCCAGCCGGTATTGGCATCGGCGATGAGCACGTCGCCCGATTGCAGCACGTCCGCGCAGGCACGAATCCGCTCAATGTCCACATCGGGATCACCACCCACCTTGAGCTGAAAACAGCGGTAACCATCGCTGCGGTGCTGCGCCACGTTCTTTGCCATGCCGTCAGGAGACTGCTGCGAAATCGCGCGGTACAACCTCACGCGGTCACCATCTGCTCCGCCCAGCAAGGTGGATACCGGTTGCCTGCAGGCTTTGCCCAACAGGTCCCAGCAGGCCATGTCAATGGCGGACTTGACGTAGGGATGGCCCTTGAGCCAGTGGTCCATCTTGCGCACCAGCACCTCGATGCTGCAAGGATCCTCACCGATCAATTGCTGGCCGATTTCAGCAATGCCGGCGCGCACTCCATTGGCATAAGAGGGCAGGTAGTGCGGTCCCAGCGGACAGGTCTCACCCCATCCTTCCAGGCCGCTGTCGGCCTGAATGCACACCACGGTGCTATCGAACACATCCACCGATTTTCCGCCCGACCAGGCGTAGCGGCCCTCGTGCAACGGCAAGTCCACCTGGTAGACGGTGAGGTTCTTGATTTTCATAGCGGCATCTTATTTGGTTTCCGGGCTGCACTTGCTGCGTGCAGACCACTATACTGAAGCTTGTTGCTGACCGGAATAGACGAGCATAGACCAGGGCCATGACGGCACGTATCGAAAGTAATGTCCACGCGATTGACGGACGCGCACCGGAGCGCAATCCCGGCCTGCCGTTTGAGCCCCAACTGCTTGGCAGCAGGCACATCAACCGCAGTGCAGTGGAGCGCAGGGCCGCCAGTTTTGGTAAACGGCGCTCCATAAAGAAGGACTACCAGGCTGCCTGGCTGCTCAAGGCCATCAGTTGCATAGACCTGACCACGCTGGCCGGTGACGATACCCCGGGCAAGGTCCGGCGATTGTGCCAGAAGGCCATCCGCCCGGTGCGGCAAGACATTCTCGCTGGCCTGGGCGTGGCGGACCTGGGCATCACCGTTGGTGCCGTATGCGTGTATCACAACCTGATAGCAACTGCGGTCGAGGAGTTGCAGGGCAGCGGCATTCCGGTCGCTGCGGTATCCACCGGATTTCCGGCCGGGCAAATACCGCTGGCCTTGAAACTGGCGCAGATACGGGAATCGGTTAAGGCCGGCGCTGCAGAAATTGACATCGTCATCAGCCGCGCCAAGGTACTTACCGGAGACTGGACCGGCCTGTACCGGGAAGTGCAGGCCTACCGGGAAGCCTGCGGCGAGGCGCACGTTAAAACCATCCTGGCGACCGGTGAACTGGGCACGCTCAGCAATGTAGCCAGGGCCAGTTGGGTGTGCATGATGGCCGGGGCTGATTTCATCAAGACCAGTACCGGCAAGGAATCGGTCAATGCCACCTTACCGTTCAGCCTGGTCATGGTGCGGGCGATCCGGGCTTACCATGAACTCACGGGCTATCGCGTGGGCTACAAACCGGCGGGCGGGATCAACCGGGCAAAGGACGCCCTTGAGTACCTTATTCTTATCAAGGAAGAGTTAGGTAATCAATGGCTTACGCCACATTTATTCCGTTTTGGTGCAAGTAGCTTGCTGGGTGATATCGAGCGCCAGTTGGAACACCACCTTACCGGCAGCTATTCGGCCCAGTTCCGGCATCCGGCGAGTTAGCGGGAAGGGAAGCAAGCATGTCCGTACGTGATATTTACACCAGCATGGAATACGGCCCGGCGCCGGAAAGCGCAGCAGAGGCCCAATCCTGGCTGCAGCGGCACAATGCCACTTTGCAGCACCTGATTGCCGGTGAATGGACGCCGCCTGACTCCGGCGAGTATTTTGACACCCGCAATCCGGCCAGCGGCGAAGTCCTGGCGCGGGTTGCCGACGGCAATGCCGTGGATGTGGACCGGGCAGTGAATGCTGCGGCGAACGCGCTCGATGGCTGGGTGGCCCTCGGTGGCCATGGCCGCGCGCGTTACCTGTACGCCATGGCTCGGCACATCCAGAAAAACAGCCGTTTGTTCGCCGTGCTGGAGAGCCTGGATAACGGCAAGCCCATTCGCGAGTCCCGCGATATCGACATCCCGCTGGTGGCGCGGCATTTTTATTACCACGCGGGCTGGGCGCAGTTGATGGCTGCCGAGTTTCCCGGCTATCGCCAGATCGGCGTGGTAGGGCAAATCATTCCGTGGAATTTTCCGCTGCTGATGCTGGCGTGGAAGGTCGCACCTGCACTGGCCATGGGCAATACCGTGGTGCTCAAACCAGCGGAATTCACTTCCTCTACCGCTGTGTTGTTTGCCGAAATGTGCTCGCAGATCGGTTTGCCGGCCGGTGTCTTCAACCTCGTGCTTGGCGATCACAAGGCGGGGCAGGCACTGACCGTGCATCCGAAGGTAGGCAAGCTGGCCTTCACCGGTTCCACCGAGGTGGGGCGTATTCTGCGCAAGGCCACCGCCGGCACGGGCAAGAAACTCACCCTGGAGTTGGGTGGGAAATCTCCCTTCCTGGTATTTGAAGACAGCGATCTCGACAGCGTGGTGGAAGGGCTGGTGGATGCCATCTGGTTCAACCAGGGCCAGGTCTGCTGTGCCGGTTCGCGCTTGCTGGTGCAGGAGTCCATTGCCGATGTGCTACATGAAAAAATCCGCAAGCGCATGGCCAAGCTGGTGGTGGGCGATTCGCTGGACAAGAGCGTTGATATTGGCGCCCTGATCGATTCCACCCAGCTTGAACGCGTCACGCAAATGGTTGAACTGGGCGTCGCAGAAGGCGCACGCAAATGGCAACCGCAGTGCACGCTGCCGGACAAAGGCTGCTATTACCCGCCCACCCTGCTCACCGAAGTGCAGCCATCGGCCACATTGGCACAGGAAGAAATTTTCGGTCCAGTGCTGGTGTCCATGTCGTTTCGCACCCCGGCAGAAGCCGTGCAGCTGGCTAACAACAGCCGCTACGGGCTGGCTGCCAGCGTGTGGACGGAGAACATCAACCTCGCTCTCGACATCGCCCCACAAATCAAGGCAGGTTCGGTGTGGGTCAATTGCACCAATGTGTTTGATGCTGCTGCCGGATTTGGTGGCTATCGTGAATCTGGTTTTGGCCGCGAAGGTGGCCGTGAGGGTTTGTACGAATACATCAAGCCCCTGTGGGAGGATCAACTCAGTGCCGCACCGGTACAGACGCTGCCACTAATGGACGGACTGGGTGTGCCGGCAGGCGCCGTTGACCACGAAGCGGCGCCGCACATCGATCGCACGCCCAAGTTGTACATAGGTGGCAAGCAGGTTCGTCCGGACGGTGGCTACAGCACGGCGGCCCTGGATGCGGCGGGACGCGTGATTGCGGAAATTCCTGTGGGCAATCGTAAGGACATCCGCAATGCGGTGGAAGCGGCCCGCAGTGCTGTGGGTAGCGCCTCGGGTTGGAGCGGGACCACGGCACACAATCGTGCGCAGGTCATTTACTACATCGCGGAAAACCTCAACGTGCGTGGCGAGGAATTTGTGCGGCGCATCATGCAACTCAGCGGCAAAGATGCGAGTGCGGCGCAACGCGAACTGGACCTGTGCATAGAGCGGATCTATACCTACGCGGCGCTGTCGGACAAGTACGACAGTCGCGTTCATTCGACACCGTTTCGCAACGTCACGCTGGCCATGAAAGAAGCTTTGGGCGTCATCGGGATTGTCGCCCCCGAAGAGGCAGGCCTGCTGGGGTTCATATCCGCGGTGATGCCCGCCATCGCCATGGGAAATTCCGTGGTGGTGGTGCCTTCCCAGCATTACGCTCTGCTGGCCACCGATTTTTACCAGGTGCTGGATACTTCAGACCTGCCAGGCGGAGTGGTCAACATCGTTACCGGCAATCAGGACGTGCTGGCCGAGGTGCTGGCCCGGCATTACGACATAGAGGGCCTGTGGTACTGGGGCACGCGGGAGGGCAGCAAGATGGTGGAAGAACATGCAGCAGCGAGCATGAAGCGCACCTGGGTGAACCATGGCAAGTTCCACGACTGGGAAAATCCCGAACAGGGGCAGGGCGAGGTGTTTTTGCGCAAAGCCACGGAGATCAAGAACATCTGGATACCGTATGGGGAGTGAGGCGAGGTCTGCCTTGGTATAGCTCTATTTCAGGCTAATTATCCCCGGGTCTTCAATTTGCAGGCGTTTGCAGGGCCAATGAAACCTGTGCTACACTGATTCCGTGTCAAAAGGAGTATGCCGATGGCTAATTTAACCCTCAGTTTAGAAGACTCGCTATTGCAACAAGCGCGAGAAGCGGCGTTGCGCGATCACACCTCCGTGAACGCTTTAGTGCGCGAATACTTAAACCGCTATGTTGATGCCAAACGTCGCCGATTTGAGGCGCTGGACGCACTGGACGCTTTAGCTGCGCGCAGCAACTCCAGTAGCGATAAAAGTTGGTCGCGCGATGAGCTACACGAACGCTGATGCGGGTATTTATTGATACCAATCTATGGGTGTATCGGCTTGATCAACGCGAGCCTACCAAATCGCTTCGAATCAGCCAATGGTTGCGCGAAGTGGCCAGCGAACACCACATTGTGTTGAGTACACAAGTATTAATTGAGTTGCGATCGGTGCTAACAGGCAAACTAAAACCGCCCATGCTACATGAAGATACACGGCTTGCATTGAATGCATTTGCGTGTTTTGAAGTGATGGCAACCGATACACCTGTCGTGCTCGATGCGCATGAACTAGCGCATGCCGAACAACTCTCATGGTTTGATGCGCTGATTGTTGAAGCTGCCATTCGTAGCCGCTGCGACATTCTGTTTAGTGAAGATTTGAGTCATGGTCGCAAATTCGGCAAGCTGACTGTATGTAATCCATTGTTGATTTTTCCGAACTCAACCGCGACATAATGACAAGAGAATAAAACCATGATCCTACGCCGCTTATCGTAATCACTCAAAACACAAAACTGGACCGCTATTTGGATTGGCGACAATCCCCGGCGTCAGGTGGCTGGCCCTGGTATTGCCCTTCCTGCCCATGGCAGTCATCGGAATCGGGGTAGTCATCTTGACTCGCAGCTAGATGTGCCGATAGCCGACCAGGCCCATACCCAGCATCAACAAAGCAAGTAGCATCATGCCGTTCCGGCTCAGCGCAGGAATGCCCTCGTAAAACACCGTATTGGTCAGCGTGCAACTATCGCCCTGGCCAATTTCCGCATGCAGCCCTGCGCTTCCCGGCCCCGCGCCACAGTCACTGCTTGCCTCCACGGAATTGTCGAATACTTCCTCGTCCACCCAGCAAAGACTGCCACCGTCCCAATTGGGAATGACCATGGCCGCATAGGACGCGTCCGTGGGGCAAAAAGGGGTCAGAGCCCTTTTCAGGCGTAAAGTCGGGGTGCGTTCCTTCGAAGGCTGTTGCGGGGAAAAGGGCTCTGACCCCTTTTTGGCTACCGGTCGGTGTCGCCGAGCATGGTGGCGTGGCCTTTGCTGGCAAAGTAGCCTGCCACCTGGGTCGACAGCGTGGACTTGCCCACGCCTCCTTTGGGATTGGCGATCACGACAACAGGCATAAAGCGCTCCTTAAAATCCTGGCTGGACTTATGTTAGCTTAGCCGCCATGGAACACGCCCCCACCTGGCTCATCAACAGCCTGATTTACCTCAGCGCCGCGGTCATTGCCGTGCCATTGAGCAAATTTCTGGGGCTGGGCTCCATCATCGGCTATTTGGCCGCAGGCATTGCCATCGGCCCCTGGGGCCTGGGGCTGGTGACCAATGTAGAGGACATCCTGCACTTTGCCGAGTTTGGCGTGGTGCTGATGCTGTTTCTGGTCGGGCTGGAGCTGGAGCCCAAACGCCTTTGGAGCCTGCGTCGGCCGATCTTTGGCTGGGGCAGCGCGCAGGTGCTTCTGTGCGCCTTGCTGATGACGATCGCAGCGATGATCTTTGGACTGGATTGGCGTGTGGCGCTGGTGGCCAGTCTGGGCCTGGCGCTCTCCAGCACTGCCATAGCGCTGCAGGTCATGGGCGAGCGCAACCTGATGTCCACCGGCAGCGGGCAAGCTTCATTTTCGATTCTGCTGTTTCAGGACGTAGCGGCCATCCCGATCCTGGCGCTGCTGCCCCTGCTGGGCGCAGTCTCTTTAACAAATCCAGATGCAGCCCACACCAGCCATTGGTTTGAAGCTCTGAAAATTGTAGCGGTCATTGCTGGAATCGTGCTCGGCGGGCGCTTGCTCCTGCGCCCGGTGTTGCGCTGGATCGCCCGTTCGGACACACCTGAGATTTTCACAGCTGCCGCGCTTTTGCTGGTGGTGGGCATTGCGGCATTGATGCAGTTTGTCGGCTTGTCGATGGCGCTGGGGGCTTTTCTGGCCGGCGTGCTGCTGGCTGAGAGCGAGTACCGGCGCGAGCTGGAAACCGACATTGAACCCTTCAAGGGTCTGCTGCTTGGGCTGTTTTTCATGGCCGTGGGCATGAGCATCGACTTTGCCGTGCTGATGCAGTCTCCAGCGCTCATGGCAGCCGTGGTCCTGGGGTTTTTGCTGCTCAAAGCGCTGGTGATTTATGCCCTGGCACGCCTGATGAAACTGCCGTTTCAGGAGCGCCCGGTCTTTACCCTGCTGCTGGCGCAAGGCGGTGAATTTGCCTTTGTGGTGTTTCAGGCTGCGGCTGGGGCCAATGTGTTGGAACCGCAAACGGCTTCCTTGCTGATTGGCGCAGTGGCGGTTTCCATGCTGGTAAGCCCCTTGCTGCTGGTGGCCATAGACAAGATCTTGATGCCGCGCTTTGCAGACTGCGGCAAGCCCGAGATGGCAGAAATTTCAGAGCCTCAGAAAGCCGAGATCATCGTGGCAGGGTTTGGCCGCTATGGCCAGATTGTGGCGCGCGTGATGCTGGCCCAAGGCATGCCGTGCACCGTGCTGGACCATGACGCCGACATGATCGAGGCAGCTCGCAGTTTTGGTTACCGGGTGTTTTATGGCGATGCCAGCCGGCTCGATCTGTTGCGCACCGCTGGCGCAGCCACGGCACGGGTGCTGGTGGTGGCGGTGGACGGCAAAGAGCAATCCCTGCGCATCGTGGCTCTGGCCAAACAGCATTTTCCGCAGCTTCAAATTGTGGCGCGGGCCAGAGATGTGACCCATTGGCACGAGCTGCGCGATGCCGGTGTGGGCCATGTGCAACGCGAGTTGTTCGAATCGAGCCTGAATAGCGCACGCAGCGTGTTGGAATTGATGGGTCAATCCCGCGAGGACTCTCACCGCATTGCGCAGCGGTTCCGGCAGCACAACCTGGACCTCTTTGAGAAAATGCACCCTCACTACAAAGACCGCACCAAATTGATTGCAGTGGTCAAGCAGGGGCGCCAGCAATTGGAAGAACAGATGGCCAAGGAAAAGGCTCTTTCTTCGGAGCGTGACTCTTCTTGAATCGAACTTGATCTAGACCGCACACATGCCCAGAAAACCTGCCCTAGCCACTCTGTCAGCCGATGCCACCGGCACCACCCGTGCCAGTGCGGTCTACGACGCACTTCGCGCTGAGTATAAGACGAATAAAGGGGGCTAAAAACGGGGTATTACAGTGGCGGTTTAGACCTTTTGATGCCCCTGATGGCGGCAAAAAATATGAATCGGGCTTGCTTGCTGTGATCCTTTTAGTTCCTGCCACACCGCAATCTGGTCAATTTTGTCGCTGAGGGAGCGCCTGGACAAGCTGGCTTGCTTAACCGCATGCATTGATATAGTATGCATGCATCGAATGCGTGAAGAGAATGTGAAGATGGCTATGCTGACTGTACGCAACTTACCGGTTGAGGTGCATCGGGCCCTGCGTGTGCGGGCTGCCCAGCACGGTCATAGCATGGAAGCCGAGGTGCGTGAGATTCTGGAGTCAACAGTGGCGCCAGAAGGGCGAGTGAAGCTGGGATCTCTGCTGGCTGACATTGGCCGCCGAGCTAAGCTGACCAATGAAGAATTTGATGTCTTTGAACAAGTGCGTGACAAGACCCCCACCCGTCCAGTGAACTTTGAATGATCCTTTTGGATACCAACGTGGTTTCAGAACCACTGCGCCATGCCCCTGAGGCTAGAGTGGTTGACTGGATCGACGCCCAATTGCTGGAAACACTTTACCTTTCCGCCATTACAGTTGCAGAACTACGTGCCGGTGTGGCGTTACTGCCATCAGGTAAGCGTCGGACAGGATTGCATGAAAGCCTGGAAAAGCGCGTACTCCCTCTGTTTACCGGGCGTGTACTACCGTTCGACCTTGCCTGTACACAAGCCTATGCAAAGCTGATGGCCAAGGCTCGTAGGGCTGGCCTGGCAATTGCTGCAGCCGACGGATACATAGCTGCCATCGCCGCCGCCAATGGGTTTGCTGTAGCCACACGCGACACCAGTCCATTCGAAGCTGCCGGCGCAACAGTTATCAACCCTTGGGTGGCATAGAACCTGGGTCATGAAGCCCCGTGCCTTACCCTCAAGTGATCGCGAAGCCATCCTGCGACGGGCGATCATTCGCGCCATACCGGATTACTACTCCTGGCCGGAGATTGAACGGGAGCGATATCGACTGAATCTTCCCCAGAAACAGGACTTTCTGATCCGCCGGGCGCTGCTGAGCTCCCTTCTTGGCATCGAGGTAAGCACTGCGGCGCAATTGGACGATGTCATGAAGGGGTTCGACGATGAATGCTATCTGCTGCTGAACAGCACGCTCTTACCTTTTCAGGGCATTGGTGAAAACGACTTCCTTCTGAATGAGTGGCTCGCGGATGGTGTTTCGCTGCTCGATTTTGAGACGCTCGGAGACTATGCCCGGGACGACCATGAGTTCCAGGATGAGGCGCGGAAAAAGGAAGACCCGGCGTATGAGATCCGGCCCTATCAAGGAGATCTTCACCCCTGCTGGGCGCGGCTGAATATCGACGGCGAATTCCACTACGCCACGCTCGTCTCTTTGGCGAAACACTTGGTGGACACTCTCGACGAGACGGGGTCGGAGCAGATCGAGGCGCTCATCCCGCATCGGTATGTTGAGGGGAAAAACCATGGCAAGCGGGAACAAAGCGGAACGGTATGGGATCTCCGGGTGGATGCCGGCGGCATGGAACCGCAGTTGCAGGAGCTACGGCATCGGTACGACGAATACCTGAGCGCACGTCATGAACGTGTGCTCGATCAATTCGATGAAGAAGCAATGCAACAAATATACATCCAGCGCGAAACACAAGGTCTCGAAGCGCATATCCGCTTCATCTTCTCCGACAAGAGCGCGCTCGATGCTGTTCGTTTCCGGCAGTTCTTCAGCGATTATCAGCGTATTGCCGGCGATATCACAGAGCTTGCCGTAGTCATCGCGCAGGAGAAACAGGCGGCGGTGGAATTCCTGCAAGCGCAGTACCGGGACATCAAGAAGAACTTCGATCCTTCCGTAGTACCGCTCCGCAAGAAAAGAAAGATCGTGCTGGCTGATGGCGCTTTGGATGATTTATCGTAGCCCGCTTGTCTTGCTCCCTTCAGGATTAAGCGATCGCGGTATTTGGATTGGCTTAGCCGGTGAAGGATTGGGGTCAGAGTAAAGGGGCGGAATATTTACTCTGACCCCAGATCTTCTGGTTTGCTGGTCCTGAGTAACGGCAGGTCTTGCGATATTGCCGCCTGATTATTGCTGCAGTTCGCCCACTGCACGATGCGCCATCATTATGGCGGTCTTGGCGTCCGCATCGGGAGCGGAATCGGCGTTGGCAATGGTGATTCGGCCGAAAGGCTGTCGCCCGATTCGTGTCGAGTCGCCCGGGCCGCCGGTCGTGTAGCCGTGCGCCCAGCGATTCACAGAAATTATGGGGTCAGAGTAAAGGGACAGAGTAATCCTACAACAAGAAACGAAAATATCCGGCCCAAGAGAAGGAAAATTCCCCTCACCAGACAATCGCCCTTGCAGCATGATCAAATCTTCCGCAGTTCAGCGGTTGCAAAAGGAGAACGCAATGCCACGACAAGCGCGATTCTGTCCAGCCGGGCTTGCTGTCCACATCATCCAGCGAGGCAACAACCGGCAAGCTGTATTTACCTGCGACGATGATCTGGCTGCCTATGCGCATTGGCTGGCCGAGGGGTCAAGACGATATGGCGTTTCGGTACATGGCTGGGTGTTCATGACCAATCACATCCATCTGCTGGCCACGCCTGCACATGAAGGTAGCCTTTCGCAATTGATGCAGTATCTCGGACGATACTATGTGCGTCACTTCAACTACACATACACTCGAAGCGGCACGCTGTTCGAGGG
This sequence comes from Lysobacterales bacterium, assembly GCA_031362985.1. Taxonomy (GTDB): domain Bacteria; phylum Pseudomonadota; class Gammaproteobacteria; order Xanthomonadales; family SZUA-36; genus SHZL01. Next base: position 2,819 of record JANLTO010000016.1, on the reverse strand, counting down.
ACGATTCAAAACCAGCATCGTGCAGGAAGATAGCTACTTCCTGACCTGTCTGCGCTACATCGAACTGAATCCCGTCAGGGCCGGCATGGTCAAGGACCCAGGCGATTATCGCTGGTCAAGCTTTCGGGCCCATGCGTTTGGAGTCAAAGCTGGCCTATGGACACCACACCCTCGTTACCTGGGGCTGGCCAGAAGTGACACACTGCGCCAAAAAGCCTGGCGGGACTTGAACGAAGAGGCTCTGGAGATTGACATCATTGCAAAAGTCCGGCACTGCGCCAACACCGGACTCGTACTCGGGACCGAAAAATTCCGGGAGCAAGTCAACATACTCCGCAATTAAACCCCCATACCCTTTTTACTCTGTCCCTTTACTCTGACCCCATAACTTCACGGGGAGTGAGGTCTAGGCGGTTTTACGTATGGCGCAATCCTGTTCCTTGCAGTAAGCTGGACTTCGAGGCTGGCACAATACCGTGGGTTCGCTGGTTCTGAACTTCGCGGGTTGGTAGCACTCTACGGACTGGTCGATGCGACCGTGGATCGCTCAAGTACTGATACGGATGGAGCACTCAGCGCAGTAATGAGAATACCGGAAACCAAATTTCTGACTACCCTCCTGGCGCTGGCGGTTGCTTGCCTTCCACTACAGGCTTTCGCCTGTAGCGCGCACGATAGTCAAAATCAGGATCATCCCGCAATGCATATGAATCATGCGGATGCGGTTGCTTCTGACTGCTGTAACCCGAAAGGCGGAAACCCGCGAGGTGATTGTGCCCAGTTCATGAACTGTGGCTCCTGCGTCGCAAGTACTCCGATAATTTCCCCATTACCCCAATTGGCACTCGTGTGCCTGCATACGACAACCGTTGACACCGGTTCCGGCGAAATCCTGCCTAGCCATTCCAGTCCGCCGTACCACCCTCCAACCTCCTGATCTGTCCCCTTACCGGGGCAGGTTTCCTGCGCCCCGGTTAATGTCTCATTGAAGTGGTGCTTATTGAAGCATGCACAGAGCTTACTGGCGCCTGACAGGTTTGGAGAATGAAATGATGGTTACACTTGATCACATGATCGCCTGGCGCGTTCTGGCGGCGTTCTTTGCCGCGACAGGAATGGCACTGGCTCCGATTGACCGGGCTGCAGCACAGTCGCAGATGGAAGATCCGGCCGTTACGGCGCCGCTGCCTGTCGCCATCGGCGCCGACGTGCAGGAATTGCTGCAATGGGCCGATGTCCACAACCCTGAACTTGTAGCCATGGGTTATGAGGTCGACGCGGCCTATGCACGCATCGTGCCCGCTGCGGCCTTGCCCGATCCCACCCTGCGCGTAACCTTCATGGAATTCGCCGGGCCGGGCGCGCCGGATGGTTTCAATCTATGGCCTGGCAACGGCGGTGGAACGCAGTACCGGCTGGGGCAAACCTTCCCCTGGAGGGGCAAGCGCGGTCTGCGTAAGGAGGTCGCCACTGCGGACGTGGCACAGGTTAAAGGACGCCGGCAAGCGACGGTCGCCGAGATTCATGCCCGGATCAAGATCGAGTATGCCCAGTATTACCAGACCGCCGGCCTGATAAAGCTGAATGAGGACATCCTGCGTCTAATGACGGACCTCGAAGCGGTGGCCCAGGTGCGCTATGCCGGAGGACTTGCCGCGCAACAGGACGTGATCCGGGCGCAGGTCGAGAAGACGATGCTGCATTCCGAGATCATTAACCTCGATACAGAGCAGCACCACGCCAAGGCAAGGTTGAATGTGGCGATGGGGCGGCCGCAGCTTGCGCCCATTGCAGAGCCGCAATCGCTGCGCCGGGTAGCGCCGGAAACGCTGCAAAGCGCCGCCCTGGAAGCGAGGATCGTGCGCACCAATCCGCTGCTGGCCATGCAGTCGGCGCAAGTGTCGGCTGCCGATGCCAACCAGCGTCTGGTGGCGAAGAACCGTTATCCCGATGTTACGCTGATGATTGCCCCGACTCAGTTCGGCGGCGGTATCGACACCTGGGAGGCGATGGTTGAGGTAAATCTCCCGGTCCGTTTTGATACCCGGCGCGCGCAGGAAGGCGAAGCCGCCGCCATGCTGTCTGCCGCCAGGGAACGTCGACAGGCAGTCGAAAATCAGGTGGCGGGGAACCTGCAAGAGTCGCTGGCGGCACTGGCGGCTGCAGGCAAGCAGGAGCAGTTGATTGCCGACACCCTGCTGCCGCAAGCCGAGCTGACATTGAATTCCGCCCTGGCAGGTTATGAAACCGGAAAGGTGGATTTTGCCACGCTGATCGATGCGCAACGCGCCGTCAAACAGGCCAGGCAGGACCAATTGCGGTTCCAGGTAGAGCAGGAACTGCGCCTGGCCGAAATTGAAAACATGGTAGGAGAAGAACTATGAAAACGTCCAGTATCTGGATCGCACTGGTTTTGTTTGGCGTGGTAGCGGCAAGTGGCACGGGATATTGGCTGGGGACGAAGCGGGCGGAGCCTGCGGAAATCTCTGCCACCCTGGTTCGAGGCGAGCGCGTCGTTCTGTATTATCGCAACCCCATGGGGTTGCCGGACACCTCGCCGGTGCCCAAAAAAGCGGCCGATGGTATGGACTATGTGCCCGTATATGCCGACGAGAAAGCGGCTGCGCAGGCGGACCAGCCCAAAGGGAAGATTCTTTACTACCGTAACCCGATGGGCTTGCCCGACACCTCGCCGGAGCCAAAGAAAGATTCGATGGGTATGGATTACATTCCGGTCTATGCCAACGAGGAAACTTCCGCTGGTCAGGTCAGGATCAGTCTCGACAAGGTGCAGAAGCTGGGCGTCAAGACCGAGCCGG
>JANLTO010000161.1:0-2749 GCA_031362985.1 Lysobacterales bacterium | reverse complement strand
GCAGCGCCGCGTCCGCCTCGGCCAGGCGGCCGGCCGCCTGCAAGAAGACTGGGAGGAGAGTTAAGCGGCTGCCCTCGTCAACATCCTGCTGCGCTATTGCAAGCGCCTCATCCGATTTGCTCTGCGCCAGCAGCGCCTCGGCGAGCCGCCCGCGAGCCCACAGGAAGCCCGGCTCCAGCTCAAGTAACTCTCGGTATATGCCTTCGGCTTCCGCGAATCGGCCTGCGCCGTAATAGACCACTCCGAGGGTGTAGACTGCATATGCGTTGAGTGGATCGAGAACAAGCGCTGCGCGAAGTAGCCGCTCTGCGTCGTTCCATTGACCGAGAGTTTGCGAGAGTAATCCAGCGATCTGCAGTGCCCACGCATCTGTCGGATCAATGGCAAGAGCCCGCTGCTCTTCCATCTTCGCGGCCGACCAGTCCCAGTCATAGGCTATATGGACATACATAAGCCGGGCGTGCGCCTCCGCCAGATCCGGACTCAACTGCAATGCATGCTGCGCCAACGTGCGTGACCGTTCATAACCCTCCGTTGGAGCCAGATAGCCATTGTCCGCCTGAAGCGCGACGACGAGCGATAGCTGCGACCATGCCTGGCCATAGTTCGGGTCGAGTTTGATCGCTTGTTCCAGGTACGCTTCAGCCGCGTCCAGTGACGCCTGCGTGTTTTGGGTCGGGGCACTGATGCCCCGGAGGTAAAGCTGATGTGCCTCGATATTCTGCGTACCTCCTTTGCGGCGGCTCAACTCTCCACCCGCAAGCCGAATTTGCAGCGCTTGCACAATCGCGCCGGCAATTTCGTCCTGCACCGCGAAAATGTCATCCAGCGGCCGGTCATAGGTTTCCGACCAGAGATGTGTGCTGTCGGCGGTGCGGATCAGTTGTGCAGTGATACGCACCGTGTTGCCGGATTTGCGCACGCTGCCCTCCAGCACGTGGGCGACGTTCAGGGTCTGCGCGATCTCCGCAATTGGCACGTCCTTGCCCTTGAAGGCGAACGATGAAGTGCGGGCGATCACCTTCAGATCGGGAACTTGCGCCAACAGGTTCATCAATTCCTCAGCAATACCGTCAGACATGTATTCCTGGTCTTTGTCGGCGGACATATCCATGAACGGCAACACCGCGATAGATTTATCATCGACTGCCATCACAGGCACAGGCTCGACCACTTCCTGTGGGAGCGCGCTTTGCGCGCGACTATCCGAGGTCGTGTCCTGCGTGCGGTTGTTGGGTTCCTGTTTCAGTAGGAGCGCGTCCTGTGCGCGGCTGTCGCGGGCAAGCCCGTTTACATCCTCGGGTGCTCCTACGGGCAACAACCGGTCGGCCACAAACAGCCCGATCGCCACTGCAAGCATCCCGATGATGATGTAATCGAGGCGACGACTGGTGATGTGGGTGATTGAGGCTGCGCGATCCACTTCGTTCTCGCGCTTCAGTCCTTCCGGGGTGAGTTCGTAAACCCAGGAAAACAAGACCACAAAAGGAAAGCAAATCACAACCAGCCAGACAACGATGGACGGAATCGAATCAGGGAGATGCAGCGCAGGAACCACTGCGTTCGTGACCTGGGTAATGATCCAGCCGAGCGCAAGATAAGCGGCGGTTACCCGGAATACGTTGCGGCGCTTGAGTTCTCTATAGAACGACACGGGTGAATTTTTTTCCTGTTGGCGGAAGCCTCAAGAGGAACACTTGTTGAGTATAGGTACAACAGACGCCGGTTTGTCAAAATCTAAATTTGGGGTCAGAGTAGAAACTGATTTCGAGCTCCGCTCCGCCAGAATTCACCGCTAATCCGTGAGTTTTTGCTCTGCCCCCAAATCGTTATCTGCCATAGCCGCATCCACGAGATCACTAAAATCACTCGTGGGCCAGTTCCACCTGATCTCCTTCCAGATTTCCCTGCTCAGATTTCTCTTGGTCCACTCCGCAAAATATTCGTTCCAGCCCACGATTGTCTGTGGCTGGATCAATCCTTCTTTCTCCCGGTGGTGCATCCGTTCCCAGATATCGAGATACATGATGGCCCAATTTTTGTACTGCTCCTTCTCGAGTTCGGACAAACCATCGAAGTCGACTCTTCCCTTGATGGTTACCATCATCACTTCCGGATTGGTGAGTACGGCAAGATCGACTTGATTTACCGCATCGTACACGTCGTCGGCGGTTTGGCCACTGACCGCCGCAGTAGTGCGCTCCAGGCTGAAAGCGACGAACAGCAGCGAAATGACCACCGCTACCGTGCCAGCAATTTCCGCCACGGAGGCCCAATCTGACAGGCTAAGTTTGCGCATCCAACCCTCCTTCGTACTCCGGGGAATCAGTCGATGGTAAGGGGCTCTGGCTCTTTGCAGCCGGTGCACTCGTTTTGCCGCGCGTTTCAGCGGAAACGCGGAAGCGCTGGTAACACTGTTGTATCAAGTTGGCTGTGATCGAGTTCCAGGGCAATCATTCACGGTATTGGAGGTAGCATCCACAGCACCGCCTGAAGATTGCCCTTGGGAATTTCATACCAACCCGCGACCACCCCATTTGCATTGACGTCTCTGGCAGTGGCGGCGAGAGTTGCTCTCGCATCAAACCCTGCCAGTTGGATCGGCGGTCCGTAGCCACCACCCGATTGGGGTAGCCAGGCCACAGCTCGGGAGATGGAGCTGGCGTCTTTCCGGACATCAGAGCGGCCGACGATGACCAGCTTGCCGTTCACCCTGCCGACACCAAACGCATAGCTACTGAAGGTGCTG
>JANLTO010000150.1:0-4747 GCA_031362985.1 Lysobacterales bacterium | reverse complement strand
ATACCGGCACGGAGGCCGGCTTGCAGGAAACATAGAATCGACTCGCACCCGCATTCTAGATTTCCCGCGCCGAGCCTGCAATATCAAAAACTGCACCCACTGCGGCGGACACTTCGAGCCAATCAAAAATTGGCACCAAGTCTGCCCGAAATGCTGGGCGTATTCGGAAGTCCTTTCCGTGGCGTCCCGTTTCAATCGCTGGGGGTGGCAATGAGCGCCTTTCAGTTGTGGATCTTCCGACCGCCGCACACGCATCTCGAATTTCTCTTCAGACATGAGCGGACCTTGCGCCGACTTGCTAAGGAAGAGCGGATGCTTGGCGTCTACACGAACTGGCTGAGTCGCGCCGTCGAAGCGCTAGATGACCCAGAAGCGTTCAACGGAATATCGACCCGAAAATGAATACTGAAATTAGCGATCAATTTCGTTCAGCGATCATGAGCGCCGGACTGAATCCGCCAGAACATATTGTCGCTGACGGTCTGTTGCACCGATTCGGCACCAATGGCAAAAGCAGCGACACGAGCGGCTGGTATTGCCTGCACGGCGATGGGTTGGCCGCTGGGGCATTCGGGTGCTGGCGTTCCGATATCTCCGAGACGTGGCGAGCTGATATTGGTCGCGAATTGTCCGCCAGAGAGTGGGCAGACCATGCGGCGCGCATGAAAGCGATCAAGATGGTGCGCGATTCAGAGGAACGCGAACGACGCGCGGAGGCACGACAACGTGCGGCGGATATCTGGAGCCGCTCGAAGGAAGCACCAGAAGATCACGGCTATCTGCTCGCCAAAGGAATCAAGCCGCATGGCTTGCGTGTCCATGGTGGGCGCTTGGTCGTGCCTATGCGCGACGCAAACAGTGATCTGCATTCCCTACAGTTCATCGACGGCGATGGGTCAAAGCGATTCCTAACCGGAGGTCGCGTATCTGGCTGCTACTACGCTATTGGAAAGCCGGGTGACGTTCTATGCATCGCAGAGGGTTTCGCGACTGGCGCCAGCGTTCACGAAGCGACAGGTTACGCGGTTGCCGTTGCGTTCAATGCGGGCAATCTCTCGCCGGTGGCAAAAATGTTGCGCGGCAAGTTTCCAGATAGCCATATTGAGCTATGCGCAGATGATGATGCGCGAACGGCTGGAAACCCGGGCCTAACCAAGGCGAGAGAGGCGGCGGCGGTTATCGGCGCGGTCTTAGCGGTGCCAGATTTCGGAAGTGAGCGTCCCGAGGGGGCGACGGACTTTAACGACTTGCATCGGCAACACGGACTAGCGGCGGTCAAGTCTGCGATTGAATCTGCGACCGCACAAAGTGCCCCGCACACCGTCGAACTGCTATGCGCGGCGGACGTTCAGTCTGAGCCGATTAAATGGCTATGGCCTGGTTGGTTGGCAGCCGGGAAACTTCACGTGCTTGCAGGGCCGGCGGGAGTCGGTAAAACCACAATAGCGCTCAACATTGCGGCCACGGTGACGACTGGCGGAACATGGCCGGATACTTCGCAATGTGCGCGCCCTGGGCAGGTTCTGATATGGAGTGCCGAGGATGGCATCGCCGATACCATTGTGCCGCGACTGAGGGCGGCAGGTGCCGATTTAGGGCGTGTTAGATTCGTGGAGCGTACAAACATCGGCGGAGATTTCCGTTCCTTCGATCCAGCCACTGACATTCCGTTACTGGAACAGGAGTGCAGCAAGCTCGACAACGTTCGATTGCTGATAGTCGATCCCATTGTGTCGGCAGTCGCTGCCAATAGTCACAACAACGCGGAGACACGCCGAGCGCTGCAACCCTTGGTCGATTTTGCCGATAGAATTGGGGCGGCTGTGTTGGGCATATCTCACTTCACCAAAGGCACCAAGGGCCGTGAGCCATTGGAGCGCGTCACAGGTTCGCTCGCATTCGGGGCATTGGCGCGAGTGGTCTGGGGCGTGACCAAAGGGGAAGACGACGAGAGATTACTTGTGCGCGTGAAATCGAACATCGGGCTGGACGGTGGCGGGTTCAATTACGCGCTTGAATATCCCGATATGGGCGGGGGTGTGATTGGGTCACGTGTCGTGTGGGGTGGTGCGGTGGAAGGTGACGCCCGGACACTCATGGCCACGGCTGAAATGGACGACGAGCAAGCAGAAGACAGAAGCGAGCGGCAAGACGCATGTGATTGGCTGCGAGAAGTTCTGGCTGATGGTCCGGTGCCAGCGAAAGACCTGAAGCGTTGGGCTAGCGATGCTGGACATGCTTGGCGAACCGTCGAACGGGCGAAGAAAGCGGCAGGCGTGGTGCCGAGAAAAAGCACTTTCGCAGGTGGCTGGCGATGGGGGTTGGAGACGAAGGCCGCCACTGAACCCCAAGAACGCCAGCCAAAAGGGGTGGCATTCTTCGATCATATTGGCGGTCTTCGGGGTAATACCCGCCTCTCGAACGCGATAGCCGAGTCCATCCAGCGGACATCGAGTGCTGCGACCGTCAATGAAATTTCTGCCTATCTCACCGACTGGCCTTCCGATGATCTCGCGCAGATTGTCGAGGACTCTCTTATGCTTGATTCAGTTTTGCGGCGGATGAACGAAGAGAAATTCAGGCAGGGCCCCGCAAACCAAGAGGCATCGGCATTATTAAAGAAACGCTTCCTGAACTCGCGTACCGAAAGGCATTAAGTACTCCCCCGACAGGAACGAAACCTAACAACCAACGACAGGCCGAGTTAAATGCTGGTCGTGCCAAGCTCGCGATAGCTGTCGCGATGCTGTGCAAAGCGGCAGAGAGCGGCGATAGGGACGCGGCGGAATTGATGGCGCGAAACATTGGGCCGGCTGTGATATCAGCTCTCAAAGCATTAGCGGCAGGCGATTGAACTAGGAGGTGATTGATGAGACCTACATTTCGGCGCTCGTACTTATCGCATTCCCTTGTCATTCTCGGAATAGCATTGGGGGCATCGACAGGCGAAACGGCAGCGGGGCAGACTGGATACGACTGTTCGATCTTGTCGGTACAACAACTAAATTCTCCAGGGCAACTAGAGGCAAATGGAAATCAGGCGTTCTATCTGGGAACCTCGTTTAGCGTGGATAGGAACTCGGGTCGAATTATTAACGGACCGCTGGATAACGGGCTTTTCAAGCGAGTTGAAGTGATAGATCGCGGATCTAAGGAGCAGGCGTTCGAGTTGCTTTCTGTCACTGGGGGCTATGTCCATGCACTACTCGTTCGAATTGAGGAATATGAAGCGACGAGAAAGAAGCCTTTTTCTGCGCTCTATGATGATTATGTCTACACAGGCAACTGCGAATAGGACGCTTGACTACGATCAACCCCATGCAGCCTGAACATAAAAGCCAATATCCGAACCTAACGGGAAATCCTGCGAACGCTCCGCGTTGTGGCGCGTATGCGCGAACTACCGGCTCGCCGTGTAAATCCGCTGTGATGCGAGGTTCGAAGCGATGCCGGATGCACGGGGGCAAGGGAAGCGGCGCACCGGTTGGTAATCGGAATGCGTACTGCCGAGGAAAGCGCACGAGTGACGCAGCGATGCTTAGGCACTTTATCGCCGTGATTTTTGGGTTAGGGGACGGTCTTCGCCACACAGTAATGACGCGACCCTACACGCCAAAAGAACTGGCAAGCCTTATCTGGTGGTGCCGCAAATTCGATTTGCACAAAGTCGCCGACGAATTGATTGCTGGTTTGCCGAAGGTTTACGCCTCGGCGTTGAATGGTAAGTCTGAGACCATCGGGAAATTCCTAAAAGGCTAGGCCAGCCTTTTATCGGTGCCCGGAAAAGTCACATTCCTAAACCCACCACACTCGCCCTAATGACCCTTGGCCTAGCGGGCGTGGGGAACTTCAAAAAAAGGCGAAGATTGCATTGACATTGGTCCTCTCTGGAGGCTGGCAGTGTGTACTAAATCAGCACCGCATTCGGTTATGCAGCGGGCCTGCAAAGCACAACGCGTTAACACACTCGCAGGGCCTATCGGATCGCCTTGAGGGTGCAAACGCCTTGTTGTTGGCTGGGACTAAATACGCCATTAAAATCCAGGACGTGCCTGCTATGAATCGCCTGCCCAGCGAGGTTGATCGTTGTCAGTGTAATGGGTTGGCCCGTCCCGTTAAGTTCAACGGCGACCAATGCTTTTGACAGCGGATCTCTATAAATCTGTGCCTTGTCTCCAACGCCGACTTCTACTCCAATTCTGGCCGGAGATCCGTCGTCGTAAACTGTAAGCACAAATGCTTGCTAAATCAGTGAACCTGCACTGATAGACGGATACTTCTGCAAGGACTGTTTGTGCAAAAACCGGCAGACCAAGAAGGGCTGCAAGCAGGGACGATTTTTTCATTGGGGATTAACCACTCTACGAAAGCACTCTGGAGCCGTTGACTCGTCATATACGCCGCCGGTATTGGGTGAAATGAAGGCGGAATCGAACGAAACCCCGTTACCATAGCGGCTAACCATCACACAGACATCCCTTATCCCGGTGGTGACTTGTAGGTGAGCCGCAGGGTCAACTTCTTCGAAATGGATGCCGGGTAACGCCGTGCCGATGCCAGCAATCACGGCACGAAAGCCTGAGATTTTATATTCGCATTCTTGATGGTTAAAAGTGTTGATATGGCATTTGGCGGATGCCCGCAGTTCACTGGCGAGATCGCCCGCACTCGCCTGCCAGCTCACCACTGTCAGCACTACCGCCAGGGCTGTTCGTTTCATTTTGGTTTCCTAACGGATGTAGAAAAA
>JANLTO010000133.1:0-113813 GCA_031362985.1 Lysobacterales bacterium | reverse complement strand
CAGGTCGATATTGCGTATTACATGCAGCCTGTTCAAACTCTTCCTGGACAAAGTAATGCTTCCTTGTGTCACAGCGCTCCCCCACAAAAGGGGACACTTTAACTTTGCACACAGGGGACATTACAACTTTGCACCTACACGGGCAGCCAAGCGTGCTTGCAAACCAATCCACTCACCTTTAAACTGGTGGGTCTTTCGCCCATAGAATTAGCCCTTAGAATCAGCAGGAACCGTCATGAAATCTGGCATTCACCCAAAATACCGTGAAGTAGTGTTTCAGGATCTGTCTTCGGACTTTGCCACCCTGACCCGCTCCACCATTGAGACCAGGGAAACCATCAAGTGGACGGACGGGAATGAGTATCCGTTGGTCAAATTGGATGTGTCCAGCGCGTCTCACCCGTTCTATACAGGCAAACACAAACTGCTGGACTCCGGTGGGCGGGTAGACAAGTTCAAAAAGCGCTACGGAAAGTAAGAATTGTCGTTCCAGCAAGAACCCGCGCGGGCCCTGCCCGTGCGGGTTTTTTTATTCCCCCTTTCTGTGCGACACTTGGCGGCCACTGCGATAGTCCTTTGAACGAGTAAGCCTGTCGAAAAGAAGTTGAGCCAAGGAGAAATTTAGTGCCTGGAAGAAGAGTGGTCCTGACTGATGAGTCTACGGGTAAGCAACTTGAATTGCCGGTGATTTCCGGTACTGAAGGCGAACCGACTCTCGACATTAAAGATCTGCAGTCCCAGTTGGGCTATTTCACTTACGATCCCGGATTTGCGGCCACAGCAGCTTGCACCAGCGAAATCACCTTTATCGATGGCGGCAAGGGAATTCTACGTTACCGCGGTTACCCCATAGAGCAGTTGGCCGAAAAAAGCACCTTTCTTGAAGTGGCCTACCTGTTGATCAACGGGAACTTGCCAGACACTGCCGAGTTTGCGCAGTTTGAACATGACATCACGTACCACACGATGGTGCATGAACGTCTGAACATGTTCATTTCCGGGTTCCACTACGACGCACATCCCATGGCCATGATGGCCGGCGTAGTCGGATCACTGGCCGCCTTCTACCATGACGGCATGGATGTCAATAATCCGGTACACCGGGTATTGGCGGCAAAGCGAATGATTGCCAAGATTCCTACCATAGCTGCAGCGTGTTACCGCCACCACATGGGCCGGCCCACAACCTATCCCAGGAATGAACTGGGTTTTTGTGAGCGCTTCCTGCACATGATGTTCTCTGTGCCGGCAGAAGAGTACGTGGTCAGTCCTACCGCAGCGCGTGCCCTGGAGCTACTGTTTATATTGCACGCTGACCACGAGCAGAATGCCAGTACTTCCACCGTCCGGCTGGTTGGGTCTACCGGCGCCAATCCCTATGCCTGTGTTGCTGCAGGCATTTCCGCGCTGTGGGGGCCGGCGCATGGTGGCGCCAATGAAGCCGTGCTTACCATGCTCAACCAAATCGGCACTACCGCTAACGTCGCGAAATTTGTTGAGAAAGCCAAGGACCGCAACAACCCCTTCCGTCTCATGGGATTTGGCCATCGCGTGTACAAGAACTACGACCCCAGGGCATCGATTATTCGTACTGCATGTCACGATGTACTGGCTGAAATGGGCCGGCATGACCCCTTGATGGATCTTGCCCTGGAACTTGAGCGAACTGCGCTGGAAGATCCATATTTTATTGAGAAAAAACTTTACCCTAATGTCGACTTCTACTCGGGAATCATATACCGGGCATTAGGCTTCCCGGTCAGCATGTTTACGGTAATGTTTGCTATTGCCCGTACAGTCGGCTGGGTGGCCCAATGGCTGGAACAATCTCAAACGCCCACCAAGATCGGACGCCCTCGCCAGGTATATAACGGGCCTCTGGAGCGTAACTACAAGCCAATATCTGACCGCGGCCGGGAATAGTCAAACGGCGGCCAACAGGCATTCAAGCTCATAGAGATTAGCGCGATGCTGGGGTTTGCCATCCAGCGGGCTGGGCGGCGGCTGGCGCAGGTCCACACGGTCAAAAACAGTAAGCTCCACCTCAGCTTCGTTTTCTTCTATGACCAGTACGGGTACTGTCTTATGCACCCCGTCGTGCCAACGTATTTGCCGCTGCTCCTGATCGAAGGGCTTATTCCAGTTCAGCAGGTTTATAACCAGTTCCTCAGTCGAATCACAAAAAACATGCATGGCAATGCGTGAGTGCTTGCCCGCCGTCCCGTCAAGCACAGGCCCCACCAGTCGGGGAGAAAAATCGTGCAAGGAATTCATAATCGACACGGCCACCAGTCGCAAGCGCTCCAGGTTGTTGGCGTGCTCCTGCCCCCCGTACAGTCGTTGGTAATGTTGCAAGGCCTCCTGGACCTCGATGTTGCTGGGTAATGCAAGGCGCTGACTGCTCCCTATGCGTTCCGCGGCTTTTTTCTTGGCAGCATGGAAATTATGCTGCCCTTCAGTGGCGATGATGCGGGCAGCCTCGGAGGCGACTTCAAGGCGTGTTTGCTTCAGTTTTCGGTCGTGGCGCGGAACGGGTGCTTCAGTAAATTTCGTACGGGTCTTCTGCTGGTGAGACATCCTGGCTCTCCCTTCCGGAATCAGCTTCCATAGGCGGCGCTTTTCCCACTTCGAATATTTCCATGATTGCATCGCTATTATCAAGCGTTGCGATCAATCCCGTGACCGGATTAATTTTCGCCTGAGCCAGTCCCGGCGGCATCTTTGGCGGCTGGTCGGCCACGCCCTTGAGCGCTTCTCGCATGTACTCGATCCAGATGGGTAACGCAGCGCGTCCGCCTACATCGTTCCTGCCAAGCGGGTCGTGATTGTCAAAGCCCACCCAGACTGTGGTTACCAGGTTGTCGTTATATCCTGAAAACCAGGCATCGCGTTGCTCATTGGTAGTGCCTGTTTTTCCAGCCAGGTCATTGCGCCCCAACTCCATCGCCCGCGCCCCGGTACCTCGCCTGACCACGTCCATCATCATGGATCGCACCAGGTAGGCGTTCTGGGCGGAAATAACACGCATGGCATACACAGGCGATTTGGCTGCATCCAGCAGGGCTTGATTCACGCCATTCCCCACTGGTGCACTCACGGTACCTGCGCCGATCTCCAAGGGACGCAATTGCGGGCTGTCCAACACAACTTCCTCCGGTTCCGCGATGGGCGCCGCAGCCACGGTTTCGGCCAGGCAGTCGTCGCAAAAAATGGGCTGGCTGGTTTGATAGACCACCTCTCCGTTGTCGTGGCGAATAAGCTGGATGAACTCCAGTTGCACCAGGTAACCACCGTTGGCAAATACCGAGTACCCCCGTGCCATGGACAAGGGTGTTACCGAGCCGGTACCCAGGGCCATGGTCAGGTTGTTCGGTAGTTCCCCGGGGTCAAAACCAAATTGGGTGATGTAAGTACGGGCGTAATCAATGCCAATTTCACGCAGTAGCCGGATAGAGACCAGGTTGCGGGAATTGACCATGGCTTCGCGCAGGCGCGTTGGGCCATAAAATTTTTCGCTGTAGTTTTGCGGCTTCCAGGATTGCTCCAGATCTGAGTCATCGAAAACAATGGGTGCATCATTCACCAGGCTTGCCGTGGTAAATCCCCTGTTCAGCGCTGCAGAATAGACGAAAGGTTTGAAACTGGAGCCCGGTTGCCTGCGCCCCTGGGTAATCCGGTTGTATTTGCTGCGGGTAAAATCATACCCACCAACCAATGCAACGATTTCCCCGGTTGTGGGATTCAGGGAAACCAGGGCAGATTCCACCTCCGGAACCTGGCCAAGCTGCCAGGTGCCGTCGTCGTCCATCCTGGTCCTTATTACGTCCCCGGCTGCAAACACATCCTTAAGTGACTTTGGCTTGATGCCGACGCGGTCCCTGCTGATGAATGCCGCAGCCCAGTCCTCCAGTTCGAGGGCAATGTTTTGCCCGTTCGGCAGGTAAACCAGCGCGATATCATCTTCCACTTCAGTAACCAGGCCAGGCACCAGCCCTGAAACGGGGCGGTAGGGGGTCAGCGCTTCATTCCAGTCTGCAGGTGTCGATTTGTCTTGCAGGTCGATTCTAGCCTCAGGGCCGCGATACCCATGGCGCTTGTCATAGTCTTCCAGGCCTTTTATTACCGCGCGGTTGGCCGCTTTTTGTAACCGGCTGTCTATGGTAGTCACTATTTCGTAACCACCGGTGTAGGCCTCCTGGCCCAGCAACTCGAGTGCCCGGACTCGGACCATTTCCGCAAGATAAGGCGCAGATACCTCAGCGGTAGCGCCGTGGTAATAGGCCATGTCCTGTTCAGCGAGAGCAGCTGCATATTCTTGCCGGGTGATGTAGTCCAGCTCCAGCATCCGGTCGAGCACATAGTCCCTTCGCTCAATGGCGCGCTCAGGCTGGTTGATGGGATTGATCCTTGAAGGCGCTTTGGGCAAGGCAGCGATCATTGCACTTTGGGCCAGTGACAGTTCGCTGGCAGCTTTGCCGTAATAGACCTCTGCAGCGGCGCCAACACCATAGGCCCGGTATCCAAGGAAAATCTTGTTGAGGTAAAGCTCCAGTATTTCGTCTTTGCTCAACTCATCTTCAATTTTGAAGGCAAGGAGAATTTCCTTGATCTTGCGCGTATAGGTTTTTTCGGAGGTGAGAAAGAAATTTCGGGCAAGTTGTTGGGTGATAGTGCTACCGCCTACGGTTTTTTCACCCGTTGTCAGCAGCGTTATCGCAGCCCTGGAGATGCCCTGGTAATCAACCCCGGGGTGTTCATAAAACCGCGCATCTTCCCCGGCAATGAAGGCATTTTTCAGATCATCCGGCAATTCGCCCAAAGTGACCGGAATTCGTCGCATCTCACCGAACAGGCCGATGAGCTTTCCATCCCGGCTAAATACCCGCAGTGGCACCTGGAGCTGAACGTCCCTGAGGGATTCCACGCCAGGCAGCTTGGGCGAAATGATCAGGTATGCAGCACCAACTGCCACCACACACAGTATTGCAGCAGTCAGAAATGCGCCCAATAACCAACGAAACACTTTCTTCACGCGATTTTCCTGCTATATTATTTTCCGCATATGCGTTGATGAGTTTGCTGCGGGCTGGAGTTTTCGTCCACACCGGGATGATAACTGGTCGCAGGTTGTGATAGTAACAGGCAAGCAGGGAAGCGGCCTCTCCAAATCTTAATACGAAAGCCTCGTTTGGCGTTTGCTTCTTCCCATTCGGACTGCATTTTTCGGCGGCCCGCGGTTTGCAGTCCACGGCGAGTTTTGGCAGGGAATTGAAAAATAATGTGTCCGACCCATTGAGATACGATTCGATTTCTGTTAAAAACTAGTCTAAGAAGTCTCAGTAAGCCATTGTCGAACAAAGGATTGGGGGCAATTTGAAACTATTGGGCACAAAGCGTCCACCCATAATTGGGCTGGACATCGGGGCATCAAGCATCCGCTTGCTGCAACTTTCACGGCATGGGTCAAGCTTTCGCATCGATCACTTTGCGATCGAGCCACTATCGCAGGGTGTTGTTGTCGAAAAATCGGTTCAGGACATCGACGCCATTTCCGACGCCATTAAGTCCGCCGTCAGAAAGTCAGGTTCCAGCTCAAAATATTGTGCAGTTGCTGTATCCGGATCGGCGGTTTTCACCAAAACCATCAGCCTGCCATCGAATCTGGCTGAAGCTGATATTGAAAGCCAGGTCCAGATCGAAGCAAATCAATACATCCCATATCCGCTGGACGAAATAAGCCTGGACTTCGAGGTACTCGGTCCGTCTGCACGCAATGCGGACATGGTCGATATCCTTCTGGCGGCAAGTAAAAACGAAAACGTTGAAAGCCGGCAGGATGCTCTGGAGTCGTTGGGGTTGAAGGCCAGGGTAGTAGATGTTGAAGCGTTTGCCATAGCTAATGCATTCGAGCTGATTCGCGAGCGGGAGGGAATTCGCAGCACCGAGACAGTCGGCCTGTTCGATATTGGCCACGATCTATCTACTTTGCTGATCCTGCGAAACGGTCGCGTAATTTACACTCGAGACCATCCATTCGGATCACACCAATTAATTGAAGAAGTCATGCGCCGGTATGACATGACGGCCGAGCAGGCGCAGTTTTTCAACCGCGGGGAATCCGGGCCGGAAGACTTCGAAGACGCAGTGCTGGAGCCCTTCATGCTTAGCATTGTGCACCAGATCAGCCGGGCTTTGCAGTTTTACAGTTCCAGCAGTGAATTTTCAAATATTCGCACCATTTATCTGTCCGGCGGAATGGCTACTCTAAAAGGCTTGACCGAAGTGATCGAACAAGAACTTGGAATCAAGACCAATATTGCGGATCCCGTGAGTGGTCTGGAGATTGCGCCATCGGTTGCTGTTTCCTCCCTGACAAAAAACGCTCCCACCATGATGGTCGCGATGGGATTGGCATTGCGGGGGTTTGACTAATGGCCAGAATTAATCTTTTACCTTGGCGCGAGGAAGCACGTAAGGAACGGCAGCAACAGTTCCTCTTTTCGCTGGTTGGAACACTGGTCCTTGGAGCAATTCTGGTTCTGATCGTTGGGCTGTTCTTTGACCAGAAAATTACCACGCAGGAAGCCCGTAACCAGCAAATCCAGATGGAAATCAACCGCCTGCAGGAGCGTATAACGCGCATTGCTGAGCTGGAAAAAACCCGCAACCGCCTGCTGTCGCGCAAACAAATCATTGAGGAGTTGCAGGCCAGCAGGTCGTTGACTGTTGAATTGCTGGATACGCTGGCCAAATCAGTACCCGTTGGGGTTACGTTGACCAGTATGGGTCAGCGCGGACCTGCGGTGAGTTTGTCGGGTACCAGCCAGTCGAACGCCAGGGTATCTGCTTACCTGCATAGCCTTGAAGAAATGAATCTGTTCGTAAATCCGGAGCTGCAGTACGTGCGTGCGGCGGCGGTACCTTCATCCCGTGCGGAATCTTACGAATATTCCATCCAGGTTGGTTTGCGCCCGAAAATTCAGGCTGAGCCGGAAGATGACGCAGGGGCGGGGGCAAACTGATGTTTAATGAACTTAGGGACCTCGACTTCAATGATATCGGCAGCGCCCCGATGTCGGTCAGGTACGTCATCCTTGGGGCGCTTCTGTGTGTCATCCTCGCCATCGGCTATTACTTGCTGGTCAAGAACAAGGTGGAGCAACTCAAAGTCGTCGAGCAGAAGGAGCTGACGCTACGAACCGAATTTGAATACAAGCAGCAAAAAGCGGCCAACCTGGAAGCATACGAAGCTCAGTTGGCAGAGATGCAGGAGTTGCTTGAAACGATGTTCCGGCAGTTGCCGGGCAAGACTGAAATGGACAAACTCCTGGTGGATATCTCCCAAGCAGCACTGGGCGCTGGTATCGACGTTCAACTGTTTCAACCGAATCCCGAGACCAAGCACGATTTTTATGCTGAACGGCCAATTTCAGTTCGAATGCTGGGTGATTACCACCAATTCGGGAAATTTGTTAGTGATGTAGCGTCTTTACCGCGGGTTGTCATATTGACCATGCATGATATTTCCTTGAGGCCCGTAAATGAAAAAGATGTAGGAGGTGCGACCGGTGACGGACGGCTCCTGCTTGAAGGCACAGTGAAGACCTATCGGTACATTGACGAAGATGAGGCTGCTACTGCAGTAGAGCCTGCGCAGGCAACACCATGAAACGCCAGGCAACCCTCAACTGGAAATCCGGTCCTTTCCTGGCGCTGGCAGTGCTTGTGCTGACCGCATGCGAACCTGAGAAAGACAATCTGAACAGGTATATAGACGAAGTCAAAGCGCGGCCATCCGCGCCCATTCCGCCGATTCCCACGGTGCGCACGTACACACCCTATATTTATGACGGTCTGGCCGGGCGCGACCCGTTCCGCGCGTCAACCAGTGAAGGAAGTGACGAAGGCGTTGCCGGGCCCAAGGGCAAGGGACCACAGCCTGACCTGCAACGGACCCGGGAATACCTGGAACGGTTTGAGTTGGATACATTGGTCATGGTGGGCACTTTTGCCAAGGAATCATCCAACTGGGTACTCATTCAGGATCCGGATGGAGTTGTGCACAGGGTTTCCGTGGGTAACTACATGGGCAAAAATCACGGGAAAATTCTTCAGATTCAAGCATCTAAGGTGGGCTTGAGTGAGTTTATTTCTGACGGGGCGGGTGGCTGGCTGATCAGGCCGGTGGAATTGGCTCTTGGCGAAAAGAACAAACGGGCAGCGCGGTGAGTAGGCAACCTCAAGAGGCAGTGCAATGAATAGCGACAAGGAATGGCTTTCAATTGAGCCGCAAATCTGTGATAGAGGGCGCAGCATGCGTATTTTTAGAAAAGGATTTCTGACAGGTTTCGGCCTGATCTGTGTCATGGCTCCGCTGGCGACAGCCTTTGCTGCCACGGAGGTGACGGGCATTGATTTTGCTTCTACTTCTGATGGCGGGGTGCAAATCACCCTCACCACTACCGGGGACACCCCGGAGGTCAGCGTTTTCGCCACTGAAGATCCTGCGAGAATCGTCCTTGACCTTGCCGATACAAGCAATTCGGCGGGCAGCGACACCGTTTCAGTTGGGGCCGGGCCGGTACAGAAATTTACGACGAATGCTGCAGGCGGACGCACCCGGCTAGTGGTTGATTTGGATCGTTCGTCGGGCTATGACTACACCGCAAGTGACGGCCAGGTCGTTCTCAGCATCGAGGGCTCAGGCACGGCTGCCGAAACTGCTCCCGCCTCTGCCGTTGAAAGCATGCAGGGTAGTAGTTCTGCGGCAGGAGGCTATGCCATTGAGGGTATAGATTTCCGCCGGGGTGAAACGGGCCAGGGCCGGATCATAATTTCGATGAACCAGCCCGGTGCCACTCTGGCCATTGAAGATGGTGCAGACCGGTTGACCATAGACCTGATGAACGCCAGATTGCCGGATCAGCTGCGCCAGCGTTTGGATGTGATAGATTTCGCTACCCCGGTGCAACTGATTGATGCCGCGACAATTGATAACGGAGTCAGGCTTACGGTATCTGTTGTGGGTGCGTACGAGCATTTGTCGTACGAATCTGAAAACACCATCGTGATTGAAGTGAACGATATCGTTTCCATGAACGCCGCTGCCCAGGAAGATGCTGTTGCATTTTACGAAGACAAGGTCTATTCCGGCACCAAGGTAACGTTTAATTTCCAGGACATCCCGGTGCGCTCTGTCCTGCAACTGATTGCGGACGTGTCTGACCTGAACATCGTGGTTGCGGACAGCGTCACCGGCAATCTTACGCTACGACTGACCAACGTACCTTGGGATCAGGCACTTGCTATCGTGATGGACGCACGCAACCTGGACATGCGCGAAAACGGCAACGTCCTTTGGATTGGCCCCACCCAGGAAATCGCAGCGCGGGAACAGCAGCTGCTGAAAGCGCAACAGGACCGACGCATCCTGGAACCATTGGTGACTGTTTTGTTACCCATGTCCTACTCCAAAGCGATTGACATGAAGGCACTGATCGACGATTCGACGAATGCCGTCGATACTGAATATGGCCTCCTGTCCGAACGTGGTTCCGTCACGGTAGATGAACGCACGAATACCCTGCTCATAACGGATACGGCAGAGCGCATTGTGGACATTCGCAAGCTGCTGACCCAGCTGGATTACGCCGTGCGCCAGGTTCAGATCGAATCTCGCATCGTCATCGCCAACTCTGAATTCATACATGAATTGGGTGTTCGGTTTGGTGTCACATATGCTCACATAGGCAGCAATATCGGCATTATCGCGGGTGACGGAGCAGGAACGGACATCATCAATCCGAGAATTGATCCCCGGGATGACGGGCTGTTGGATATTCCGAGTTTCCCGAATCGCTACCAGGTCAATTTGCCGGCGACCGATCCGAATGCCAGTACCATTGGGTTTTCATTCCTTTCCAGCAATGTAATCCTGGATCTTGAATTGTCCGCTCTCGAGGCAGAAGGTGAGGGCGAAATCATTTCAACTCCGCGTGTAATTACAGCCAATCAGGCGGAAGCGTTCATTCAGCAGGGTGTTGAAATCCCGTACGAGGAAGCAACCTCCTCCGGCGCGACTTCGGTCCAGTTCAAGGATGCTGTGTTGCAACTGAAGGTCACGCCGCTGATCACCCCGGATAACCGTGTCCAGTTAGACCTTAACGTCAAGCAGGATTCGGTGGGGGAAATATTCCAGACTTCGCGCGGTGGTTCCGTGCCCTCAATTGACACCCGTGAAGTCAGCACCAAGGTACTGGTAGCCAATGGTGACACCGTAGTTTTGGGAGGTATTTTCCAGGATGAAAAATCGTCCAATGAAGAGAAAGTTCCTTTCCTGGGTGACATACCCTATGTAGGTGCCTTGTTCCGCCGGCGCGGCAATGAAACCAAGAGGCGTGAGCTGTTGATATTCGTCACGCCTACCATTGTTGAGGATCGCCCGCAGCTCTAACCATGGCTTATCAGCTTGGCTGAAACGCCCGGAATTTCCGGGCGTTTTTTCTTCTGTCACCCAATTGCGGTACATTGCGCAACATGAATACAGCATCCGAGCCCCGGCTTCAGCAAGGCAGGTCCAGCCTGTTGATCAGCGTCCCGCATTCCGGCACGGGACTGCCGACCGGCTTGTTTGACGCATTCTCAGCAGCGGGCCGGGAACTCCCGGATACAGATTGGTTTGTTGACCGGCTGTACCAATGGGCGCCTGAATTGGGGGCCGGAATAATCGTTGCACCCATGTCCCGTTATGTCGTTGATCTGAACCGGCCACCTGATGACGCGCCGCTATACGCAAGGAGCGACAGCGGGTTGCTGACCGGTCTTGTACCAACTCACACTTTTTCCGGGAAGGCGATATACCTTGCCGCAGCGCAAGCGGAGTCGAGCCAGGTGCGTACGCGTGTGGAGCAGTACTGGGAGCCTTACCACCAGTGCTTGCAGGCAGAACTCGAAAGAATTCGCGGGGTCCACGGGTTTGCCGTGCTATTGGACGCCCACTCCATCCGCAGCGAAGAACCCCTGTTGTTTAGCGGAAAGCTTCCCGATCTGAATCTTGGCAGTAATGATGGTCGTAGCGCCCACCCGTCCGTGATCGAATCCGCTGCTTCAGCGCTGCGACACGAGCCTTACTCGATGGTAATTGATGGCCGTTTCAAGGGCGGGTATATCACCCGGCACTATGGATCTCCGCAAGAGGACGTTCACGCCCTGCAACTGGAGATGGCTCAGTCAGCCTACATGGATGAAGACGCAAGGCTATGGCATGAGGAAAGTGCTGCGGCCATGCAAGTCCTGCTAAAAAATCTGGTTAACGTGTTGATGAATTGGCAACCACCCGGCGCGAGCGAATGAACGATCGGGAAATACTTTGCGAGTCTGTCCTGACACCGGCTGGCTGGCTGGACCATGCGCGTATTTGTATCGATGAGGCAGGGTATATCGCCGGCGTCACGAGCTTGCGCGATGGTGAATCCAGGTCCGGGCTGAAAGGTCACGTGGTACCGGGCATGCCCAACCTCCATAGTCATGCGTTCCAGCGCCAGATGGCGGGACTTACCGAAACAGGCAGCGGCATGGCCGAAAGCTTTTGGACCTGGCGCGAGGCTATGTACGGCCTGGCTGATCGCATCACCCCCGAATCCCTGCAAGCAATAGCCGCGTTGTTGCAAGTCGAAATGCTGGAAGCCGGATATACCTCCTGTGCGGAATTTCATTACGTACATCACCAGCCGGGTGGGGAGCGTTTCGCTAACCTCGCTGAAATGAGTGGGTCCCTGATCGAGGCGGCGGACGTATCCGGCATGGCGCTGACGGTCTTGCCGGTACTGTACTGCCGCAGCGGTTTTGCTTCGTCCACGGTGTCAGCACGCCAGAGACGCTTCTACAACTTGCCGGAGCAATTCATGCAGTTGCTTTCCGCTTGTGGCCAATTGATAGAAAACCGACCCTTGCATCGGCTCGGAATCGCCCCGCACTCTCTTCGTGCAGTAGCGCAGGACCAGTTGCGCATCGTGCTCGATGCGCCGGAAGTACGGGGCCTGCCGGTGCATATTCATATTGCCGAACAGCCAGCCGAAGTTGCAGAGTGCCGCTCCGTATTGGGCGCCAGGCCGGTTAACTGGCTGCTGGACCATTTTGCCGTCGATAACCACTGGTGTCTGGTGCACGCCACCCACCTTGAACCTGATGAGCTGGCCCGCGCTGCCGCGAGTGGCGCCACGGCAGGTCTATGCCCGACTACGGAAGCCGACCTGGCAGATGGTTTTTTTGCAGCCGAGGACTGGCTGGGTAAGGAAGGTTCATTTGGCATCGGCAGCGACAGCAACCTGAGGATTTCGGTGGCTGAAGAACTGCGTGTGCTGGAATTTGGCTGTCGTCTGCGCACGCAAAGGAGGAATGTACTGGTGAGCAAAGGCAGAAGTTGCGGCCGTACTCTTTACGAGGGCGCTGCACGCGGTGGTGCTCAAGCGCTGGGCCAGCCTGTGGGACGAATCGAGACGGGTTGTCGGGCGGACCTGGTTGAGTTAGATGCCCGGCATCCCTTGCTCGACGGCCGCAGCCATGATGCCGTCCTTGATACCTGGCTGTTTGCCGGAGGGTCGGAAATGGTTCGATCCGTTTGGGTGGCGGGGGCTCTGTGCGTATCTAACGGCAGACATAAGCACAGGGACGGTATTGAAATTTCCGGTCGCCAGGCCATGCGAGAGCTTTTGTGATGGATCTGGAGCCCCCTTTTGCTGCGGCATGCGAGCGCAACAAGGCACCGATTTTTGCAGTCCTGAAAGAAGTTCTGCCGACTACCGGAACGGTACTGGAAATCGGCTCCGGTACAGGACAGCACGTGGTGTTTTTTGCTGCCCAGATGCCCACCCTGCAATGGCAGCCGACTGACCGCGCGCAGCACCTGCCCGGTCTGTCTCGCCGGCTGGCTGTTGCCAATTGCTGCAACATTCTGCCGCCCATCGAGCTTGATGTGTTGCAAAGCTGGCCACAGCAAGACTTTGCCGCGGTCTATTCAGCCAATACTGCACATATCATGAGCTGGCAGGCTGTTTGCGCCATGTTTGGAGGAGTATCACAGCGGCTGCTGCCTGGAGGCCCGTTCTGCCTTTATGGGCCGTTCAATCTGGAAGGGAAATTCACGTCCCCATCCAATGCGGCGTTTGATGCCCAACTCAAATGCGAGAACCCGGTGATGGGAATAAGGGATTGCGAAGCTCTTGAAACACTGGCATCCAGCCAGCAATTGGTGCTGGAACGCCGATATTCACTACCGGCGAACAACCAGTTGCTGCTGTTCAGGCAGGACAGGCAAGGTCCGGCAGGGAAAGACAACAGGAGAAAGCACGATTGAACAGGGAAACCCATGCCTCTGGTGGCACGCTGGTTGAACAGGCCCGCGCCTTGTTATCCGGACAAAAGGACCGTATCGCCAATGCGGCAAATCTTGCCGCGCTGTTGTACTTGGAGTTTGGCGATATCAGCTGGGTCGGGTATTATTTTCTGCGCGGCGACAAGCTCATACTCGGGCCATTTCAAGGCAAGCCAGCTTGTGCAAGCATTCCAGTGGGCAAAGGTGTGTGCGGAACTGCGGCCGCGAGCCGCACTACCCAGCGCGTCGCCGATGTGCGCACGTTCGCCGGGCACATCGCCTGCGATGTCAATGCGAGATCAGAGGTGGTCGTGCCTCTGGTCCTGCACGGAGTGCTGATCGGCGTGCTCGACGTGGACAGTGCCACGCCCGGGCGGTTTGACCGGCAGGACCAGGAGCTTATTGAGCAGTTGGCAGATATTTACCTGACCTCCATTGACTGAAAAACAGAATTCGCCCGGGCGGCCCGAAACACTTCAGTCGAGCGGAATCTGCTTCGGGTTTTAGAGTTCCTTACCACGAATAATGTGGCGCAAGGTGCCACGATCGTGACCGGACAACCAGCCTTCAGGAAAATCCACCACAACCAGTGTGCCCGTTGGAAGCCGCCCAAACTCGTGCTGATGGCGGCGATGAATTACGCTGGCTGCCAGGTTTTCAAAACCGGGATTGTGGCCAACGATGAGTACGCGGTCTGTCTCGGCAAAAGCGGAATCCAGCAAAGTTTCTATGGTCGTCGACGTCGCGTGATACAGCTGTGGAACGAAATGGGTTACGGCTTCCAGTTGCGGTCGCAAGGACAGTATGGGAGTCAGTGTTTCCCGAGTGCGTTGCGAGGGCGAACAAAGGATGCTTCCCGGCGCTTCAAGTTTATTATCCAGCCAGGCCGCCATTTTTTGCGCATGTTCGCGCCCGGCGCTCGTAAGTTTGCGTGGAAAGTCCTCTGCGGCTGGGGACCAGGGCACGGACTTCGCATGACGCAGGATGAGCAACTGTTGCATAAGTCACCTCCGTTTCTCAGTACAGGATATTCTAACCTGCATGGGTAGCAAGATTGCAGGTTTGGATTAGAGGATTAAAGATGCGATTTCTGCCAATGATGTTGCTTTGTGTCAGCCCGAACCTGCAAGCGCAAACCGGGGGCGTCGATACTCCGGAAGTCTTTGATCACTGGCGCAGCCGCGTTGTGCAGATCCAGGTTATCGACCAGCAGGCGCAGACAAAAGCAGGTACCGGTTCCGGGTCTTTCGTCGGCAAGCCCGGCTGGATTCTGACCAATTATCACGTGATAGCCGAACTGGCCAATCAACCGGGACAATACCGTGCACGCTACCTTTCGGATAATGGCCAGTCGGGGCCGCTTGAGTTACTTGCCGTTGACGCAGTACACGACCTGGCTGTGCTCAAGGCGGCAAACTTTGCTCCGCCACCCTTGCGCCTGGCAGAGCAATCGCCACCCAAGGGAACACGCCTGTACTCGATGGGTTACCCCTACGAAATCGGACTGAGCATCGTGGAAGGAACTTACAATGGCATGCAGGATAAATCCCTGTATGAAAAATTGCATTTCACCGGTTCCATCAACCCAGGTATGTCCGGTGGGCCAACGCTGAACCAATCGGGGGAAGTGGTGGGCGTAAATGTTTCCACGGCGGGCAACCAGGTCAGTTTCCTGGTGCCCGCCCAATTTGCTGCCGCCCTGGTCAACTCAGCCCGTGACGAGCCAGTTGGCGCGGACGAGTTGAATCGATCCGTTACTGCGCAGCTTCTGAAAAACCAGGACGAAATCAGCACCCGCCTGCTTTCTGTCGAGATACCTACAACGAACCTGAACGGTTATCGCGTACCGGCCGCGCTGGCGCCGTACATCAGTTGCTGGGGAGACAGTGAGGAGGACCAACCCAAGGAACTGGCCCATGTCTACTATGACTGCCAGACTCAGGACGACATTTTCCTGAACGAAACACTGTACACCGGAGTAATCCGCTATCAGCACGGTTTGTTATCCACGGACCAGCTTGATCCCTTACGGTTTTATCGCCAATTAGAGGAACAAAGTTCCTATCCTCAGCTGTATCTGGAGGGCGAAGAAAATACAGTTACCAATTACCGCTGTCAGGCCAATTTTGTGGACCATTCAGACGTGACGTACAAGCTCACCTTCTGCATTCGCCGCTACCGGGAATTTGCCGGCCTGTATGATTCGTACATGACCTTGACCAGTCTGGTGCGCAATGATGAAGCCCTGCAGTCTACTCTCGTGCTGGGGGGCTTTAGTTGGATCAATATCAGGAATCTGTCTGCACGTTTTATCGAAGCCATGCGCTGGAGTGATCCAGGATCATGACGGAATTACAGGAGCAGGGCGTTGTCTCTGCGGAAGTTGTGGCAGGCGTGATAGAAATGCTGAACCGCAACGGGCAGGTCACGCAGCGGGTGCCCTGGAATGGCTCAAAGTTGCGAGTTGGGCGCGCCTACGACAATGACATAATCATTAACGACCCGTATGTGTGTCCGCATCATCTGGAGCTATTGACCGAATCGGGTAGTAGGATGGTGCAAGACCTGGGCAGTGTAAATGGCACCTATTCCGGCAAGAAGAGGAACCCGGTCAACACCATGGCCTTGCAGGATGGCAGCGTAATTCAGCTGGGGCACAGCGAGTTGCGATTCCATTTGGCCAGCGGTGAGGTGGCACCCACCCGGAAAGACATGACGAGGCGGGGAGTTTTGGCGTGGCTGGGCAAACCCCGGACGCTTTTACTCGCGAGTCTTGTAGCGCTGGCGGCTCTTGCCGCCGATGCCGCCCTGGTCAATCCTGAACAACTACGACTCCTGACCATGGCCGGCGACATGTTATATCCGCTCATAGCCCTACTGATTTGGGCCGGATTCTGGTCATTGCTCAACCGGGTGCTCATTCACCAGGCAAATTTCCAGGTGCACCTGGCAATCAGTTGTCTGGGGGTGGCGGGGCTCTTTTTCTCGACCGAGCTTGTTGCCACGCTTAGTTTTGCATTCGGTGTGGACGACTGGTTACCATGGCTCGGGCTATTCAGTAATGTGGTGGTGCTCACGGCGGTAATTTATGCTCACCTCCGTTATGCAACGACAGTCCCGGCGGGACGCCAGTTAGTCATTGCGACATTGGCCTCAATTGTCATGTTTGGCACTCCGGAAATAGGTGTTGTTATTGCACGCAATGAATTCAGCAGCCTTCCTTACCTGGAGCCTTTGCTCCGTCCGCCGGGATTTCGCCTGATACAAGGCGAGACTGTAGATGGCTTTTTCGACCAGGCGCAGTCACTGCGTGAAAAGACCGACCGGGATTGACGTGAACCTAAGCCAGCCCTTAACCAGGGACGCGCTGATTTATTCAAAGCGTTCCCAATTGAATCGCAGGAGATTCAGCCATGCCCTCGTTTGATGTTGTGTCAGAAGTTGATCACCATGAACTGTCCAATGCGGTTGACCAGGCCAACCGTGAAGTTTCCACGCGATTCGATTTCAAAGGCAGTGATTCCCGTCTTGAATTGGCCGGGCAGGTGATCACGCTTCATTCCCAGTCCGAATTTCAGTTACACCAGATGTACGACATCCTGTGTAACAGGTTGGTCAAGCGCGGTGTGGACATTATATGCCTGGACATGGGAGAGCCCGTATTGCACCTGAAAACTGCAACCCAGACGATTACCGTGAAGGAAGGAATCGCCGCAGAATCAGCCCGAAAAGTGGTGCGGGTTTTAAAAGACAGCAAAAGCAAAGTGCAGACGCAAATCCAGGGCGAACAGGTACGGGTGAGCGGGAAAAAACGCGATGATCTGCAAGCGGCCATTGCCTTGCTCAAGGGCACGGATTTTGATATTCCGCTGCAGTTCACAAATTTCCGTGACTAAATAAATCCCGTCGCGGCCGCAAACGGCATACGAAAATCTTGCTGGAACGCTGTGGCAGAACCAGGGAAACTCTGGTCTATTCCGAGTTCCCGCGGTACAGGGATGTGCTGCCATGTTCGATAATTGTAAATCGTTGGAAATAGAGCCGAACAAAAATCGCACTTTTTGTTCAGCGTGCTCTAGATCGTTCGTGGATGAATCAACCAGGGCTTCCCTGAGCAGCAGGCCGTTTAGCCGTTGACAATCTGCTTTCGAGCCTGTTCGGGCGTTTTCCCCAGTGCATTGGCAAGTTCTTCAACCAGAAATTCCAGTGACTGGTTGAGATTCGCCCGATCGGAAGCGCGCAGAGCGCCGCTTTCTTCGAGCTTGCTCAGTTCCTTGTAAACATCGGCATAATCGAGGGCATTGCCCCGCTCCATCGCTTTCTGATGGGCATTGGCCCGCACTTTCCATTTGCTGTTGACTTTGCCGTCCCAGGTTTTAAGGTGCGCCAGCACTTTTTTTGCCTCGCTGGCATTGATGGGGGTACGCACGGTGTCCACCAGGTCCTGGCTGCGTAGTATCAGGGTCAAGCCGTTGCGCTTGAAATAAAGCTGTGCAAATGACGTTGCTTTCTCCCCACAAAAGCTCCTCTTGGAAACGCCCAGAACCTGCCCGATACCATGATGGGGGTGATGTATCCTATCGCCTTGATTTACGAAAATATTCCTTCTCCTTGCAGCGGATTTATTCTGTGAATAAAAAATACATCGGAATCAGTATGTTACATCAATTTCGCACCGAGTTCAAGTCTTGTTTTGGCCGCGCGAACGTGATTTTTCGGCAATGGACCATTTGTATCGCCGGTTTTCCCCGGCACCATGATTTATCCGGCGCAGTGTGGTAATTCTGTGGACATGAACTTCGAAGAAAATTGGGAAGGGTTCTGGCGCAATACGCGTGAAGCGGCTGCCTACCGTTCCGGCGCGCCACAACAAGCGGCTTTGGAACAGTTCTGGGGTGGTTTTTTCAAACGTACGCTGCCAATGTTTCCGGGCGCTCGTATCCTCGACCTGGCTTGCGGCAATGGAGTGGTTGCCCGTAGCGCACTCGGGTCGGCACGAGCCATGGGTGAGCACGCGGTGATGGTCTGCGGCCTGGACCGGTCCGCCTCCGGATTAATTGATTTCCACCGACGCTTGCCTGCTGCGCAGGCGGTTAATGCCGATGTCTTGCAAGCCCCATTTCGCGAAGGCGTATTTGAGCTTGTCACCAGCCAGTTTGGTGTTGAATATGCAGGATCGAGTGCCATAGTGAGCGCAGCCAGGCTGGTTTCGCCTGGCGGTGTACTGGCAGCGATCCTGCACCTCAAGGGCGGCGGTATTTACAACGAGTGCCACAACAACCTCCATGCCATGCAGGATTTCGAAAGCAGCAATTTCATGCTGCATGCTCGCCAGGTTTTCCTCGGCGAGAAAAAGCCTGCCTCCAAAAGGACTGGTTTGAAGCTGAGCGCCCGCCCCACGGCACAGTTCCTGAAGGCTGGCAGGGCAGTGCTTGAGATTTTGCAGCGCTACGGTGTCGGCGTGGCCGGTGGGGTTGTGCAACGCCTGCATGCCGATGTGAGCAACATGTACGCCAAACGAACGGCGATTGAGCTGGGTGCTATTTTGGCATGGATTGACGGGATGAGCGGCGAGTTGCGCTCATATACCGGACGCATGTCGGCCATGCTGGACGCTGCACTAGATGAGAACGATTTCGTTGCAATCAGGCAGGAGCTTGCAGCCAATTCCATGGTCATCCGGGTGCATGAAGTCATGTACATGGGTGAGGCGCACGACCCGGCGGCCTGGATCCTTATCTGTGATCGCGACCGCGGGGACGGACCATCTCCCCCGACAAATAATACTTGCCAATATTCGTGAGTAAACTAAAATGCCGCCTCTTTTTACCGGTCGGAACAGGTATTGGGTCGGACCCGTTGCATGACCGGTTGCCTGTCCAGTCGGGTGGTAGTCTTATGTGTCCTTTAAGCCTGAACAGTAGCCGGCTGTGCGGCCTGTTGCACCGACTTCTACGGAGTGAGCAGCAATGAATTTGGTATCAATTGGCAAGAAGCAGGACGAAGCACCTTACCGTCAACTCGTTGAGCAATATGGGTCGCCGGTAATGGTGCTCGATTGTGAGGTGCTGCGTCAGCGTTACCGGGAGCTGAAACTGGCTTTGCCCAATGTTGGCCTGTTCTACGCCATCAAGTCATTGCCCGAGCCCGCTGTCCTCGTGACTTTGTTGCAGGCAGGTGCTGGGTTTGACGTGGCAACCACGGGTGAACTGGGACTGATGCGCATGGTGGGTGCCAGGCCGGAAGCGACCATTCATACCCACCCCATCAAGCGCGACCAGGATATCCGCGATGCCCTCGAATTTGGCTGTACCACCTTTGTCATAGACAACATTGATGAGCTGATGAAGTTCACGGCTTATCGCGAGCAGGCTGAACTCCTGTTACGGGTTTCTTTCCGTGGCAAAGATGCTGCCATAGATTTGTCCCGAAAGTTCGGTTGCGGCCGACAGAATGTACCGGAGATGCTGGCGGAAGCCGCAAAACTGGGCATTAAAATCAAGGGCTTGAGTTTTCACGTGGGGTCGCAATCCATGACCAGCGCTGCGCATGTCGATGCCATCCAGGCATGCAGGCCTTTTTTTACCAAGGGAAAATATGCGGGAGCCGAACATCTGACCGTACTCGATATCGGCGGTGGCCTTCCCGTTGATTACACCAGGCACGGCCTGGACCTGGGCGAGTTCTGCAAGCCAATCAACGCGGCCCTGGTCGAGTATCCCGAGAGCGTACGCATCATCGCGGAACCGGGCCGGGTGTTGAGCGCGCCCATCATGACATCGGTCAGCACGGTCATGGGGCGGGCCCTGCGTGGCGGTCTGTGGTGGTATTACCTGGACGACGGCGTATACGGGGCTTACAGCGGCCAGATTTTTGATCACGCCGAGTACCCGATTACGGTTTTTAGCGATGATGTCGACCTGCATCCTAGTGTTCTTGCCGGCCCCACCTGTGACAGCATTGATGTGATTACTGAATTGGCCATGCTGCCCGCCATGAACATCGGCGACCTGGTTGTCGGTGAACAGATGGGTGCGTACACCATGGCCACAGCCTGCGAATTCAATTCCATTCCCAAGCCCAAGCTGGTCGTGCTCAATCGCTAACCTGCGCCGTATTGCCTTGCTTTGCCGGCAGTCTGGCCACGGACTGGCACAGCGCATGCTGTGGACAGCTCAGCAGATGGTCGTTTACCAGGCCTGCGGCCTGCATGAATGCGTAGCAGGTGGTTTCGCCGACGAAGCGGAAGCCCAGTTTCTTCAGTGCTTTGCTCAAAGCAGCAGATGTCAGAGTGCTGGAGGGAAGTTCGGACATGGATTTCCAGCAGTTCTGTTTGGATTGGCCCTCAACAAACGACCAAACCGTTTCATCAAGGCTTCTACCCGATTCCCACAGCGCAAGTACTCGCCGGGCATTATTGACGGTTGATTCGATTTTCCCCCGGTGGCGTACGATGGCTGGATTCAGCACCAGCTGATCTATTCGTTGGGAGTCAAAACCGGCCACGCGCTGAGGATCAAAACCGACGAAAGCCTTGCGGTAGCCTTCCCGCTTTCGCAGTATGGTTAACCAACTCAGGCCGGCCTGTGCTCCCTCCAGCGTGATCAGTTCGAACAGGCGGGCGTCATCACGCACCGGTTTTCCCCACTCCTGGTCATGGTAGGCAAGGTTCAAGGGGTCTGTACCAGCCCAGGCGCACCGACCCGCATTCGCCGGTGCACTCATGCACAACCCTCGGTCAGGGTCAGCCATTCTCTAGGGTGGATGTTTGCGCCGCTGATAATGGCCCCGACTTTCTTGCCCGAGAACACGCGGGGGTAACGCTTAATGGCAGCGATAACGACCGCTGACGATGGTTCTATCAACATACGCGTATTCCTCCAGAAGAGCACCATCGCAGACCGAATCTCTTCTTCCTGCACGGTCAGGACCTCGCTAACATGCTGCCGGATAATGGTGAAATTGCGCTCACCTACCAATGCCCTCAAGCCATCGGCAATGGTATCCGCTTGCACCGAATCGATGCGGCGACCGAACGCCAGGCTGGCAGCAGTGTCTGCAGCGCCTGCAGGCTCGGCTGCGTACACCTTGATTCCGCGATCAGCTGCGACCAGCGCCGTGCCTCCAATCAAACCGCCGCCACCCACGGGAGCGATAAGGACATCCAAACCGGGATTGGAGTCCGCCAGTTCCAGGGCTGCTGTACCCTGGCCGGCAATGATATCGAAGTGGTCGTAGGGTGGTATGGGGATATGGCCCGCTTGCACCAGCCGTGCCAGGCCGGACTCCCGATCCGCCTGGGTCGGCGCGCAGAAATGCACGATTCCACCGTTGCGCCTGACCGCATCCACCTTCAGAGCAGACGCGTTTTCCGGCATGACGACGTGTGCTGTGCGCTGATCCATGCGTGCCGCCAGGGCCAGCGCAGAACCGTGGTTGCCTGAAGAATGAGTTGCGACATCGCCGTCGATGCCAGCTTCGCGCAGGCAGGTGACTGCATTGCTTGCACCGCGAAATTTGAATGCGCCGGTACGTTGCAGATTCTCACATTTGCACACAAGCTCGCATTCCAATTCACGGTTGAGACCGCTACTGGTAAAAACCGGTGTCAGGTGTATCTGGGCTCGAATGCGCCTGCTGGCTTGCAGAACCGCATTTATGTCCGGGATGTGGCGTGATTCAGAGCTCAAGTTTACCGGTCCTGTGGCGTTATTGGTCGACATGCGCGTAGGGCAGCTTGAGCATATAATACGGGTCCTTTGCACTCCAAGACCACTACGGCCGCAGAAGTTTCTAACCTGTTGCAACAAACTAAGGACTCGTCGTATGAAAGAAGGTGCTGCCCGCAAAACTGTCAGGCGAGACGAGTACACCTCTTTCCCCTGGCGGATTGACGAATTCCGGCTGAATTTCGAGATCGGCAGAAAAATTACCACGGTCCATGCCGAAATCGCTGTTTGTAAGGCAGATGCTTCAACTGATTCCAGTGAAATCGTGTTGCAGGGAAAAAGCCTTGAGCTCGTCCGGATTTCACTTGATGGCAGGGAACTGACACCCGGCGAGTACTCCATCGATGCCGATCAAATGGTCATTTTTTCTTGCCCGGGCAAGTGCCTGATCAGCACCGAAGTCAGGATTCGCCCGCGGGAAAACACTGCACTCGACGGCCTTTATGCCTCGGGTAGCTTTTTGCTGACGCAATGCGAAGCGGAAGGATTTCGAAAGATAACGTACTTCCCCGATCGACCCGATGTCATGACGCGTTACGACGTGACCTTGACCGCAAAGCGGTCGCAATACCCTGTGCTGCTGTCGAATGGTAATCCAGTAAGTTCCGGTGAATTCGAAGATGGCAGACATTGGGTGCGCTGGGTGGACCCATTCCGCAAGCCTTCCTACCTTTTTGCCCTGGTGGCCGGGGATCTGGAATATATCGAGGATCATTTCACGACGTGCAGTGGCAGAAGTGTCACCTTGCGGGTATATGTGGAAAAGAAAAACATCGACAAGTGCGACCACGCGATGGCCTCCCTGGTGCGTTCCATGAAATGGGACGAGGAGCGCTTCGGCCTGGAATACGATCTGGACATTTACAACATTGTTGCGACGGACGATTTCAACATGGGCGCCATGGAAAACAAGTCGCTAAATATCTTTAATTCCAAGTTCGTGCTCGGCAGACCGGAAACTGCCACGGACGGTGACTTCCAGGCGATAGAAGGTGTCATTGGCCACGAATATTTTCATAACTGGACGGGTAACCGGGTCACTTGCAGAGACTGGTTTCAACTCACTCTCAAGGAAGGGTTAACTGTTTTTCGTGACCAGGAGTTTTCTTCCGACATGCAGTCGCGTGCGGTCAAGCGCATTCAAGACGTGCGGGATTTGCGCACCCGCCAGTTCCCTGAAGACGACGGGCCAATGTCCCACCCGATAAGACCGGATGAGTACTGCGAGATCAACAATTTCTACACGATGACGGTGTACCAAAAAGGCGCAACCATTATCCGCATGTTGCACACGCTCTTAGGCGAAGAGGGCTTCCAGAAAGGCATGAAGCTCTATTTTGAGCGGCACGACGGCCAGGCCGTCACGTGCGACGATTTTCTTGCATCCATGGCGGATTCCAATGCTGTCAACCTGGATGAATTCGGCAAGTGGTATGGCCAGTCTGGTACTCCCGAGATTTCGGTGCGCTTTGCATATGACGCCAGCGCCAGAAAACTGACTATGCACTTGATGCAGCGGAATCCACCGACGCATGACCAGTCGCTGAAGCAGCCGCTGCTTATTCCATTTGCAATGGGTTTGCTCAGTGCAACGGGTGAGCAACTCCCCTTGCAGCTCGCCGCTGAGGACGCGCCGGCAGTATTCACGCGGGTGTTACTGCTCAAGGAACAGCAACAAACCTTTGTGTTCGAAAACATCCCACACCCGCCGATTCCTTCCTTGCTGCGAGATTTTTCCGCACCGGTAAAGCTGGTTTTTGACTACACCACGGCCGAGCTTGCGATACTCATGAAGCATGACCCGGATGCGTTTGTCCGCTGGGAAGCTGCGCAGTTGTTGGCTCAGAGGGAGATCATGCACAATCGCCAGCGCCTGCAGGATGGCGCGGACATGCAGCTGGGACCTGACTTGACGTCGGCCTTCGCAGCGTTGCTTGATGACTGTTCCAGCGATCGGGCGCTTTTGGCCGAGGCGATGATGCTGCCTGGAGAGGACTACCTTGCAGACCAGATGCAGGTGGTAGACGTAGATGGAATTCATGCATCGCGCACGTTTGTAAAAAGGCAGCTTGCAGCGCATCTTTCTGCGCAGTTCGAGGCGCTCTATCGGGAATTGAGCCGCGGCCAGGCCTATGATCTGTCAGCTGCGGCCATCGCAGGCAGAAGCCTGAAAAACCTCTGCCTGTCATACCTCGTTGAATCTGGAGCAGGTGTGAGCCTGGCCCTGCAGCAAATGCGCCTGAGTGACAACATGACCGACACGATTGCAGCGCTCAGCTGCCTGGTCCGTTGCGGCGCCACGCAGGCGGAGGCGGAGCTGGAGCAGTTTGCCGAAAAGTGGAAGGAGGACGCGCTGGTCATGGACAAGTGGTTTGCCCTGCACGCCACGCGCCCTGGCGCAGCTACGGTCGGGCGGTTGACGCAGCTGTTGGACAACCCGGCGTTTTCCATTACCAACCCCAATAAGGTGCGCGCCCTTGTCGGGGCATTTGCAATGGCGAATCCGACAGGTTTTCATGTACGAACGGGCGCCGGGTATCGCTTTGTGGCAGACCGGGTCATCGAACTGCAAAGAATCAATCCGCAAATTGCCGCGCGCATCGCATCAGCCTTCAATCATTGGAAGCGCTTTGGCCCCATACGTTCCCGGCTTATGCAGGCTGAGTTGCAGCGAATTGCCGCAACCCCGGAGCTTTCGCCCGATGTGGCGGAAATTTTGCACAATGCACTCAGCTGATATCGCGGGGCCCCCATGAAGCCTCTGATCCCGCTGGCGGCATGTGCGCTAATGCTGTTGCTGGGGGCTTGCTCAATCCCCTCAAAGCAGGCAAGCAACGCGACGCCGGCCATTGCCATTGCTGGGGTTCAGATCATCAATAACTTGAGCATTACTGTTACGGATGTTCAAATTCTTGTTCCGCTGACCGGCAACTTTGTCAGTTGCGGAACAATTTTGCGCCATACGGCCTGTTCCACTTCCTTTCCCGGGAGGCAGTACGAGCGCAGCCCCGTGCGGGTTTCGTGGAAAGAACAGGGCCACGCACAGGCTACGGGGAATTTTGTGATTGACCGCCCCGCAAGCCTGGACCTTGCGCGTCCGATGTGGATAGAAGTAGTGATTTTTGCTCCCGGGCAAGCGGGCGCCAAGCTGGTGCAACACCTGTAATCGGCTGACCAAGCTAAAGCTCCGGGATTTGTGTTGTGCAGGTTGCTCCGTTCGGGCGTCGTTTTGCGTACCTGTTTTCCATTTTGTTCAGAATCCGTTCATGCGCAACATGTTAGTCTTGTGTTCAGGATGGGTGCCGTTGGCCCATTGTGGTTGTTTGCGGGGAGGGTTGTCGGGTGATCAAGCCAATTATTTCCAGTCTCGCTGTGTTGTTTCTGTCAGGCTGTGTTTACTACGTTCCTTACGAGGTTGCAGCAACTGAACCGTGGGTCGATGAACCTGTGGTCTACCAGGAACCCGTTGTCGCCTATGAATCGTACGTCGTTTCGCCGTATTACCCATGGGGGTCGGTGGACTATTTCTATCTCGGCAATAACTACTACTGGCCGACTTCACATATTTCCTTCTCATTAGGGTTCTACGGGGGTGGGGGATGGTACCCGTCGTATTACGGCCCGTTTTACTATTCGGCCTGGTATCAGCCGTTTTATGGGTTCCCTTACCCGTGTCCCTATCCATATGCTTATGCACACTCCGGTGCAGGTTATGATTATTGGGAGCAACGCTATCCCAGTCGCTCCTATCATCCATCCCATGGCGATCACGACGGTAATCAGGGTAGTGGGCAAGGCGGTGGGCACAATGGTGGCCGTGGTGGACAGGGAAATGCTAGTTATGGCAACAGCGGTAACGAGGGCATTCGCTCCGGCGAGTACCGTTCCCTGGATCGCCACGTGCAGACCCAGCGACAACCAGGTCAGTTCAACCGCAACGTTTCCGCGGCGCCATCAGCGAATGCCGCCGATCAAGGCCTGACTGTTACCCGCCAGGACAACAACAAGATAAAGCCCAGCCGTCTACAGCCGGTTGGCAATAAAAATCACTACGGTGGCTCAAGTCCGGATGAGCCAATTGACCTGTCCGGGTTCGCTGGTCAGAACAAAGTAGCTCCATCGCGCACCGGCATGCCTGCCGGACCGAGCCGGCCCGCGCCTCCAGTGGATTCCAGCAGCAGGCAGTTTGTCGCACAGCAGGTGTCGGCAGAGCCGGCGCAAGTTCCCCAGTCAGCACCTCAACCCCCGCCGAGCCAGCAGATCGTGCCGCAGACCCAACCGACCCGATCCGGGAGTGATTATTCCCGGCAACCCACGGGCAACCTTGAACGAGGGCAAAGCAGGCCGGATGATACGGGCGATGGAGTGCGCCACAGAGATCGCGACGACCACTAAAGCCGGTTCCGCGCCCGGCTCTAGCCGCAGTAAAGCAGTGGGCCCAATGCTTCGCAAGGTCTTGCCGGGCCCGTTTTATTGGTACAATGCGCGGATTCAGGTAGTTCGGAATCAGCCGTGATACACCCGCAACGTTTTGATGTCATCGTTATTGGAGGAGGGCATGCCGGCACTGAGGCAGCCCTTGCCTCTGCGCGCAGCGGGGCGAGTACCCTGTTGCTGACGCATAATATCGAAACCGTAGGGCAAATGAGTTGCAATCCCGCCATAGGCGGGATTGGGAAAGGTCACCTGGTCAGGGAAATTGACGCTCTTGGGGGAGTCATGGCCCGTGCAGCGGACGCTGCGGGCATCCAGTTCCGGACGCTCAATTCCAGCAAGGGGCCAGCGGTGCGGGCAACCCGGGCGCAATGTGATCGCAGTTTGTACCGCAGCTTCATTCGCAACTGCGTGGAGCACCAGGCCAATCTAGCGATATTCCAGGCTGCTGTAGATGAATTGCTGTGGCATGACAACCAGATAGCCGGGTGCAGAACTGCCGGCGGGGTAATTTTCCATTCAAACGCGCTGGTATTGACCGCCGGCACCTTTCTGGCTGGAAAAATCCACATCGGAGAATCTACGTTTGCCGGCGGGAGGGCTGGGGATCCTCCTGCGGGTCTATTGGCCGAAAGCATGCGGGAAATGCCGTTTCGGGTAGGCCGGCTCAAGACTGGTACCCCACCCAGAATTGACGGGAAGTCGGTGAATTTCGCTGGCTTGAAAGAGCAGCACGGTGACGATCCCAGGCCGGTGTTTTCGTTCACCGGAAGTGCTGCTGATCATCCACAGCAGGTGTGCTGCTGGATAACCCATACATCCCAACGTACCCACGAAATTATTCGCAAAGCCTTGCACCGCTCGCCAATGTACAGCGGAGCAATAGAGGGCGTTGGTCCGCGCTATTGCCCCTCCATAGAAGACAAAGTCGTCCGGTTTGCCGAGCGCACCAGCCACCAGATTTTTATTGAGCCAGAAGGACTCAATACGCGGGAGCTGTACCCAAACGGAATATCCACCAGCCTGCCGTTCGAAGTTCAGCTGGAGCTGGTGCAGTCCATCCGTGGTTTCGAACAGGCGTTCATCACTCGCCCGGGATACGCCATCGAGTACGACTTTTTTGATCCGCGTGACCTGCAGCCTCATCTGGAAACCAGGCAGATTAAAGGCCTTTTTTTTGCCGGGCAGATCAATGGCACTACAGGTTACGAGGAAGCGGCGGCGCAAGGCCTGGTAGCCGGCGTGAATGCAGCCCGCCTTGCCCTGGGGCAATCACCCTGGACCCTGCGGCGTGACGAAGCCTATATCGGAGTGATGATCGATGACCTGGTCACCAGCGGAACATTAGAGCCGTACCGGATGTTCACCAGCAGGGCAGAATATCGGCTGCAGTTGCGAGAAGACAACGCCGACCTGCGCCTGACGGCGACAGGACGCGACCTGGGGCTGGTTGGCGATGACCAGTGGCGGGCGTTTTGCATCAAACGCGAAGCGATTGAACAGGAAACCGTGCGCCTGCGCGATATCTGGGTTACGCCGGAGAACGCTCTCGGCAAGGCGGTCAGAGCCGCATATGGAATTCCAGTCAGTAAGGAGTCCCGCGCCCTGGATTTACTTAAAAGGCCGGAACTGGATTACACACGACTGGTCGCGGTCGAGGGAATTGGGCCGGGAGTGGAAAACAGCCAGGTTGCCCAACAGGTAGAAATTCAGGTCCGTTATGCCGGTTATCTCGACCGCCAGACGGACGAAATAGCTCGCCGAATGAAATACGAAACGTTTGAAATTCAAGGAAATTTTGACTATCGGCAGGTCTGTGGCCTGTCTGCTGAGGCAATGGACAAGCTGGTCGCCATCCGGCCAGTCACCGTGGGTCAGGCAGCGCGCATCCCTGGCATCACCCCGGCGGCTATTTCATTGTTGATGGTGCATCTGAAGAAGTCGCGGCAACAGGCGGCATGAGGCGATTTTCGTAAATTACGAAGAATTACGTTTTCGCAACGTTCCGTTGACAGATTCTTAACAGGAAGTGAGTAAGCTAAGCATGTAAGTTGACTGTGCCTGGCGTGTCGCACCTCTATACAGGCAGTCCCCACACTTCTATGCCTTACGCGATACGCTTTTCAAACCCCGGTTTCTACCGGGGTTTTTTTTTGCTCACTTGCCTGATGCAGAACGCGGCATCGAAAATCGCTCGCCG
This sequence comes from Lysobacterales bacterium, assembly GCA_031362985.1. GTDB lineage: Bacteria > Pseudomonadota > Gammaproteobacteria > Xanthomonadales > SZUA-36 > SHZL01. The sequence continues at coordinate 85,078 of JANLTO010000133.1, read as the reverse complement.
GCTTTTGCTCCATGCAAATTCGGTCAATTGTGTGGCTAGCTTCCACAATGCGCTAGAATTTACCGCTTTCGCCAGCACATCGCCAAACCAAACGAAGACAAACATGAGCACAGAAGAAAGCAACAGGCCTAATCATTTCATTCGTCACATCGTTGCGGCAGACCTCGAGTCCGGCAAGCACCGGACCGTGCTGACCCGCTTTCCACCCGAGCCCAACGGGCATCTTCATATAGGTCATGCCAAGTCTATCTGCCTTAATTTTGGCATGGCGCGAGAATTTGGCGGCGCCACCAACCTGCGATTTGATGATACCAATCCCTTGAATGAGAGTGAGGACTTTGCGCTTTCCATCATGGAGGACGTGCGCTGGCTGGGATTCCAGTGGCAGGAGTTGCGCCATGCTTCGGATTATTTTGACCAACTCCATGCTTATGCCGTTCACCTGGTTGAGCTTGGACTCGCTTACGTGGAAGAGCTTTCTGCCGAGGAAATTCGCAACTACCGTGGCACCCTGACCGAACCCGGGCGCAACAGTCCCTCCCGTGACCGGCCTGCAGCAGAGAGCCTGGAACTTTTCGCGCGCATGAAGGCGGGTGAATTCGCAGATGGAAAATACGTGCTGCGGGCGCGCATAGACATGGCGTCCGGTAATATCAATATGCGCGATCCGGTGATCTACCGCATTCGCAATGCTGCGCATCACCGCACCGGCGACACCTGGCATATCTATCCGATGTATGACTGGGCGCACGGCATTTCCGATGCCATTGAAGGCATCACGCACTCGCTGTGCACGCTGGAATTTGAAGACCACCGTCCACTGTATGACTGGATCCTGGAGAATATTCCGTCTCCCTCGCATCCGCAGCAAATCGAATTTGCCCGCGGCAATATCGACTACACGGTGATGAGCAAGCGTCGCTTGCGCCAATTGGTGGAAGAAGGCCACGTTTCCGGCTGGGATGACCCGCGCATGCCCACCCTGGCAGGCCTGCGTCGGCGCGGATTTACTGCAGCCTCGATCCGTGCATTCTGGACTGAAATGGGCGTTTCCAAGTCCGAAAGCATTATCCCGATGAGTGTGCTTGAGAATGAATTGCGTAACGACCTTAACGTCCACGCGCCGAGAACTATGGCCGTGCTGGAGCCGCTGAAAGTCACGCTGAGCAATTTCCCGGCAGATGAAACCGAGTGGCTGGAGGCTGCCGTACACCCGCAGGATGCATCCATGGGAGTGCGCCAGGTGCCGCTCAGCCGCGAAATCTGGATTGAACAGTCCGATTTTATGTTGGACCCGCCGGCAAAATTTTTCCGCCTGAAGCCCGGTGGCGAAGTGCGCCTGAGGAATGCATTCATCATCAAATGCGTTGACGTAATCAAGAACACAGAAGGTGACGTTGTTGAGCTGGTTTGCGAATTCGATCCGGAGTCGCGCAGCGGCTTGCCCGGTGCCGCCCGCAAGGTGAAAGGCACCATCCACTGGGTGTCAGCCAAACACGGCATACGCGCCGAAGTTCGCCTGTGCGATCGCCTGTTCACTGTACCTAACCCGCTGGGCGACAAGGCCAGGGATTTTCTCGAGTTTCTGAATCCACATTCATTGGATATCATTACCGACGCCGTGGTTGAGCCCGCTGTGGCTGAAGGGCTGCCAGGTCAGTGCTACCAGTTCGAACGCACGGGTTACTTCGTGCACGACCGCGTGGATTCACGGCCAGGCCACCCTGTGCTCAATCGCGCAGTTACCTTGCGGGACTCGTGGGCAAAAGTGGAGCAGGACGGGAGCCGAGGCCTGGTATAGGCAGCAAGTCATTACTTGCTGCACGCTCTCGGGCCAGGTAGCTTTGCTAAGATGTGGCCGTTTATTTCAGTATGGGAGGTGTGTCATGGGTAGTTGGATTTTCCTCGGATTGGTCGTCGCAGCAATCCTGTTTGCGATTTCGATATACAACCGCCTGGTCGCTGGCAGAAACCGCTACAAGAACGCTTTCGCCCAGATCGATGTACAACTCACCAGGCGGCACGACCTGATTCCAAACCTGGTGGAAACGGCCAAGGGATACATGGCGCATGAGCGGGAGACTCTCGAGGCGGTAATTACCGCACGTAATGTGGCAGTCTCAGGGCTGAAGGTTGCCGCCGGCGATCCCACGAATCCCGCGGCAATGAAGCGCCTTGCCGAAGCCGAGCAGGGCCTGTCGGGTGCTTTGGGCCGCCTGTTCGCCCTATCCGAGGCCTATCCCGACCTGAAAGCCAATCAGAACATGATGCAGCTTTCCGAAGAACTCACCACTACTGAGAACAAGGTCGCGTTCTCACGTCAGGCCTACAACGACGTAGTCATGGAATACAACACCTTGCGCGAATCCTTCCCCACTAACTTTTTCACGGCCTGGTTTGGTTTTCAGCCGGCAGAACTGTTGCAGATTGAGGACGAGGTCAAGCGCGAAGTTCCCAAGGTCTCGTTCTGAGCCCTTTACTCTGCGCATGAACAGGCCTGTACCGCCTGCTCGCGACTGCGATGCGTGCGGCTGCGGAGCGTGGGGCGGGGCAGCACAATGAACTTTTTTGAACACCAGGAGCAGGCCAGGCGGCAGACGCGATGGCTGTTGCTGATGTTCATCTTCGCTGTGCTTGCAGTTGTTGCTGCCGTGGACCTCCTCCTGCTATTGCTGGCCGGTTATACGGATAGTACATCTGCTCAATGGCAACCCTTTTCCAGCCAGTCTTTGCGCAACAATGCTTCCTTGTTGGTCTTTGGTGGAATTTCTTGCGTTTTGTTTATCGCGTTTGCCAGCCTGTTCCAAACCATGCGATTGCGCTCCGGTGGAGGCGTAGTGGCGCGCGAATTGGGTGCCACGCCGGTTGAGTCTGATGCCCGGGATCCCCTGCGCCGGCGCTTGCGCAATGTAGTGGAAGAAATCGCCCTGGCTTCGGGTGTGCCTGTCCCGGAGACTTACATAATGGAGCAAGAGGCCGGTATCAATGCTTTTGCCGCCGGCTACACGCCTGCTGACGCTGCAATAACTGTTACCCGCGGGGCCCTGGAAAAGCTCAGTCGCGACGAATTACAGGGCGTAATCGCACACGAGTTCAGTCACATAATGAACGGGGACATGCGCATCAATATCCGCCTCATGGGGGCCTTGTTCGGGATACTCCTGCTGGCAATTGCAGGCCGGAAAATCCTCATGCATGGGCATCTCGGCCGCTCGCGCGATAAAGGCGCCATCGCTATATTTTTGATGGCGTTTGGGCTGATGGCGGTGGGTTACCTTGGGCAGTTTTTTGGCCGATGGATCAAAGCAGCGATTTCGCGGCAACGCGAGTACCTGGCTGATGCCTCCGCTGTGCAGTTCACCCGTAACCCCGGTGGCATCAGTGGTGCGTTAAAGAAAATTGCCGTGGTCAGCGGGGGCTCACACCTCACCGTGGATGCGGAGCAAATCAGTCACATGCTGTTTGGAGATGCACGGAGCATGTTCCTGTTTTCAACCCATCCGCCACTTCTTGATCGCATCCGCCGCATTGAACCGCGTTTCGCTGACACAGAACTTGAACAGCTCGCGGCCAATATGGATCGCGACGGGTTGGCACCGGAGCAGCGGCACAAAGCGCCTGCATCTGCCGCAGATAGCCTGGCAGGCAATGCTGGTTCAGTCCTTGCCGGCGGCCTGGAAATCGGAGGATTGATCAACCAGATTGGCCAACCCGCCTGGGAGCGTATCCTGATGGCTGCAACACTGGTTGCTTCTATTCCCGACCACGTACGACAGGCTGCGCAGTCGCCCGAATGGGCCCCCGAAGTCCTGTTCTATTCCTTGCTCGATGCTCAGGCAGAAACAAGGGAGCAGCAACTTCTTGCGATTGCACAGCGCATGGGCGCCGACAGTGAAGGGCAAGTGCGGGGCTTGCTCCGGACTGCCGGCGTGCCCACTGCTCAGCAGCGCTTACCCCTCCTTGACCTGGCTTTTCCCGCTCTGAAAAGGCGACCGCCGGAATTTGTGTCTCGCGTTCTGGCCACAATGCAGGACCTCGTGCAGGTGGACGGTCGTGTGGACGTGTTTGAATACCTTTTGGCACGGATCATTACCCAGCACCTGTGGGAGTCGCAAAACCCGCACAGGGCTACCCTGTCCGGTACGCTGCCTCTGGCCCGTTGCCTGCCTCAGGCTGCGCGTGTGCTTGCCGTACTTGCGCAGCATGGTAATGAAGGATTGGCGGAAGCAGAACTGGCGTATGGCGCCGGAATGAAAGGCCTGGCTGACCAAAATGCTCCGGACATGCCGGCAGTCGTCGACTGGATTGTGTCCCTCGATACGGACTTGCCGCAGTTGGACCGGTTGCGTGCCGGCGACAAGCAGCGCCTGGTCAGCGCGCTATTGTCGACGGCAATGTATGACGACACGTTTGTGCCCGCCGAACTGGAACTACTCAGGGTAATTTGCGGCCTGATACACGTTCCTTTGCCTGTGCTGAATGAAACATCTCTGGAAGCCTGAGCGCGGCTTCACATTTCTGCTGCGAATTTCTCGGCAATCATGATGGTGGGTGCATTGGTATTGCCCGACACCAGGCTCGGCATGACTGAAGCATCGACCACGGAAAGACCTTCAAGCCCCCGCACGTTCAGCCTGGAATCAACCACGGCCAATTCATCTATCCCCATCTTGCAGGTGCCGATGGGATGGTAGATGGATTCCGCTTTTTTGCGGATAAATGCGAGCACGTCTGCATCAGAGCTCAGGGCTGTGCCGGGAAAGATTTCATCGCCAACTGATGCGCTGAATGCGGGCTGGGCAAAAATCTCGCGTGAAAGCCGGGTGCACTCGATCATCATAGTGCGGTCGTGCGCGGTGCTGAGATAACGTGGCTGCAATGCGGGAGCATGTGCCGGATTGGCGGAATGAAGGAAGATCTCGCCCCGGCTTTCCGGTCGCAGCGCACACGCATGGATCGTCATGCCATGACCGGGGAGTTTGTTGCGGCCATGATCGTCCAGTAAGGCCGGCACGAAATGCATCTGGATATCGGGGCGATCATCGGTCGCGTGCCTGCTGATGATGAAACCCCCGGCTTCAGCAATATTGGAGCTGCCGGGACCCCTGCGGTCCAACAGGTAGCGCAAACCCACAGCCAGATCATTGAGCTTGTCATAGGTCAGCGTTGTACGGCTTTTCACCAGAGTGCAGACATCCAGGTGATCCTGCAGATTTTTGCCTACACCTTCGAGTGCAACCTGGACCTTGATGCCATGCCGCTGCAGTTCGGCAGCCGGCCCAATTCCCGAAAGCATCAGCAAGTGTGGGGAGTTAATCGTCCCGGCAGCGAGGATGATACGGCCACCTGTATCCCGGTCATGAATACCGCCCTGGCGGTACTCGATACCGCTTGCCCGCTTGCCATCGAGCATGATTCGTTCCACCAGTGCGCCCGTGCGGATAGTCAGGTTAGTTCTGCTGGAAGCTGGTTTCAGATAGGCGACTGCGGCACTGCAGCGACGCCCATTGCGCTGGGTCACTTGGTAGAAGCCGAAGCCACGCTGCCGCGCGCCGTTGAAGTCATTATTTTTGTCGTGCCCTGCTTGTTGCGCAGCTTCGAGAAAAACTTTTGACAAGGGGTTGGTGTGGCGCAGATTCTGGACACTCAGCGGACCGTCAGTCCCATGGAATTGCGAAGGGCCGTTTTCCTGGTCCTCTGAACTGATGAAATAGGGCAGAACAGATGCGTAGTTCCAACCCTGGTTGCCGGCATCCGCCCATGCGTCGTAGTCTTTGCGGTGGCCGCGGCAGTAACACATGGCGTTAATAGAGCTGGATCCTCCAAGCACCCGCCCTCGCGGCCAATACAGCTCGCGGCCATTCAACTCTTGCTGTGGCTCAGTTTCATACGACCAGTTGACGCTTTTCAGATGCACCAGCCTGGAAAGTCCGGCCGGTACATGGATAAACGGATGCCAGTCCCGCCCGCCTGCCTCGAGCAAGAGGACGCGATTATTGGGGTTGGCGCTTAAGCGGTTGGCCAGCACACAGCCGGCGGATCCGGCTCCGATGATAATGAAATCGTATTCCATTCGTTAGCGTATAGGTGGGGCTAAGCATCATAACGAATTAAGGTCAGGGTGCAAGCGGCGATTTCGGCAAGAACTCGTTTTGCGCCAGATCGATGACGCGGGTCAATTCAACTTACGCTCCCCCGCAATCATTCATACTACGGCAATGACCCTTGATGGCAAAAAACCGGCGCGAACGAGCGTTCTTGAACGGCTGGTGACCGTCGAACACGGTGAATGGCCCCGCCTTATCCTGGCATTTCTGTATTTCTTTTTCCTGTTGGGGGGCTACTTCATGTTACGCCCCATCCGAGGAGCTGTTGCGGCCAACAACAGCGATGTATTGCAATGGCTGTACACCGCAACTTTTCTCTGCATCCTTGCAATCGTTCCCCTGTTCGGTTTTCTCGTCACGCGCTTCCGCAGAAGCCAGTTCATCCCAGCCATTTACTTCTTTTTCATTGGCAACCTGGTGTTGTTCATCATTGCATTCACCGGCGATGAAACTCCTGCCTGGATTCAACAGGTTTTCTATGTCTGGCTCAGCGTGTTCAACCTGTTTGTTGTGTCAATTTTCTGGAGCTTCATGACCGATATTTTTCGCCCGGGACAAGCCCAGCGATTATTCGGGTTCGTTATGGCTGGAGGGAGCATGGGCGCCGTGATTGGCCCCGGTCTGACGGTCGGATTGGTGAGCTCAAACGGCGTGACCACGGTTATGATCGTCTCCCTGGTTTGGCTGGTGGTCGCCACGGTACTGGCTATAGTGCTGGGCAGGTATGACCTCAAGGCCGTACAAAAAGAGACGGATCTGATCGGTGGTGGTGTATGGGAAGGTGCAGTTCGTGTCTTTCGTTCACGTTATTTGCTTCTTGCCTGCTTATTGATGCTGCTACACAACCTGACATCCACCTTCCTGTATAACGGCCTCGCTGTGCTGGTTGATGAGAACGTAGCGGGTTTCGACCAACGCACGGTCATTTTTGCCTACCTGGACTTAATAGTTCAGGTAATTGCCTTCATTCTGCAATTCTTTGTTACCTCGCGGCTGGTCAATAGCCTGGGAATGCCCAGGACATTGGTGCTCACACCCGTGCTGCTGGCGGGAGGGTTTGCCATTCTTGGTGGAAGCATGGGCCTGGTGTTGTTTGCCGCTGTGGGCGTGGTGCAAAGATCTTTGAACTATGGGCTTCTGGGGCCAACCAAGGAAATGCTGTTTACTGTGGTCGACCGGGAAACCAGGTACAAGAGCAAGAACTTCATCGATACCGCGATTTACCGCGGCAGTGATATGCTTGCAAGTTGGGTATTTAAAGCCTTTCTGGGCGCCGGGCTTTCAGTTGCACAGATCGCGTGGGCATACCTGCCTCTCATAGGTCTGTGGGCGTGGGGCGCGTGGAAGTTGGGCGTTACCTACACCGCGCTGCGTGCGGGTGTCGGGGGAAACAATTCTTCGAGTACAGCGCCCAGTTGAACCATGGGTCGGTGGATGGGTGGATCAGCGGGTCAGGGGATAGAAACAGGGTCCATCCGGACTGTCGAGTTTCCTCACTGCACACCCGTACAGGCGATCCAGGTTAGCCTCATTGAGCAGGTCCGCTACCGTTCCTGCAGTCCACTCGCCATTGCCATACAGCATGAGCACGTGGCTGCAGTACCGGGCGGCAAGATTGACATCGTGCAGTGCCGCAATCGCTGCACCATCTGCGTGCACGCTGAGCGTTCGAATCATGTCCATGATCCAGACCTGGTGACGCAAATCGAGATGATTCGTCGGCTCGTCCAGCAACATGATGCGCGGCTCCTGCACCAGCAGCGTGGCAAATGCCAGGCGGCGGGCTTCTCCTCCGGACAGCCCGGTAACACTGCGCTCGGTAAGGCCATTCAAATCGGCAGCGCGCAGGGCCGCAGTGACCTTTTCGATGTCCTGCCGGCCCTCCCGCTGCCAGTATCCCAGGTGCGGGTGTCTTCCGGTCAAAGCGATTTGCAGTACGCTGGAATCAAATGCGTAAGCGGTATGTTGCTGCAACATACCCACATGGCGGGCCAGGACCCGGCGCGGCAGTTCATCGATGCTGATACCGCCAAATTCGACCTGACCGGAATCTGGAGTGCGTAAGCCTGCAAGACATTTAAGCAGGGTAGTTTTGCCGCTGCCATTTGCTCCGAGCAGCCCCCAGAAGCTTCCTGGTTCAAGGGTGAAATCGAACTCCCGGACTATGCGCACTCCGCCGATGCTCAGGGTAAGGTTTTTACATCCCAGGCGGTTCATTGTTTCAATTTTGCCCGGTTCAGCAACAACAGGAACAATGGAACTCCAAGTAAGGCAGTGATGACCCCTACCGGCAATTGCTCCGGAGCGATAATCGTGCGGGCCAGGGTATCGGAAATAACCAGGAAAATTCCGCCAAACAGGGTTGCAGCGGGCAACAGCAGGCGGTGGTCGGACCCCAGCAGCAGCCGGGTCAGGTGTGGCACGATCAGGCCTACAAAGCCTATGTTTCCGGCAATTGATACTGCACTTGCTGTGAGCACCGAAGCCAGCAGGTAAATGAGCCAAAGTAGTCGTTGGGTTGGTTCACCCAACAGTCGCGCTGTGGTTTCACCCATGGCAAGCACATTCAGACTGCGCGCCAGGCCGAGGCAAATCAGGAATACAAACGCGAGAACAAGCAAGGCCCACGCAGGTGTGGTTGCGTATCCCAGGTCACCCATCAGCCAAAAAAGCATTCCTCGCAGGCTGCTGTCGTTTCCCAGAGCCAGTATCAGGCTGATCAATGCGGCCCAACCCGATGCGGTAACAACACCCGTGAGCAACAGCCGGGTAGTGCTCCATGGGCCTTCTCCCCTGGCCAATCCAAACACCAGTACTATGGAAACCAGCGAACCAGACAAGGCCAGCAGTGGAGTGAACGCGCTGGCAACACCAACTGTCATACCCAACAATGACGCGAATGCCGCTCCGCCCGAAACGCCAAGGATGTAAGGGTCGGCCAGGGGGTTGCGCAGCAGGACCTGCATCAGGCAACCGGAAAGGGACAGCAGCGCGCCCACGGTCCAGGCAGATAATGCTCGCGGCAGGCGCAAGCGCCAAAGCAAATCACCCTGGTCCGAACCGGGATGAAGCAGCGCTTGTGTCCACTGATCCAGGTTCATCGACACTGAGCCGGTTGCAGACGCCAAAAGCAAAGCCAGCACCGAGATCAGGAGCAAAGACAGGATCAGCAAGCGTTTTTGTGTTGTTGGCATCATGGAAAAGAAACGATTAACATCCTTAAGCTAAAGCCAAGCAAAGTAACATCCCAATTTCTGGCAGGCAACCAAATGAACGGGAAAGGCTGCCAACAATCACTGGAAGAGTTTGATGATCGATCCCGACGGCTACCGCCCCAACGTTGGCATAGTAATCATGAATGACCAGCGCCAGGTATTCTGGGCGCGCAGGGTGAACAGTGATGGCTGGCAGTTCCCCCAGGGCGGAATGAATACAGACGAGACACCGCTGGAAGCCATGTACCGGGAATTGCAGGAAGAAACCGGACTGCTGCCCCCGCATGTGGAGTTATTGGGTAGTACGCCTGGCTGGTTGCGCTACCGTTTGCCCAAGCGTTTCCAGAGGCAATTCAGCAAGCCGCTGTGCATAGGCCAAAAGCAGGTCTGGTTCCTGTTGCGGTTTTTGGGCGACGATTCTGCATTCAGCTTTTGCGCCAATGAAGATCCTGAATTTTGTGATTTCCGCTGGGTGGACTTCTGGTACCCGGTGGATAATGTCATCACATTCAAACGGCGGGTTTACAAGAAGGCGCTGTCCTTGTTGGAGCCTTTGGCGGAAAATCCCCGTCTTGAAGCCCAAAGCAAGTCCTGAATATCCGTGTCCAGTCAAACCAGCCAACCGTGTACCTTTGAGAGGGATTGTGAAGTCGTCATGATTCCCTCGGGCGACGTGGTCAGCATGCCGGCAGGAACTGCTGCTTACATTACCCAGGCCTTGGGCGGAAGCTTCACGGTTTTTGTGGACGGCAATCTGTTTCGAGTGGCGGGAATCGATGCTGACGCGATTGGCCGGGACCCGTTACTGCCTCCCAGTCTGCCGGAAAACGCGACCGATGATGACGTTGAAAAATTGCTATGGAAACAGTTGAAGACTTGTTATGACCCGGAAATCCCGGTAAACATCGTTGATCTTGGACTGGTTTACACCTGCAACCTGGAAGTTGGTGAACAGGGGGAGCGCGTGGTCACGGTGACGATCACCCTGACTGCACCCGGATGCGGAATGGGGGATATTCTGGTGGATGACGTCCGGTCCAAGCTGGAAACCGTACCAACAGTTGACCGCGTGGATGTTGCCCTGACATTTGACCCACCATGGAACCACAGCATGATGTCTGATGTGGCCAGGCTGGAAACGGGTATGTTTTAAAACTCAGTCGGTCAGGTCACGATTCTGCATCTCAGACGACAGAATTATTGCGGGGTGGTCACCCGTCAGTTGGACCCTTTCCAGCATTTCCGGTGTGGCATAGACTTGCCCGCTGGCATCAGTTAACAGCAGCATTCTTATCCCCAGTGATTGGGCAAGGTCGGACCAGGCAGACAGCCCGGCAACAACAAATGCAGTTGCAGCAGCATCAGCCAGCCAACCGTCCCTGGCAACCACCGTCGCCGACATGACTTCCCGGGCAGGTCGTCCGGTAGCCGGGTCGATGATATGCGCATAACGCTCCTGGTTTGCAGTTTCTAGGTAGCGTTCGTAATTTCCCGAAGTAAACACCGACTCGTCTCCGTGGATTTCCAGCGAGCCTAAAACTCCCCCAAGAGGGTTCTTTATTGCGATTCGCCACGGCCTCGTTCCCTCCGTGCCGTAAGCCCGCAGGTCACCACCGGCATTGACTATGGCATTGTTCACACCCAGGCCTCGCAGTTCCGCACAGGCTATATCAACGGCAAAACCCTTGGCGATACCACCAAAGTCCAGTTGCACGGCGGGATTGCGGGAGTACAGGCCATCCGGTCCTATTTCAATGTCAGCAGTGGAAGGATGCCGGGCGACGAGGCTCGCCAACTGCTCCGCGGCAGGCACCGGACCATGCACCGGGAAATTCGAGGTATGAAACCCCCAAAGTTCGATCAGCTCTCCAATTGCGGGGTTGAACCGTCCGCCGGTTTGTTGCTCAGCCCGCTGTGAGAGCCCGATCAGTTCCGTCATTTCGGCATCAGCCTGGATGGATTTACCCTCGGCGAATGCGGCATTGATGGCAGTTAGCTTACTGGGTTCCCACGCGTGCCAGTCCCTATGCATTTTCTGAAACCGGTCCTGCAATAACGCAAAGGCCTTGTTGGACAGCTCATCGCTGGCGCCCGCGATGGACACCTGGACCATGGTACCGAAGACATAGAATTCGGCTTCGTGGACTGCGGGTCGTCCACATCCGGCGAGCAGCAGCAATACAGCAAGCCACGTCGGCGTTCTTACCGGGCGTAAATCCACTTTTCCGTTTGTTCCTGCGAGTACCGGCTCAAGCCAATTCCGCAGTGACCTGGCGGCACTGCTCCAGCAATGCTGCGGGGGTCCTGCTGCCGTAGGAATCCAGGTAGTTGCGGATACTCGACATCTCGACCTGCCAATCGCTGGTGTTGACTTCAAGCAGTGCCTGCACGGAGGCGGGTGGGATGCCGATTCCTTCCAGGTTCAGGCTGTTTTGGTGCGGAACCATGCCGATGGCGGTCTCAACTGCGGAGGTTTTGCCGCTACAGCGCCGGATAATCCAGTCCAGAACGCGCATGTTCTCACCAAACCCCGGCCACATGAAGGAATTGTCCGGGTTTTTGCGGAACCAGTTGACATGAAAAATTTTCGGCAACTTGCCGGAACGTTGACCAAAACTCAGCCAATGCGTCCAGTAGTCAGCAAAGTTATAGCCGCAAAATGGCAGCATGGCCATGGGATCGCGACGCACCGCCCCAACCGTGCCGGTCGCCGCTGCCGTTGTTTCGGAAGCCATGGCTGCGCCCAATAACACACCGTGTTCCCATGATTTACTTTCCAGCACCAGTGGAACGAGGCGCTCGCGGCGGCCGCCAAAAATTATTGCTGAAAGGGGCACGCCTTCGCTTGCTTCGGCTTTTTCAGAATAGGTCGGGCAGCGCGAACTGGATACAGTGAACCGTGAATTGGGATGGGCCGCCGGCCCTTTCACAGCATCATACGGACGGCCTCGCCAGTCGGTCACGGGGCGGTTCGAGTCCTTGCCTTCCCACCACGGTTGATTATCGGCTGTAAGTCCAACGTTGGTGAAGATTGTGTCCTGGTTAAGCATGGCCATCGCATTGGCATTGGTTTTCTGGCTGGTACCGGGGGCAACGCCAAAAAAGCCTGATTCCGGGTTGATGGCCCACAGGCGACCGTCTTCGCCCAGCCTCATCCAGCAAATATCGTCGCCAATTGTCCACACCTTCCAGCCCGGATAACTCGCCGGCGGAATTAGCATGGCCAGGTTGGTTTTTCCACAGGCTGAAGGAAATGCAGCAGCTATGTAATAGACTTCGCCTGCCGGATTTTCTACACCCACGATCAGCATGTGTTCTGCCAGCCAGCCCTCAGAGCGAGCCTGGTGGCTGGCAATGCGCAGCGCGTGGCATTTTTTCCCGAGCAAGGCGTTGCCGCCGTAACCTGAGCCGAAGCTCTGGATTTCCAGGCTCTCAGGGAAGTGCATGACAAACCGGCGCTGCGGATCCAGCGTCCCGGTGGAATGCAGCCCCTTGATAAACACACCTTCCTTCTCTATCCGCCGCAAAGCTGGGTTCCCCATGCGCGTCATCAGGCGCATGTTGATCACGACGTACGGGCTGTCGGTGATCTCCACTCCGCAGCGCGCAAGAGGTGAATTTATCGGGCCCATGCAGTACGGAACAACGTACATGGTGCGGCCTTGCATGCAAGCGGAAAACAATGCGTCCATATGGGCGCGGGCGGCGCTGGGCTCCATCCAGTTGTTATTTCGGCCTGCATCCTCTTTGCTGGAAGTGCAAACAAAGGTAAGGTGTTCTACGCGCGCGACATCAGTGGGATCAGAGCGATGCAAATAGCAACCGGGATGAGTTTGCTGATTTAGTTCGATCAGGCTCCCCGTTTTGAGCTGCAATTGGATCAGATCCCGGTTTTCTTCTGCGCTGCCCGTGCACCAGTGGACAGAATCGCACTGGGTCTTTGCGGCAACCTGGTCTACCCAGGACTGCAGTGACGCAAGGCTGGTCACGGTTTATTGCTCACCGGGGCCGGGTGGAATGAGCGTCGCGATGACGTGTTCGATATATGCGTCAAATTCTTCGCTACTCAGGCTGGGGGTTTGGTGTTGGCGCTGCAGTTGCAGGAACCCGAGGTAGACCGAATACGTGAGCCGGCCCTGGCTATTCGCCTGCGCCTCGGGCATTCCCATTTCCCTGAACGCAGCGGATAAATGCGCCATGCGTCTGTTGGCCACTCGCTCCAGAACCGGTTCTACCTGCGGATGCCCCGCTGCGGCACACAGGGAGCTGTAGACTTCGTGGGTCAGTTTTTCTTTACCCACCCGGCGAAAAAAAGATATCAGTCGATCACGCGGCTGATCGATTTCTCCCAGGGAAGTGCTGAGGTTTCGTGCGTCGTGCTCTTCCCACCGGTGCAAGGCCTGCTCCAGCAAGGATTCGCGATTGGGAAAATGCCAGTAGAAACTGCCCTTGGTAATTCCCATGCGGCGCGCAAGTGGCTCAATGGCCACGGCCTGAACGCCTTTTTCTGCGATCAACTCTACGGCGGCTTGCTCCCAGTCGGCTGCCGAGAGTGTGGCTCTTTCGTTTTTCGGCGCTACCTTGGCTGTTGCTTTGACCGTCATGCGTTTTCCTCCAGGCCGACTTTCCTGTCCCAGCACTGCATCAACCTGTTCTCCAGTTCTCGCGTAAAGGTACCTGCATCCATCAGGGGTGAAGACAATATACGCTGGCGCAAGCCCGTTCGCAGTCCAAGCAGTTGTGCCGGGTTAGCGGCCAACCCGATGGCAGTTTCGATGTACTCAGCATCACTTCCGGTCACGTAGGACTCCAGCCCCAGGCTGCCTAGCAAGCTTGCTCCGACTCGTGACCGGTGGTCTTTCCCGGCCTTGCTGACTACCGGGACTCCCATTATCAGGCTCTCACAGGTCGTGGTCGTACCATTATAAGGAAAACTATCCAGGGATATGTCGACCCGTCCATAAGTTTCCAGATGGCTTTTCTTGTCCGGCACGGCGCCGGTAAGTTCTACCCGATCGGCATCAATTCCCAGCCGCGTGAAGGCAGACCAGACTTCCTGCTTTGGCCCTGCGTAGCTAAAAGCAATGTTCTTAAGCAGGATGCGCGAGCCTGGCACCGCGTGCAAGACTTCGCTCCAGGTTTCTAACAAGGCGGTGTTGAGTTTTGCCATGCTATTAAATGAGCCAAAAGTGATATACCCGGAAGCCAGACTGGGTGGCGGGTTTACATCGGGCAAATCAGTGCCGGGTTGGTAGACTGAAAAAGTGGCCGGCATATACAGCAGCTGCTCAGTGTTCAGTTGCCGGGCATAGGCTCGCGGATCGGTTATATCATCCACGATGCGGTAATCAACCGCCTGCAAACCGGTAGTATTGGGGTAGCCTATCCAGGACATTTGCAGCGCAGCTGCGCGCATGGCCAGCACTGCAAGCCGGTTGTCCTTGGTGTAGCCATTCAGATCAATGAGGATGTCTATGCCATCGGCCATGATGACCGAACGCAAGGCGGCATCGGACAGCGGCCTGACAAAGCGCAACTGCTTCGCCAGGGTTTGCGCCCTGCGGGTAACTTCATCCACCCGATCATGGTTGTAATACAGGTAGATATCGAAGCGCTTGCGGTCATGCTGTTCCAGCACCGGCAGGATGAAGTGAGCGACCGGGTGGTTTCTGAAATCTGCTGACAAGTACCCGATGCGCAACGGTTGATTGCCCTTGGTGCTGGCGTTGAATGCTTCGGTGAACGCCTGGGCGGGTCGGCGAAAGCGCTCTTCCAGCCATGCTCCACAGTCCCGGTGGGCTCTGACAATTTCCTCAGCAGAAGCAGACATGCTGTAGTTGAGCGAAAAAACGGAGTTCATTCGTGCGAGGATATTCGCCGGGTTCAGCGCCAGTGCCTTGTGGAATAAATGTACCCGTCGGTCGCTCGCGGTGAAGTGGGCGAGCGCAGCGCATCCCAGGTTGTACCAGCCGTCGCTGAATTCGACAGCATGGGCTGATGGCGGAGTGCTGAATGCATCCGGTGCTTTGGCTTCCCATTCCAGCAAACTCCGCTCCAGCAACTCCAACTCGGCCCTACACTCGTACATGCCTTCTTGTTGCACTTGTCTGGAACCCGGGTATTCGCCGGCCGCCGTCTCGCAGGCCTGCAATGCTGCTGCAACGTCCAGCGCTGCTGCGTTAGCCGGTGTGGTTGCAGAAAATTCCGGTCCGCTCTGCCGTATGGCTTCCTTGTAGGCGCTCACGGCCGCCTCCAGTTGCCCCGAAAGCTGCAAACGCACCCCCTGGAAGTACTGCGCATTGGGCATGGCTTGTGCAGACGTGGCGGAAGGTGCCGCCAGCCCGTGGCAATGCTTGAACTTCTTGCCGCTGCCGCAATGGCATAGTGCGTTTCGGGCAGTCATCTATTGGGCCAGCCCCCGGGGAAGACTCGGATTGTTGCGGTCTGTCGCAGATCTGTCAATTCCACCCACCAACTCTGTGACCTGGGGCCTTGACGCCAGGTATTGACGTGGGTCAAACTGTTTTCCATACTGTGGCGTATGGTGTCATTGGATGCCACCGCATTCAGGCAGCTTTATGGAACTTGGCCCGCCGATCGCTGGATTGGCCAGCGTACCTGCAAAGGGAGAATTAACGTGCTATCACTCATGATTCTGGCATTGGTTGCAGTGTCCATCATATGCGCCTTCTATGGCGTCCGACTGGTGATCTGGACCGCTGCCCTGCTCGGGACCATAGTATTGTTCGCTTTGACTGGCGCGATATCGGTCGTGGCAAGCACGGGGTCTCTGGGCCTGCTTGCGCTGATTGCCGTGCCCCTCAACTATCGCCCCTGGCGCGTGCGCTTTATCAGCGCCCCTGTATTTGAGCAATACCGGCGGATGATTCCAGCCATGTCCGAAACCGAACAGACCGCACTGGCTGCAGGCACGGTGGGTTGGGAAGGGGAGTTGTTTGCCGGCAAGCCGGACTGGAAAAAGCTGCAGGACCTTCCGTTCCTCGAACTGAGCGTGGAGGAGCAGGCATTCCTGGATGGCCCGGTGGAAGAACTGTGCGACATGCTCAATCAGTGGGAGATCACCCACCGCGACGCAGACCTGAATCCCCAGACTTGGGAATTTCTCAAGAAAAACAAATTTTTCGGCATGATCATTCCCAAAAACTATGGAGGACTGGGTTTTTCCGCACTGGCTCACCGTGCGGTTTTGCAGAAGATTTCTTCAATTTGCGCCGTTGCTGGTTCGCACGTAGCAGTGCCGAATTCACTGGGTCCGGGCGAATTGCTGGTGCATTACGGCACCGAGGAGCAAAAAGCCCATTACCTGCCGAGGTTGGCGCGAGGAGAAGAAATTCCTTGCTTCGGATTAACCGGGCCTACCGCTGGATCCGACGCCACCTCCATACCGGATTACGGCATCGTGTGTCGGGGAGAGTACAAGGGCAAATCAGTTGTTGGCATCAAGCTCAATTTTGACAAGCGTTATATCACCCTGGCACCCGTTGCCACTCTTATTGGCCTCGCTTTCAGGTTATACGACCCTGATGGACTGCTGGGAACAACCAAAGACCTGGGGATCAGCCTCGCACTGGTGCCGCGCAACACCCCGGGCCTGGTCGTAGGTACCCGCCACCTGCCTTTGAATGTGCCCTTTCAAAACGGCCCCATACGCGGCACGGATGTGTTCGTGCCCCTTGACGCTCTCATCGGCGGTGTTGAATCGGCAGGTCAGGGATGGCGCATGCTGGTCGAATTGCTTTCAGTTGGTCGCGCTATTTCATTGCCTTCCTGCTCCACGGGTGGGCTGAAGATGGCCGCATTCGCCGTGGGCGCCTATGCGCGCATCCGTAAGCAGTTCAACGTGCCGATCGGCCGGTTCGAAGGGATCGAAGCGCCGCTGGCACGCATTGCCGCCAATGCGTATTCCGGTTCCGCCCTTTCGCGCATGACTGCAACTGCTGTGGACCTGGGGGAGAAGCCTGCCGTTCCGTCAGCTATAGCCAAGTACCATGCCACGGAAAAGGGTCGCGAGACCATCATGGATGCAATGGACATCCAGGGCGGCAAAGGCATCATTCTCGGTCCGCGCAACTACCTTGGCCGGGCGTGGCAGGGTATGCCCATCTGGATCACGGTCGAGGGGGCCAATATTCTGACCAGGAGCATGATGATTTTTGGCCAGGGCGCCATTCGTTGTCATCCTTACATATTGCGCGAAATGGAAGCAGCGGCCATAGCGGACCCGGACCAACGCATCGATGCTTTCGATAAGCTGCTGTTTGCGCATATCGGCTATGGCATGCGTAACGCGGTGCGTAGCCTGGTGTTGGGTATGAGCTTTGGTAAATTCGCTGCTGTGCCGAGGGACAGGCGCACTGCCAGGTACTATCAGAAGCTGTCCCGGTATTCTGCTTCGCTGGCCCTGGTGTCAGACGTTGCGATGATCACGCTGGGAGGCAAACTCAAACAGAAGGAACACCTGTCTGCCCGTCTTGGCGATGTGCTTAGCCAGTTGTACATCTGCTCAGCCATGCTCAAACGCTACGAGGCGATCGACCGCCCGGCGGCAGACCAGGCCATCCTGGCTTGGGCTTTCCATGATTCCATAAACAAAATCCAGTTGGCTTTACAGCAGGTAGTGGACAATTTTCCCAACCCGGCCATGCGCGTGCTACTGCATATCCTTGTGTTTCCCTTGGGACGGCGGGAGCGCGCTCCTGGCGACCGGCTTACCCACAAGGTTGCACAACTGTTACTGGCGCCGTCTGATACCCGCGATCGCCTGACGCAAGGCATCTACAAGTCCGGGCGCACCGGTCACCCGGTTGGCCTGATGGAAGAGGCATTGCCGCAGGTCATAGCCGCTGAACCCCTGGAACGCAAGTTGCTCAAGGCGTTAAAAGCCGGTGAAATCGAGGGGATGACCTGGGAGCAGCAACTTGAGGCCGCGGTGTCCCGCGGTGTCCTCAATAAAGTGGAAGCCGACATCATGGTTCGGGTCCGGGCTTTAGTAGCGGAGATCATCGCGGTTGATGAATTCCCCAGCGAAGATATTCGCCTCGGGCAGCGGTCGGACTCCAAGCTGGATAAACAGCACGCGGCCTGATGTTTCCCTGTCGGCTAGAGTTTGCCCCATAGGTCCTGCCCGAATAAGTCCTGCCTGCCAGGTTCCGGTTCAGGTCAGCCAGAGGACACATTTTCCGGGGGAAATATTTCTGGGGAAACTTTATTCCCAGGCAGGTTTAAACCATTTCCTGGGAATCCCGTCAAACACGTTATGGGAGGAATCGCCAGGGTGAAAGCGTGCAGCGCGGCGCAGACGGACCACGACGAGGACACGAACCTGGTCACCTTGGCCCTTGCGGGTGACGTTCCAGCGTTTGAGTCCTTGTATCGCCGCCATCGCGACCGCATGCACGGCTTGGTATGGCGTCTGTGCGGCTGTAACCACGCACTTGCCGAGGACTTGCTGCAGGAAACGTTTCTGCGGGCCTGGAGCAAATTGCACCTGTTTCGCGGCGATAGCCTGTTCGGCACCTGGTTGCACCGGTTGGCGGTGAACGTAGCGCTCAGCGACCGGCGCATTCGCGTGCGCAGGGCAAGGTTTGAGTCCGGTCCCGATGCGACGGCCGAACGCACGGCAGTGGGTCAGCGCGATGTTCACGCCGCAGACCAGCGGGACCTGGAAAGGGCAATCGCCGGCTTGCCGGAGCGCGCCCGCACAGTACTTGTACTGTTTGACGTTGAAGGCTACGGGCACGGTGAAATCGCAGAAATGACGGGAATGGCTGAAGGATCTTCGAAGGCCCAATTGCACAGGGCGCGAAAACTCCTGCGTGAGGAGCTGAAGGCATGAGTCAATTGCACACCGAAGAAGAAATTCTTCGCAAAATTAGCCTTTTGCCACGAGAATTGGCGCCGGAAAATGACCCCTGGCCGCAAATTTCCTCCCGCATAGGCTCCACTACGCGGCACAGCGTTACCACTGCGGGGCGTGCACGATGGTGGCCCTATGCTGTTGCGGCGGCGGTGGTGCTCACGGTGGCGAGCCTGCTCATTCCTGGAAAGTTGTGGAATTCGTCATCGCCGTTTCCAGCCGCGCCGGAACTCGCCCGGCAATATCCGGGTGCCGGGATAAGCCCTACCAGCGAGGCCGCATACCAGGCCGCGTTCAGGGAATTCATGACTTCGGGCGTGGCGCATACAGCATCCCTGCAGCATTCCATGCAAGGATTCGACACCGGCTGGAGTGCAATGCGCCAGGCGGAAGTTCAATTGCAGGGTGCCCTGAACCGGGAACCCGACAGTGTATTGCTGAACTCACATCTGCAGGCCCTGCGTGCCCGCCAACTGAAACTGCTGCAACAAATTCAGGCTGTAGATATGGCCGCGTGGAGGAACACCATATGATTATCAAACTGGCGCTGATGGTCGGCACGGTCGTGCTGTATTGCGCTGCCGTGGAGGCCAAAACCCCGATCGACGAAAGCAGGCCCATCGCCGCGGATGGCCTGGTCGAAATTGACAACCTGGCGGGTAACATAGAAATCACCACCTGGGATAAGCCGGAAGTACATATTTCCGGTGAATTGGGTGACGGTGTAGAAAAACTGGAAATCCAGGAATCATCAGCAGGCGTGAAAGTCCGGGTGCACAACCTTCAGGATAGTAACCATGTAAGTGAAACAATTTTGCGCCTGCAGCTACCGGCAACCGTGAGCGTGGAAGCCGAAAGCGTAAGCGCAGATATGGCCGCGGACGGATTGAATGGCGCAAGTTTGGTATTTACCACGGTCAGCGGCGATTTGAGTGCCGCAGCGCAAACCCGGCTCCTGGACGTGGAAACCGTTAGCGGCGATGTCAGTTTTTCCGGGACGGCGCCGCGTGCGAGCGTCGAGACCGTCAGCGGCGAAATCCAACTGCAGGGGATCGAGGGGGAAATAGCCGTCAGTACCGTGTCCGGCGACGTGAGCATGACCGGCAGTCAAATAGGTCGCGGCAGGTTCGAAACAGTCTCCGGAGATTTGCAATTGACACTCGATGTTGCCGACCGGGGCCGCCTCAATGTTCAAAGCATGAGTGGGGACGTCCAATTACACCTTCGCGCCGGACAGCAGGCTGAATACACCGCACAAAGCTACAGTGGCGACATTCACTCGGATTTTGGCAACGCATCCGCAGATTCGCGGGGGCGGGGCCAATCCCTGTCGTTCCAAGCGGGCGAAAACGGGGCGAGCATCCAGATAGAAAGCTTTAGCGGCGACCTGAGCATCACTGCTCACTGAGTTTCAAAAGGCTGAACCCCTGCAGCAAGGGCCAAAATCTGGCCAGCGCCTGTGTACGTTAATATTCGTACACTGCGCTTGTTTGCACCGTAAATTCCCTCCATTGCGCCTCTGATTCATGCGTAAAAGCGCGTTAATTACTCGTTAATAAAGACTTTCCAATCACTTATAAATGGTGATACTATCCCGCCAAGCCCAGATATAGCATCTGCTTGACCTGTGTCTGCTGACCTAAGTCAATGACACTATTATTCCGGGTTGACTTCGATCGAAAGACAACCATACCAAATAAAATTTGGAGACTTTACATGACACACAGCCGTAATCCTTTATACCAGGCACTGCAATACGCGCTGGTCCCAAGCGCAATGGCGGGCCTCGCTCTCGCCACGTCAACCGTTTTCGCACAGGACAGCAGTGACGAAGATAACAAATCCCTGGAACGTGTCCAGGTAACGGGTTCACGCCTCAACCGTCTCGACATCGAAGGCGCCAAACCGGTAACCGTACTGGATCGTGACGATATCGCGCGCACCGGCATAACAGACCTGGGTAATTTGCTGCAGGATCTGCCGATGATGAGCGGTTCGCCCATCTCAACCCAGCGCAACAACGGCGGTAGCGGCCAGGTAGCCGTGGATATCCGTGGTATGGGCACCAACCGCACACTGGTTCTGGTCAACGGCAACCGCATGCCTTCCCTGTTCAACGACTTCTCGGTTATTCCGGTGGTCATGGTGGAACGCATTGAAATCCTCAAGGATGGTGCTTCGGCCATTTACGGAGCTGACGCCGTTGCCGGCGTGGTCAACGTAATCACCCGTCGTGATTTCGAGGGCGCGGAAGTCACAGGCCAGATGGGCGAGAGCTTTGATCTGGGCGGTATGAACTATTCCACCAGCTTTATTACCGGCGGTAATACGGAACGCGGGAATTTTGTGATTGGTGCGGAATACGTCCGACAGGAGTCAATCCTGTTGGCCGCGTACGATGAGGACTACCTGAAGACTTCGGTAACGATTTACGACCCGGTCGGTTTCAGTCAATACGGTTTCTCTGAAGATGCCGGTGTAGATGGTGATGGCAATGGCATTGTGGACTGGATCACCCTGGGATCAAGCCGTCGCCCGAACGGTAGATTTTCCATCCAAGGTATTCCCGGGTCCAGAACCATTTGTACGGATTCAGCCACCGGTGGCGCATCCGTCACTGACTATGGCCCGGCCAATGGAGTTTGTGGTCCGGCTACGTATGACTATGCGCCGACCAACTACATGCAGACGCCCTACGAGCGTACCAGTTTCTTCGGTCAGGCTGACTACGAATTGTTCGACAATATAACGGCTACCCTGGAAACGAGATTCGCCAACCGCACATCGAACCAGCAACTGGCGCCGACACCGTATGACTCGCGTTTCGATCCGGGCTACCAGGATGTCGATCCAACAGGGATCGTCGTGCCCACCAACAACTACTACAACCCGTTCGGTGCCCCTATAACCCAGTGGCGTCGTCGTATGGTGGAAAACGGGCCCCGCCTGTTTGAGCAGATCGTCAATGAGTACCAGGTGGTTGCCGGGCTGACCGGGGACATCGGAGACTCATGGACCTGGGATTTGAGCTATAACTATGGTCAGAATGATCGTTCCGACACAGATTATGGCCAGTACAGTGGCTCCCGCTTGGCCAAAGCCATGGGCCCCTCGTTTCTTGATCCGGTGACCGGCATTGTAACCTGCGGCGTTCCAGGAGCCCCGGATCCGGATACGGCCTGTGTTCCATTGAATATTTTCACCAACCCGACCACAAATCCCATTACCGAGGAGATGCTGGCCTACATTTCTGTTCCATTGAACGACCGCTTCCAAAACGTTCGCCAGGTCACCAACCTGACGTTTTCGGGTAACGCCTACGAACTGCCTGCGGGTCCTCTGGGAACTGCCGCCGGTTTCGAACGCCGTTCAGAAAAATACAAATACATACCGGACTCAGGCAAGGCCACCGGCGCTGTGACGGGTAATACCGGCTTGGGAACCAACGGTAACTATTCGGTTGATTCTTTCTTCGGTGAAGTCAACGTTCCCCTGCTGTCCGGGGTTACCGGGGCAGAATTGCTCGAAATCGGTGTCAGTGTCCGCTACGACGATTTCTCGATTTTCGATTCGTCGACCACCTGGCAGTATGCCTTCCGCTGGCAGCCGGTTAATGGCTTGATGCTGCGAGCAACCGCCGGTGATGTGTACCGCGAGCCGAATATCTCCGAACTGTTTTCCGGTATTGGCGACAACTTCCCGACCACTGCCGATCCGTGTTCAGGCCAGGGCGGCACGCCAGGGTGTGAGGATGTACCTCCCACCTACGTGCAGTCCGATGCTCAGTCGCGTACCCGGGTTGGCGGCAATATCAACATTACGCCGGAAGAGGGCAGTTCGGTTACCGCCGGTCTGGCCTGGACTCCGGAGTTCGCATCCGGTTTCAGCCTGACCCTGGACTGGTGGAAGATCGACATCGACGACGCCATCAACATCCCGTCTGCAAACGTGGTACTGGCCGGCTGCTACAACGGCGCCGTGCCTGAATACTGCGATTTCATCGTGCGATTCGGACCGGATTCATCGGATCCCGGCGCATTGGATTACACCACCACGCTGGTGCAGAAAGTTGGTCCGGAATCGGCTACAGGTATTGACTGGTCGATGGCCTACAGTTGGGATACCGACATTGGCCTGTGGGACTTCGGCTGGTACGGCACCTACAATCTTACGCGTGAACAACTTACGCTGAAGGACTTTGACGGTGATGGGCTGTACTCGGCTGAAATTGCCGACTCCGTGGGTCAGTATGAGCACCGGTCTTTGGGCCAGCCCTCGTCCTATCCCGAATGGCGCTGGATGCTCAACACCGACTGGTCCCTGGGTGATTGGGGTGTGAGCCTGAGTGTCGAGTTCATCGATGGCGTAACCGAGTGCGGCAGCCCCAATGCTGACGCGATTTACCTGACCATATATTGCCCGGATGACCCTCAGATCGTGAGCGTCGATCCGGCTGATACGTATCAGGGTATTCCCATCATCGACCGTGCCTGGATCAATACAACCAAGGACAAGTACTATTTTGACCTGGTTGGCCATTACACGGTGCCCGGTTGGGGCACGGAGATTTCGGCAGGTATCACCAACCTGTTCGACGTCAGCCTGCCGTTCCTCAATTATGGCTTTAATGCCACGACGGACTCAGACACCTACCGTGCGTTTGGACGGTCCTGGTTCCTGAACGTGACACACAGCTTCTGAGAAAGTGCGGCCCGGTTTTGGGGCTAAGGTAAGAAAAAAGAGGCCCCGCTGATGCGGGGCCTCTTTTTTGGTGGGCTTGAGCCTGGGCAACTTGGGGTCAAGTTGGGGTGAACCTGAGCTTAACTTAGGCCTAGGCTGCGTTTAATAGTTTGGGGCTAATGGCAGTGCAGCGCGCAATAGCAGACCTGTTTTACAGGGCGCGATACAACGAATGTTCGCGCAGGGTTGTGCGCAGTAACCACTTTTGACCAAGTTGCACCGGGCAGCCGTGATGCAGGGATTGCGCATCCGGTGCGCATGCAGGCGTAACATTGAAGTGCAGCGTGGCCATCCCGTCCTGGTAGCTGACCGTCAGCCCCGTTTGGTCATACACGGTTTCACCGCCCGCATCGGGCGCGTTCAGGCACAGCAGGAACGTTGCCACCCGCTGCCCGCTGAAATCTTTCAGCACGCTGCGATTATGTTCAATTTGTTCGTGACTGAAAAAATCCACATGTGAGTGGTATTCCTCGCCCGGCTCATAGGCAATGATGGAACAGGGCTCAATGGTGTCCACCGTGTGCCCACAATGCTGTGCTATCCGTTGCTCAATGGTGCGCACGACAGCGTCGGAACTGAGCGCCCCCAGCGGGCATCCGCGGCCGGTAAAGTGCGAGTTCTCGGTCAGCCCGGCAAGCGTTTTGCCAGTGTACTGCTGCGGCTGCGCCAGCGCTGACTTGGCCACGTAGATGAGATGGGCGCATTCCTCGCGGGTCGCAAAGTTTTGGCAAATAGCTACCCTGGGACTTTGCGCCAGCTGCTCCCAGTGCAATGTTGCAGTTACAACAGAGTCCTGCCCTCCGGCCTGCGCTGCCAACCGGCCGTGCTCGTCGAGATGGAGCTGGGGATGACCCAGGGAGGCAAAATGGGATTCCACCCTGGGGATGTCGGGTTTGCGCGAGAAATCTATGGTCAGGCCTTCCTGCAGGAGTTGCTGTAGCAGGGGTTTGACGGCAGCATGATTTTGCTTTAGTCGGCCATACCAGGCTGACGCAGATTGGCCGCATTCATTCTGCGGCGCCAGCTCGTTCGCAGCATTCAAAGCATCGGGATAAGCGGCATCGTTGGCCCGGAGCAGCAAAGCACGGGCAAATCCCGCATCACGCGCCACGCCCGCCCCCAAGGCAAAGCGCAGGCCCAGGGAGTAGTAAGCCGGGGGATAAGCCAGGGCGCAGGCCCTGGCAAATGCGCTTGCGGCGGCGGTTTCTGCACGTTCCTCGGCATGCAGGTAAGCCACGTCCCAGGCGGCCCGCTGGAAACCGATATCCGCAAGCTCTTGTAGCAAGGTGATCGCCCTGGCGCGGGAATACAGCACGCCCAGGCCGCGCAGATGCAGGTTTGCCAGGCGGTCAATGGCCGGTGCAACTCCGGCGCTGGCTGCGCGTTCCAGCCAGCGGGCAGCTTCGGCATGGGCACCGGCCAGGGAAGTGCTCTGGATGAAGTACACCCCCAACAACCACTGTGCAGCAACGCCATGGGAACTCTCGGCAAGATCCCGCAGAATGCTCAGTCCCCGCTGACACTCGGTCGAATCTGCCGGGAATTCAATCAAGCGGTTGGCCAGTTCGATGCGGTTGCCGTCATCACCACCGAGTGCGGCCCTTTCGAGTGCGTCTAAATCGGCCCCAGGCATAAATTTGCTACTTCCCTTATCCGCAAATGCGGGCTGAGCTTGCAAACAGAAATCGTTATGTCTGGCAGTATAACCGAAAGAAATGAAGGGCCGGGACGGCTACGGCAGCTTCGCTCTGGTGTTTGGAGATCCTTTGTGGAATCAGGCCAACAAAGAAGGGCTATACTAGAACCGGGCATCCCCGAAGTGGGACTGGAAACGGTGGGCAGTGATTAATACGGTAGCAGTCTCGATCTGAATGAAACTTCCACGTGAATTTATCCAGCTGCCACTGGCATTTGACACAGAGCGCATGGCCGACGAGGTGCTGGCTCTGCCCGAAAGTGCCTGGCAGGCTCACCCCACGGGTTACGCAGGAAATCGAGCCGTGCCCCTGGTTTCCGTTAGGGGAGAGCCAAATGACCTTTTTGCCGGCCCAATGGCCGCCACACCCTGGCTGAAGCAATCGCCTTACCTATGCCAGGTGTTGGCAAGTTTCCAGACGGTGTTCGGGCGTTCCCGGCTTATGGGGCTTGCCGGTGGCAGCGAAGTACCCTTGCACAGTGACGTCAACTACCATTGGTACTCACGCGTGCGAATTCACATACCCGTGATTACTTTCCCTGAAGTAAGGTTTTATTGTCATGACCAGGCAATTCACATGGCTGCGGGCGAGGCCTGGGTATTTGATAACTGGAAGATGCATCGCGTAGTTAATCCCACGGCGCATTTCAGAGTGCATCTGGTGGCGGATACTGTTGGTTCATCACTGTTCTGGAACATGATTCAGCAATCACTTAATGCGAAGAGTAATGAGCTGGATCGGCGACTGGTTGAGTTCACGCCGGGCGAACTGCCCAGGCTGCGGCTGGAGCGGAACAATGTGATGGACGTGATGCACCCCATCGAAATGGAAGTGCTTGCGGAAGACTTATTGGCTGACCTGCTGGCGTCACCCGCTGAGAGCAATACACGCGAGTCGGTGCAGCGATTCGCAAACTCCGTGCGTGGGCTTTACCAGGACTGGAAAAGCCTTTGGGCCATGTTTGCTGCAGATGCATCTGGTTGGCCTTTGTATGAACGGCGGCGCAATCGAGCCCTGCGGGAGCTATACTCGATAAAGGCTCCATTGGTTCTGAGCAGCACGGGTGCAGAGGCGCTGCCCGCACTGAAGGCCCGGGTGCTTGGATCCTGCATGAGCACACCGTTGCCTGAAACGATTTGAGCTCTCAACCAAAGATACGCATTGTCCACCACATGGCACGGACCGGGGGTACCGTGATCTGCCGTTGCCTGGCTTCGATGCAGGACGTGGTATTGCTGAGCGAAATTCATCCGTTGGGCACGCAGAAATTCAACCCGATAGCCCAGGCCCAGGCTTGGTACGATTTACTCAGCGATGAGGATTTGGAGTCCGCTCGTAGTGGTCGCTTGAGTTTCCTCGAAGTCATGCAACTCATCGCGCAGCGCTGCAGCGAACACGGCAGAATCCTGGTGGTGCGCGACTGGAGCCACCTGGATTACACGGGTGTGCCTTTTACCCAGCCGCGTTACCGCTCCCTGCTAGCGGAAAAGCTCCAACCTGCTTTTAGTCTGGTTCGATACTCCACCGTGCGCCATCCCCTGGACCAGTGGCTAAGCATGGCGCAACAGGCGGTTTTCCAGGAGAGGTTGGGGCCGGCGCGGTTCCTGCGAGGCGCCAGTCGTTTTGCCGAATCCGCCAGGCAGACCGGGTTTATGCGATTTGAGGATTTTACCCGCGACAATGATACGGCACTGCGCCAGCTATGTGCCGGACTGGAGCTGGAGTTCGACCCCGGATACCGGGAAAAATGGCAGGCATACACGCGCATCACCGGCGATATGTTGCCGGGGCGCAGTGGCAGTGATCACATCGCGCCCTTGCCCCGCCAAGCTATGGACGCAACGGAAAAGCGCAGGTTTTGCTCTTTGCCACAGTACGTATCGACCATCAACAGCCTCGGTTATGTGGATTGAGCTTAAGGGGAATTTCCCTGAGCCCGGGTGCTGGAATGTATAATTGCTTTCACAGGAAGGGCAAAGAGAAGCGAATGGACAACGGAGATTCAGGTTCATGGCAGAGGGTGTGATGGAAGATTTTTTTGGCATCTATGACCAGGCGCTGAGCGCCGACCTGTGCCAGGACATCGTCCAGCGTTTTGAAAATGACCCGCGCAAGACCCGAGGAAAAGTGGGCGACGGTTACTATCGACCTGATTTCAAGGGCACTATGGAAATTGATCTTGCCGATATTCGCCATGGATGGGAAGACGTGATCAACACAGTCAACCAGAGCCTGATGTTTTATTTGCGGCAGTACATGAAGAAATGGAGCGAGGCGTTTAAATCGGTGGAAGTGCACCACGAGGGGTTTCGTGTAACCCGTTACAGCGCGGGTGAGCATTTTGACTGGCATTCGGACAATATCGGCGGCACCTACACTCGCGTGATGACGGCGATGTGGTACCTCAATACAGTGGATGAAGGGGGCGAGACAGATTACAAATGGATGGGGCGGGCCATCAAACCGCTCGAGGGCCGGTTGATGATTTGCCCGGTGGGCTGGCCCTATTTTCATCGTGGCAATCCACCCGTTTCAGGTCCCAAATACACCATCATCACCCAATTGCACCAACAGCGACGGGTACAAAAGCCCGAAGCGGTTTCAAGCACTGCCGTTTAAGTCAAGGCAGACCAAGGTCACGGTGAACCACATAGCAGAGCGGGACCACCTGAATGATCTCGCCTCGCCGGACTGGTTACTCGCGGGGTTCGACGACGAGCGGGGACGGTTTCAGTTCGCCCAGGTTTCCCGCCAGACTTACCGCGATTCATCGTTCCTGGATCACCGCATAAAACCCATGCCGGAACGCCTGCTTAGCGCCACCGGCGCCGAGGTGGACTCGATCCTGTCGCAGCAATCAGGCGCCCCGGCGGCTTATGTTTTTCACACGGCATTTTGCGCATCCACCCTGCTGGCTTTTTGTCTGGATCACCCATCCCGGACGCTGGTGCTGCGGGAGCCCAAGGTGCTTGTGCAACTCGGCGGTTTGTACCGTGACGCAGCTTCTGTTGACTCAGAGCACATGAGCAGACTGGGGCAGCGCGTTTTAGGCCTGCTTAACCGCAGCTACGCAGGGGAGGCAGCAGTGGTCAAACCCTCGAACTTCGCCAATTCACTGCTACAGGGCGTGTTGAGTCAGCGGACCGCAGCCGGTGAGCAACACCGGTGCCTGATGCTGGGCAGTGGTTTGCGCAGCTTGATCATTTCGATCCTGAAGAAAGCGCCGGAAGCGCGCGAGCGAATGCCTGGTTTCCTGGCGGCATTGCTCAGGGACAGCGATTACCGGACACAGGTCGATTTGCCACCCCTGGACGCTTTGGATTTGCTGCAGCAAAGCGCAGTGTTCTGGCATTGCCAGCGACATTTCTTCCAGGGTATTTCCAACGCTTACCCTCCCCGACGCGTGCTGCCGGTGAGCATGGAAACGTTCTTGCTCCGGCCCCTGGAAACGTTGCATACCATCAATGATTTTCTGCAACTCGGATTGAGCGAAGAAATCCTGAGTGACGTCGTAGAGCAGGGCGCATTTCGCCAGCACTCCAAGACCAGGGTCGGCTACAGTCCGGAGCAGCAGCGGGCGGAAGCCGATGCAGTAGCACGAGGACATGAGGTCGAAATCCGTCGCACCCTGGAATGGGCGAAGCCACTTTTGCGTGCCTTTCCGGTCAAGCCGTTTTCGGATGACGAAGAGGAGTTTGCCTGAGCCTGCTTAAAAGAGGTGCAGGGCAAGGTTTGGGGCCGGGTTCACGGCTTGGCCTGCCACCTGAAACTGCAGTTTGCTGCCACGGTTATGCGCGGGGAACTGCCAAAGTACGCAGTTACTTCATGTTGCACGAATGAAGGGAAAACCATCAGGTCGCCGGGTCTCATTGCGTAATTGATGGAGCCGACATGGTGGGGTTTTTTCCAGTTCTGGTTGCCCGGGTCACGATACATGTTGGCGTTAATCCTGGGATCCTTGAAATTCAGCATACCTCCCTTTGGCATTTCCGCTGCCTCATCACCCGGGTCGACCATGTATACCGCCGACCAGGATGCATTCGGGTGCGTGTGGCTGGAAATGTATCCGCCAAATCGCGTGACGTGATACCAGGCATCGGTTATCGCGTGCAAGCGGCTGCACTCGTCGAGGGAGTAGCCATTAGTTTCAGTCACTGCGTGTACCATGCCATGCAGGAAAAACATTTTCAGCTCCTGTATGGCCCGGTTCGGGTCTTTGAACAAATCGAATGAGCTTTCGAATATCCGCACCTGGTTGCTGGGGATGTATTCCGGGTTGCGGTATTTATCACCCTGTGATTCCTGCCCAAGGATGAATTTCTTCAGCTCGGCGTTGAGTAGCTCAGGCTGCGGATATCGGGATGAAAAAATGGGTGTCGAAAACTCTCCCCAGGCGGCTATTTCGGGTTTTGGTGATGACTTGGACATCACGTCACAGGCTCCTTTGGTTGGTCAAACTCTCAAGGCTGCGTGGCCAACTGTCAAGCACTGATTGCAGTCGCCATTCAATTGCCGGTCGGCAGGGGGCCAGAATGCATAGTGGAAGTCGTTGCACAAATTCCGTAGTGCCTGTACATTTTGCCTCAGGCCGCCGCACGCCTTTGGACCTGTAGTACACACTACAGGACTACTTTGGTGCCAGCACGGTGGTCGGCTTGACCAGGTCTTTGCAAGGAAGACCATTCCGGTTGGCGCCTGCGCAAGGGGGAACCCAAATGCAGGGCAGATTTCTTCAATCCTTCGAACCCGGTTCACTTTTGCGGGCTTTGGCCCGAACTCTCATTTCCAGCCGTGCGAATGTTTTTTCTGTTGCGCCCCTTGCGCAAGCTGAGCGGACTCTTGCTCTGGATTTGCTCAGGCATGAACTGCGTGCTCCGGTGGCGGGGATACTCGGCCTGTGCGAACTTTTACAGAAGTCGGATCTTAGCTGCGAACAGTTCCAACTGGCCAACGCAGTGGAAGCGAGTGGCCAGCAACTGCTCCGGTTAATCTCCCGGTTTGGCGCCGGGATTGACGCCGCTGGCGCCGGGACGAACAGGGCTAGGGAGCCGGGGAAGAAGCAAGCACTGAATGGCCCTGTCTTTATGGAACAAATCATCAGGGCACATTGGCCCGATGCGCAAAGGAAAGGCATTGGTTTGTTCCTGTTATACGATCACCGCTTACCTGCGTGTTGGCATGCCGACATTGGCTGTCTGCGGCAGCTGCTGGATAACCTGTTAAGTAACGCGATCAAATTTACCCGCCACGGGTACGTGCTGGTGGAAGTCCGGCAGGAACAGCTCGATTCATGCGGGCGTGTGGATGTGGAGCTGATGGTTAGCGATACCGGCATTGGGATTGCACACTGCGACAGGGCACGAATTTACGCGATTGGCGAGCAGGGCAGCGGTGACGTTGCTGACCTGTCCAGCGGCTCCGGCCTGGGTTTGTATGTGTGCAAACACATGGTTTCCCTGCTGGGAGGCTCCATCACGCATGAGTCGCCGGGAGACGCCAGAACCAGCTTCCGGGTGCAGCTTCCGGGCCTGGCGGTTCGCGGCGCCAGGGAGTTTGAACGCCTGCAGGCCGGCCTGCTCAAGGGCATCAATTGCCTGCTGGCGGTCAGGCCTCCACTGGCTGCAGTACTTGAGCAGTTGCTGTTGCGGATGGGAGCGCCGGCGCGTGCAGGCTCCACTCCGCGTGCCATGGGGATTCCCGCCGGAGTGGATGCTGTGATCGTTGATAGCAGCCTACTGACCGGGCGCGAGCATCAGGTAGCTGGCCGGTCAAACCAGAGCAGGATCGTGCTGCTCTCCCGCCGGTATATGCCCGATACCCTGGACATCAAAGCCAGGCAGGAGTTTGATGTGATCGAATTGCCTCAACCGGTTCTGCGGTCGAACCTGGAACCCCATTTACTGCGCCTGGCCTTGCAAAAAAAACTGCACGCACAGGCAT
This sequence comes from Lysobacterales bacterium, assembly GCA_031362985.1. GTDB lineage: Bacteria > Pseudomonadota > Gammaproteobacteria > Xanthomonadales > SZUA-36 > SHZL01. The sequence goes on along the minus strand of JANLTO010000133.1, from coordinate 53,502 downwards.
CAGGCGATGCTTAGTGGAAGGCCGGGCTGAGGTCCAGGACGGAATTAACCAGGGTTTGCAGGTTGTCCGGGTCTACGTCGGGTGTAATGCCGTGACCCAGGTTGAACACGTGTCCCGATCCGTGGCCAAAGCTGTTCAGTACCTGGCTGGTTTCATGTCGAATCACTGCAGGGGCTGCCAGCAAGACTGCTGGGTCAAGGTTACCCTGTAAGGCTACCCGATGCCCGACCCGGGAGCGTGCTTCGGACAGGGTCATAGTCCAGTCGACGCCCAGGGCGTCACAGCCGGTGTCGGCCTGGGCTTCCAGGTGCGCATTGCATCCTTTGCAAAACAGGATGACCGGCACACGCCTGCCCTCATGTTCGTGCTTCAAGCCAGCGATAATTCGCGCCAGGTAGCGCACGGAAAATTCTTTGAATGCGTCCGCCGCCAGCACTCCGCCCCAGGTGTCGAAAATCTGCACGATCTGCGCGCCGCTTTCAATCTGCGCATTCAGGTAGTCGGTTACTGTGTCTGCAAGTTTTTCAAGCAGCTGATGGGCCAGAGCCGGCTGGTCGTAAATCAGCTTCTTGATCTTGCCGTAAGACTTGCTCGGCCCACCCTCGACCATGTACGTCGCCAGGGTCCACGGGCTCCCGCTGAAACCGATTAAAGGAACCTGGCCGGCCAGTTCACGGCGCACCAGCCTGATTGCGTCCATGACATAAGCAAGTGAATCGTGCACATCCGGCCTGGGCAGATTGCGAATGTCGGCTTCGGTACGCAATGGCCTTTCGAACCGAGGACCCTCACCCTCGGTGAAATACAGCCCAAGGCCCATCACGTCGGGGATGGTGAGGATGTCGGAGAAGATGATGGCCGCATCGAGCTTGAAGCGGCGCAGCGGTTGCAGCGTTACCTCACAGGCCAGCTCCGGGGTTTGGCACAGTTGCAGGAAGCTGCCCGCTTCGGCCCTGGTCTTGAGATACTCCGGCAGGTAGCGACCGGCCTGGCGCATAACCCACAGTGGGGTTCTATCCACGTCCTTTCTGAGCAAGGCCCTGATGATCAGGTCGTTCGATAATTTCATGCCCGGGGTCCTGTGGGGGTCACGCCTGGGGACCAAGCGGGCGGCAGAGTTCAATTGCAGCCGCCATTTCTTCGCGGGTCGACTCGGCATCGATCAGTGCTTTTCCCATCCGCTCCAGCAAAATGAGTCGGGGGCCGCTTGCCACTGTTTTTTTGTCCAGCTCAAGCGCCGCTATCATCGCAGCACCGCTCACGGACTCCGGCAAATCAACCGGCAGGCCACATTCCTGCAATAGCTTCCTGATTCGCTGGGAAATGCCGTTGGGGCAAATTCCGCGTAATTCGCTCAGGCGGGCGGCGATCACCATGCCGATGGCGACTGCCTCGCCATGGAGAAACTGACGATATGCCGTCAGGGTTTCGAGGGCGTGCCCAAAACTGTGGCCAAAATTGAGGATAGCCCTGATCCCCGACTCCTTTTCATCCGCGGCAACGATCCGTGCCTTGTTCTCTACTGAACGACGTATGCAATGGAGCAAAGCACCAGCCTCACGGGCATTGATGGGCCCCGTGTTAAGTTCCAGCCAGCCAAACAGGGAGGGATCCATGATGGCCCCATACTTAACAACTTCGGCCATGCCTGCGTTGAATTCGCGCTTTGGCAATGTAGCCAGGGTGGCCGTGTCGATGACAACCGCTTCCGGTTGATGAAAGGCTCCGATCAGGTTCTTGCCATGCGGGTGGTTAATTCCCGTTTTGCCACCCACCGAGGCATCCACCTGCGCCAACAAGGTGGTGGGTACCTGTACAAAGCGAATCCCCCGCATGTAGCTGGCTGCTGCAAATCCCGTGATGTCGCCGACCACTCCACCGCCGAGCGCAATTGCGATTGTGTCGCGGCGTGCGCGCATTGCAACCAGTGAGTCGATGATGCCGGACCAGGTTTCCAGGGTTTTTGAATGTTCGCCATCCGCAATGATGTGCACAGCAAGGTCCCGCCCGTGCAAGGCCGACTGCAGGTGGTGCAGATACAAGGGAGCAACAATTTCGTTGCTTATTATCAAGGTTTTCCCGCAGCCGAGGTGCCGCTTCCACACACCGGGGTCTGCGATGATGCTGTGACCCAGGTACACAGGATAGCTGCCCGTGGCGAGCTTAACCGGGACGGTTTGAATGTCAGGGCTGAGCGCTGGTGGCGTCAAGGCTATCTCCACCGGTGTCTTGGCCCAGGTGTTGGCAGACAGTTTGGTAGATATGGTTTATCGTGCTGTCAATATTGCGATTCTTCACCGGAAATGTGAGGTCCGCCACGGATTCGTACAAAGGATTCCTGATGCCCGCCATGGCAGTCAGCGTATGTTCTTTGTTCATGTCATTTAGCAAGGGCCTGGACTGATCCCTGCGCAGTCGCTCCATTTGTTGCTTCACCGAGGCACGCAGATAGACTACGACGCCGCTTTTCTTCAACAACTCCCGGTTGATTTCACTCAAAACCGCGCCGCCCCCGGTGGCAACCAACACGCCTTGCCGGGCGGCGAGTTCCTCCAGCATACGGGTTTCGCGTGCGCGAAAGCCAGCTTCGCCCTCGATTTCGAAGATCAGATTGACGCTGGCACCGCTGCGGGTCTCGATTTCATGATCGCAATCATAAAACGCCAGGTTCAGTTTCCGCGCCAGGCGGCTGCCAATGGTCGTTTTGCCGGAACCCATGGGTCCCACAAGGTAGATATTCCTATTTCCTTGCAGCATGGCCCCGGCCTACTCCGGGCGTGCATGCAATGTGAACATTGGGTACCATGGCGGAACCTTTCTGATTCCTGCGCCTCCATTCCTGATGATTCGATTTTTCATATTGTTCTCGGTTCTTCTTGTCGGCCTGTTTACGCTGGAGATTCTACAGCCGGCGGAAAAGCACGTCATCCTGCCATTCACATCTTTTGTTGCCGATGTCAGCGTCTGGGTGATCCAGTTTTTTGATGATGGTGTCGTGGCCAAGGCCAATGTCATCAAGGACTCCGCCAGTGGTTTTGGTGTCCGCATCGAGCGGGGGTGCAATGGCGTGGAAGCCATGATCATCCTGTTTGCGGCGATTTTTGCTTTTCCTGCTCCAATGAAAAACAAAGTAATGGGCTTTGTCGTGGGGTTCTTTGCCATCCAGATACTGAACCTGGTGCGAATTGTGAGCCTGTTCTACCTGGGGCAGTGGAACCAGGTGGCATTTGAGTGGTTCCATCTTTATCTTTGGCAGGCATTGATCATCATGGACGCGCTTGTCGTCTGGCTGATCTGGCTGCGCACTTTGCCGCAGGCGAAGTTGCGTCGGCAACGAGAGGCCGAGGCCCAAAAGGGCGCCTGATGCGCGGTATTTGCCCGGGTGAAGAGTGAGGACGTGAAACCAGCCAGTATTCTGCCCTTGTCGCAGGAAGTCATTGACCGTTTTAACAAGGCCATGCATGCAGCGCGTGCAGTCGGGGAGATTGAACCCACGGCTATGGTACTTGCGACCAGCGATGGGGCGGGCGTGGTCACTACACGCACAGTTCTGCTCAAAGCTTTGGACGTGGACGGGTTTGTTTTTTTTACCAACACCACCAGCCGCAAAGGACAACAGCTACAGGCTTGCCCACGAGCGGCCGCAACTTTCCTCTGGAAAACCATCGAAAACCAGGTTCAACTCGAAGGTCCGGTGAGCCGGGTCAGCGACGCCGAAGCGGATGCCTATTTTTCCACCCGCGATCGTGGCAGCCAGGTCGGTGCGTGGGCGTCCCTGCAATCCCAAAAGCTCGACAGCCGGGAAACTCTGGAACACAGGGCTGCGGAATTCGAACAGCAATTTGAAGGAAAGGAAGTATCGCGCCCGGAGCACTGGTCGGGGTTTCGCTTACAGCCGGAAAGCGTGGAATTCTGGCAAGGTCGCAAGTTCCGCCTGCATGACCGGCTGAAGTATATCCAGGTCAACGGCCAATGGGTGACGCAACTCCTCTATCCCTGAGTCTTTATATTTGCCGGTAAGCTACTCGGTATAAAACTGCTGGCGAAAGCTCAGTTCAAACGGCTTGGGTTCACCTTCAACCTGGACGCTAACTGCAAAGTTGTAGGTTTCCATGTTGGCAATCGGCAATTCGCCAATATAGTAAACCGCGTCTTCTCCTTCCTCGATTTCGCGCATTTCAATGTTGCGACGCTGGCCAGTCAAATTGATGGAGTTGGTCGTGACTGCTGCATGCATTGGGGTGCCAAATCCGCCGGCACTTTTATCCAATACAGTGATGTTCACCACCGCGCGGCTCGACGAGCGTTTTATTCCGTAGCCCTGGGCCACCTGTGCCGGGAGCATATTGGAATTGATGGCGTTGTAATGAATTTCATATTTCCCGAACGCTTGTGACTGCTGCGCAAAGCAAGTGCCAAATTGCAGCAGCAATCCGCTCAAGAGCAAGAGGGACAAGAGACGATGCATGTTATTTCTCCCGGTCTTTAGTACAAACAACAGAAGAAGCGGTCGCAATATGATTGGTATTGTGACTACGGTTGGATTGACCCTTTCACCATCCTAGCAGAAGAACCAGAAAACGTATTCCAATCAGTGCGAACAGGGGGGAAAGATCTATACCCGCAATGGGAGGAATGATTTTGCGAATCGGCCTGAGGACCGGTTCAGTTAACTGGAACAACAGCGGGACAAAGGGGTGTCGCAGGTCCCGGCTTAACCAGCTCAGCAGGACCGCTGCCATGATCAGGAAAAAATAGGTCATCAGCAGGGTCATGAACAATTTTGTTGCAGCGAAAAGCATGACCTGATGCCATTGCAAGCCGGCGTGCCCAAATTGACCCACCAGCCAGACACCGAGCCATTCCAGGACGTACATGAGGACGACGGATGCAGTGTCCAGCCGGCCAATTGAAGGAACAAGCCGGCGCAGCGGAACCAGGACCGGATTCGTGAGTTTGACCAGGAACTGGCATACCGGGTTGTAGAAGTCCGCTCGAACCCATTGCAGCAGCAAGCGCAGCAAGACCGCGGCGACATAAAGATCGATCAGAGTCCCGACAAGGTAACCTACGGCATTTGCTCCTGATCCACTCACGAGCGGGGCTCTCCCGGATCGGCAGCCTGGGACAGCTCATTGCCCCTCCGCTCGGCTGCCCTGGCAGCGGTGTACACCAGTTCCCTGAACTCACCTTCTGCAAAAGCGTTTAGCGCAGCCTGGGTGGTTCCGCCCGGGGAAGTCACCCGTTCGCGTAACTCCGTGGCGCCCACTACAGACTGCTTGAGCATTGCTCCTGCTCCGATACAGGTGCCTGCGGCCAATTTGCGTGCGACATCTTGCTTAAGTCCAAGGCGGACTCCAGCATCGGCCAGAGCTTCCGTAAGCAGAAAAAAATAAGCTGGACCGCTACCTGATATGGCCGTTACTGAGTCCATCAGGGTTTCATCATCCACCCACAGTACTTCCCCGGCCGCATGCAGAATGCGTTCACCCTGGTCGCGGTGATGTGGCCGGCAGTGCTCGCCCGCACACAGTACGGAAATACCCGCCCCAACCAGGGCGGGGGTATTCGGCATGGAACGAATGATGGCTTGCCGTGGGCCCAATTGCCGGCCGATGGCTGCGATGGTCGCACCGGCTGCGATGGAAAGCACCAGTTGCCCGGGCTCAATGATTTCAGCCAGTTGGGACAGCACAGCAGGCAACACCTGGGGCTTCACCGCAAGAACGATCACATCCGCCCCTTGGGTAACACTGGTCACGTTGCTGGAAACGAAGACATCAAAGCTGGACTGCAGCCGGGATCTCGCCTCTTCGCTGGGCTCAGCCACCCGGATGGTCAAGCCCTGGTCGATTTTCTTGCTCAAGCCACTGATGAGGGCTGTTGCCATGTTCCCTCCGCCGACAAATGCGATCAACATGTTTTCACGATGCTCTTGGGTGAGTGCGGTAATTCCCGGGGTCGCGCCCTGGGGCCAAACAAGTCTGTTCCTATCCTGACCATGGTACTACCGGCCAGCACTGCCAGCTCCAGATCGGCTGACATGCCCAAGGACAGAGTGTCAATATCGAGGCCTGCGCTGTGTATTTGGTCGAACAGTCGTTTTACCCTGTGGAAGCTTTGCACGGTCTCATCCGGAGTGTTGCTCGCGCTGGGAATAGCCATCAGCCCCCGCAGTTTGAGTCCAGGCAGCGTACTGGTCAAAAGGGCCAGCTGCAGGATTTCCTCCTCGCTGGCGCCGGATTTTTGTTCCTCGCGGTCAATATTGACCTGCAGGCACACATTAAGCCTGGGCATTCCGGGGGGGCGTTGCCGCGACAGTCGCAGCGCGATCTTTTCCCGATCCACACTCTGTACCCAATTGAAATTACAGGCAATGTCATGGGTTTTGTTGGATTGCACCGGGCCAATGAAATGCCACTCCAGCGCCAAATCCTTCAGTTCAGCCTGCTTTTCCAGGGCCTCCTGCAAGTAGTTCTCTGCAAAAGCAACCTGCCCGGCAGCGTGGAGGCTACGGATGGAGGAGGCGGGCTGGCGCTTGCTGACAGCCAGAACCCTCACACTACCCAGGGGGCGTTGCAGCTCCGCGCAGGATTTGGCAATCCTTGCATTAATACTCTCAAGTTTGGCGGTTAAGTCATTCATCTTGCAGGAAGACTATGCATTGATCTATTGTAGGCGCTGTGCATTGCGCAAATGGAATGTGTGCAGTGCATGTTGGCATTGTGTGTCGTATTGTAGCGTGGCAGGCTGGAATCAAGGAGAGATCATGGATATTGCTGAGTTACTGGCTTTTGCAGTCAAAAACAATGCTTCGGATTTGCACCTGTCATCCGGTTTGCCCCCCATGATTCGAGTCGATGGAGACATTCGTCGGCTCACGCTTCCAGCGATTGACACAGCCCAGCTCAGCGAACTGCTCTACAGCACCATGAGCGACCAGCAAAGGCGCGATTTCGAAGCTAACCTTGAAGTGGACTACTCCTACGCCGTGTCCGGCCTGGCGCGGTTTCGTGTCAATTGCTTCCACCACGACCGCGGGGTGGGAGGAGCCTTCCGGACCATTCCCGACGCAGTGTGGAAGTTGGAGGATATCGGCGCCCCACCGGTCTTTCGTGAAATTATAGACATCCCCCGCGGCCTCATTCTGGTCACCGGCCCAACGGGTTCGGGAAAATCGACAACGCTTGCCGCCATGATCGACCACCTCAACTCCTATGTCGAGGGTCATGTCCTGACCATCGAAGACCCGATTGAGTTTATTCACAAAAGCAAACGTTGCCTCATCAATCAGCGCGAAATTCATCGGGACACCCACGGGTTTAACCAGGCATTGCGAGCGTCGCTGCGTGAAGACCCGGACATTATCCTGGTCGGCGAAATGCGGGATATTGAAACCATCCGCCTGGCCCTGACAGCGGCGGAAACCGGCCACCTGGTTTTTTCCACGCTGCACACCAGTTCCGCAGCCAAGACCATCGACCGCATCATCGATGTGTTCCCGGCCGGTGAAAAGTCCATGGTCCGTTCCATGCTTTCCGAATCATTGCGCGCCGTAATTGCGCAAACCCTGTTGAAGCGCGTAGGGGGTGGACGTGTAGCGGCCTGGGAAATCATGGTTGCTAATCCGGCGATACGTAACCTGATCCGCGAGGACAAGATTGCGCAAATGTATTCGGCCATTCAGACCGGACAGAACATGGGTATGCAAACTCTTGACCAGGCGTTAGAAGCTTTGGTGTCCAGAGGCATAATAACGCGACAGGAAGCGAGTCGCAGAGCGGTCGATAAAAAGCAATTCCAGTAGGAGTTTTAGCATGAGTATTATTAACGACTGGCTCAAACAGCTTCATGAAGAAGTTGGTTCGGACTTGTTTGTCACCGTTGATGCGCCACCGTGCATCAAGGTGCACGGCAAGATACGGCCTATTTCGACGGATGTGCTCAATGAAGAAGATACCCGGGAAATAGTTTTCAGCCTGATGTCAGAACGCCAGAAAAACGAGTTCGTTCAAACCAATGAGTGCCAGTTTGCATACGCGCTGGATCGCGAAGTCAGGTTCCGTATCAGTGCGTTCTTCCAGCAGGGAAATGTCGGCATGGTTTGCCGCCGCATCGAGAGCCGCATTCCCACTTTTGAGGAACTGGGTTGTCCCGACGTCATGGCGGAACTCGCCCTGCAAAAGCGCGGTATTGTACTGTTCGTCGGCGCCACCGGCACAGGCAAGTCCACATCCATGGCGGCGATGATGGGCTATCGCAACCAGCGCATGACCGGTCACATCATCACGGTTGAAGATCCTATCGAGTATGTTCACAGGCACGGCAAGAGCCTGGTAACCCAGCGCGAAGTTGGCATCGATACCGAGTCCTTCGAAGTGGCACTGCGTAATACCTTGCGCCAGGCCCCTGATGTGATACTCATCGGTGAGGTACGTACACGTGACGCCATGGAGCACGCCATCACGTTTGCGGAAACAGGCCACCTGGTGCTGTGCACCCTCCACGCCAACAATGCCAACCAGGCACTGGACCGAATCATTCATTTTTTCCCCGAGGATTTTCGTGAGCAGCTGTTACTTGACCTCTCGTTCAACCTCAAAGCTACAATTGCGCAACAACTGATTCCTTCAATTGACGGGTCCAGGCGCTGGGCTGCATTCGAAGTGATGACCGGCACGCCTTTGATCAAGGACCTCATTCGCAAGGGCTCCATTGACCACCTGAAAAACGTGATGCGTGACTCGGCTCATCACGGCATGATGACCTTCGACAAGTGCATGTTTCGAATGTACAAAGAAGGTAAGATTTCCTATGACGACGCATTACGGCACGCTGATTCCGACAACGAGGTGCGCCTGATGATCAAGATGGATGAAGGCGGTGATGCGGAGACCTTGACCCGTGGACTTGCCGGCGTCGAAGTACTGGGCGGCAACCACTAATTCGCTGTTGTTGCTGGCGCTTAACCGGCTGTTAACCCTGGCCAGGATAAAATCGGACTTTGCGCATGCTCGCTTGGCTGGCAAACAGTACTTCGGGAATTCCAGTTCGCGCGATGATTGAACCAGCCTGTCCGGATCAGGGTCGTACCCCCTGGCAGCCATTTTGCCCGTTTCGATTTATTCACTTGCCGGAAAACTGACGTTTCCAGGAGCAGTGCATGCGTGTATTAATTATTGAAGACAATCCCGACATAGCGGCAAATCTGGGTGATTATCTTGAGGACCATGGCCATACCGTTGACTTCGCCGGCGACGGGGTAACAGGCCTGCACCTTGCCGTGGTCAATGACTTTGACGTCATTGTCCTGGACCTCGCGCTGCCGGGCATGGATGGGCTGGAAGTGTGCAAGAAACTGCGCGGAGATGCCGGCAAAGACACCCCGGTGTTGATGCTGACCGCTCGGGACCGGCTGCAGGACAAACTCGCAGGCTTTGAGACAGGCGCTGACGACTACCTGGTCAAGCCCTTCGAACTGCAAGAGGCGGAAGCGCGCCTGAAGGTGCTTGCCAGTCGCGGCCGCCGTCGCGTGCGGCGTGAATTACACGTGGGCGACCTGGCGTTCAATCTCGACACGCTGGCGGTGCACCGCGCCGGCCAGGACATTTACCTGAATCCCATAGGGCTTAAGTTGTTGCAGATCCTTATGGAGACCTCTCCCAACGTAGTCACGCGCAATGATCTTGAAATGGAGGTTTGGGGGGAAGAGATGCCGGATAGCGATAGCCTGCGCGTGCATATCCATTCATTACGCAGCGCCATCGACAAGCCATTTGGCAGCAGCATGATCCAAACCCGGCACGGGATAGGCTACCGGCTGGTAGAGTCAAATGCAGTATCGCCGCAGGCTTAGAAGCCGCATTGTCCTTTCTTTCCTGATATTCGGCACGCTATTGAGTGTGTTGTTCGCGCTCAGCACCCTGCTATTGCAAAATTACCTCGAAGATCAGCTGATTGGTACGACACTGGAAAAAGAACTGGGTGACTACGTCAACCAGCTACGGCTTGACCCCACTGTGGTCGAACCTTTTTACACCCGCATCCAGGGCTACATTACACGTCCCGGGGACCCAAACCAGACCGTCAACGCCGAGTTTCGGGAATTGGCCGCTGGAGTGCATGATGTCAATAGCGGAACCAGGGTTTACAAAGCGGCCGTCAGCAAAGATGAGGATTTCTGGGTTTTTCTGATTTACGATGTCAGCGACAATCAGCTGCTGAAACAGCGGCTGATCATCGCCCTGGTCGGAGTGGTTCTGCTTTTCTCGGTGCTTTCATTCACTTTGGGAGCGTGGTCATCCAGGCGCGTCATGAAGCCCGTGACTGACCTTGCCAATCGCCTGAACATGCTCAGTGAAGAGCGCACGTCTGACCGCCTTTCATACCATTTTGCTGATGACGAGGTGGGGCAACTTGCTGCGGCTCTGGACAGCTATGCGGACCGCTTGCATCACCTGGTCGAGCGGGACCGTGAGTTCAACGCGGACGTTAGCCATGAGCTGCGCTCGCCACTGACGGTAATCATTGGAGCCACGGAGTTACTGCTGGCACAGCCTGAACTAGATGCAAAAATTCGTACCCGCTTGCTACGCATTGCGCGCGCAGCCCGCCAATCAGCCGATATCACGACCGCACTCCTGCACCTGGTCCGGGCAGAGCAGGGAACCGATAAAGACAGCGTGGCGCAGAACGTAAGCCAGGTAGTGCATGAGGTCGTGCATCTTTATGAACCGCTCATTGGCAGCAAGGAACTGAAGATGCTGGTCCGGGAGGAAGACCGGGTCAGCGTAATTGCGCCGGAATCCGTGCTGGCTGTAACCGTGGGAAATTTGATTGGCAATGCCATGCGCTATACCGCGCGTGGAGAGGTTGTGATCACCGTGGGGAATGGCAAGGTTGTAGTTGAGGATACCGGGCCAGGCATCCCGGAAACCGAACTGGAGCACGTTTTCGAACGCCACTACCGGGGGCAAAATATTTCGGGCAAGGGTGCTGGGCTGGGTCTTGCCATCGTAAAACGCTTGTGTGAGCTCTATGGCTGGTCAATCCATTTCAGCAACCGGCCAAGCGGGGGTCTGCGCGCTGAATTGAGATTTTTTGTTGTGTGACGGCCATTCGGGCTATTCCTCGCATGGTCCTTCTCCCGGCAGCATTGCATCTGCTACGCTTTCGTTCAGAGTAGAGGAGGCTGGGACAGCTTCGCCACCAGAGAGTATTTCATGACACGGCCCAAAATTGAGTTTTTTACCGATCACGAGGAATTGCTGGAATTTCCGCCCATCCCGGCCAGCAAAGCGTTACCGGACTGGTTCAGGAAAATGGCGCCCTCCATCGAGTTGCCGCCGGGCAGCTCGAGTTTCCCCTTCGGCATATCCAAAGCCCTGAAATTGTCCAATGTCAATGCGACCATCCGACGTTGCCCGGGCATCATCTCCTATCTTTCGGAGGGTTACTTGATACCCCTGTGGAGCGACTTCCTGGTGCAGATCAGGGGGCAGACGGTTTATTGCGCCGGTTCAAACGAACTGGCCAAAGCGTCACCCCACAGCAAGGAAATGCAATACAGCACCATGCCGTTGCCGGAGGGTTATTTGCCGGACTCGGTCAAGTTCCTGAATCCCTGGAAAGTGAAAACGCCACCAGGTTGGTCAGTGCTGTTGTCGCAACCGTTTTATCAGTTTGAGCAACGTTTTACAGCAGTTCCCGGCGTAGTGGACTCAGATGTTTACCATCACATCCACGTGAACACATTTTTTCGTAAAGGCGACCAGGATCACCAATTGAAGATGGGTATGCCTTTTGTGCACATTATGCCATTTCAAAGAAGCGTTCTTGAATCTGAGGTTCGGGTGATGAGCGATGCCGACAGGAAAAGGATGAAGCGACTCGACTTCAAGGCCAAGCGATTTTTCGGCAAGAATGCGTCAATTCGCGGGCTGATTGATTCCGACGACTGAAAACAAAAGGCCCCTCGCAGGGTGGTCTTGGGTGATGCCGGGCGGGCGCTATTGAATTCGCTCAACCTTGCATTTCGATGAATATCCTTCAATCGAAAGTTTCCAGGTGCCGAAGGCGCCCGGTTCGATGATTACAACCGGATTTTCGATTTCCTTGATATAGAACTTATCCTTGTCCGCCTGTTGCCAGATCATTCCGTTTTCCAGTTTGAAGGTGGTTTGACCGTCCCAGCCGCTGAATTTGCCGACCAGTTTGCTGGTGATTGTGGTTTTATCCATATCGGAGGTTTTCTGGCTATCAAAACCACGACTGTCTCCGCTGCCTGTTGCTCCTGCTGTCGTAGGCGCATCCAGGGTGGCCACGGAATGAGCCCGTATCCAATTGTTGAGGGCAACCAATTCCTGGGGAGTAAGTTTATCCACCCCGGTAGCTTTGTATTCAGCCCCGGTCATTTGCTCCTCCAGGGAGGAGAAAGCCTGTTGTCCGAAAACCGGGGATGTCACGGCAAAGATCAGGACCAGAAGCAGTAGCAACTTATTCATCGTCAAACCTTGGAAAACGAAAACCGCGCAAGTCTATCATGATCAACACTTGCAGCGACGGATGCAGCCAAGAATTTCATACTACAAAAATTTCTCCGGTTTCGAAGCATACCCCAAACGGCTTACCCATTGACCCAAAGATCCGAACTCGGGCTCCACTTGCTGGCTATAGTTGCGCCAGCGGCCAATTGAACTGGTATACAGAGGTTGAATGACCTGCTGGTAGCTTGGTGTGGAAATTGCCCGTTGCTGTGCCATGTGCCGATAATTCAGTATGTTCTTATCCCATTGCAGCCCCAGAAACTTCGTTAGCCGGTGCATGGTCGGCTCAAATTCTTTTACCAGGTCTTCGTAGCGCACGGTCAGTAGCGGATTGCTTATTACCCTGAATGATTCCGTGGCCAGGGTCATTACCAGGTCGTAGTACCGTACGGTGTCCCGCAGGTCGAGAAAATAGGGCATTGCCCCTTGTAAATCAAATGCCTGGAAATAACAGGACAAGCACGCATCCCTTGGGTCGCGCAGCATCAGGAGTATTCTGGACCTTGGAAACAGGCGGTGAATCAGGAACAGGTAGACGAGATTCAAGGGCAACTTGTCAATCACAACCGGCCTGAGCTTATGTTGCCTGCGTTTACTCAATGCCAGCAGGTAAGCATTCCTTGCAGCATTAATATCTGCTTCGCTCATTACCGGAAGCCTGGCCAGGCGGCCGTCATCTACCCATTCGCGCCGGATATCGTCAAGGAACTCGCACTCTTCCAGTACTTCAATGTCGGGGTGTGCTGCAAGCGCCTGTTCCACCAAAGTAGTTCCGGAACGGGGGAAACCAACCAGGAATACGGGGTCGTTTGCGTTGTCTGGTGCGTGCGCGGACCAATTAGCGGGCGGGTTGGACTGCAACCATTGATGGATGTGCTGCACCGTATCCGCGCCATAACTTCCCGAATCAATCGGGCGCCCATGAGGGTGCTGATTCCTCAAAATGGTGTTGCACTCCCGGAAGCATTCGAACGCATCGCTCCAGGCCGAGTTTTTTTCAAAACACTGACCCATCTGGTTTAACACAATGCTGCGGTTCAGGGGCACCAGGTCGGATTGCAGGAGCGTACCTAGCAGAACCAGCGCAGCTTCGGCATTGCCCCGCCTGCGTTCGACGGTCGCCAGGCTCAGGCTTGCCATGAAGTTACCCGGATGGATTGCCAGTGCCTGTGCGGCGTGCGCCAGCGCCTGGTCGAGTTGATTTGAACGTTCCAGCAAAAACGCAAGATTTGCCGCCGCATCCCCATGCTTTGGATCGCGCAGTAGAACGGCCCTGTACTCGTTCATGGCGTCTTCTGTCCGCCTCAGACGGGTAAACACACGCGCCAATTCGTAGCGTGCGTCAATTTCAAACTGGGGTTGCACACTGGCCGCAGTCAGCGGGGCAACGGCCTCGTCAAATCGCCCCGCAATCCGCAACTGGCTACCGAGCGTGAGAGCAGCGTGCAGGTTATTCCTTTGCGCTGACCATAGTCGGGAGAGATCTGTGATTGCTTGTTCAGTATTTCCAAGCTGCGCATGGGAGATTCCACGTAAGTGCATGGCTTCCAGCAAACCGGGCTGCTCCAACAGCAGCTGATTACACACGCGTAGGCAGCCCGAGGGGTCTGCAGCATTCAGGTGCGCAGTCGCAGCTCTCAGTTGGTGACGTGGTTCATTCACTTGTAAGGATTGCTGGCACAAATCACCACAAAGGATAGGTGCTCAGTATGTATTTCGAATTTGACACGGGTGGGCGTCCGGCGTGGCGGTACATCCAGTAGGGAGGGAATACGAGCAATTTACCAGTTTGTGGCGGGATCGAAATTCCCAGGTCCACAAACTCCGTTTCACCGCCCTGTTCCACGTCGTTCAGATACCACAAAAAAACCATGTAGCGGCTTGCGACCTCACCTATGGAGTCGAAATGAGCCTGGAATTGATCCGAACCTCCGGCGTCGTAGCGCTTGACGATGAAGGGCGCATAGGCGCTTGGCAACGGCAATTCCGGGCGTATCCCGCAGTCTTTTTCGTATTGGGACTTATAGTGGCGCAAGCAGTTGAGGATAATGTTGCGAAAGTTGAATTGCTCGCAACGGGTAAGATCCAATTCCAGCCAACTGCTCTCCGACAAGCCCGGGCGAACGCTGGCCCCGTTTCGTTGTGGATGTTCGTCTGCGGATTCGAACAGCTCAAGTACGCTTTCGCAAAATGCCCGTGGCAAGGCCTGTTCGTAGGTGCGGATGTAATTCGCCAGGTCCGTCATGTTGCTGTTTTCTCAAGAAACAGAGGCGCAAAGCGCAGGATACAACAAGCAGGGCAGATCCCGCAGGCCGGCTTAAGCCTATAAATCCTGCTGATAACGGACGTATGGGATGCGACCGAATATGGATTCGAACCGGTTCGCGTTTTTGTCGTTGGTGGTGCTGTCGCCCGCACCGGCACCCATTACGTTGCTGGCTCCGACACTCAAGTTGGCGTTCCACGGCGTGCGCCAGGTGAACTGCACATCGAAGGTGCTTGCGCTATCCAACTGCTCGTGATTCATGAAAGTAACGGGTTCTCGATAGTAACCCTTCAGGCCGCCACTGAGCGAACCGCGGCTCCATTCGAGACCGAGGGCTGCTGAATCGAACGACTTCGCCAGATTCCAGTCCAGCAGACCCGGGTTTTGGTCATACATTCCATGGTAATTTGCATCGAGCACGCGGGTGAGCGCGAGCCCGAGTCGAACATCGCCTGCCTGGCTCATGGTAAACCCGACCTGGAAATTCACATCAATGCCGGTGGTTTCGCTGCTCAGATAGCCTGCAGGGTTCGAGCCGGCAAAAACACCACTGCCTACGGTGGGTATCAGGAGGCGGCTCTCCAGCAATGGAGCAGGGGTGGCCTGGTGCAGGGCGTTAACGCCATTCGAACCGGATTCGGTTGCCGTTGTGAACCAGTTTACCGAACCCCTTAACCTGCCAATTTCCTGGCTGGCCCCAAGGTTCAAGGTACGTCGGTCAAACTTCACTCCCGGATCAGTCACGAAGCGGCAGCCGGAGGCGGTGTAGGAATCAGATTTCAAAATCCCATTCATGCACTGGATGCTGCCCAGCGATTGAAATTGCGCGCCACCCAGGTTCTGCTCCACGCCGCTGTTCAAACTCAGTCCGCCGCCTATGGGCATGCGTAAAGTTGCATCCAGGCCAAGCAGGTTTGAGCCCGGGGAAATAGCCTGCAGATGACTGCCAGTCTCCAGGATGAGCGGTTGGTCAAGGTACAGCTGAAGCTTTGGCGTTTCGCTACCGCCGAGGTCAAATTCAAATCCCCCGGATACCGGGTCAAGAACCATCGGTGTTCCGGGGTGAACTGTTTGTTGCGGGTCCGGTTTCAGCAATGCCGGCTGACTGCCGTGGGCGTTAAACCCGGGAAACAGGCTGGAAACCAGGCACAGCGACGCCGCTGCAACAAGAACTGCTGCCTTTGGTTTATGCTGATTTAATCGCCGGTTCAATTTTTACCCTGAGACCCCTTTGCAGGATTCGTAGTCGATCCAAAATTTACCCGAAAATTCGGGTCAAATAGAATCACCCCAAGCATAGCAAATATTTACCGTTTTCACCGCTTTTTTCTCCGGTTTCTCTCCCCAAACTGGCTGTTATACTTGGGAAATTCTGAATTAATCAGAGTTTCCCAAGGGTTACCGGGGAAATTGAGTGATTCATCTCTTGCCCTGAGCGAGACCTATCGGCGAAAATCACGGACTGTGCCCGGTAGGAATTCTCAGGCGCAATACTTTTGACTACCGGGCTTTGACTCGCCACCAGACACCTATCAGGGAATCGTGATGCCCACTCGACGCGAACTTGCCAACGCCATCCGTGCGCTGTCCATGGATGCAGTGCAACAGGCTAACTCCGGCCATCCGGGCATGCCCATGGGCATGGCGGACATTGCCGAAGTGCTATGGAACAGCCACCTGAAACACAACCCGGCGAATCCAAAGTGGCTGGATCGTGACCGGTTTGTGCTGTCCAATGGCCACGGCTCAATGCTGCTGTATTCTTTGTTGCACCTGACCGGCTATGACCTGCCCATTGAGCAGCTGAAAAATTTTCGGCAACTGCACTCCAGCACTCCGGGGCACCCGGAGTATGGCGAGGCTCCCGGTGTTGAAACCACCACGGGCCCATTGGGACAGGGTCTTGCCAATGCTGCCGGGATGGCGCTCGCTGAAAAAATATTGGCGCAACGCTACAACCGGCCGGGTCACCAGGTAGTAGATCACCGTACCTGGGTATTCCTCGGTGATGGGTGCCTGATGGAAGGGATATCCCATGAAGTTTGCTCCCTGGCGGGAACGCTGGGCCTGGGTAACCTGGTCGCATTCTGGGACGACAACGGCATTTCCATCGATGGCGAGGTAAAGGGCTGGTTCACGGATGACACTCCGGCACGCTTTGAAGCCTATGGCTGGCAGGTAATCCGTGACGTGGATGGCCACGACCCGGTGGAAATTCAACAGGCCATCGAAACTGCCCTGGAAGACAAGCAGCGACCCAGCCTAATATGTTGCAAAACCATCATTGGTTTTGGCTCGCCCAATAAGCAAGGCACCGAAGCGACGCACGGCGCGCCGCTTGGAGCCGAGGAAGTGGCCGCCGCCCGGCAAACCCTGGGCTGGCATCATCCGGCATTTGAGATTCCCGGGGATATCAAAGCTGCCTGGGACGGCAGGGCAAGGGGTGACGGGGCTGAGACGGAATGGCAGGAGCGATTTGAAGCCTACCGTAAAGAGCATCCGGTCCTTGCTGCTGAATTCAGTCGCCGCATGTCGGGCGATCTGCCGCAGGAGTGGGAGGCGCAAAGCCATAAACTGATCGCCGCCATGCAACAAAAAGGCGGCGACGTGGCAACCCGCAGGTCTTCGCAGTTGGCGCTGGAAGCGTTCGGGCCACTCTTGTCCGAATTGATTGGCGGTTCAGCTGACCTTGCGGGCTCGAACAACACCCTCTGGGCCGGCAGCGTGGATGTCCGTAAAGCAGACGGCAAGGGCAATTATATTCACTTTGGCGTGCGCGAATTTGGTATGACCGCCATGTGCAACGGGCTGGCCTTGCATGGCGGTTTTATTCCGTACAACGCAACATTCCTGGTGTTTTCAGACTACGCGCGAAATGCAGTGCGCATGTCAGCTTTGATTCCGGCCCACAATATTCATGTTTACACCCACGACTCCATCGGTTTGGGTGAAGACGGTCCCACGCATCAGGCGGTTGAGCACGTGGCCAGCCTCAGGCTGATACCTGGGCTGGAAGTCTGGCGGCCTTGTGATACCGTGGAATCTGCGATGGCGTGGAAAATAGCTATCGAAAACCATGGCAAGCCCTCGGTGCTGATTTTCACGCGGCAAAACCTGCCTCACCAGCCGCGCGACCAGGCGCAGTGTGATGCTATCGCCCGCGGTGGCTACATCCTGCGTGAACCGCAAGGGCGGGTTGACTGCATCATGATAGCTACCGGTTCAGAAGTGGGGCTGGTGGTGGCGTCCGCACAGGAACTGCAGGCAGAAGGCATAGGGGTCAGGGTGGTTTCCATGCCCAATCCCGGCCTGTTCCTGCGGCAGGATGCCGGCTATCGTGAGTCTGTGCTGCCTTCAGGGCAGCGCGCCCGGGTGGCTGTAGAGGCAGGTGTCAGACACTACTGGTATCCGTTTGTTGGGGACAAGGGCGAAATTGTGGGCGTGGACCGGTTCGGGGCATCAGCACCGGCCAAAGATCTGTTCAAGTACTTTGGACTGACGGCCGAGCGGGTTAGCCACGCCGCAAGAACAACCATGGCGGCCGCCCGGTCGGTGTAGCAGGACCGGGTGGGTTAAGAGTTTCACTATTCAGGAGTTACACAATGGCAATCAAGGTTGCAATCAATGGTTACGGTCGTATCGGTAGAAACATCATGCGTGCCCTGTATGAGTCCGGACGCACCGACGAAATCCAAATTGTCGCGATCAACGATCTGGGCGATGCGGAAACCAATGCTCACCTGACGCGCTATGACACCGCCCATGGAAAATTTCCATGTGAGGTTGGCGTCAGCGCTGGAGATCTCATCGTCAATGGTGATCGCATAAAGGTGTTCTCTGAACGAGATCCGGCAAAGCTTCCGTGGGCCAAGCTGGGTATCGATGTGGTGCATGAATCCACAGGGCTGTTTGTAAGCAAGGAGAAAGCTGGCGCGCACATTACTGCGGGCGCGAAGAAAGTCATCATCTCGGCGCCCGGGCAAAATGTGGATAACACGGTGGTATTCGGCGTGAATCACACAAGCCTCAGGTCCTCGGACCAGATTATTTCAAATGCTTCCTGCACCACCAATTGCCTGGCTCCGCTGGCCAAAGTCCTGCATGAAGCCCTGGGCATTGAGCACGGACTGATGACCACCATTCATGCCTACACCAACGACCAGGTGCTGACGGATGTGTACCACTCAGATTTGCGCCGTGCGCGTTCCGCAACCATGAGCCAGATTCCCACCAAGACTGGCGCTGCGGCTGCAGTAGGCCTGGTCCTGCCCGAACTCAATGGGCGACTGGACGGGTTTTCCATGCGGGTGCCCACCATCAACGTGTCCGTGGTGGACTTCACTTTTGTGGCCAAACGCGCTACGACCGTCGAGGAAGTCAACCAGGCAGTAAAATCAGCTGCTGAAGGCGGCCTCAAGGGAGTGTTGGCTTATAACACGCAGCCATTGGTGTCGGTTGATTTTAACCACGATCCACACTCTTGCATTTTTGATGCAACCTTGACCCGTGTCATGGAAGGCAGCATGGTCAAAGTGCTCGCCTGGTACGATAACGAATGGGGTTTCAGTAATCGCATGCTGGACACCACGATTGCGTTGATGCATGCCTGAGTGCGGGTAATTGCCATCAAGGAGTGCAACTGCCGATGAATTTCCATCGCATGGAAAACCTGTACCTCGCGGGCAAACGGGTTTTGATTCGTGAGGACTTTAACGTCCCGGTGAAGGCGGGGCAGGTGACATCTGACGCGCGCATTCGTGCAGCAGTTCCCACAATTCAGCTCGCACTCGAAAGGGGTGCGGCGGTAATTATCCTGTCGCACCTTGGGCGGCCGGTTGAGGGGCATTTCTCGGAAGAATTTTCCCTCGCACCGGTGGCCAGGCGCCTTGGGGAACTGCTCCGACTAACGGTCCGCCTGGAGACTGACTGGCTTGATGGAGTTGAAATCAAGCCGGGAGAGGTAGTGCTTTGCGAAAACGTGCGTTTCGTGCCGGGCGAAAACAAAAACGATGCGGCCCTTGCGGGCAAAATGGCCGCTTTGTGCGACGTATTTGTCATGGATGCGTTCGGCACTGCGCACCGGGCACAGGCATCCACGGAAGGCGTAATCCGCCTGGCGCCCGTGGCGTGCTCCGGCTTGTTACTGAGCAAGGAACTGGATGCGCTGAAGACATCCATGCTGCAACCCGCGCGCCCCCTGTTGGCCATCGTGGGGGGGTCCAAAGTCTCCACCAAGTTGACGGTGCTGGAAAACCTGCTCAACCAGGTAGATGAATTGATCGTTGGTGGCGGAATTGCCAACACGTTCATTGCAGGAGCAGGATTTGATGTTGGCATATCCATGTACGAGCCGGACCTTGTGCCTGCAGCACAAGCCCTGATACGTCAGGCGCACGACCGGGGCGGAAGCATTCCCATACCCAAAGACGTGGTGGTGGCCAAAGCTTTCTCAGCGGAAGCAGCGCCAATGATTCGTCGTGTTGGGGAAGTCCAGCGGGACGAAATGATCCTGGACATCGGCCCGATGACCGTAGTTGAGTATAGCCGGGCTATTGCGACGGCGGGGACCATCGTGTGGAACGGCCCGGTTGGCGTATTCGAATTCGACAGTTTTGCGGCCGGGACCCGTGCCGTGGCCGAGGCCATTGGGCGATCAGGGGCCTTCAGTATCGCCGGCGGGGGCGACACGCTAGCAGCCATTGACCAGTTTGGAGTCAGTGACGAAATCAGCTACATTTCCACGGGGGGCGGGGCGTTCCTCGAGTTCGTAGAAGGCAAGACGCTTCCGGCAGTTGCCGCTTTGCAGGATCGTTTTGTGCCATAGGTACCATCATGCTTGCCCGGAACAGGCGGGTACGCGGTCTTGAATCGAATGGATGTCGTTCGTGGCATAATGCGGGCAAGACGGTCGGTTATATTCATCCGTTTTACACTCAGGAGATGAGCCAAACATGTACAAGCAACTTAACAACCCGGTCAAATTCTTGCTCTCCGGCGCAATCTGCGGCTTGTTCCTGCTGGGCTGTGCGCCGACAGTCAAAGTAAGGTCTGACTCCAGTCCCGACGTAAACCTGTCGCAGTTCGGCACGTATAATTTTTTCAGCAAATTGGGTGTTGAACAGGAGGGGTACTCCGGTTTGCTTGGTCAGCATTTTCGCGATGCGGTGAGCGCGCAGCTGAATTCTCGCGGTTTCAGCATATCGGATTCACCCCAGCTACAGGTCAATGTAACGGTTTCAAAGGATGACAAAATACGCGTGAACACCTACCAGGACCCCTACCTTTACGGGGGTTATTACGGCGGCGCTCGACGCGGCTACTGGGGCGCCCCCATGTATTATGGTGGCGGCACGCAAACCACCGTACGCCAATATACCCAGGCTTATGTTTACATTGATCTCGTGGATGCCCAGCAGCACAAGATGGTCTGGCAGGGTGTTGCCACCTTTGTGCTGACCGAAAAAATGCAGGCACAGGTGCGTGACGCAGTGACCAGGACAGTCGCGGAAATTTTCACTCAATTCCCGATAGCCGCGAAGAAAGCCGGATGAAAGCCTCCCGCCAATTTGTCGGATTACTTGTTGCAATCCTCCTGGCTGCTTGCTCTTCGGGAGTCAGGGTCCGTTCTGACCAGAGCCCATCGGCGGATTTTACCCGTTACAAAACCTATGGATTTTTTCAACCCATGGGAATTGAAGAAGGTTATAACTCGCCCATTTTCGGGCAGCTGTTTCGTGCCGCGATCAGCCAGCAAATGGAATCCCGGGGCTATGCGCTCTCCAAGAACCCGGACTTGATTATCAACGTGACTTCTCGATTTGATTCAAAAGTCAGAGTGACCACCTACACGGCGCCTTACGTTGGGGGCGGGTATTATGGCCGTTACTATGGCGCAGGGGTGATGGGGGTAGGTACCGAAACACGAGCGACGGTCACACAGGATGTGTCCGCATTTATTGACCTGGTCGATAATGCAGGGGACCGCATTGCCTGGCAAGGCGTGGGAGTTGTCACGCTGAGTGACAAGAAGGCACAGGAACTGAAACAGACTATTGATTACACGGTCAACAAGGTATTTGGTCTTTATCCTTACAAGGCCGGGCAATAGAGGCGATCAACTCGCAGCTGTGCTGAGGTCAGCTGCTGATGTCAACTTCGGCTATTGCATCAAAAAAACCCGGTGCCATGCTGTAGTAGTTTGGCCAGCGTGACAATGAGCGTCGGTGCAGCGGTTGCCTGGCCTGCCAGTTACTGGCAGTCCTGACCGGGCGTTGGTCGGGAGTGTCACTCTCCACCGCTGCATCCCAGTCAAGACCAAGAAAATCAAGTATGCCTTCCAAGGTTGCGCGGGTTTTGCACACCAGGTCACTGTACGCCACTGTATGAATTCGTTCCCCTGCAAGCTGCTGCCACCGGTTCATTATTTGCCGGTATCCACGGTAGTAGTCGAGCAGGTCGTCCAGGTTGTTGGAAAAATCGGCGTCGGGGTGTTGCAACAACTGGAAGAAACAAGACAGGCAACTGTCACGGCCATCCCGGGTGACATGGATGATTTTTGCTTCGGGCATGATGCGCAGCAGAAAACCAATAAAGCGGAAATTCAGGGGGTTCTTGTCGATATACCGCTGCTGCTGTGGCCCGTTCAGACGTAATCGTGTCCACAATTCATTGCCGGGCATCTGTTGGTCAGGCGCGTCCTGGCCCGGTGCAGTGGACTGCATGGCTTCCGCATCCTCCTTCGCCAGGTGGGCAAGAAAATTCAGCTCGCCCCGCCCGGTAATCTGCGGGTGACGGTCCAGTACTTGTTCCAATAGCGTTGTGCCGGAACGCAACATGCCCATGATGAAAACCGGATGACGCCCCCCGTTCTGCACTACTGCAACCGGCTGGTTGGCAAGCTGCAGCGACCGCGCAAGCTGCTGCTTCCAGGCCATTCGATCCCAGGGTTGCGCACTGCTTCTTAACTGATTTCCTCTGCAAAACTCTTGCCAGGCAGATTGCCATTGGCCCCTGTCATCCAGAACTTTACCGTGTGCAAAGGCCAGGCACAGATCCGCCTCTTCACCCGGGGGTTTTTGCACCGCTTGTTCAATCAGCGTCCGGTCAGTTGACGTGTCGTCGGAAAATCGCTGCATTTGCGCCAGCAGCAGCCAGGCTGCGCCCAGGCGCGGGTCAATGCTCACGACATTGCGCAGCAGGTTCAAAGCGCTCTCGAACTGCCCTGTAGCCTGGTACAGGCGGGCCAGCTTCAGCTGTATGCTGGCATCAGCTGGCGCTCTGTCCAAAGCCAGGCGCGTCACGCTAATGGCATCCTCATACTGGTCGCTGTCGCGCAGGAACCCGGCAACTTTCAGCAAGGTGGTCAGGTGCGTTGTTGCGGCGCTGGCGAGTTGCAGAAGTACCGCGGCAGCCTCATCCGGACGGCCCTCATCGCGCAGCAAATAGGCCGTGGCGAAGGCAATTTCAGCATCTGCCGGAAACTCGCTTGCCAGTTGCCGGAACATTTGCTCGGCCGCAATCGACTGTGCACACAGCCGCAAGGCGTTCCCCAACCAGTAACGCACGTCACGCTCGAGCGGTGCCAGGCGGTACGCTTCAGCGAGGTGCCGACGGGCTTCTTCACCTTGCCGGCGACCAATTGCCGCAATTCCGGATCGCAGCAGGGGCTGCCAATGAGCCTGGTTCAATTGATCACCTTCGGGACTCGCGCAATTGAGGTGCAATAAGTATATTCTGTCACGCTCGCGCACGGGGTAACCGGTGCGTGCGAACCAACAAAAGGCGCATATTCGACCACATGAACATCGATAACAACAGACCCGTCAAGATTCGGCGCACCAAGATAATTGCGACGCTTGGGCCGGCCACCGACACCCGGAAGGAACTATATGGCGTGATCAAGGCGGGAGCCGACGTATTGCGGCTCAACATGTCGCACGGCACTGCCGAAAAGCAAGCCGAACGGGCTCGCATGGTGCGCGAAATTGCCGCAGAACTGGGCCGTGAAGTGGCGCTCATGTTTGATCTGCAGGGGCCGAAAATCCGCATCGAGCGCTTTGCCAGCGGGAGCGTGATGCTGGAATCAGGCAATCGATTCGTCCTTGATGCCGAAGACTTCACCACGCCCGGCGACAATCATCGTGTCGGAGTGAGTTACGCCGGCCTGCCCGATGACGTGAAAACGGGCGATCTCCTGTTGCTTGATGACGGCCTGATTTCGATGCGGGTGAACTCCACCAGTGGCCGCAAGATCATTTGCGAGGTGGAAAATGGCGGGAAGCTCTCCGACCGGAAAGGAATAAACCTGCAGGGCGGTGGCTTATCCATATCAGGAATAGCCGAGCACGACTTGCCGCATATCCAGTTAGCAGCCGATCTCGAGGCTGATTATCTTGCGGTTTCGTTTCCTGCCAACGCTGGCGATATGGTGCGGGCACGGGAACTCCTGCATAAAGCAGGTGGACGGGCGGCATTAATGGCCAAGATCGAGCGCATTGAGGCGATCGAAAACCTCGAAGAAATCTGCGATGCATCTGATGCTGTATTGGTTGCCCGTGGCGACCTTGGAGTGGAAATTGGTGACGCTGAGTTGCCCGGGTTGCAAAAGCGCATCATCCAGACCGCGCTCAGGCGCAACCGTATAGTTGTGACGGCCACGCAAATGATGCAGTCCATGATCGAGAACCCCATCCCGACGCGCGCAGAGGTGCTCGACGTCGCCAATGCGGTCATGGATGGTTCTGACGGTGTGATGTTGTCGGCCGAGACCGCAACCGGAAAACACCCAACCAAGGTGGTCGAGGCAATGGATCGCATTTGCCTTGGGGCCGAGCGCCACTTTGACCGGGAGGGCGTGAGCCCACCGTTAGTTGTACGCTTTCAAAAAATCGACCAGGCCATTGCGATGGCGGCCATGTACATGGCGAAAAATGTTTCAGTTCAGGCCATTGTCGCGTTGACGGAGTCGGGTTCAACCGCCCAATGGCTCTCCCGGGTTCAGTCATCGGTGCCGATATTTGCCCTGTCGCCAAATGTTGCCAGTCGCCGCCGCATGGCCATGTACCGTGATGTGTATCCGGTCGCCCATCAGCCCCAGGGGGATGACCTGAATCTGATTGTCGAGGACCTGTTAAAACTGCTTAAACAGAAGGGCCTGGTCAAGGCCGGTGACCGGGTAATCGTGACCATGGGCGACAAGACAGGTAACCAGGGTGGCACCAATGCCCTGCGTTTTGTCCAGCTCGGTGAAGACTGATTTGGGAGTCTCCGATCGATTGTGCGCGGTCGCGCAATTGATCAGAAATTCCCTGATGATTGGTCTCGGCAGCAACTACACGCTAAAATGCTCGTTCCACCCAAACGTCTGCCCGTTGCGGGCATAGAAAATTATTTTTAGGAGTCAGTAGTCATGAATGAAATGGAGTTGGTGTCGATCGCTGAAGCATTGGTCGCTGAAGGTAAAGGGATTCTTGCCATCGATGAAAGCGCAGGTACCATTGCCAAGCGCTTCAAGGCAATCAATATCGAATCCACCGAGGAGCACCGGCGCGCTTACCGGGACATGCTGCTCACGACTCCAAGCCTTGGGAAATACATCAGCGGCGCAATTCTTTATGACGAAACCATTCGCCAGTCCACCCGCAACGGTGTTTCCTTCGTGAAGGTCATGCAAGACGCCGGCATCGTGCCAGGTATAAAGGTAGATGCAGGTGCTCATCCGTTTGCCGGCCATCCTGGGGAAAAAATTACCGAGGGATTGGACGGATTGCGCCAGAGACTCGAAGAGTACCGCGTTTTGGGTGCACGGTTCGCCAAGTGGCGTGCAGTAATTACCATCGGGGAAAACATTCCCACGACTTCCTGTGTCGATGCCAATGCCCACGCCCTGGCGCGATACGCAGCACTGTGCCAGGAAGCGGACATTGTGCCCATCGTTGAACCTGAAGTCCTGATGGATGGCGCGCACAGCCTGGATGAGTCATTCGAAGTGACCGAGGCCGTGCTGCGTGCTCTGTTTAACCAGCTATATGACCAAAACGTTCTCCTTGAGGGCACGATTCTCAAGGCCAGCATGGTGATTTCAGGAAGCGAAGCCTCGAATCGCGCCAGCATGCAGGAAGTGGCAGAAGCCACGGTCCAATGCCTGTTGAATTCTGTGCCGGCGGCGCTGGGGGGCGTGGTATTCCTGTCCGGCGGGCAGTCTGATGAGGAAGCCACAGCTCACCTGAATGCCATGAACCAGTTGGCAGACTTCCCCTGGCCGTTGACGTTTTCTTACGGGCGCGCATTGCAGGCGCCCTCCCTGAAAGTTTGGGGCGAGAACCCGGCAGCAAACGTTGCTGCTGCGCAGAAGAAACTGGCGCATCGGGCGCGCATGAATGGCCTTGCCGCCATAGGTCAGTACGAAGAGTCTTTTGAAGCAGCCTGATCAGGTTCTCCTGATCAGCGCGAAGGCCCTGGTATGACCGGGTATGTTTTTTTCTGGGAGGCCGGTGCCTTACCGGCATTTTGGGTAGGATTGTGAACGACAGCGAACGGGAAAGCGCGCTTTATTACCACCGGTTCCCCAGGCCGGGAAAAATAAAAATCACACCTACCAAGATGCTCAGTACCCAGCAGGACCTGGCGCTGGCATATTCCCCTGGCGTTGCTGCCGCCAGCGAGTTGATCCATGCAAACCCGCTGGCGGTAAGTGAAGTTACGGCGCGCGGTAACCTCGTAGCGGTCGTTACCAATGGTACAGCTGTGCTTGGCCTGGGCAATATCGGCCCGCTGGCTGCAAAACCGGTGATGGAAGGCAAGGCCGTCCTGTTCAAGAAATTTGCCGATATCGATGTATTTGATATTGAAATATCTGAGCAGGACCCGGGCAAACTGGTCGACATCATCGCCTCCCTTGAGCCTACCTTTGGCGGCATTAACCTCGAGGATATCAAGGCGCCTGAGTGTTTCTTCATTGAATCCCAATTGAAGCAGCGTATGGGGATTCCGGTGTTTCACGACGACCAGCACGGCACTGCAATTATTACCGGTGCCGCCGTGCTCAACGCCCTGCAAGTTGTCGGCAAATCGATCGGTGAGGTACGCCTGGTGGCATCCGGAGCAGGTGCAGCGGGCATGGCTTGCCTGGATATGCTGGTAAAACTGGGGGTGGAAAAGGACCACATCGTGGTTGTTGACCTGCACGGTGTCGTTTTTGCCGGTCGCAAGGAGCACATGGACGAGCGCAAGGCGGGCTATGCCGTGGCCACCGGGATGCGCACGCTCGAGGAAGCCATCCGCGGTGCAGACATTTTCCTTGGTGTGTCGGCAGGCGGGGTCCTGAGCAAGCAAATGGTGACCACCATGGCCAGGCGGCCCATCATCCTGGCACTGGCCAATCCTGACCCCGAGATCATGCCAGAGGATGCGCGCGAGGCCTGCCCGGATGCCATCATCGCCACAGGCAGGTCTGATTATCCCAACCAGGTGAATAATGTCCTGTGTTTCCCATACATTTTTCGCGGCGCGCTGGATGTCGGCGCCACGCTGATCAACGACGCAATGAAGATGGCCTGTGTCACCGCCCTGGCGGAGCTCGCGCGCATGGAAGTGCAGCAGACCGGCCACAATCCTGAGTCGTTGCAGTTCGGGCCCGACTACATCATTCCCAAGCCATTTGATCCACGCCTGTTGGTGCAGTTGGCTCCGGCCGTTGCCCAGGCGGCAATGGACAGCGGCGTCGCAACCCGGCCCATCCTGGATATGGCCGGCTATCGGGAAAAACTCGAGCAGTTCGTGTACCGCACCGGATTGCTGATGAAGCCTGTTTTTGACGCTGCGCGCGCCTCTCCCCGACGGGTTGCTTATGCCGATGGGGAGCACGAAATTATCCTGCGCGGCGTGCAGTCCGTGATTGACAGTCATCTCGCATTTCCAGTGTTGATCGGCCGCCCGGCAGTGGTGCAAAGCCGTATCGAAAAGCTTGGGCTGCGTATGCGCATCGACCGGGACTTTGAACTCGTCAACCCGGATTCGGATCCACGGTTCTGGGATTATTGGACTGCCTACCATGTCCTGATGGAGCGCCGTGGAGTCTCACCGGAGGCTGCCAAAACCATTGTGCGCACGCGTAACAGCGTCATTGCTGCCCTGATGCTCAAGCGCAATGAAGTTGCTGCCATGATTAGTGGAATGGTCGGCAATTACCGTGCGGACCTTCGTGATGTTCTCGACGTGATTGGCCTGCTGCCCGCTGCCAGGGTCGCAGCTGCGCTCAGTGTGCTTAGTGCGGATGATGGCGCTTACTTCGTATGCGATACCCATGTCAATGCAAACCCGACGGCCGAAGAGATAGTTGAAATCACGCTCATGGCAGCCGAAAAGATCAGGATATTCGGCATTCGCCCGCGCGTTGCGCTGTTGTCCCATTCGGCCTTTGGCAGCCATCGCGACAGGAGCGCCAACAAGATGAAGCAGGCGCTCGCCATATTGCGCGAACATTCTCCCGACCTGGAAGTGGAGGGCGAGATGACGGCTGATATGGCGCTGGATGAAAATTACCGCAAGAGTGTTTTTCCCAATAGCCGCTTGCGCGGACCGGCCAATCTCCTGGTAATGCCAAACCTGGATTCAGCCCATATCGCCTACAACATGGCGCGCGTTATCAGTAATGGAATAACGGTGGGGCCGATCCTGCTGGGAGTTGGTCGTCCCGCTCACGTGTTGACGCCCTCAGCAACCGCGCGGCGCATTGTCAACATGACTGCCATAGCGGTGGTCGAGGCCCAGGTCCACGAAAAAAGCTCGAACGATGGACGCACTCGCAAGGGAGTTCCGGTATGAACCAGGAAGTGGACAAACTTCTTCACGACAGCGATCCCCTGGAGACCCAGGAGTGGCTGGAATCATTACAGGCTGTTATCGGACGCGAAGGGCCTGACCGCGCCCACTATTTGCTGGAAAAGCTGGTGGACTTCACCCGTCGATCTGGTGGCTACCTGCCGTACGACGCCACGACCGCTTACATCAATACTATCCCGCCGCACATGGAACAGCGCACTCCCGGCAACGCCGAGATGGAGTACCGCATCCGGTCCCTGATTCGCTGGAATGCCATGGCTACTGTGCTGCGCGCCAGCAAAAGAGGGGGCGAACTCGGGGGGCATATTGCAAGTTTTGCTTCAGCGGCCACGCTGTACGACGTGGGTTTCAATCATTTTTTCCGGGGGCCCGATCACCCCGGTGGTGGCGATCTCATCTATATCCAGGGGCATTCTTCACCCGGCATTTATGCCCGGTCGTTCCTCGAAGGCCAGCTCAGCGCAGAACAGTTGGATAAATTTCGCGAGGAATCGGACGGCCAGGGGCTGAGCTCTTATCCTCACCCGTGGTTGATGCCGGATTATTGGCAGTTACCCACGGTATCCATGGGCCTGGGTCCGATCATGGCGATTTACCAGGCGCGTTTTCTCAAGTACCTGCATAACCGCGGGATTGCTGATACTTCGGACCGACGGGTGTGGTGTTTCCTGGGTGACGGCGAAACCGATGAACCGGAGTCCCTCGGCGCGATCTCGCTGGCTGGCCGCGAAAAACTGAACAACCTTATTTTCGTCGTCAACTGCAACTTGCAGCGTCTGGATGGACCCGTGCGTGGCAACGGCAAGATCATTCAGGAACTTGAAAGCGTATTCCGCGGGGCTGGCTGGAGCGTTTTGAAAGTCATTTGGGGAGCGTATTGGGACCCCTTGTTTGCCAGGGATAAAGACGGCCTGCTGCGTAAACGCATGGAAGAAGCACTGGATGGCGATTACCAGAATTACAAAGCCAAGGGCGGGGCATACACCCGCGAGCATTTTTTCGGGAAATACCCGGAACTGCTGGAGATGGTTGCAAGCATGTCGAACGATGACATCTGGCGCCTCAATCGCGGCGGCCATGACCCGCACAAGATTTATGCAGCCTACCATGAAGCCATCAAGCCGAGGGAACGGCCCATTGTCATCCTGGCAAAAACCGTCAAAGGCTATGGCATGGGTGGTGCCGGCGAGGCCCAGAATATTACCCACCAGCAAAAGAAAATGGATGTCGATTCGATCCGGCAGTTCCGCGACCGGTTCAATGTACCGGTTTCAGACGAAGACATCGAAAACATCCCGTACTACCGCCCGGCAGCAGACAGTCCGGAAATTCAGTACATGCTGGAACGGCGCAAGCAACTGGGCGGATTTTTGCCGCAGCGCAGAGCTGAGTTCCAGGCCCTGGAAATTCCGGGGCTGGAGGTTTTCGAATCCTTGCTTAAAACAACCGGCGATCGCGAAATCAGCAGCACCATGGCGTTCGTGCGCACTTTGGCGATATTGCTTCGGGATCAGAATCTCGCGCCGCGCATAGTCCCCATCGTTGCAGATGAAGCGCGGACGTTTGGAATGGAAGGTATGTTCCGCCAACTGGGAATCTATTCATCGGTGGGTCAGCTCTACACGCCGGTGGACTCTGATCAATTGATGTTTTACAAGGAAGACAAGAAGGGGCAGATTCTGCAGGAAGGGATCACCGAAGCCGGAGCCATGTCTTCATGGATTGCGGCTGCAACCAGTTACGCCAACAACGGTGTGCCCATGATTCCCTTTTTTATTTTCTATTCGATGTTTGGGTTTCAGCGCATCGGGGACCTCGCCTGGGCTGCCGGCGACATGCGTGCCAAGGGCTTTCTGATCGGTGGGACCGCAGGTCGCACCACCCTGAACGGGGAGGGCCTGCAACACGAGGACGGCAACAGCCACATGATGTCCGGCATGGTGCCCAACTGCATCTCCTATGACCCGACCTTCGCCTACGAAGTCGCGGTGATTGTGCAGGATGGTCTGCGCCGCATGTACCAGGAGAAGGAAGATGTTTATTACTACATGACCGTAATGAACGAAAACTATACCCATCCCGATATGCCTGCCGGCGCTGAGGAGGGCATCCGCAAAGGCCTTTATCTGCTTCGGCAAGGCCCGGAAGGGCCACGAAAAGTACAGTTGATGGGTTCAGGCACTATCCTGCGCGAAGCCATCGCCGCCGCCAGCATCCTGGAGCAGGATTTTGGCGTGGTGGCCGATATCTGGAGCGCAACCAGTTTCACCGAATTACGCAGGGATGGAGTGGAATGCGCACGTTGGAGCCGGCTTAACCCCGAGAAGGAACCGCGCATACCCTGGATTACCCGGAACTTTGCCGGGCGCAAGGGGCCGGTTGTCGCGGCTACAGACTATGTGCGGGGATTTGCCGACCAGGTGCGCGGTTTCCTGCGGGAGTCCGACTACATTGTACTTGGCACGGACGGTTTCGGGCGTTCGGACACACGGGAACGATTGCGGAAGTTCTTCGAGGTTGATCGCTTCAACATCGCCTATGCGGCCTTATATGCCCTCTACCGCCAGGGCACGGTGGGGCAAGGCGAGTTGTTGGCGGCGCGCAGCAAGCTGGGAATTGATCCTGACAAGATCAATCCGGTAAACACCTGAGCCCGGGCCTGTGATGATGCGGAGTCAACTGTGAGCACAACGATTGAAATAAAGGTTCCGGATATCGGAGACTTCACCAATATCCCGGTTATTGAGGTGCTGGTGTCCGCCGGAGACCGGGTCAAGGCCGAAGATTCCCTGGTCACCCTGGAGAGCGACAAGGCCAGCATGGAAGTGCCGGCACCCCAGGCCGGGGTAATTCGCGAGATGAGGTTGAAGCTTAACGACACGGTTTCTGCCGGGGACGTGGTGGCCATTCTCGAAATTGAGACCGGGCAGGAAGCTGGTGTCCAAGCACCTGCGGCCCCGGCAGCAAGTCAACCCGGGCCCAGCCAGCAACCCGGACAACAATCCGGGCCACAACTTGCGCCCCAACACGTGCGCCAACCAGAACCAGAACCGGAGCGGCAGCCCCAGGCCAGACCTGAGGCCGGCTCGAAAGAAGTTGCACCCGAGGCTGCTGCAGCTTCGGCAACGCTCGCCTCCCAACTGATTGCCCAAGGCTATGCAGCAGTCGACCCGTCGCTGGTGCCCTATGCCAGCCCTTCGGTGCGGCAGTTCGCCCGCGAACTTGGGGCCGACCTGAGGCAGGTCAAAGGTACAGGCACCAATGGTCGCATTGTGCAGCAAGATGTGACCTCATTTGTCAAATCCGTCATGACGCGTCCGCCGGTCGAGCGAGCCAGCCAGGCTGGTTTTGAACTGGCCCCGGCACCGGTAGTGGATTTTTCACGGTTTGGAGAAATCAGCGAACAGCCCCTCAGTCGCATCCAGAAGATTTCTGCCAGACATCTGCACCGCAATTGGGTAAGCATTCCACACGTGACCCAGCATGACGCGGCGGATGTAACCGACATGGAGGCATTTCGCAAGGCGCATACAGCGGAAGCCGAGAAGCAAGGGTTCAAGCTGACCCCGCTGGTATTTTTGATCAAGGCGAGTGTTGCAGCATTGAAGAAATTCCCGCAGTTCAACGCGTCGCTTGATGCATCCGGTGAAAACCTTATACTGAAAAAATACTTCAATATCGGCATTGCGGTGGATACCCCCGAGGGACTGGTGGTTCCTGTTCTGCGCGAATGCAATCGCAAGAACATCATGGAATTGGCCAAGGAGTTAGCCGAAGTGAGCGTTCGGGCCAGGGAGCAGAAACTCAAGCTACAGGACATCCAGGGCGGGTGTTTTTCCATATCCAGCCTCGGCGGAATTGGTGGCACAGGGTTCACACCCATCATCAATGCGCCAGAAGTCGCCATCATGGGGGTATCGCGGTCAGGCATCCAGCCGGTTTGGAACGGCAAGTCCTTCGAACCGCGGTTGATGATGCCGCTTTCCGTGTCATACGATCACCGGGTGATTGATGGCGCAACTGCTGCCCGGTTCACACGCTTCCTGGGAACCCAACTGGAGGACCTCAGGCTCCTCACGCTTTAGGGCTTCAGGACCGCCTGATGACACATGAACGTGCCTGATCCAGGGGATGAAAACCAGCCGCGCAACGGCCGCAGCCTATACTGGGCGGCCATTGTCGCCATCCTCCTGGGTCTAACTGCGCTTTACAATGCCGGTTTGCGCAATGATGGTGGAATGCGCTTGCAGGTGGATGATGAGGGACGGGTGCTGGTCGTGCTGCAGCGCCAACGCAACGGTCACTTTACTGCCACTGGCGAAATCAACGGGCATCCCGTTGAATTCCTGGTCGATACCGGGGCAACCGACGTGGCCGTGTCGGCCCAACTGGCCCGTGATATCGGCCTGGAATTTGGACCGGGCATGACGGTCATGACTGCGGCCGGACCAACAGAGGGCTGGATGACCAGGCTGGACAAGGTGCAGGTGGGCGCCCTGGTGCTGCGCGATGTGAGCGCAACGATTGCATCCGGCCTGGGAGAAGAAATCTTGCTCGGCATGAGTTTTTTGAAGTATTTCAGTATTGTCCAGGATGGAAACACGCTGGTAATTGCCAGTCGCGGAGCCGACGAGCCATGAGTCAAACATACGATGTCGTGGTATTGGGCGCCGGACCCGGCGGTTACACCGCTGCTTTCCGCGCCGCTGACCTCGGCCTGAAAGTTGCACTGGTTGAGCGCTACCCCGCGCTGGGCGGGGTCTGCCTGAATGTCGGGTGCATACCCTCGAAGGCCTTGCTGCACACTGCGCAAATGATCGATGAAGCAGCAGCCATGGCCGCTCACGGGGTTCGCTTTGGCGATCCGCTGATTGAACTGGACAAACTGCGCGCCTACAAGGACGGAGTGGTCAACAAGATGTCCGCTGGCCTGTCTGCCCTGGCCAAAAGGCGCTCCATTGAAGTTATACAGGGGGTGGGCGCGTTCACCGGGTCGCACGAAATTTCCGTGCAACAGGGCGGGGAAGCGCAATCCTTGCAATTTGCCCATGCCATTATTGCCGTCGGATCACAATCCTTTGAACTTTCGGGCTTGCCTTGGGGTGACCCGCGCCTGATGGATTCCACCGCAGCCTTGCAGCTTGATGATATTCCAGCCCGTCTGCTGGTGATTGGCGGTGGAATTATTGGCCTCGAAATGGCCTGCGTTTATGCCGCGCTAGGCAGCAAGGTTACGGTGGTCGAATTATCCAGCCAGTTGATGCCGGGAGCGGATCCCGACCTGGTCAAACCTCTGCAAACCCGCATCAGCAAGCGCTATGAACACATCTGGCTGGGAACGCGAGTGACCCAGGTCGATGTCGCGGATGATGCGCTGGTGGCGCGCTTTGAAGGTTCCGATGCCCCGCGTTCGGCTCCCTTCGATCGGGTTCTGGTCGCAGTCGGGCGCACCCCCAACGGCAAGTCAGTGGGCGCGGAAGCTGCCGGCGTGGTGGTTTCGGAGCAGGGATTCATTGCGGTGGACCGGCAAATGCGCAGCAATGTGCCGCATATTTTTGCCATTGGCGACGTGGTGGGTCAGCCCATGCTGGCACACAAGGCCACGCATGAGGGTAAAGTCGCAGCCGAGGTAATTGCCGGCAAGAAGAGTTCCTTTGATGCGCGAGTCATCCCCTCCGTGGCCTACACAGACCCCGAAGTTGCCTGGGTTGGCCTGACCGAGACAGAGGCGCGCAAAGACGGAGTTAGCTACGAAGTAAGCCGTTTCCCGTGGGCGGCCAGCGGCAGGGCCGTGGGCATTAACCGCACCGAGGGCGTCACCAAGCTATTGTTCGATGGCGCCACCAGGCGACTGATTGGCGCCGGAATCGTTGGCCCACATGCGGGGGACTTGATTGCCGAATGTGCGCTGGCCATCGAAATGGGATGCGATGCGGCGGACATTGGCTTGACCATCCATCCACACCCGACCTTATCCGAAAGCATCGCCATGGCCGCTGAGGCATTTGAGGGCACCATAACGGACCTGTACATCCCCAGGGAGCGGGGCTGATCTACTCAGTTCTTTTTGCGAAACTTGAAAATCACCTGGTCGGTCTTGCCGCGGACAGATGGATCAGACATCGGCAGGGTATGGTCGTCAGCTGAATTTCTCAGCACGTTCAGTTCCCCTTCAAACACCAGGCATGTGCCCTCAAGGTCAGCCTTGATCCGGGCGGGGTCTATGCGGTGCAGTTTTTCTGCTGATTCATATGGGTCTGCGCCCGGGTTGGCCACGTGGTCGATGACCCCCAGCACCCCTCCTGGTTTAAGTGCAGTGCAGATCGTTGCAACCAGTGACGGCACATCAATCGCCGGCCAGCCGTTTGCGGGATCCGCAGCATAGAAGTCATGCCAGGTCAGAGTGGCAATTGCCGCAGCAAAAGAATCCGGTGGAAAATCCAGTTCATTAGCCTCGGCAGTCAGGCGTTCAACATTTTTGAGATGATTGTTGCCGTACCTCTGGTCGAGTTCTTCGGCCACATAGGCCAGGTAGGCAGCATTGTTTTGCGCCACGACTGAACCGCTGGGTCCGACCACAGCGCTGAGGATCTCGGTGTAATAACCGCCGCCGGAAAACAGATCAAGCACCCGCATTCCCGGCTCGAGTTCAAAAAAGGCCAGCACTTCATCCGGTTTGCGCAGGGGGTCTTTTCCCCGGTCGCTTTCCAGCCGGGCAGGCTGCGCCAGGGCGTCCGCAATGACCGCCTG
Source organism: Lysobacterales bacterium (assembly GCA_031362985.1). Classification (GTDB taxonomy): domain Bacteria; phylum Pseudomonadota; class Gammaproteobacteria; order Xanthomonadales; family SZUA-36; genus SHZL01. Next base: position 18,099 of record JANLTO010000133.1, on the reverse strand, counting down.
GGTCGATGCGCCGCCACCGTCCGAACAGGGCGATACCAGTAAGAGGCTTAAAACGGCTTGCATGCAGGTCATGATCTTCTCGCAATATTGGCTTATCACCAACCGCGCGGATTATAGGCCAGGCAGGCAGCAAAACACTGCTTGAATTGGGTTTAATCGGCAAGATGACACCAGATTGCGACAAAGCGCTCTTTCCCACGACTGACAGTGCATGGCCCACTGCACACGGTGGTCATATGGCGGTCAGTTTCTGGCGGCTAAATGACTCAAATCAAGGCAAGCCAAGCGGGTGCCAGAGCGCCTGAGCGTTTTCCCGTACGTTGGCGTATGATACTTTCGTCAGAGTAGTTTTCGGCTATCAATTGCCCGCTGGTTTCCGGGGATAAATCAGTCGCTGATCCCACGCGACCCTGGTTCTCCGTGCGGTAGCGTTAGCCGAAACTTTCAGTAGGTGAACTCATCACTGCGCAGGTTACGAGGGCAAAAATGATTAATAAACGTCTGATTTTCCTTATTTTCGCCTCACTGTTTGTCACCCAAACCCTGGTGGCATCACCTTATACTGGTAAGAACAAGAACGGCAGCACCGTCACCGGGATCATGACGGCCGTATTCAACCCATCGGCCGGCCAGTTACCTTTCCCACACAATTTGTTGTTCACCGGTACCAAGGATCTGACCTTGAATCCACCGGTTGCGAATCCGGCAAATATCGGCGACCCGGCAGTTGCCCTGAGCGCTTTGGATGGTTTCAGCACCACCGAAAAATGGGTGGCAGGCTTTGTAAATGGCGCCAGGGTAGCGGCGCCCATTGACCCGACTTCGGTAGTGCCCGGCCAAAGCGTGCGAGTGTTCCAGGTTACTACCCAGCAATTCCTGGTGGTCACCGGAATTGTGGCTGAGTTGATCCCAGGCGTGGACTTCGTTGCCGTCGCCAGCGGCAATTCGGTTGCCATCGTTCCCTTGAAGCCGCTGAAGCAATACTCCAGTTACATGGCCGTGCTGACCAATAGCATCCGGGACACGGCCGGCAACGACGCCACCCCGGATTCCACCTACTTCCTCGCCAAGCGCCGCACCCCCTGGGTGGATGCCAATGGGCACAGCACCTATGCATTGCTGGACGACGCCACCGCGCGAGCGTTGGAGCCTTTACGCCAGATAACCCAGTCGATGGAACTGAACGCGGCCAGCAAGGGAATCAACCCGGATGACATCGTGCTGAGCTGGACGGTGCAGACTCAATCCATCACTCCCACCTTGAAATTGCTGCGCAGTATTGCAGCACCGATGCCGATGTTGGCCGGCCCCACCGGCCTGAATACTTCCGCAGTCGGTGGTTTCGGACTGGCGAATATCGTCATTGGGGTAATTACGCTTCCTTATTATTCAGGGATTCCCTCGGCAGCGAACCCGATCGCGCCATTAACTGATTTCTGGAATGCGCCACCTGGTGGTTATGTTCCGCCGTTCAACCAGTTTGGCCTCGATCCGACCTCGACCAATGTCACAATTGCCAATCCATTTCCGGTACTGACCGGTACGCAGACCGTTCCATTCATACTCACTGTGCCTAATGCCAATTCCGGCTTCACCAAACCCGCAGGGGGCTGGCCGGTGGTGATCTATATCCACGGTATTACACGCAACCGCACCGACATGCTGGCCATTGCCGATGCCCTCGCCAGCGTTGGCTATGCATGCATTGCTATTGACCAGCCGTTGCATGGCGTGGTGCCTGATGTAGCGCCGCAACTCGCGCCGTTCTATATCGAGAACACACCATTTGGCCCCATTGCCAATGAGCGCACGTTCGATGCCGACTATTTCAACAATACAACCGGGGCTTTTGGTCCGGATGGAATCAAGGATGCGTCCGGCGCCAGTTTCTTCAACCTGGGTAATATGCGCGCAGTGCGTGACAACATTCGCCAGGCGCAGGTGGACTTTTCAACCCTGGCGGTCAGCTTGCAAAATGTCAGCTATGACGGGGATGCGATCCCGGACCTTAATGGCATGAACGTTGCCGCGGTCGCCCAGTCCTTTGGTACCTTTACCGCGACCGGCTTCCTCGCAGTCGAGCCAACGGTGTCCCGCGCCTATTACAGCGCAGCCGGTGCAGTTTTACTCAGAACGGCTGAGGCCGGAGCTTTCGGCGTTCAGATTCGCGCTGCCCTGGCCGCCAGGGGCGTTTTGCCGGGCACGCCGCAATTCGAGCAATTCATGCTCGTCGGTCAGACCGTACTCGGAAGTGCCGATCCCGCAAGCTGGGCTGCAGAAGCCGTCACGCGCATTCCGCTCATCCACGGCGAAATCGTGAACGACAACACGGTGCCCAATGTCGTGCCTGGCTCGCCCATGGCCGGCAACGAGGGACTGAACAGGCTGATGAGCTTGCTCAGCTACAGCAGCAGCCAGGCCAACCCTGCCGGTCTGCGTGCGGTCGCGCGCTTCCTGCCGCCGGCGATACACAGCTCATTGCTTAGCCCAGCAGCAGCACCTGCATCGACCGCCGAGATGCAAGGCCAGATGGCGTCTTTCATAGCTTCCCTGGGAACCTACGTGCAGGTTAGTAATTCCAGCGTGTTAGTACCGGTCGCGCAAGAGGAGATTTCTGCTGAAAGCGAGGCTGCCTCTGCCGGGGCCACGACTGACACCAGCATGGTGGCCAGTCTGGTGGTAGCAGCAGGAGCCGATCTGGAAAATATCTCGATTGAGCCAATGAGCATTGTCGTGCAACAGGGAGAAGCTGCAAGTGAATAAGCCGAGAACCGCGACAACTGTACCCGCACACAGGTTGATTGACATGGCAAGCAACTGGAAAAGAACGGCCCTTTCATGGTCTTTTGCGTCGATGCTACTGGGCGTCGTATCCACCCAGGCCATGGCGATTGAATTCTCCAGCGAAGACGGGGAATGGACCGGCAATTTTGACACAACCATCAGTTATGGTGCCGCCGTGCGCGTCAGCAGCGTCAATGACAACAACGTTGGTAAGTCGGTGTTTAATCCGACTGCATTTCTGCTGAATAACGCCGGCCAACAAGAGGCGCTGGGCCGTTGGTCGGTCAACAGCGACGACGGCGATCTGAATTACGGCGACAGCGGTGACTTGGTTTCCAATGCTATAAAAATTACTTCCGAACTGGATATCAACTGGCGCAATTACGGAGCATTCGTGCGCGGCACGGCGTTCTATGATTTTGAGAATGCCGATAAGGATTTCCTGTCGAAACGGGCACAAGACCTGGTCGGTTCAGACATCCGCTTGCTGGATGCCTATGTTTATGGGGAAAACACTCTAGGCGAGAACACCGCTAACTGGCGTTTGGGTTGGCAGGTAGTGAGTTGGGGTGAGTCCACCTTCATCCAGAATGGCATCAACGTAATTAACCCGGTAGACGTATCCAGGCTGCGCGTAGCGGGTGCGGAACTCAAAGAAGCCTTTATCGGCATTCCCATGATCTGGGGTAATTTCGACATAACCGAAAACCTTTCCATTGAGCCCCTGTATATTTTTCAATGGAAGAAGACGAATCCGGACCCGGCCGGCTCCTATTTCGCTACCAATGATATTGCCACCCCGGGTGCTGCCTATGCCATGCTGGGCTTTGGCACTCTGCCACAGCCCGTGACCAATCCGGATTTGTACGAGCAGGTTTGCCTGAGCGGCCCTGCTGGCTATGCGACATCCGACAGTCCGCTTCCACCGCAACTGGTTGGAGCCGGCTGTCAGGGCTCCTTCCCGCGCAATCCTTCGGTACAGCCCAAGGACAGCGGGCAGTACGGCGCTGCGCTACGCTATTACGCCGAGAACCTCGGTGGCACGGAATTCGGCTTTTATTACCTCAATTACCACAGCCGACTGCCGCTAATCAGTGGCCGGTCCATCACCACGACGGCACCCAGCAGCGGCCGTTACTGGACAGAGTACCCTGAGGATATTCATCTGTGGGGGGCAAGCTTCAACACGTCCATCGCGGAGTGGTCGTTCAGTGGCGAAGTCAGCTACCGGCCCAACGCGCCTCTGCAAATCGATGATGTAGAAATCCTGTTCGCCGGCCTTACGCCCTTGAATCCACTCATTCCTGCACCTGCCAACCGTTTCTACAGCCAGCTGGGCGACTACGCCCCGGGCGAGTATATCCAGGGTTACGGCAGGTACGACATGTGGCAGACCCAGTTCACTACGACCAAAGTCTTTGGCCCGGAGAATTTCCTTAAAGCCGGACAAATTTCCCTGGCAGCTGAAGTGGGGTTCAATTTTGTTCCGAACCTGCCATCGCAGGATACGTTGCGGTTTAACGGTGATGGCACCGACACCGGTGGCGGACCGGACTACCAGGATGGCTATTTCCGCAACCCGTTAACGCAGATTGGTGGTTTTGCCGATGACTTCAGCTGGGGCTATCGCATGGCCGCAAGAGCGGAATATTTCAATGCTTTTGGCACGGCGGTCACAGTGGCTCCCTCCATTGGTTGGGCACAGGATATCAGCGGGACCACGCCGGGCCCCGGCGGCTCGTTTATAGAACATCGCAAACAATTGACCGTTGGAATTTCAGCCCTGTATTTGCAGGCGTGGGTATTTGACCTGTCGTATACCACGTACTTTGGCGCCGGCCTCTTTAACCTTCTTGAGGACCGGGATTTTGTTGCTGCCAGCGTCCGTTACTCATTCTGATCACCGGAGAATCACATGCGCACGATGAACAAATATACGCTGTCAGCTTGTGTTGGCTTGGTGCTTGCAGCGGGCCCGGTGTGTGCCGGGGCTAAACCCGACGAAATTGCACGCTTAAGCGGCGATTTAACTCCCATGGGTTCTGAGCGGGCCGGCAACGCTGCCGGAACGATTCCGGAGTGGACCGGGGGAATCACGCAGGCTCCGCCTGAATACAAGCCGGGTGACCACCAACAAAACCCATGGCCGGATGACAAGCCACAGTTTCGCATTACCGGGGCAAACTACCAGCAATATGCCGACCAGTTGAGCGAAGGCCAAAAAGGCATGTTCGCCAAGTATCCCAACACCTATTTCATGGATGTCTATCAGACCAGGCGTTCTGCCTCATTCCCGCAACGCACCTACGAAATGACGGCCGCCAATGGCAAAACCGCCGAACTGACGGGTAATGGGGAAGGCGTGGTCAATGCCGCCGAGGGTTTCCCTTTTCCTTTCCCGGAAAACGCCTATGAACTCATCTGGAACCATAAACTGAAGTACAAAGGCATTGGTGGTGTACGTTACAACAACCAGATTGCCCCAACGGCTGATGGCAAGTTTTCAGTAGTGGTGATTCGCGAAGAGTTGCTGGGCTTGTACTACAAGGAGGGTGAAACCAGTGAAAGCATAAACAACATCCTGCTGTACTTTTTCCAGGATGTGGAATCGCCGGCCCGCCTTGCAGGTAACATCCTGCTGGTGCATGAAACCATGAACCAGGTGGTATTGCCGCGCCAGGCCTGGATTTACAACCCCGGGCAACGACGGGTACGGCGCGCCCCCAACGTAGCCTACGACAATCCGGGCACGGCATCAGATGGTTTGCGCACCAATGACATGACCGATATGTTCAATGGCTCGATGGACCGGTTTGACTGGAAAATCATTGGCAAAAAAGAGATGTATGTACCCTATAATTCCTACGGCGCCCACGCAGAAGGTATCAAGTACGATGATTTTGTACGCCCGGGCCATCTCAACCAGGACTTGATGCGTTACGAACTGCATCGCGTCTGGATCGTAGAGGCCAACCTCAAACCGGGCATGCGCCACATCAATCCAAAACGCACGTTCTACCTCGACGAGGACAGCTACCAGATCGTGCTGGTTGACCATTACGATGCGCGCCTCGAGTTATGGCGCTCGTCGGAAGCACATTGCATCAACTACTACGATGTACCGACGTTCTGGTCCACCATAGAGGTGCACTACGACTTGCAATCCGGCCGTTACGTAGGCCAGGGATTCGATAACACTATGCCGGTTAACACCTTCAATGTGGATTTGAATCCGGGCGAATTCACGCCCCAGGCTTTACGCACTCGCGGCGTACGTTAATGAAATCAGAAAGGCCAGCAAAGCTGGCCTTTCTGCCTGGTAAAGGTATCGGTAGCTGCTGTCAGTTCGGCGTTTAATGATCGACTTTCTCGGATTCTTGCCATGACCAGAATTTCCATCACTGTGCTTGTTCTTTTTGCCTTGGGCTTGTGCGGTTCCGTGTCAATGGCGGCTACGGTGGCGCAGGAAGAAGATCTTGATATCGTTTACGCAGAGCATGTGCCACTTGCCGCACACTCGCTAATGCTGGCGGTGATCAAGTCGGGAGATCGGATCATCGCAGCCGGTGAACGCGGGCACATCATTTTGTCTGATGACGAAGGCAAGACCTGGCGTCAGGCCGAGACCGTTCCTACCCGTTCCGCCCTGACCAGTCTTTTTTCCGTGGGTGACCGCTTGTGGGCGGCAGGCCACGATTCCGTCATTCTCACGAGCGGAGATGGCGGCAATAACTGGACACGGCAATATTTTGATCCGGAACGCCAGCAGCCCATCCTGGATTTGTATTTCAGGGATGCAGACAGTGGCTTGGCCATAGGGGCATACGGGCTGATGCTAACAACTTTGGATGGCGGTCAAAGTTGGCAGGACAGTAGCGTCAATGGTGAGGATGATGCGCATCTGAATGCCATCATCGGGCTTCCCGACAATGTATTGCTGATCGCTGGTGAAGGTGGCTTTTCCTATCGCAGTGTTGACGGGGGCGCTACCTGGGAAAACATGAACCTGACCTACCAGGGGTCAATGTTCGGTGCAGTATCAACAGGCGGGTCATGCGTGTTGTTTTTTGGTTTGCGTGGAAACGTGATACGAAGTTGTGATGCAGGTATCAGTTGGGAAGAGTTGGATAGCCAAACCGAAGGAACCCTGCTGGGAGGAGCGGTTGGGCAGGATGGGAAAGTTTTGCTGGTGGGCAACAGCGGCACAATTCTCGAAAACGACGGGGGCGATGGGTTTGCTTATCACGAGCACCCCAGTGGAGTGGATTTTTCAGGCGTTGTTGGGCTGGAGGGAGGAAAGTTCCTGCTGGTGGGTGAAGATGGTTACTATTTCTATCCAGTGCAGGACGTTGTAGGGGTGGAGCCATGATCACCAAATCCACAGACCGGTTGCACGATTTTGCCACCTTCCTCATCAATTATCGCTATGCGCTGGTGAGCGTGTTCCTGATTATCACTGTGTTCATGCTTTATTCCATGTCCCAACTCAAGATTGAAACGGGGTTCAAGAAACAGTTGCCGCTCAATCACGAGTACATGGAAACGTTTCTGAAGTACGAAAAGGAATTCGGGGGGGCAAATCGCGTCCTGGTCGCACTTGTGGCCAGAGATGGTGAAATGTTTACAGCGGAGTTCTTTGAAAAATTTGAAGCCATTACCAACCAGGTGTTTTTCATCCCGGGTGTCGACCGCGCCAGTGTTCGCTCAATTTTTACTCCGAATGTCCGGTTCGTGGAGATTGTCGAGGATGGTTTTGCTGGCGGAAACGTAATTCCTTCCGATTTCTCTGCATCGCCCGAGATGTTCCACCGCGTACGGTCAAATATCGTCAAATCAGGAGAAGTCGGACGCCTGGTTGCAAATGATTTTTCCGGCGCCATGGTTTGGGCCAACTTGTTGGAAGAAGACCCAATCACCGGTGAAAAACTGGATTACCGCGAGGTGGCGGCAACACTTGAGGCCATTCGCACCGAATTTGAAAATGATGATTACTCAGTACACATTATTGGTTTTGCCAAGATTGTGGGTGACATTTCGGATGGTGCCAAATCCGTGGTCTGGTTTTTCCTGATCGCATTTATCATAACGGCGATATTGCTCTACATTTATTCGCGCTCCGTCTGGCTGACTGTCTTGCCGCTGGTTTGCTCCCTGATTGCGGTAATCTGGCAAATGGGAACAATCAGCCTGCTGGGCTACAGCCTCGACCCGATGAACATTCTCACACCTTTCCTTATATTCGCCATCGGCGTCAGCCATGGCGTGCAGAAAATCAGCGCGTGGATTGTGGAGAAGAAGTTCGGTGGACGCACACCTGATGACTGGGCGCGTGAAGGCGTAACAGACGTAGACCTCATTCCGCACCGTTCATCGATGCATGGATCACGCGAGGCCATAAAAAGGCTGTTGGCCCCGGGTATTGTTGCCCTGATTGCCGATGTGATCGGGTTCCTCACGATCCTTTTCATCTCTATCCGCATCATCCAGGAACTGGCCATCACAGCCAGTCTCGGAGTCGCAGCCATCATCCTGACCAACCTGGTCCTCCTGCCAGTCCTGCTGTCATGGGTAAAAATCCGTAACCCGAAAAAATTCCGCCAGAGACTGCTGCTCAACGCCCAGGGTGATTCGCCATTCTGGAATTTTCTCACCAGCTTTACCGAACCGAAACGCGCCATGTGGGTCATCGTCGCTGGTGCATTGCTTTTTGTTGTCGGCTACTGGAAAGCAGAAGACATGCAGATAGGGGACTCGGAAGTTGGGGTCCCTGAATTACGCCCCGAAGCCCGCTATAACCAGGATGCCCTCCTGATTTCGAAGGAATTCTCACTGGGCGTTGATCTGCTGACTATTGTTGCAGAAACGACCCCGGACGCCTGTACCGAAAGCTACGAAGTCATGGACAGCATCGACCGGTTCGCCTGGCAACTGCGCAACCTGGAAGGCGTGCAGAAAGTTATTACCCTGCCCATGGTGGCCAAGGTCGTCAACGCCGGCTGGAACGAAGGCAGCCTCAATTGGCGTGTTTTGCCGCGTGACAATTACGTGATGAGGCAGGCACTTGGAGGCATAGACACCGATACCGGTTTGCTAAACAGCGATTGCAGCGCTATTCCTATTTTGGTTTTCACTTCCGATCACCGCGCAGAAACCATTGCCCGGGTCGTCGCCAAGGTCAAGGAACTCCGCGAAGAGTTGCACGCGGAGGATGTCGCTTTCCGGCTCGAGAGCAAAACGCTGGAAGACGTCGCCAGCACGGACGAGCCAGTAACCGAAGCAAAATTGCGCTTTCAACTGGCTACTGGCAACGTGGGTGTGATGGCCGCTACCAATGAAGACATCGCGGCCTCTGAAAGACCCATGCTCGCCTTGGTATATGCGTCGATCATACTGCTCTGCCTGATCATCTTCCGCTCCCTGCTGGGTACGATCTGTATTGTGTTGCCGCTGGTTGTGGTTTCGACCTTAACGGAGGCACTGATGGCAATGTACGGCATAGGGCTCAAAGTCAATACCTTGCCGGTCGTTGCCCTCAGCGTCGGTATCGGCGTGGATTATGGTATTTACATTTACCAAAAGATGGACACTCTGTTGAAGGAGGGCTATCCCCTGGAGGAGGCCTACCACCGTACGCTACGATTGACTGGTCGTGCAGTTATCTTTACCGGCTTTACCCTGGCAGCGGGCGTGGGGACCTGGATGTTCTCAGCCCTGCAGTTCCAGGCCGATTTAGGTGCCTTGCTGGTGTTTTCTTTTCTCGCCAATATGGTGGGCGCCATCGTCATGTTGCCCGCACTGGTTCGCTGGTTGATGTACCGCAATGAAGGCAAATCCACGGCTGTGCCGGCGCACAAACAGCACGCGTGAACGAGTGGCCACGCTGCGATGCATGCATAAAACCTTGCAAAGGAACATGGAATTCCGTAAATTCAATCACATGACTAAACCAACCGGCCAAACTGCAGAATTGTCCCTCCGTCTGCGCCGACCCAGATTCACATCTGGGGCTGGGTAGCCGTGTAAGTTTCGTTCAGGAAACAAGCAAGACCAAAAACCCAGCCACTGGCTGGGTTTTTGATTTCAGGACAGCACTAAATGACCGGGGATACACATGGAGCATTTTTTAACTACGCAGGACTGGACTGTTGAGCAACTCAACTCGGCGTTGGACCTGGCAACTGCGCTGAAACGCAATCCCATGCAAGTGCATTTGCATGGCAAGTCCATTGCGCTGATGTTTCTCAACCCATCCTTGCGAACGCGCACCTCTTTTGAATTGGGAATGCAGCAACTCGGCGGAATTGCGATCGTGCTGCAACCTGGCAAGGATGCGTGGGGCGTAGAGTTCAAACCAGGCGTTGTCATGGACGGCGATGCCGAAGAGCATATTGCCGAGGTCGCCGGCGTGCTGTCGCGATACTGCGACATGATCGCGTTGCGGGCGTTTCCCCTGTTCAAGGATTGGTCAATTGATCGCGAGGATCCGGTCATACGATCACTGGCACGCTATGCTTCCGTGCCGGTGATCAACATGGAAACCATAGTTCACCCCTGCCAGGAACTTGCACTGATGCAAACCTTGCACGAACACCTGGGCTCGGTGCGCAAGAAGAAATTCCTCCTGACCTGGACCTGGCATCCCCGGCCCTTGAATACTGCTGTCGCCAACTCAGCGTTGTTGATAGCGACCCGGTTCGGCATGGATGTGACCTTGCTTTGCCCGCAGCAGGAATACCGGCTGGATGAACAGTTTGAATCCGCGGCCAAAGCAAACTGCAAAGTTTCCGGAGGAACCTTCAGCGTATCCCACGATATCGTGTCGGCTTATGCCGGTGCGGACGTCGTGTACGCGAAAAGTTGGGGTGCCTTGCCGTACTATGGCCGGCCACAAGAAGAGTGGGAATTGCGCAAGAACTACCGGCATTTTATTGTTGACGAGGAAAAAATGAGCCTCACAAACAACGCACTATTCAGTCATTGCCTGCCGTTGCGGCGAAATATCAAGGCCACTGACGGGGTCATGGATGCAGAATATTGCTTGGCCATAGACGAGGCCGAGAATCGCCTGCACGTGCAAAAGGCTGTCATGCTGACATTGATGGGCGCCGCCGGCGGCGTGGCGGGCGAGCTATGAGCGAGAAAATTGTATTGGCTTTCTCGGGAGGCCTGGATACCAGTTATTGCGTGCTTGATCTCCTGCAGCAAGGCTTCGAAGTGCACACGGCCTTTATTGATACGGGTGGCCTGACCGTTGCAGGCAAGGCAGGTATTGCTGAACAGGCGCGTTCACTGGGGGCAGCGCAACACTACGAGATCAGCGCTGCGCAGGAGATCTGGCAGGAATTTGTCGTGCCACTGGTGTGGAGCCATGCACGGATGCTCGGTCAGTATCCATTGCTGTGTTCTGACCGTTACCTGATTGTGCAACATTGCCTGAAACTTTGTGACTCCCTGGGGACCCGCCACTTTGCCCATGGCTGCACTGGAATGGGCAATGACCAGATGCGCTTTGATCAGACTGTGCGCAGCCTCGGCGAATATGAAATTCACGCGCCTATCCGCGATTTGCAATCCCGGGTCAACAAAGTACGCGACTACGAGTTAAAAGTATTAGCCGAAGCTGGCATTCCTGTGGCGGCTTCCAGCAGTCGCTATTCCGTCAACGAAAACCTGCTGGGCGTCACCATCTCAGGCAGCGAAATCGATCAATACGGAGCGCCGGCCAGGGATGCCTGGAGCATAACCAGAGACCGGAGTGCCTGGCCTGCGGAACCGCTGGAAGTGAAAGTTGGATTTGAACAGGGTATTGCAGTTAGCCTTGACAGCGTGGCCATGAATGGCCCGGACTTATTGCAGATGCTGAACCAGCGCCTGGGGGAATATGGTGTTGGCCGCCACATTTACACAGGTGATGTGACCATAGGCCTGAAGGGGCGGATAGCATTCGAGTGCCCCGGAATAGATGGCCTGCTTGCCGCCCACCAGGCACTGGAAGACGCCGTGAATACGCGGTTTCAAACGCAGTTTCGAGCTGGCATCGCGACCCGCTGGGCGGAATTGGTGTACGCGGGGTTTTTTTACGAACCGCACAAGTATGACCTGGAAGCCTACCTGCGCAATTCGCAAAGCCATGTGTCAGGCACGGTAACACTCAGGACCGACGGCGGGGCGCTGTTGGCGGTTGCCGTGGATGCCACTTACCGGCTACACAACCCCGCTGCCGTATATGCCCAGAGTTGTGACTGGACGCCTGAAGAAGCAGTGGGCTTCATCAAGCTGCTGGGGCAGAGCACTACCCTGGCTGGCAGGGTGAGAGGCCGGCAGTGACGAACCACCCCAGCGTGATCGAACACCTCGCCCAGTTGGTGGCCTGCGATACGCAAAACCCGCCGCGCCTGATTGCAGGTGATGCTGAAATATTCCAGCACTGTAATGCCGCTGTGGGTGATCCGTTCAAGGTCCGGATTTGGGATCATGGTGACGGCCATGTCAGCTGGTTCGCGGTTCGCGGTAAGCCCGACATCCTGTTCAATGTGCATTTGGATACGGTGCCATTCGGCAATGGTTGGTCATCCAACCCACTTGAACTCCGAATCAAGGAGGGGCGTGCTTATGGGCGCGGTGTGTGTGACATAAAGGGCGCTGCAGCGGTGCTCATGGCGCTCGCCAGTGAGGGCGCGAAAAACCTCGCTCTGCTGTTTACTACCGATGAGGAAGGGGCCGGCGGTTGTTGCGTGGAGCGCTTTCTGAATACCGGCGAAGCGGCCCGGTTCAAGCAGGTTGTCGTCGCAGAGCCAACTTTATGCAATGCTGTGTTGGCCCATCGCGGTTTTCTGTCAGTAAAGACTCGATTTCACGGCTTGCCGGGACATTCCTCGGAAGCCAGGGCTTTGCAGGACAATGCCAATCACCAGATGGCAGCATGGGCAAAAGCAGCCCTGGATGTCGCACGGGCAAGCACCACCTCCGCACAAGATCCCGGCACCTGCATGAACATAGGGGTAATGAGCGGCGGGACCAAGAGTAACGTCATTGCCGGTGAAGCTTTTGTCCATTGGAGCGCCCGTTTGCAGCCCGGAAGCTCCAACGAAGACTTTCTTGGGACCATCAAGGCATGTGTCCCACAGGGTACAAACGCGAGCTGGGAAGTCCCTTTTGCCGGTGAACCATTGCCGGCAACAGGTGCTGACTCAGATGCAGCAGAGCAGTTTTGCGCCCATGCGGGTTTGCCCAAAGGGAACGCGGTAGATTTCTGGACGGAGGCGTCCCTGTTTTCTGCAGCCGGGCTGCCGGCCCTGGTTCTGGGCCCGGGTAGCATCAAGCAGGCGCATGTTACCGACGAATGGCTGGATCTGTCACAGTTGGATCGGGCCTACGAACTTTATCGCAAGTTGGTGCAGGCCGATGGTTGAGATTCGCAGCGTTGTGCAACAAGTACTTGGCCAGTTGGGAGGCAGCCGGGAAGCTCGTCACTACCTGGGGCAGTTCAGCGGCACCGACAGCATGCGTTTCGCCGTGGTGAAGGTGGGCGGCGGAGTCATCGAACAGCAACTCGAAGCCCTGGCCTCAGCGCTCGGTTTCTTAAGCAATCTCGGCCTGATGCCAATTATTCTCCACGGCGCAGGGCCGCAACTCGATGCAGCACTCGAATCCGCATCCATTGCCACGGTCAAACACGAAGGACTAAGGGTGACTACGCCGGAGGTAATGGAAATTCTGCGGCCCGTTATCTACCGTGCCAACCGTGCCATTGCGAGTGCCCTGGAAGAGCAGGGTGTGCGTGCGCAGGGCATTCAACACGGGGTATTTGAATGCGATTTCCTCGACCAGGAGTTGCTCGGCCTTGTAGGGGAGGTTCGCCGCGTCGATCTGGAGGCTATTCGCGATGCGGTGAATCGAGGCGTTTTGCCCGTGGTAGCTTGCCTGGGCGAGAGCGCCACCGGCCAAGTAATGAACATCAATGCCGACATTGCCGCACGCGAACTGATCTGGGCAGTCAAGCCCCACAAGATAATTTTTTTGACCACCACCGGCGGTTTACTGGATGAATCTGGGCGGGTGATTTCAGCGATCAGCCTGCGCACAGACTTTGTCCACCTGAGTTCCCAGCCCTGGGTGCATTCGGGCATGTTGCTCAAACTGCAGCAGATAGACCAGATCCTGGCGAAATTGCCGGATTCGGCATCGGTATCGGTTACATCGGTGGAAAACCTCGCGCGCGAATTGTTCACCCACCGTGGCGCAGGCACCCTGATCAGGAAAGGCGAAGCCATTATCGACCTGGAGGAATTCGGCGAGCACACGCGCGAGCGCGCAACAACGCTTTTGGAGCAAAGTTTCGGCCGCCAATTGAAGTCCGGGTATTTTGACAGCCTGGAACTGGAATGTGTGCTGTCAAGCGAGTCATTCGGCGCCATGGCCATAGTCCTCAAAGGTGTGGACGGCATCCCTTACCTGGACAAATTCGCGGTTACTCCGGAAGCACAGGGAGCCGGGCTAGGTGCTGCGGTGTGGCAGGTGCTGGTCAACCGGTGCCCCCAGCTCTACTGGCGTTCACGTATCGACAATCCCGTAACGCAGTGGTATTACGAGCAGGCAGACGCAAGTTACACGCAGGACCGGTGGGTAGCATTTACCAAAGGAATCAAAAACTTCGACCAGATCAGGCGTTGCAAGGAAGATTGCCTGGCGCGCTCGGAGAGTTGGCAGGAGCAAGGGTATGTCCGTTGAGACCGTCCTGATCGGCGCTCGCGGCTATACCGGTGGGGAATTGCTCCCGCTGCTGTTAGCGCACCCGGATTGCACCATAAAAGCCGTAGGTTCATCCAGTGCTGCGGGCGAATCGCTTGGCAGTCAATTCGAAGGAATGGATGATTGCACCATGCGGTTCACAGACATCCGGCCGGGAAATCTGGCAGATTTTCCTGCAGACCTGTTTGTGCTGGCATTGCCCAACGGAGGCGCCGGGCAATACGTAGAAGCAATTGAGCGCCACCATGCCAAAGCGGTCATTATTGACCTCAGTGCAGACCATCGTTTCGACGGGGCCTGGGTTTATGGACAACCTGAACGATTCAGGTCATCTATCGTTGGTGCAAAACGCATTGCGAACCCGGGTTGTTATGCCACCGGGGCCCAGTTAGCGCTGGCTCCGTTAATTTCCCAACTGGCATCTACCCCGGTCATTTTTGGCATTTCCGGATTCAGCGGGGCCGGTAAAACGCCTTCGCGCAGCAACGATCCGGTTGTGCTGCAAGACAACATCCTTCCGTACGCCCTGGTGGATCATGTGCATGAACGCGAAGTGATTTTGCATTTGCAACACCAGGTCCGTTTATTGCCTCACGTTGCGCCGTTCTTTCGCGGCATCAGTCTCACCATTTCTGCCGAATTGTATGAACCAAAAGATGCTGCTGCCATGCTCAGTCACTACCAACAGTTCTATCAGGACTGCCCGCTGGTCTCGGCGCGCGCTGATATTCCGGAAGTAGTGGAAATCCGGGGGAAACACGGTGCCATTATTGGAGGTTTTATCGCCAGCACACGCAATCCGCAACACGTTTCCATGGTGTGTGTTTTGGACAACCTGCTCAAAGGCGCAGCTACCCAGGTGGTGCAGAACATGAATCTGGCGTTCGGCTTGCCCCCCCTCGCGGGCCTCGAGGCCAGTCAGGGTTTCTTTGGAGAACAGACCAGATGAGTAAATTTCTTTGGCAGGATATCGCGGGGTCGGAGCCTGGCCAGTCGATTAATAGTGCGATCATGGAATTCATGGCCGGCGAAGATGTGGTCCTGGATCGCGTTTTGTTTCCATACGACATCCGGGCGACTGCAGCGCACGTGCGCGGACTGGAGCGCATAGGAATACTTTCGGTTGACGATTCGGAGCGCCTGTGCGCGCTACTGGATGAGCTTCGCCTGGAGTTTTCATCCGGAGCTTTTGTCCTCGATGGCAGGTTCGAAGATGGCCACACTGCCATCGAAATTTACCTGGAGGGGAAAGCGAAGGGGCTGGGGGAGCGCGTGCATACCGGTCGCAGCCGTAACGACCAGGTGGCTGTTGCCACGCGCATGTACATGATTGATCGGGTGCGCGAGCTTGCAGTCCAGGCGTCAGCTATAAGCTCTGCATGCCTGGATATGGCGACCACGAATGCAAACCTGCCTATGCCGGGTTATACCCATTTGCAGCGGGCTGTACCCTCCAGCATCGGCCTTTGGCTGGGTGGATTTGCGGAAGCGTTTGCGGATGATGTGGTATTTGCTTGTGCAGTATTGGGCCTGCTCGATGCCAGCCCGCTGGGAACGGCTGCAGGATATGGCGTTAACCTGGCATTGGACCGGGAAGGCGTTGCCAAAGAGCTGGGTTTTTCGCGCTTGCAGATCAACCCAATGGCGGTTCAAAACGCGCGCGGAAAATTTGAACTGATGAGTCTGCAGGCCGGCCTTCATGCCATGCAGGATGTGCGCCGCCTGGCGTGGGACTTGAGTTTGTTCACCACCGCCGAATTCAACTTCGTACGGTTGCCGTCTCAGTACACTACCGGTTCGTCCATCATGCCTAACAAATCCAATCCTGACGTGGTTGAGTTGTTGCGCGGGAGAGTAGCAACTCTGGAAGGAGCGATGGTGGAGATACAGTCTGTGCTGAGTCTGCCATCCGGCTATCAGCGCGATCTACAGTTAACCAAGGCGCCGGTGATTCGTGGCCTGGAAGCAGCGATCAAAGCCTTGGCCATAGTACCTGCACTGGTTTCTGGACTGTGCTTTGATTCGAAGAACATGCTTAATGCTATAAGTCCGGAAATGTTTGCTACCGACCTCGCGGTAGGGCAGGCAGCGGCCGGCATTCCTTTTCGTGAGGCGTACCGGCAAGCCAAAGAGAAAATTGGTGATCTGACTCATGGGGATGCCGCGCAAAGCCTTGCACAGCGCGTTTCACCCGGTGCGTGCGGGGACTTACAGCTTGACCGCATTCGCTCCAGGCTGGAGGAAGTGACAGCCCGAATTCCGGCGCAAGACGTTTACGGGAAATAAATATCCGCTTTTTTCAATTTAGTTCTTGACGTACTGATGGCAGCACCTATAATGCGCCTCCTGTTCAGCCAAAAGCTGGACAGTATTTCCCCAACAAGAAGCATGTTTTTAAGATTATTGCTGATATATACGTTGACTGGCACTTTCTACTTAACGTATCATGGTGGGCCCGCTAAGCATGTGGCGGAAGTTCTGAATTGAGTCTTCCAGCGCGACGATCCGAAAGGGTTTAGCCGCGCGCTTTGTTTGTGTGGAATTGATTGCGAAATGCAGTCATTTGAAAGGGTTCTTTAACAAAATACAGGTAACTTGTGTGGGCGCTCGTGTCATGGGATTTGCCAAGACGAGAGCGACCATGCCCTGATAGACACAATCTGTTTTCGGATGGGTTGTGAATTCAGAGCAAGGTTCATCTCAAAGCTAGAAGAAATAGATGGAAGGCCTTGGATTTGACTTTCGGGTCAAACTTTGGTCCAACATCGAAACTTTAAACTGAAGAGTTTGATCCTGGCTCAGATTGAACGCTGGCGGCATGCCTAACACATGCAAGTCGAACGGTAACAGGTCAAGTGATCCCTTCGGGGTGAGTGAGATGCTGACGAGTGGCGGACGGGTGAGTAATGCGTAGGAATCTACCTTCAAGTGGGGGATAGCCCGGAGAAATCCGGATTAATACCGCATGTTCTCTACGGAGAAAAGCGGGCCTCTGTTTCAAGCTCGCGCTTGGAGATGAGCCTACGTCGGATTAGCTAGTTGGTAGGGTAAAGGCCTACCAAGGCGACGATCCGTAGCTGGTTTGAGAGGATGATCAGCCACACTGGGACTGAGACACGGCCCAGACTCCAACGGGAGGCAGCAGTGGGGAATCTTGGACAATGGGCGCAAGCCTGATCCAGCCATGCCGCGTGGATGATGAAGGCCTTAGGGTTGTAAAATCCTTTCGTGGGGGACGATAATGACGGTACCCCAAGAAGAAGCTCCGGCTAACTTCGTGCCAGCAGCCGCGGTAATACGAAGGGGGCTAGCGTTGTTCGGATTTACTGGGCGTAAAGCGCGTGTAGGCGGGTCGTTAAGTTGGGGGTGAAATCCCGAGGCTCAACCTCGGAACTGCCTTCAAAACTGGCGACCTGGACTCAAGTAGAGGCAAGTGGAATTGCGAGTGTAGAGGTGAAATTCGTAGATATTCGCAGGAACACCAGTGGCGAAGGCGACTTGCTGGACTTGTAGTGACGCTGAGACGCGAAAGCGTGGGGAGCAAACAGGATTAGATACCCTGGT
>JANLTO010000130.1:0-19425 GCA_031362985.1 Lysobacterales bacterium | reverse complement strand
ACTTCGAAAAATTTTCCGGCACCTGGTCGCACGGTGACTTCGCCAAAAAAACCGCAAATCATGGCTACATCATCCAGGGCCGCTCTGACGCCACGCTCAATCCGGGAGGCGTCCGCATTGGCACGGCTGAAATATATCGCCAGGTCGAAAAACTGGACCAGGTGTTGGAGAGCATTTGCGTTGGTCAGGACTGGGACAACGACGTGCGCGTGGTGTTGTTTGTAAAACTGCGCGAGGGGGTCCGCTTGGACGAGACCCTGCAAAATGAGATCCGCAAACTCATCCGGCAAAACACCACGCCCCGCCATGTACCGGCCAAAATCATCCAGGTCAGCGATATTCCCCGGACCGTCAGCGGCAAGATCGTGGAGTTGGCTGTGCGCAACGTCGTGCACGGCCAGCCGGTCAGCAACCAGGATGCGCTGGCGAATCCGCAGGCGCTGGACTTGTACCGGGATCTGCCGCAACTGGGGTCGCAACTGGGGTCAGAGTAAAAACTCACTGGATGCCGTCACGCTGTCTTCGGGAAGTTTCACGAGTTTTTACTCTGACCCCAATTTCTCGTTGTTAGCCCAGCGCAGTTTCAAGCTCGGCAATGAGGTCATTGACGTCTTCAACCCCCACGGACAACCGGATCAGTGTATCGCTGATGCCCAATTCGGCACGCTTGTCTGCAGGCACGGAAGCATGCGTCATGATGGCCGGGTGGTTGATCAGGCTCTCTACCCCGCCGAGACTTTCTGCCAGCGCAAACAGCTTGCATCGCTCCAGTATCCTGCGCGAAGCAGCGAGGCCACCATGGACGTCGATACTGATGATGCCGCCGCCCATGCCGCTCATCTGGCGCATGGCCAGTTCGTGCTGCGGGTGGTCATCCAAGCCGGGGTATAGCACCTTGCGCACCGCTGGATGCTGCTGCAACCAGCGCGCAATGATCAGTGAATTTTCTGCGTGAGCCTTCATTCTAAGCGACAGGGTCTTGAGTCCGCGCAAGGCCAGGAAACTGTCAAAAGGTCCCTGGATAGCTCCCGTGGAATTCATCAGGAACCAAAGCTTCTCGGCTAATTCATCGTTGTCACCCACCACGGCAATGCCGCCAACAATGTCGGAATGTCCATTCAGGTACTTGGTAGCTGAATGCACCACGATGTCTGCGCCCAATTCCAGCGGCCGTTGCAACATGGGAGTGGCGAACGTGTTATCCACCACCAGCAAGGCACCGTGTTCATGAGCGACTTTCGCTGCAGCAGCGATGTCAATGATGCGCAACATCGGATTGGTCGGAGTCTCAACCCAAACCATGCGGGTGTCGGGTCGCATCGCTGCGCGCAATGCCGCGGGTTCTTCCAGGGGCACAAAGCTGAATTGCAGGCCCGCCGAGCGCTCACGCACACGGTGGAAAAGCCGGAACGTCCCTCCATACAAGTCGTTTCCGGCTACAACGTGGTCACCACTATCGAGCAGTTCCAACACCGTGGACGTTGCTGCCATGCCGGAAGCAAAGGCGAAACCCCGGCGACCGCTTTCCAGGTCAGCAACGCACTTTTCATATGCATCGCGCGTCGGATTGTGGCTGCGCGAATATTCCCAGCCTTTATGGTCACCCGGACTGCGCTGCACGTAGGTTGAAGTGGCATAAATGGGCGTCATGATCGCGCCGGTGGAAGGGTCAGGCTGCTGCCCGGCGTGGATCGCACGGGTAGCCAGTTGGTGTCGGGTGGTTATTTCACTCATCACGAGTCCTTATCGGTCAGCCTTACGGCGCAGGTAATTAAGCAGATCTACACGGGTGATCAGGCCAAGAAACTGTTTGCCGTCTTTCACAATGGCAATGAAATCCTTGTTGAAAATCGGCATCAGTTCCGCCACCGGCGCCGACACGTCTATTTCAGTCAGTTCGGTCACCATGGCTGCACGAACTGCCTGACGAAACGCTCCTACATCCTGCGCAACCGCAAGCAGCAAGTCAGATTCGTCCAGGATACCTACAATCTGACCCTGCTCGATCACGGGCAGCTGCGAAACATCATAGAGTTTCATGCGGGCGTAGGCATTGGCCAAGGGTTCGTTCGGGCTGACCGTAATGGTATCGTTGGTGGCATACGGCCGGGCAATCAGGTCCCGCAGGTCACCGTAACTGGATACATCAAGGAAACCCTGGTCGCGCATCCAGAAATCGTTGTACATTTTAGACAGGTAGCGGTTGCCGGTATCACAGCAGAACGTGAGCACCCGCTTGGGACTGGTCTGCTCGCGGCAGTAACGCAATGCTGCAGCAACCAGGGTTCCGGTAGATGAACCTCCGAGTATCCCCTCTTTTTGCAGAAGTTCCCGGCCGGCGAGGAAACTTTCCTGGTCCGGGATGGCATACGCCCGTTTGACCCGGGTAAAATCACTAATGGTGGGAAGGAAGTCTTCGCCGATACCCTCCACAGCCCAGCTGCTGCTCTTGGTATCCAAAACACCCTCATTGATGTACTTCGCCAAAATCGACCCTACCGGATCAGCCAGTACCAATTCCAGTTGCGGCGCCTCGCGAGCGAAATAGCGGGACAAACCCGTGACGGTTCCACTCGACCCTACACCCAACACGATGGCATCCAGCTGGCCGCCCATTTGCCGCCAGATTTCCGGACCGGTCACTTCTTCGTGGGCCTTTGGGTTGGACGGATTGCCAAACTGGTTGATAAAAAACGCGCCGTCAATCTCGTTGGCGAGACGTTTGGCCATGTCCTGGTAGTACTCGGGATGCCCTTTAGCCACATCGGAACGGGTGAGCACCACTTCTGCCCCCATCGCCTTGAGGTTGGAAATCTTTTCCCGGCTCATCTTGTCCGGAATCACCAGCACCAGTCGATAGCCTTTTTGTGCTGCTACCAGCGCCAGGCCCAGGCCCGTATTGCCGGCGGTCCCTTCCACCAGCGTGGCGCCTGGTTTTATCAAGCCGGCTGCCTCTGCATCCTCGATCATGCGCAGGCCAATGCGATCCTTGATGGATGCTCCGGGATTCTGGCTTTCCAGCTTGATAAACAGCTCACATGGGCCGGTGTCCAGGTGATTGACCCGCACAATTGGCGTATTGCCGATCAGCTCCAGTACGTTATCGAATACTTCCATGACCGGTTGATCTCCTGGATTGTTCTGCCTGGACGGTTTTAAGGCGGGCTACGCCGCACGGAAGTATAACCGCCCGCGATTGCCGGCTGATAAAAATAGCCGGGGCAAGGTCCCGGCACTACTGGCTGATAAAAAAACGGCCGGGGCAAGGTCCCGGCACCACTGGCCGATAAAAAAAAGCCGGGGCAAGGTCCCGGCACTACTGGCTGACAAGAAAACGGCCGGGGCAAGGTCCCGGCACTACTGACTGACAAGAAAACGGCCGGGGCAAGGTCCCGGCGCCATTGTGCTGACAAAAATGCGGCCGGGGCAAGGTCCCGGCCGCGTGTTCAAACAGGAATCAGTGGATTAACTGACGCTGGTGTCCATGATACGAGCCAGTTGATCCTTGGCCCAGAGTTTTTCCTTCTTGAGCTTCATGAGTGCCAGGTCTTCCATAGGAGCTACGCCAATTTCTGCTGCAGTTACTATTTTGTCCAGTTCCTGATGCTTGTTAAAATACCGCAAAAACTCGTCATTCTCTTTCATCAGCTTTTCCATCCTATCCTGGCGGTGTTCAAACATTGCAATCCTCCGATTCAACAGCAATACATGGCCGCGCAGTGCCCGCAAAGTGAATTGCTGGCCTGGTTGCGGCTGATGTTTGCCTGGGTGTTAGAAAGAGTGTGGTAAAAAAATGGGTGTTGTTAGGCAGGGTGTAACGAAATTCAGCTGGAAGCACGCATTGGCAAGGCACCAATACATGCATCATTCGCAAACTACATTATGAAGAGGATAGACCATAGTCTGGCCCCCAAGATAACGCAAAAATTCGCCTGCGGCAACCAGCAGAAACAAGGGGCGAAATCACACCCATTCGGGCCCGGATTTCACGCCTCCGGTAGAAAATCCGGACAAGCCTGACAGGTTCAATTGTCGAGCAGTATGACGTCTACACGGCGGTTCTTGCTGCGGCCTTCATCGGTATCATTGGTCGCAATGGGAAAGTCCTCTCCCATTCCAACCGCAATGATGCGCATGGAATCGACCCCCAGCGCCACCAGTGCGCTCTGCACTGAGTCAGCCCTGAGTTGCGACAGTTTGAGATTGGTGGAGGTCTCCCCCACAGAGTCAGTGTGCCCTTCAATGCGAATCTTCTTTTCAGGTTCGCTTTGCAACAGGTCCACGACTTCCACCAAACTGGTCTCCGCCTCCAGTTTCAGGTCAGCCTGGCCGGTTTCAAACAACACGTCACCGAGGGTAACCACCACGCCACTTTCGGTCTGGCGCAGTTGCAGGTTTTCCAGTTGGCGTTGCAGGGACTGGGCTTGTTCAGATGCCAGGTTTGCCTCCTGCCTGGCAAGTTTCGCGGCGTTCGCGCTGGATTCGGCCAAGACCTTGGCCTGGTCTGCCTCCTGTTGGGCTTGCTGCGCAGTCTGGGCTGAAAGTGCTTCCCTCTCCTGCGCCTCCTCAGCCATGCGCTTCGAGTAAGCAGCCTCCTCGGCAGTCGCTTGCGACATCATCCTGGCACGCTCAGCCTCGAGTCGCGCCCGGTCGGCTTCCATCTTGCTCGCACGCACCAGGATTGCGCTGTGCTCATCCTGGTCTGCCCTGAGCTCAGCCTCCAATTCTTCCCGTTGCGCTATCGCTCGGGCAATCTGGATGCGCCGATCTGCCATGTAAATGAGGTGAATGCGCTGTGTCTTGTCGCCGCTGGCTGTTTCCGCCGCACGCACAGCCCGCTCCGCGTCCGCCACGGCCAGGGGGGAGTAGGCAACCAAAGCGGTATCTGCCTTGAGTTCATTCAATTGGGCTTGCACCTGTTCCAATGCAAGGTCCTTTTTTGGAGTGCTGGAGCAAGCGGCCATGAACACAGTGAGCAGCAACAGGATGCTTGTTTTAGCAGTAAACGGTTTCATTGATATGCCTCGCCAAACGAGTTCTCGAAATCTTCTTTGAGGATTTCATTCTGACGGGACAATTCGGTTACTTGCCCGCGCAATATCGCCGCGCGGGTCTTTTCAGTTGCCAGGTCTGCATTGACTTCGGATTGTTCGACCAGGTATTCCACTTTGTCGTACTGCTTGTATTCCACGCCTTTTTGCGCCTCTGCCAGTTTCTCGCGGGCGAAACGCAATTCGACCGGAGCGCTTTGCTCCGCGCCTGCTTTCACCGCTTCTGCAATAGCCTGTTCGGCATTGGCAAATGCATCGGGTTGTGGTTTCGCAGTAGCACACCCTGCCAGGATCAGCAGCAAAAAGTACACAAGTAAGTTCCGCATCGTATCGGCCGGCTCGTTTTAGAAGTGCATGAATTATGACTGATACTCGGAGCGAAGTTAATCCCCGGACTTTTTCATCACCTGCCGGATGGCGCCAAAAATGCTTCGCCCATGCTCATCCAGCATCTCGATCTCAATGCTATCGCCGAAACTCATGAACGGTGTTTCGGCTTTCCCCTTCGCTATAATTTCCAATACCCGCTTTTCTGCCAGGCACGAAGCTCCGCGCCCGGCATCCTGGTTGGCAACGGTGCCGGATCCGACTATGGTCCCGGCCGCCAGGGGGCGCGTCCTGGCTGCATGCGCCACCAGTTGGGCGAAATTGAACTGCATGTCCTGCCCGGCATCGGGTTGGCCGAACGGTTGCCCGTTCAACGTGGAGCGCAATGGCAGGTGCACTTTGTTGTCCCTCCAGCGTTCGCCCAGCTCATCGGGCGTCACCAATACCGGGGACAAGGCGGAGCGCGGCTTCGAGTGCAAAAAACCAAAGCCCTTTGCCAGCTCATCCGGAATCAGGTTGCGCAGGCTCACGTCATTGATCAGCCCGATCAACTGGATGTGGTCACTTGCCGCCTCCGCCGTGACGCCCATCGCTACGTCATCTGTGACTACGATGACTTCCGCTTCAAAGTCAATGCCGTACTCTTCACTGGCAACCAGTACGGGATCCCGTGGGCCGAGGAAACCCGCCGAAGTCGCCTGGTACATGAGAGGGTCGTGGTAAAAACTTGCCGGAACTTCCGCTCCGCGCGCCTTTCGCACCCGCTCCACATGCGGCAGATAGGCACTGCCATCAACAAATTCGTATGCACGCGGGAACGGTGACGCCAGCGACTCAAAGCTCAAAAGCCTTGCGTCCGCGGCCGCACCGTTATTGAGAGCCTCGGAAAGTGCGTTCAGGCGGGGTGCCGCAGCTGACCAGTTATCCATAGCCTGCTGCAAGGTCTGGGCTATGCCTGCAGCAGGAACAAAATGCGTCAGCCCACGGTTAACTACGATCAGCGTTCCATCGCGGCCAGCGGATTTCAGTGATGCCAGTTTCATGGTTTCTCCTTTACTCCCGGACCTGCCAGGAATCGGCGTAACCACCCCATTCAATGGAACTCGCAGTTGCATCGATATCAAGGGAGTCGCGCGTGTCGATCATGACCGCAACCTCTTCAGTACCTGCGGCTTTTTGCTGAAACGCGTTTTGCAGAGCCTTGGGATGAGGGCCGTGGGTAAATCCAACCGGATGAAGGCTGATCATGCCGGGATGAATATTGTCGCGGCTGAAAAATTCGCCGTGGTGGTAAAAAATCACTTCATCAAAATCGTCGTTGTTATGAAAAAACGGAACCTTGAGCGCTCCCGGGTCTGTTTCGAAGGGGCGCGGCACAAAAGTGCACACCACGAAACGATTGGCAACGAATGTCGTATGTGCAGAAGGGGGCAGATGGTAGCGATGACTCATCAGTGGCCGGATGTCCCGCCAATTAATGCGTACCGGGCACAAATCCCCTTTCCAACCTACTGCATCCAGCGGGTTGAATGGAAACCTGATACTTGAAAGTTGCCCGCGGCTTTTTACCCGGACCAGCCACTCGGATTCGTCCTGCTGCTGCAGAAAGGCTTCATCAATGGCCGGAGTATCCAGCATCGCTGCATCAAATATGGCATTGGGGCCAAGCAGGCCTTTGTCCGGCAGGGCGTAGGCTGAGTTGCTGGCTTCGATCAGCAATATGCGCACCGGACCCGCACTCTCAATACGCCACATGGTGCTGCGGGGCAAAACGATATAGTCACCTTCACGAAATTCCATATGCCCGTAGTCACAGAACAAGTGCCCTTGCCCGGAGTGTATGAATAACAGTTCGTCACCATCGGCATTGCGCACCAGGTGGTCCATGGAACGGTTCATTTCCCAGATGCGCAAGCGCACATGGTGATTGTGCAACAAGCTGGCGGCATCCCAGGGCGAAGGACCGAAATCCGCCAGGTGCGTCGTATCGAAGGCGCGTGGTCGCAACTCACCTTCAAACTGTATCCAGCGCGTGGGCGCGTGCCGGTGGTACATATGACTGGCCGGGCCGAAAAAGCCCTCGCGCCCGAGTTCGCGCTCAAACGTGCCCGGCGGGAAGTCGCAATGTGCCTGCCGGGAGGTAGTGCCGGCAATTCGCGGGTGGGAGATCCAATTCTTGGCCATGTTCTTGCTCCGTTACAGCACGCCGCGGCGGGCCTGGTCCAGTTCGATGGAATCAAACAATGCCTGGAAGTTGCCTTCACCAAAACCGGTATTGCCCTTTCGCTGGATGATTTCGAAAAAGATGGGCCCAATATTCGATTCCGTGAAAATTTGCAGCAGAAGTTTTTTCCTGGTTTCATTGTCAGCATCCAGCAGGATGCCGTTTTTTTTCATACGCAGCATATCTTCGCCATGATCAGGAATTCTTTTATCCAGGACTTCGAAATAGGTATCGGGTGTTTCCAGGAACCGGATGCCGGCTTCACGCATACCTTCAACCGTTGCGTAGATATCATGGGTATACAGAGCAATATGCTGAATGCCTTCGCCGCGATACAGGTCGAGGTATTCATTGATCTGGCTGGTGGCGTCAGACGATTCGTTTATGGGAATGCTGATCATGCCATTTGGCGCCGTCATGGCACGTGAGCGTAAGCCCGTCTGGCGGCCCCGTATATCAAAATAGCGTGTTTCGTAAAACCCGAACAAGCGGCTGTAATAGTCTGCCCACTCATCCATGTTGCCGTTGTATACGTTATGGGTCAGGTGATCAATGAAGCCGAGGCCAAAACCCTTGGGATTGATGTCGCAACCTGGCGGAGGCACATATTCCGCATTGAACGGACTGCCGTTAATGGTATCAACCAGGTACAGCACGGACCCACCCACACCTTCGATACGGGGACATTCCATGGCGCTGCCACGAATATCGGTCATTGGCCGCGCACCAGTGGCGATGGTGGCCGCAAATGCCACATTCCGGTCCGCGACACGCAAGGCGAAACCAGTGCAGCATGGCCCATGCTTGTACGCAAACTCCTCAGCGAACGAGCCCTTTTCCTCGTTGACCATGAAATTAACGCCACCCTGGCGGTAAAAGGTGATGTTGCGGTCCTGGTGACGCCCGATGGGACTGAATCCCATGCGGGTGAAGAGGGTATGTAGCATGGCGGGATCGGGTGCTGCGAACTCGGCAAATTCAAAGCCCTCAACCCCCAGCGGATTAGCATGCGCGTCATTCATTTTCGAATCTCCCCGACTCACTTAGGTAAGCCCTGAACAATGCCATCCTGGCACGCCCAGGGCACGCCATGGAAATAGTGTGATTTTTGTTTGGCTTCATTTTCAATAGATTTGCAACCATCGAAAATTGCGGCACATCCGTGCACCGCAGGAAACTCTGAATTAATTCAGAGTTTCCTTGGATCGAACCTGGCCAAAAAAAAATGCGTCCCTTGCGTCATCCGGACATATTAGTTACATTTGTAACTATTATCAAGCGATGTGAAGGAGCGACTTGGAAGTGGGGCGAGATGAGAAGCCAGCTAAACAAAGCGGGGCCGGCGGCAGTTTTGTGCTGGAGGATTTCCTGCCTTATCGCCTGTCGCTGTTAAGCAATACTGTCAGCCAGGGCATTGCCCAGATTTATCAGCAGGACCACCAACTCAACATACCGGAATGGCGCGTCATGGCAGTGCTCGGACGCTATCCCGGACTGACGGCCAGCCAGGTATGCGAACGCACGGTAATGGACAAAGTCACCGTCAGCAGGGCTGTGAATACACTGCTCGAAAAGCTGCTGGTGGAGCGCCTCATGCACGCCAGTGATCGCCGCAAACGACCGTTGCAGATCACGTACCCCAAGGGCCGAAAGCTGCTGGAAGAGATCATTCCTTTTGCATTGGGATACCAGGCGGCGCTGCTCAGGACCCTGACAAAAGACGAATGGCGCCTGCTGGATGGGTTGATTGCCCGCTTACTCAATACGTCCAGAGCATTGAATGTCCGGCAAGGTGTGCGAAAAAATGGCCGGGAGGATTAACCTCCCGGCCCAATCCGCCCCGACAGAAGGGAACACGGGGCGTCTCGTTGGGGGCCCGCTGGCACAGGGATTGTGAAGAAGCGGACCCTAGGAGCCGGTCTTTTTAAACGGCATCGAACGGAAATAGCCCGGCTAGCCGGTGCCGTCACCACGCACGCTGTGTAGGGTTTCCTGCGTTTGCTTGTTCAGGAACGTTGGGACCGATTCCGGCCGTATTGCATTGAAACGATTCATCGTGACCTCCTTGTCATCGAAATCGATCTGGTGGCGCTGCATCCAGGGACGCAGGCAACAAGACAAAGCAAGCTCTATGCCAACAATGCAGCGGATTCTCGATTACATGCTTATGTCATTGTTTATCTGAGTTTATATAGACTCATGAAAAGCCACTCTGACGTCCAAAACCCCCCTCCCGCAATTCTTCTCAGGTGACCAAAAGTGTCATTTTGTTGACACATGCTGCTCTGATGCCTTGCCCCAGGACCCCGTAAACTGCAACAAACCCGCCGTGCGAGTGGAGCGCTGCCTCCCGCTTGGCGACACCTGATTTGCTTGCTCCCCAGTGTCCGTTCTGCTATAAGTTACCGGCTTTTTTGGGTCCTCACAGACCCTGGGCAATGAGCGGTGTGTCCCGTGCTCGGCAACGATCTGGGTCTTCACACCAAATACGCACACGTACCGCAACGGTTCAGAGGGGTGCCCTGTAAGGGTCTCTGCAACGGGTACGTGGAGGAACAACCCCGGAATTCAGTGGCTTGCCGCCGCTGCATTCCAGTATGAAGAGGAACTATCCATGGCAAACGTTACCATGCGCCAGATGCTTGAAGCCGGCGTACATTTCGGCCACCAAACGCGTTACTGGAACCCAAAGATGGCACCGTACATTTTTGGCGCCCGCGGCAAAATTCACATCATCAACCTGGAAAAAACCCTGCCCTTGCTGAACGACGCGATGAGTTTCATCAGCAAGCTTGCCGCCAAACGTGGCACGATTATGTTCGTAGGCACCAAGCGCGCTGCCACTCTGCCGATACAGGAAGCCGCAAACCGCTGTGGTATGCCGTATGTTTCACATCGCTGGCTGGGTGGCATGCTCACCAACTTCCGTACCATCAAGGCATCGGTAAAGCGCCTGCGTGAACTGGAAGAAATGAGCGCTAGCAACGGATTCGAGCACCTGGTCAAAAAGGAAGTACTGCAGCTCACCCGCGAAAAAGCCAAGCTGGAAAAAAGCCTGGGCGGGATCAAGGAGATGAAAGGCCTGCCTGACGCCCTGTTCGTGATCGACGTCAGCCACGAAGACATCGCAGTCAAGGAGGCCAATTCGCTGGGTATCCCCGTCATTGCCATCGTGGATACCAACTGCTCTCCCGACAATGTTGAATACATGATCCCGGGCAACGACGATGCCATTCGATCCATTCGCCTGTATACGCAACTGGCCGCGGAAGCCGTTCTCGAAGGTCGCGCATCTTCCCCCCAGGTCGAACACAATGACGAATTCGTCGAGCTGGACGAAGACGGCAATCCGATAAAGCACAAGGCCCCCAAAACCGCAGCAGATGCGCACGCGCCCGCCAAGAAAAAAGTGACCAAGAAAGTTACTGCAAGACCTGCGACTGCGAAGGCGCCTGCCGCGAGCACGGAAGCTGTTGTAGAAACGCCGGTTGTGCAAGCTGCAGTTGTGGAAGCTGCGGTTGTGGAAGCTGCGGTTGTGAAGACCGCAGCTGAACCCGATGCAACGCATGACGATCACTTTGCAGCAGCTCCTGCTGAAAAAGCGGCGGCAAAGAAAACCGTAGCAAAGAAAAAGACAGCCAAGAAAGTTGCTGCCAAGAAGGCAGAATAGTCAGACCTGAACCTGAGTAATGGTTAACCAGGGTTTCGCGACCCTGGCAGCACTGAACAGACACACTAGAGGTAAATCCCATGGCAGTAACTGCCGCACAAGTTAAAGAACTGCGCGACCGTACCGGCGCCGGCATGATGGAATGCAAGAAAGCCCTGGTTGAAACCGGTGGCGACATGGACGCCGCAATTGACCAGCTGCGCAAATCCGGATTGGCGCAAGCCGACAAAAAAGCCAGCCGCGTGGCGGCAGAAGGCAAGATTGCCCTTGCGATTTCAGGGGATGGAAAGCGGGCTGTGATGGTGGAAGTGAATTGCGAGACCGACTTCGTTGCCAAAGACGGAAACTTCAACACATTTGCCGATGCAGTTGCGAACAATGCGTTGCAGCATGATTGCAGTGATGTAGCCGCGCTGATGCTCACTCCCCTTAATGCTTCCAACGTTGAAGAAGCGCGCCAGGCACTGGTTGCCAAAATCGGGGAAAATGTCCAGGTGCGCCGGTTCGAAAACAAGTCTACCTCCGGGGTGATCGGTGCCTATATCCATTCCGGAAAAATCGGCGTGCTCGTAGAACTCACGGGCGGTAGCGAGGAACTGGCCAGGGACCTGGCTATGCATGTCGCTGCGCTGAATCCGAAATTTGTGTCTGAGCAGGACGTGCCAGCGGAATTTATTGCCAGGGAAAAAGAAATCCTGATCGCCCAGGCTGCGGACTCAAACAAGCCGGCTGACATCGTTGAGAAAATGGTTTCCGGTCGCTTGCGTAAGCAGTTGGCCGAGATCACCCTTCACGGCCAGCCCTTCGTCAAGGACGGCGACATTACGGTGGCCAAATTGCTGGAACAAAACAAGGCACGGGTGGTTGGATTCTGCCGCCTGGCAGTTGGCGAAGGCATAGAGAAACAGGAATCCAATTTTGCTGATGAAGTCATGCAACAGGTGAGAGGTGGCTAAAGAGAGTTATCGCAGGATACTGCTAAAACTCAGTGGCGAAGCGCTGCTGGGTGAAGAAGACTACGGCATTGATCCCAACATGATACTGAGGATCGCCAAGGAAATAAGTGAAGTAAACCGCAGCGGGGTCCAGACCACCATCGTAATTGGTGGCGGCAATATTTTCCGCGGCGCGGGCCTGGCCGAGTCAGGCATAGACCGGGTTACCGGCGACCACATGGGTATGCTCGCCACGGTAATGAATGCGCTGGCCCTGCAGGACGCACTTGAAAGCATCGGCACGGATGCACGGGTCATGTCTGCCATCTCGGTGCACGACGTATGCGAAGACTACATCCGGCGACGCGCTATTCGACATCTGGAAAAAGGGCGGGTGGTTGTGTGTGCGGGTGGCACCGGTAATCCATTTTTCACCACTGACACTGCTGCGGCATTGCGCGCCATAGAAGTGGGTGCCGATATCGTGCTCAAAGCAACCAAAGTCGACGGCGTGTACTCTTCGGACCCTAAAACAAATCCCGACGCTGTGTTCTACAGCAAGCTGAGTTACGATCGCGTAATCGAAAACAAACTCGGTGTTATGGACGCGAACGCCATTGTGTTGTGCCGTGACCAGGGCATGCCCATCCGCGTATTCAATGTTTATGAAGAAGGAAACCTGATGAGCATCGTTCAAGGCGAGCCCATAGGCACACTGGTTTCCTGAATTACGTCCGCAGGCGCATTCCCCGGAAGCCAGGCGCAAAACCAGGGCCGCTCCGCTACCTGATTTGATACCTGATAGAATTCTGCACAAATGCGAGGCAGAAACTTCATTCTGTCCTTCCAACGCTTACCAGGAGGATTGCATGCTCGCCGACATCAAGAAAGACACCCGGACCCGAATGGGCAAAAGCCTGGACGCGCTGCGTCTTGAATTGGCCAAAATCCGCACCGGCAGGGCGCATCCCAGCCTGCTTGAACATGTTCATGTCGACTATTACGGCAGCCAGGTGCCAATCAGCCAGGCCGCAAATGTCACCATTGATGATGCCCGTACGCTGGCCGTCATGCCGTGGGATAAAAGCATGGTACAGGTGATTGAAAAAGCAATAATGAGCTCCGATCTGGGTCTCAATCCGGTAACCGCCGGCAGCATGATCCGGATCCCTCTTCCGCCCCTGACCAAAGAGCGCCGGTTGGAGCTTGGCAAGGTCGTACACAGTGAAGGCGAGAACGCAAAAATTGCAATTCGCAATATCCGCCGGGATGCCAACAACAACATCAAGGAATTGCTTAAGGAAAAACACATTTCGGAAGATGACGAGCGACGGGCGGTGATTGAAATTCAACAAATTACTGATGAGTCTGTAAGCAAGGCGGACGCAGTCGTAGCAGAAAAAGAGAAGGAACTACTGGAATTCTGATGACTACCTTTTCTCCGGCGCCGCGCCATATCGCAGTGGTCATGGACGGCAACGGGCGCTGGGCAACCAAACGTGGACGCCCGCGCACTCTGGGTCACCAGGCCGGGCTCAAAGCGTTGCGAAGGATAGTGGAGCACTGCGGTAAGCTGGGCGTTGCCGAGTTAACCGTTTTTGCTTTTTCCAGCGAGAACTGGAACCGACCAAAACAGGAAGTGAGCCGCCTCATGGATATTTTCATGCGGGCCCTGGACAAGGAAACCAGGGAACTGCATGAGAACGGCGTGAAGCTGCGTTTCATAGGTGAACTGGCGGTATTCAGTCCGGAGCTTCAACGACGCATGAGGAACGCAGTTGAGTCCACCCGGGCAAACCAGCGCATGATCCTGAATGTTGCTGTCAATTATGGTGGCAGATGGGACATCACACAGGCTGCGCAAGCATTGGCCAAGGCGTGTGCGCAAGGGCAGTTGCGTGCGGAAGACATCAACGAATCAGTCTTTGCCAACTACCTGATGCTGGGGGAGGGATCAGAACCTGACTTGTTTATCCGCACAGGAGGTGAAATGCGTATCAGCAATTTCCTGTTATGGCAGGCCGCATATTCCGAGTTCTACTTTTCCCAGCGGCTATGGCCGGATTTCACTCCGCAATGCCTGGATGCAGCCATCGCGGACTTTGCCCTGCGCGAACGTCGATTTGGCCGCACCGGCGAGCAGGGCCAGGGCCAGGTCAGCTGAGGTGGACGCGACACTCCGAACCCGGATTATCACTGCATTTTTTATTGCCGTGGTGGCGTTTACCCTGCTATTCCTGGTGCCCGCGTGGGTTTTCAGAATAGCCATGGCCATCCTGTTAATGGTTGGCAGTTGGGAGTTCGCCAGGCTGGCTGCGCTGGGCCGTGCAAGTAAGTGGCTCATGCTGCTCATACAGATGCTTCTGCTCGCAATGATGATGCGCTACTGGGGCGGCATAACCGGGCATGCCTTGTCATTCCTGGTTGCCGCAACTTTATCCTGGTGCGTCATGTTTCTGCGCCTGCTGGGTTACCGGCCAGGGTTGGCGCCTGGTTTGAGCTATCGCCTGGTGAGTTTTTTCTGTGGCCTGGCGAGTATCAGTTTCGCCTGGTACTCCCTGTGCTGGTTGCGCGATCAGCCCTCGGGAGAATATCTCGTCCTGCTGCTGGCTATCATCTGGTCAGCCGATATTGGCGCCTATTTTGCCGGCAGGCGCTGGGGACGGCACAAGCTGGCTCTCACGATCAGCCCGGGGAAAACCCAGGAAGGATTGCTCGGGGGTGTACTTTTGGCTGCGCTGTGTGCGGTGCTCGTTGCCCAGTGGGCTATCCCCGTGACGCCGTCCGCGGCAGTGCTGATCGCGCTGGCTATGCTCACCGCCCTGGTTTCAGCTGCCGGTGACCTGTTCATTAGCCTGCACAAACGAACCGTTGGACTAAAGGATACTGGCAAGCTGTTTCCCGGGCACGGCGGCGTGCTGGATCGGTTTGACAGCTTGCTGGCGGGAGCGCCTTTTTTTGCGCTGGGCATTTTGCTCCTGGGAAGGTGAACGCTGTGCCCCAAGCCATCACCATCCTGGGTTCAACCGGTTCGATCGGGGAAAACACGCTCGACGTGATACGCCGTAACCCGGGTCGATACGCGGTGACTGCGCTCACGGCCAACCACAATATTGATCGCCTTGCGACCCAGTGCGCGCAATTTGACGCTCGGTATGCCGTAATTGCTGACGCTACGCTCACGGGAAAGTTATCCGCGGCGTTGGCGCAAGCCGGCAGTACCGCCCTCGCCCTGTCCGGTGCAGAAGGATTGGCTGAAGTCGCCACGCTGGCGGACGTGGATATGGTCATGGCCGCAATTGTAGGCGCCGCCGGGCTTGCGCCTACGCTGCAGGCTGCGCGGGCAGGAAAGAAAATCCTGCTGGCCAACAAGGAAGCCCTGGTCATTGCCGGGCACATCTTCATGCAGGCCGCACGGGAAGGTGGTGCGTGTATATTGCCGGTGGATTCGGAGCACAACGCGATTTTCCAGGCGCTGCCGACCGATTTCGCCAGGGGCCTTGAGTCTGTAGGGGTGGACCGCATTATTCTCACTGCCTCCGGCGGACCCTTTCTCGATTATCCTGCTGATGGCCTGCGCGATATCACTCCGGACCAGGCGTGCAAGCACCCGAATTGGGCCATGGGGCGAAAAATTTCCGTGGACAGCGCAACCCTGATGAACAAGGGCCTGGAACTCATTGAAGCACACTGGTTGTTCAACGCTGCTCCAGCAGAGCTCCAGGTGTTGATCCACCCCCAGAGCATCGTGCATTCCATGGTAGCCTACCGTGACGGATCGGTCCTGGCGCAGTTGGGCACACCTGATATGCGCACTCCCATTGCTTATGCGCTGTCCTGGCCTGAACGCATTGATGCAGGTGTGGCACGCCTGGACCTTGCCCGCCTGAGCGACCTGTCATTCAGGGATCCGGACTTACAGCGCTTCCCCTGCCTAAGGCTGGCCTTTGAGGCTTTGCATGAAGGCGCCAGTGCGCCGGTTACGCTCAATGGCGCCAACGAAGTTGCGGTGGCGGCGTTTCTTGAAAACCAGCTGCGTTTTGACCAGATTTCCGAACTGGTTGCAGAGGTGATGCAACGATCGGAACCAGGTGCGATCAATTGCCTCGAAGACGTTATCGAATGTGATGCAATGGCCCGCCGCAAGGCGACAGAAACTATGCGGAAAATGCTATGAGTGAAATTCTTGGATCCATCTGGTGGTTGTTGGTCGCGCTCGGCGTGCTCATCACCTTCCATGAGTTCGGCCATTTCTGGGTTGCCCGACGTCTCGGCGTGCGCGTGCTGAAATTTTCCATTGGCTTCGGACGTCCGATCTGGTCGCGCACTGCGGCGGACGGAGTGCAATACATCATTGCCACTTTGCCATTGGGCGGTTACGTCAAGATGTTGGATGAACGGGAAGGCGATGTGCCGGACAACCAGTTGAACGAAGCATTCAACCGCAAACCCGTTTGGGACCGGATCGCCATAGTGGTTGCCGGACCGACATTCAATTTGATTTTCACAATCTTGGCATTCTGGGTCATGTTCATGGTGGGTATTCCTGAATCCAGGCCCATCGTGGGTGAGGTCAGTGGCATTGCGGCAGCTGCGGGATTGCAAGCAGGAGACGAAATTATTCGCGTCGACCAGCAGCAGACGCGCACCTGGTCCCATGCAGTATTGGGCCTGGTTACCCATGCAATCGACCACGAACCGGTTAGCATAACCGTGCGTGATGAGCAGGGTGTTGAATCGACCCATGAATTGGACCTCAGCCGGCTCGAGCAAGGGTTCAGTGAAGAAAATACCCTGGAAGCCATCGGGTTGACGCCGTGGCGACTGAACATTCCGGCAGTGGTGGGTGCGGTCTCGCCGGACAGCCCTGCCTCGCTTGCAGAAATTTACCCGGGCGACAGGATTTTGAGCATCAACAGTGAGGACGTTCCAGCCTGGTCCTGGATAGGCTACCTCGTTCAAAAATATGGCAACGAAGAGCAGTTCCTGACCCTGGGTATCGAGCGGGATGGAACCCGGCTTGAAGTAAAAATCAAGCCGGCCAAGGAAAGCTCCGGCATTTTTTCGAGCCACCTGCTGCTCGGGATCAGCAACGCAGAGCCGGGCCCGGAGCAGCGCATCGCATGGGAGCGTTCCTTCATTCTGCTGCAACACGGCCCGCTCGATGGACTCAAAGCATCGTTTGAGGAAACGTGGCGCCTTACAGAAGCAACTTTTGGCTTGCTGGGTCGTATGCTTACGGGCCAGGCCTCAGTAAAAAACCTGTCTGGTCCGATCAGCATTGCGCAGTTTGCCAATTCCTCTGCAGGACAGGGAGTGTCGAGTTTCCTGTTTTTCCTGGGTGCCATCAGCCTCAGCCTGGGAATTCTAAACCTGCTACCCATCCCGGTACTGGATGGCGGCCACCTCCTGTATTACCTGATAGAATGGGCGAAGGGAAGCCCCGTCTCCGAACGGGCACAGATGGCCGGCCAATACGTTGGGCTTGCAGCCTTGGCTGGCCTGATGAGCCTGGCATTTATTAACGACATTTTACGACTGATCGGATAGACTCCTGCATCCAGATTTTAGCCGTAACAGGTTTGATGGAATGATAAGAACAATAGCGTTGGTGCTGGGTTTTGCGCTGTGGGCAACTAGTGTCCTCGCCGCAGAATCGTTCATCATCTCCGACATCCGCGTCGAAGGCCTGCAACGGATTTCCGAAGGTACGGTATTTAACTACCTGCCATTGGATGCCGGGGATGCGCTTACCCCGTCAAACACCCGTGCAGCCATCCGCGAACTCTATCGCACCGGCTTTTTCCAGGACGTAAGTTTCGGGCGCGAAGGAACCATTCTCGTCATCACCGTGCGTGAGCGCCCGGCCATCGCTGCGATCAACATCACCGGTAACAAGGCGATCAAGGAAGAGGACCTGCTGCGTGTGCTGTTTGATATTGGCCTGTCGGAAGGCGAAGTGTTTGACCGCCTCGTGCTCGACCGCCTGCAGCAGGAACTGATCAAGCAGTATTTCAGCCAGGGCCGTTATGCCGTGACCGTCGATGCCCGCGTGACCGAGTTGGATCGTAACCGCGTGCGCATTGCCATCGTGATTGATGAAGGCGATGTAGCCAAGATCCGTCACATTAATATTGTGGGTAATGAAACTTTTACCAACGAAGAAATCGAGGATACCTTCGAGTCCGATATCGTCCCCTGGTGGAAGTTCTGGTCCAAAGATGGCCAGTATTCGCGCGAAAAGCTGTCCGGCGATATTGAGAAACTGCGCTCGTTTTATCTCGACCGCGGCTATGTGGATTTCAATGTTGAGTCCACCCAGGTATCCATCAGCCCGGACAAGCAGGACATCTACATCACTGCCAACGTGGTTGAGGGGGAAATCTACAGCGTCAGCGAAGTAAAGCTGACCGGCGACATGGTGGTCGATGAGGACACGCTGAAGCGACTCATCGTAATCCAGGCTGACGAGATTTTTTCGCGCAAATTAGTGGAGCAAAGCGTGGAAAACATCACTTCGGTTCTTTCCAACATTGGTTACGCATTCGCCAATGTGAACCCCATCACGGAAGTTGACCGGGAGGGCCGCCTGGTATCCATCAATTTTTTCGTCGATCCGGGTAAGCGCGTTTACATAAGGCGCATCGTGTTTGCAGGCAACACCAAGTCCAAGGACGAAGTATTGCGTCGCGAAATGCGGCAGATGGAAGGCGCATGGTTCTCGCAGGCCGCAATTGACCGGTCCAAGGTCCGCATGCAACGCCTGACCTATTTTGAAAACGTGGAAATCGAGACCCCGGCAGTTCCCGGAACTGATGACCAGGTAGACGTGGTTGTGAGCGTGAAGGAACGGCCTGCGGGCAGCTTCACTGTAGGTTTGGGCTATTCCCAGGTGCAGGGCATTATTGCCTCTACCAGTGTGCAGCAGGACAATTTCATTGGCAGTGGCAAGCGCCTCGGACTGGCCTTGTCCTACAGCAAGATTATCAAGAGCCTTAGCGTTTCCTACGACAACCCTTACTGGACCCAGGACGGCGTAAGCCGCGGGTTCTATGGCAGGTACCAGGAATACGACCAGGCGCAGGCAAATATTTCGACCTTTACCAGCAGCGAGTACGCCTTTGGAACAAACTTCGGCATACCCGTTACGGAAGTAGACTACTTGAGGGCGGGTATTGGCTATATGTATACCACGCTCAACATTGGCAGCTTTAAGTG
>JANLTO010000113.1:0-3761 GCA_031362985.1 Lysobacterales bacterium | reverse complement strand
CAGAACAGGACGCGGTGCTGCAACTCCAGCGGCACACGAAAGTAGGAAAAAACCATTGCAATGACGAAAATATTGTCAACGGATAACGAAAGCTCAAGCACGTAACCCAGCAGGAACTGTGACACAGCCTGCATCCCGTCGAGATCTCCCCTTTTCAGGTCTGTCCAGGGCCCGTTGTGTTCGTACAGGAAGTAAATGAACACGTTAAAAAGCAGTGACACTGAGACCCATAAAATCGTCCACCTCAAGGCGTCCTGCACCGAGGGAATCTCGATTTTCTTGTGAAACACACCAAGGTCGAGCGCGACCATGGTGAATAGAAACGTCAGGAAGAACAGCCAGATGTAAACAGACATTGAATGTAATGGCAACGGATAGAATTAAGCCAACCGTACCATCAATTGCCCCACACCACCAGACCATTAAGTGTGAAATACCATTTGCGATCAATTGGCAGTAATGGTCTGCTATACACGCCATGAGTGTTCACGTTATTTTTGTCGCTCCTTTTTTCCTCGAAGCCACACTGAGATTCGTTGCCGGGGCCGCGCGCCTGCCCGGGGTAAACCTCAGCCTGATCAGCCAGGATGCCGCAGAAAAGCTACCTGCTGAGCTCAGGCAGCAACTCGCTGCGCACTGGCGTGTGGATGATGCCCTGGACCCGCACCAACTGGTTAAAGCAGCCAAAGCCCTCGCCGGAAAATTGGGTCCGCCAATACGTATGCTTGGGGCACTGGAGCAGTTACAGGTCCCGCTGGCCGAGGCCAGGGATGCGCTGAGTGTACAAGGCCTGGATAGCCGGTCCGCACAGAATTTTCGCGACAAGGCGCGAATGAAAGACGTTTTGAATGGGGCCGGCGTGCCCTGCGCCCGCCATGTACTTGCTTGTAATGAGCAGCAGGCTGCGAGATTTGCCGACCTGGCGGGATTTCCCATGGTGGCCAAGCCGCCGGCCGGGGCCGGTGGCAAAGGTACTTTTCGTCTCGATAAGTACGAAGACCTGGCCCACCTCCTGTCACGCTATCCACCTTCAGAACATGACCCGACCTTGCTCGAAGAGTTTGTTGCCGGTGCGGAGCATTCGTTTGACAGCGTCGTGATTCATGGCCGGCCGGTGTGGTACTCCGTATCCCGCTACCTGCCTTCACCTCTGGAAGTGCTGGAAAACCCGTGGATACAGTGGTGCGTGTTCATGCCGCGCGACGTGGGGGGCGCTGAATTTGCACCGATCCGCGACGCCGGCTTCCGCGCTTTGGCTGCGCTGGGACTGCAAACCGGGCTCAGCCACATGGAATGGTTCAAGCTGCGCCGTGGGCGGATTGCTATCTCCGAAGTCGGCGCCCGGCCACCCGGCGCACAGATCACCAGCCTGCTCTCGTGGGCGCATGATCTGGATTTTTACCACGCCTGGCCCCGGTTGATGATTTTTGACGAGTTCGAACCACCGCAGCGTCGTTACGCAGTGGGCGCCGCCTACTTCCGAGGGCAAAGTCGCGGCGTGGGACGAGGCCCGGGGAACGTTGTTGTGCGCGCCATCCGCGGCCTTGAGGAAGTACAAAAACAGTTTGGTCATCTCGTGGTCGAATCGCGCCTGCCACGCATCGGGCAAAGCCCTGCGGACAGCTACGAAGGTGACGGTTACGTCATCGTCCGCCACCCGGAATCAGGCGTCATTGAGCACGCACTACGGCAGATTGTCAGCCTGGTGCGAGTCGAACTGGGATAATCCGCGAGCCTACCCAAACCATGTGCCTGTCCAAACCATGAGCATACAAATCATGCTCGGCCCCCAACTGCCAGAGACCAGTGTCAGGCAGGCTCTGGAAACGCTGAGCTTAAGCGGGCCCATCGTGTCCATAACGGCCGGCTGGCGGGATTCCGAGGGCGAAATCGAGGAGTTGCAAGCCGATATCGGCCAGCCGGTCGAGGACCTGATGATTTACCACCGGGCCGAAGAGATTTTCGCCCGCGAACACGAACTGCGTGCCTTGCAACGTGAACGACAGGACAAGCTGCGGGAACTGCAGCAGTTCTACCGCATGCGCCTGACCCCCGCCATGCAGGCCGCGCGCAGTTTGTTGGGTGCCGAAGGCCGCCCCGACCTGCTGCGCCTGGAACAGCGTGCAGCCATTTCCCAGGTTCGTGCCCTGGATCGGCACCATGTAACACGCATCGCTGCCATTCACCGGGATTTTGACGTGCACCGCGCAACCCTGGATATTCCAACTGCTACCGCACAGCGCGACAAAATCCTGGAAAAAGTGGCCAATGCCGGCCTGGTTCTAATCGCGGGTGGGCACGTGGCAGTGCTGTTGAACCGTATGCGCCTGTTTCGTTTGTCCGACAGCCTCTTGCATAAGCCTGTTATCGCCTGGTCCGCCGGAGCCATGGTCCTGGGAGAGCGGATTGTGTTGTTCCACGATGACGCGCCCCAGGGAGAGCGGGACGCGGAAGTGTTGGATGCAGGCCTGGGAATCGTGCGTAAGCTGATTCCACTGCCACACGCAAAATCACGCCTGGATTGGTCGAGCCGGACACGCATGGCTTTGTTCAGCCGCCGCTTTGCACCAGCTACCTGCTGCACTCTCGACA
Source organism: Lysobacterales bacterium (assembly GCA_031362985.1). Lineage (GTDB taxonomy): Bacteria > Pseudomonadota > Gammaproteobacteria > Xanthomonadales > SZUA-36 > SHZL01. The sequence goes on along the minus strand of JANLTO010000113.1, from coordinate 1,169 downwards.
GTGGCTCCATGATTCGCCTCGAGTCCGGTCGCATTACCGGAGCAACGGCCAGCTTCGTCGTGACCCGGTCCGGTCAGCGCAAAGAATTGCTGCGCCTATGAATCCACTGGTCGAAAAACTCTACCGGGATGGTGTTCCCGACCAGGCAGCGGTGGACGCGTTTATCTCGGCCAACGCCTTTCCGTTGGTGGAGCCAGGTAGCGTGACCTTCGTTTACCGCGGCGCTGCTGCGGAAGTCACCTTGCGTCGCTGGATTTCTGGCCTGAGCACCGCGCAACCACTGCAGCAACTCGAAGGCAGTGACCTGTGGGCCCTGACCATGGAATTGCCCGAACAATCGCGTTTTGAATACAAATTCGAAGTGCTCAAGGACGGCGCGCGGCACCTGGTGGTAGATGAACTCAATGGCGTGCTGGCCCACGACCCGTTCGGCGCCAACTCCGTATGCCAGGGGTATGGCTACCGGCGACCCGTATGGACCCAGCACGACGGTGAAGCCCGTAGCGGCGAGCTGACGAATTTCCAACTACAAAGCCAGGCATTTGCGGAAAGCCGCAATGTGCACGTGTATCTGCCCGCACGCTTTCGCCGCAACCGCACCTATCCTTTACTGGTACTGCACGACGGGCTGGATTACTTGCGTTACGCCGATCTGAAAATCGTGCTGGACAACCTTATCCACCGACTGGAAATACCCGCCATGATCGTGGCCCTGACCCAGTCCGCTGACCGGATCAAGGAATATACCTGCGATTTACGCCACGCACGCTTTGTCAGCGAGGAACTTCTGTTAGCAGTCGGCGCGAGGTTTCCGCTGATTGATGATTCCGCAGCACGCTGCCTCGCCGGCGCCAGCCTGGGTGGGGTGGCGGCATTGCATGCGGCCAGTCGCTACCCCAATCTGTTCGGCAGGCTATTGCTGCAATCGGGTTCGTTTGCCTTCAGTGATCTTGGACACCACCAGAAAGGCCCCTTGTTTGATCCGGTGGTGCGCTTCGTCAATGAATACCGCGCCAGCCCCTTTGCCCTCGCAGAAAAAATTTACCTTAGCTGTGGAATTTATGAATCCCTGATCTATGAAAACCGCTCGCTGGTTCCCTTGCTGCAAGCCCAGGGTATGCAAGTCAACTTCGAGGAAGCACGCGACGCCCACAACTGGGAGAACTGGC
>JANLTO010000096.1:0-6195 GCA_031362985.1 Lysobacterales bacterium | reverse complement strand
CTGACCCCTTTTCTGACCCCTTTCCCTTTGCTTCTCAATCGTGAGCCTTGATGGGCCCCTCGATGACTTCGGGTTTCTGCATCACGTACTTCGACATTTTTGATTTGACGAAAGCAGCTGCAAGCTGGACCGATTCATCGGCGCCGGCCTTGTCCTTGAAGACGCCAAAAGATGCGCCTTCGCCCGCGCCAGTGTCCAGCCAGTAGTAGCGCACGAAACCCTTGGCTTTTTTGATAAGCGGTACAAATTCCTCACGTACCAGGCGATCAATCTCCTTGCTGTCTTTCTCGTTAAAATGATAGTGTCGGACGACTGCAAACATGGAATTCCTCCTTGCTGATTGGTTTCCTAGGGTGATCAGGCTTGAATTTTGGGGTCAGAGTCAAGGGTCAGAGTAAATTCCATGATCCCTGACCCAGCCCTTTACTCTACTCTTTACTCTGACCCTTTACTCTGACCCCCCCAATTTTTGTTAGCGGAACCTCAGGTTGTGCCGGCCCAGTTCGGCCAGTGAACGGCAGCCCATCAGTTTCATATCGCGCTCGATTTCCTGCCGCAGCAGTGTAAGAGCCCGCTCAACGCCGTTCTGGCCTGCAGCAGCCAGAGCATACAGATAGGCGCGTCCCCCGGAGCAGGCCCTGGCGCCGACCGACAAAGCCTTGAGCACATGCGATCCGCGGCGGATGCCACCATCGCAAATAACCTCGATGCGGTCACCCACGGCGTCGACTATTTCGGCCAACTGATCGAAAGGGGCGCGTGAGCCGTCGAGCTGGCGGCCGCCGTGGTTGGACACCATGATGGCCGTAGCGCCGATATCGACCGCGCGCCGCGCATCGGCGACGGACATCACACCCTTGAGCGCGAACGGCCCGTCCCAGTCTTTCCTCACCTCTTCAGCAGCTTGCCAGTCCATGGATTGGTCCAGCATGGTGTTGAAGTACTCTGCTACGGAAACGGCCACATTGGTCCCTTCCTGCACGTAGTCTTTCAGTTGCGACAACTCGAAGCGCTCGTGGGTGAGGTAGTTAAAAGCCCAGCGGGGGTGGGTGGCAAAGTCCAGCGCACTGCGCCAGTTCAGCCGCATGGGCGAGGTAAAGCCCGTGCGCAGATCGCGCTCGCGATTGCCGCCGACGATGGTGTCAACGGTCAGAGCAAGGGCATCAAAGCCGGCCGCTTTGCAGCGCTCAATCATGGCGCGGGTCAGGCCCTTGTCTTTGTGTACGTAGAGCTGGAACAGTTTGGGGCTCCGGATGGTCGCACCAACTTCCTCGATACTTACCGTGCCCAGCGATGAAATGCCACACAGCGTGCCGAATTTCTCTGCGGCCCGCGTAACAGCGCGCTCGCCGTCGTGATGAAACAGGCGCTGCAGAGCCGTGGGTGACAGGAAAAACGGCATCTCCAACCGCTGGCCGAGGACCGAAGTGGCCATGTCGATGTGCTCAACGCCGGCGAGCACGTTGGGCACAAGATCGCAGCTGTCGAAGGCCTCGGTGTTGCGCCGACAGGTGACTTCATCGTCGGCCGCGCCGTCGATGTAATGGAATATCGGGCCGGGCATGCGTCTTCGCGCCAGTTCGCGGAAATCGCCGGTGTTGTAACAGTCTTGCAGTTGCATGGCGTTTTCTCTTCCGGAAATTAAAGCTGACAATTAAAGCTGACAGTCAAAGCTATGGGCTTCGTCGGGGTTGCCGCTGCCGCTGTAGCGGGCGACGCTCGGGTAAGCGCACAGCGGGCGGGTGCGCGTGACTTTATTGTCCTCCATGCGCGCAGCCGTCAACCCGTCGGGCATCTTCCTATGCTCGACCCAGTCAATCAGTGGGGTCATCAAGTCGAAGCTGTCCACGTTGCTGCCCCCGGAACAATGAAACATGCCAGGCACCAGGTATAAACGCAGGAATTCCTCGCGCGGATGCGGTGTGGCCGCGCTGACCGCTTCCACGTAAGCAATGGTTGTCAGCGGATCCACGCCAAAATCCGCCCAGCCGTGATAGATGATCAGTTTGCCGCCGTGCGTGGCAAAGGGCCCAAGATGGGGATCAACTGCCTGCATCAATCCACGCATGCGTGCCATTGACGTATGGTCACGTGCCGGATCCATGGTGCGCCAATCACGCTTTGCATCATCTTCATCAAACGCCAGGTATTGAAACCAGGAATCGACGATCGCGGGCTGCTCCATAAAGCCATCAGCGTTCGGCACTACCCGGCCCACCCAGGCCGACATGACTTGCGCCTGCGAGCGACCCCAGTCCCCGTACACCAGCCCGGGTAATTCCGCGCCGACAACCGTTCTCGGGTAAATCTCTACGCCCGCCGCGCTCACCGGAGCGTAGATTGCATCCAGCGTAGCCAATTCTGCTTCGGTAAACCCTGCCGAGCCTTGTGCCGCATGAGGCAAGTCGCGTGAGGGCAGGAAGTTCATGGCGAGTGGATCGCCAATCACACCATCGACCACACCGTCTGCGGGATCAAAATGGTCGCGGATAAAATCACCCAGCCGTGTCAGTTGCTCCACGCTGATGGGTGTCTTTTCCACCGCCAGGGAATTTTTCTGGTATTGCCACAGCATGTCAGGGAGGGTGAAGACGGGAGCGCCGGCGAGGATGCCGTCAAAATCACCCGGATACCGCTGCGCCTCCATCAAGCCTTGCCGGCCACCGGTGGAACACCCGTCAAAATAGGCGCGCCTGGCAGGCCGCTGGTAGAAGCTCTCCAGCATGGCCTTCACGGCAACAGCGGTGACGTGCACCGCCCGATGGCCGTAATCAGCCTCGCGCACCGGGTCGTTGTAGGCCCAGGTCGCGCCAGGCTCCGTGGCCGCATCGTGCCCGGTGTTGGTAAAGGCCGCGGCAAAGCCATTGCGCACGGCGTGCAGGCGCACTTGGTGATAGCCCTCAAAATCCAGCGCTTCCCCGGCGTTGCCGCCATTGCCATGCATGTACAGCCGGCCATTCCACTCGGCGGGCAGGTACGCAACCCAGCGCACGGCAGGTTCAATAAGACCAGTTACCTTGCAGTAGGCCGGGTCAGTGTCGTTTGCTGCTACCCATTCGAAGCTCAGCACATGGTTGTCCGGCGCGGATGCGACTACCGGTAGCACGCAGTCCTGGGCGGAACGATGCACCAGGATGTGCCGGTAATCCACCACGCCATTTTCTGCGCGGGTAAAGCTGCCGGTGTTTCCGGTGGCCAAAGCTGAGGTCGCTGCGGCCATGCCGGCCAATGCCAGCACCAGGCGAAGTACGCACAACAAGTGCCTGGACACTGCAACCTCCATTGAATGTAAGAAGTTTAGGACCTACACCCTGCGACCCGGACGTTCGGGAGTACAGACATGCGCAGCTCCGAAATCAGCTGAGCTTGAACACATAGTATTTACGAACGGTTTCGATTACTTCCCATGTTCCCTTCAAGCCGGGCTCTACAACAAAGACATCTCCTGCTTTTAACTCAATGGGTTTTCCACCTTCCGGGGTAATTACGCAACGGCCTTCCAGAAAGTGACAATATTCCCAGTCCTTATAATCGACATCCCAAATGCCGGGGGTTGACTGCCATACACCCATCAGCATTTTCCCATCGGCTGATGCATAGCCATTCATGGTGAGGGTATGGGGGTCCCCGGACTTTACTGTGCCTGGCCAAGGCGAATCCACGAGGATGGCAGGCTTCGCTTCGCGGTGCAAAAAGAGGTTTGGATACATGCAGACAGCTCCTGAATTAATGGGAAAGGCGCAGCAATTGGGAGCACGGAGTATAGCGTAATGAACCACGCACCAGGCTCAATAGTCATGGGTGTCCATAGCTTTTACATCCATGCTTTTATCTTCCTCCCCGAGTGCGCTGCAAAACTTGCTGAGGCTGCCGGGGCAGGGATGAATAGGCCCTCACTCAGGGAATGTCGGGGCAGGCGGATGCGTTCGCAGCGAATGCCGGCGGCTACCGTAGATGTTGGTAGCGACGGGCATTTGGGCGCCAATGACATTGCGGAACAGAATGACTTTGTCGCTTTGCTGTTGCAGGTGCCCTAGGGCGCCGGATCCGCCGGCAATCGCTCCAAACGCGATGCTATGGGCGGGTGGGTGGAAAACACTTCCTCATGCTGCTGGCTGAGGCTGTCGACCTGGATCAGCGCCGCACGCAGGCCGCCGGGAGCATAAGCTGATACGTTCGCAAGTTCGCGACCGCCTGCATCGGCTTCGTACTCCGTGTCGGGGTTATAGCCCGAGACCAGAATTTCATTCGTTACCCCGCCCACGACCTGCTCAAACTGGGCAAAAGTGGCGCTGTTATCGGCCACCAGGCCGGCAACGCCGCCGAGGAATTCATCATGGGCGATATTGGAAATGGCATGGCGTTGATCAATGTGCATGATCTCGTGGGCCAGTACCCCGGCCAGTTCGTCATCGTTGGGCAGGAGTTCATACAGGCCCCGGGTGATGAAAACGCGGCCGCCGGGCGCGGAAAACGCGTTAATGGCCATTGAGTCCAACAGGCCGAAGCGCCACTCGAGGTCCTGGCGGGTAGCGTATCGCGCCAGCACGCGACCGATCAGGTTGACCCGTCGCGTGGCTGCCGCATCCCGCCACACTCCGCCGTAACGCACTACGATGTCGATGGCAACTGCGTCGCCGATGGCGATTTCCTCTTCGAGGGAAAGACCGCTGGCGCCTTTTGCCACCTTGGCCGTGTCATCGGCGGTTTTCTTGACCTTGCTGATGGCGCTGCCAATATCGCCGAGGCCAGGGAATTGGGCCAGCGCGCCTTGTGCCACCGCACAGCCAACAAGCAACGCCAGCAGTGCTCCCCGCTTCATTCCCCGCCTCATTCCCGATATTCCCCCTTCCTGTTTTCGCTCATGTAGCTGGTGAGGTCCAGTTGGGTAAGCGCGGCCGATTCTGCATCCAGCCAATCAATGTCCGCCTGGGCGTCGCCTGCACCCAGGTTTTGCGCGTATTGCTCAGCTGCCGGCGTCAGCGGCCGGGCTGCCGCGACCGTATTGGTTTGCGAGGCATCGAGCGTGGTAAATCCGGCGGCCGGCGCAAGCTTGGGCTTGTCGGTTGCGACATTGCCGCTGAACACCCAGCCCGCGACGTCATCGGCCTTGACCCGCAACCACGCACCCCGGATTTCCTTGATGGTGAGCTTTTCGGCGAAACCAACCACTGCCCCGGAGGCGGCGAGAGGCGAGGGTTCGGCCAGCAGTGCGGTTTCAAGGTGCTTGGACCAAACCTTGTCGCCCTTGCTGAACTCAGCGTAGCCCGGCGGCGCTGCGATGGCGCAGGCCAGGGCGATAAGAGCGTACAGAACCGGGAAGCGGACAGGCTTCGTTAATTGCACGAGCGTTCGGGAAGGCAGTAACATCCGGCAATTGCTCCGTGACTGATATTGAGCGATTATCGGCCGCTGGGCGCATGGCCGCAACAGGCCTGACGACGGACACAAATTCCAGACGATTTGCACCAAGGGCGGGACGCAGGGCCAGGATGATAGGCGCCTTCCTTGCGCGGATTTCTGGCAAGGGAGACAAATGATGAAGGTTCTGGTTATTGATGTCGGCGGCAGCCACGTAAAAATTCTTGCCAGTGGCGAGACCGAGCCGCGGCGCATGCTGTCGGGTCCAAAGTTGAATGCCGAGGCGATGGCCGCTGGCATAAAAGAGCTGGCCGAAGACTGGGCTTACGAAGCGGTGGCGATCGGCTACCCTGGGGTGGTTGTGGCCGACCGGCCGGTTACAGAGCCGCACAACCTGGCGCGCGGCTGGGTCAAGTTCGACTACCGTGCGGCGTTTGGTCGCCCGGTGAAGATCATCAACGACGCGGCCATGCAGGCACTTGGTAGCTACGACAAAGGCAAGTTGCTGTTCCTGGGACTTGGCACCGGCCTGGGTTCCAGCATGGTGATTAACGGCCTGGTTGTGCCGATGGAGCTGGCGCACCTGCCCTATCGCAAAGGTACCTTTGAGGATTACGTGGGCGAACAAGCGCTCCTTCGCGATGGCCAGAAGAAGTGGTGCAAGCGCGTGACCGATGTGGTGGCGCGCCTCGCGGCCGCCTTGATTCCGGACGAGGTGGTGCTGGGCGGTGGTAACGTGAACAACCTGAAGAAACTGCCGCCACTGTGTCGCCTTGGAGATAATGCCAATGCCTTCGTTGGCGGCTTCCGTATGTGGGAGAAGCAAGCATGATC
>JANLTO010000087.1:0-68877 GCA_031362985.1 Lysobacterales bacterium | reverse complement strand
TGTCAACGCAAAGTTAAAATGTCCCCTTTTCTCCCAAGTTAAAATGTCCCCTTGACGCGGTGAACGCAGTCGGTGGTGGTGAACTGGCATTCTGTGGAGTGATGCGCAGGGTTCGCCAGGGATGATCAGCCTTGGGTTTGTAGGGGGCTGAGCGGCTGATGGCTGTGTCCACTGCCTGGTTTACCTGCTTGGCATCGATGCGTTGGCGCCGCTGCTGGTCTTTGCCCAGCACGGTATAGACCAATTGTCGACCTTTGTAGAGCAAGGTCACTGCGCCGTCGAAGGTCTCGCACACGGTCACCTTGGAGCGCTGCATGGCATAACCGGGGGTAGCGCATTGGATTTGGTAAATCCGATGCTGGTATTGGACTTCCAGGTCTTTGCTGATGTGACGAGTTGAGTGTCGGGCCAGCACCAGGTCCAGTTCTGCGTCGCTGTGTAACACCTTGCGGTGGGCGTCTGCGGGGTCGCGTGCGGGCACGGCAAAGCGCCGATTGAAGTCGGTTTTAAAGCCATCAAGAAAAGCATTGGCGGCATCCCAGTCATTAATGCCCTGCAGCCGCATCTCCTTGACCAGGCGATCCTGCAAGGTCAGGTTGGCGCGCTCAACCCGGCCTTTGGCCTGTGGCGTGCTGGCGTGAATGGCTGCGATCTCCAGCGTTTCCAGGGCACGGCCAAACTGGGTCAACCCGGGCTCTTCGCAGTTCACCCGAAAGACGCTGTGACAATCACTATACAGGGCCGCCGGACGGCCATGCAGCTGCAGATAGGAGCGCAGTGCGGCCATATAGGCTTCGGTGGTCTCGGCCGCAACAAAGCGCAGATGCATCAGTTCGCCAGTGGCATCATCGATAAACACCAGCAGGGTACAGGACGGCGCACGGCCCTCGAACCAGTCGTGTGGTGAGCCGTCAATCTGGATCAACTCACCCCGCCGGGCCCGGCGCTCACGGCGTGGGTGGCAACGGGCGGGTGTACGTGCCCTGGATTGCCACAGGCCCGTGGCCATCATCAGTTGGCGCGTACTCTCTACCGATAACATCAGGTCGTGCCGTTCCGTGAGCTTCTCACAAGCCAGGGTGGGTCCGAAATCGGCATAGTGCGACTCGATCAACCGCACGACCTGCTCACGCACCACCGCCGGCAAACGGTTGTTGCTGGGCCGACCCAAGTGGCGTGAAATCAAACCCGACTCACCCGCCTGTCGATAACGCGCGAGCAGGCGTTTGATCTGACGGATACTCAGGCCCAACTGGAAGGCAGCTTCGGCTTGGTGCATAAGCCCCAGGTCGATATTGCGTATTACATGCAGCCTGTTCAAACTCTTCCTGGACAAAGTAATGCTTCCTTGTGTCACAGCGCTCCCCCACAAAAGGGGACACTTTAACTTTGCACACAGGGGACATTACAACTTTGCACCTACATGAGGCACGTAAAAGCTTGTTTCTGGGGCTGCTTTTCACTACCATACGCACGCCTTTACAGATCCCCCTGAAGAACTATGCCCCTGCGGTCCGGAAGGGTCCGGGCGGTTTTCTGGCTGCGGGTCGTTTTTTCTATGCACGGATGGAAATTGTTGTGATCACTACCGCTAACATCACTATGCAGTTTGGCGCCAAGCCCTTGTTCGAGAATATTTCGGCCAAGTTTGGCAATGGCAACCGCTACGGCCTGATCGGCGCCAATGGCTGTGGCAAATCCACCTTGATGAAAATCCTCGGTGGCGACCTGGAACCATCGGCCGGGCATGTAAAAGTGGATGCCAACGAGCGGGTGGGAAAGCTGCGCCAGGATCAATTCGCATTCGAAGAATTCACGGTCATCGATACCGTGATCATGGGCTATGAGCGCCTTTGGGCGATCAAGCAGGAGCGGGATCGCATTTATGCCCTGGCGGAGATGAGCGAAGAAGACGGCATGAAAGTTGCCGATCTGGAAGTGGAGTTTGCGGAACTTGATGGCTACAGTGCTGAGTCCCGGGCCGGGGAGCTTCTGTTAGGCCTGGACATCCCTGAATCCCAGCATTTCGGCCCCATGAGTGCAGTGGCGCCGGGCTGGAAGTTGCGGGTATTACTGGCCCAGGCCCTGTTTGCCGATCCGGATATCCTTTTGCTGGATGAACCCACCAATAACCTGGACATCAATACCATCCGCTGGCTGGAAGATATGCTCAACCAGCGCAGCAGCACCATGATCATCATTTCCCATGATCGCCATTTCCTCAATAGCGTGTGCACGCACATGGCCGATCTCGATTTCGGCGAACTGCGGTTATATTCCGGTAATTATGATGAATACATGACCGCCTCGACCCAGGTACGTGAGCAGTTACTCTCTGACAACGCCAAGAAAAAGGCACAGATCACTGAACTGCAGGTTTTTGTGAGCCGGTTCAGTGCGAACGCATCCAAGGCCAAACAGGCCACTTCCCGGGCACGGCAGATCGACAAGATCCAGCTGGCTGAAGTCAAACCTTCCAGCCGGGTGAGTCCGTATATTCGCTTTAACCAGGAGAAGAAGCTTTACCGGATGGCGCTCGAAGCCAGGGGCCTGGGTAAGGGATACACCGACAAACTACTGTTCAACAAGCTCGACCTGCAGGTCGAAGTCGGTGCACGGGTTGCCATCATTGGCGCCAGCGGTATTGGCAAGACCACCTTGTTGCGTACCCTGCTGGGAGAACTGGAGCCGGATGCCGGCAGCTGTAAATGGTCAGAAAATGCGGATATCGGCTATTTCGGACAGGACCATTCCGCTGATTTCGTGCAGGACATGGACTTGAATTCATGGATGGCGCAATGGGGCAAGTCGCAGGACGATGAACAGGTGCTGCGCGGAACATTGGGACGGCTGCTTTTCGGTAATCACGAAATCAATAAATCCGTCAAGGTTATTTCCGGTGGCGAACAGGCGCGAATGCTGTTTGGCAAATTGATGTTGCAAATGTCCAACATCCTGCTGATGGACGAGCCCACCAATCACCTGGACATGGAATCCATCGAAGCACTTAACCTGGCGTTGGATAATTATCCCGGCACGCTGTTTTTTGTCAGCCACGACCGGGAATTCATTTCCTCACTGGCCACCCGCATCATCGAAATTACCGCGCATGGCGTGGTTGATTTCAAGGGCAGCTACGATGAGTACCTGCGCAGCCAGGGTATCGAGGAGTTTACCCGGCAGCGTGTGGCAAGCTGACTTTGCGGTACTAACGGAAACAAGACGGACCAACCGGCGCTGCAGCGTTGGTGTCCCGCGCTAGAAAGTCGCCAACTTTGGTTTATACTTCCCGTTCAAAACGGGGGTCAAAATGCCAAACACACCCAGCACGCCCAAAAAGGTATTTGTCGTTGACGACAGTGCAATGGCTGTCGCCGTTACGGTCCAACTCCTCAATGATGCGGGTTATGTCGCTGAAGGCGAGATTGGTTCGGGGAATGCAATGGAGCGTATTCGCGAATCCAGGCCGGATATCATTATCAGCGATGTGATGATGCCGGGCATCAACGGTTTCGAATTGCTCAACATGATTCGCGGTAACGACAATTTCGACCATGTACGCGTCATCATGTCTTCAGCCAAGCCTTACGAAGCAGATCGCGTCAAAGCGAAAAAACTGGGAGCGAACGGATACATCATCAAGCCGTTCACGCTGGAGAAATTTGCTGCCATTATAAAGTCCATGGATACCATGACCTTGTCAGCCTGGGGTGTGCGCGGAACCTTGCCCATGCCGGAGGAAGGGTATATTGGATTTGGTGGAAATACCTCGTGTTACTCGCTGCAATACGCTCCGGACCGGCATCTGGTTTTTGACGCCGGAACGGGCATCAAGAACTGTGGCAGGGCTTTGATGAAGAGTGGCCATTCGCGCATGACTGTCGACCTGTTCATCACCCATCCGCATTGGGACCACATCAATGCATTTCCTTTTTTTGCGCCACTGTATATCACCGGGAATGAAGTGCGTGTTCACGGGGTTGCCCAGGATGGGCTGGGTTTTGAGCAACTGATGGTGGCCCAGATGGATGGGGTCTACTTTCCGGTCACGGTAAGGGAGTTCGGCGCGCACGTCACTTTCCATGAGATTGGCGAGCAAGAAATCAAAATTGAAGGCATCAGCGTGCGCAGCATACTGTTGAAGCATCCGGGGCATTGCCTGGGTTACCGCGTCGATTTCGCGGGCAGGAGTTTTTGCTACATCACGGACAATGAGCTTTACCCGCAGGACTCCGAGTTTACCGACGAGGAATTTATGCACACCCTGGCCAATTTTTGCCGCGGCGCCAATGTGCTGGTACACGACTGCACCTATTTTGATAAAGAGTACGCAAGCAAAGTGCACTGGGGCCATTCATCCCTGAGCGAAGTATGCCGCCTGGCTCACCTTGCCGAAGTGGAACGCCTGTGGATACACCACCACGACCCGGACCAGGCGGATGAGGATATTGCGCGCAAACTGGATTTCTGCGCGGGCGTGCTGCAGGGTTTGGGCAGTCGCACCGTGGCCGTGCTGCCGCGTGAAGGACTGAGCGAACTGGTATAGGCCATGGCGAGCGGCCCCGGAGAGTGAGCAAGAATGGCGCGCCCGGAGAGATTCGAACTCCCGGCCACCTGGTTCGAAGCCAGGTGCTCTATCCACTGAGCTACGGGCGCTGGGTTACTGGTATTTGCGGATCGACAATGTATGCTTCTTCACGTTCAGCCGCAAGTTACGCCAACAGTTACGCACATCATCCCGGTTGAATTAAGCCGGCAGGTTGACTAGTACTGTGGCCAGGTTGGTCAAACTTCTTTGTGCAATGGGTTGATTAAAATTACAAATGAAGAAAAGCTTCCAGCGTAGTTGCAAGAACACATTACTACCGGGTAGTTCCGTCGGGTTGAACTCCAGGCGCCTGGGCGGGCAACTGGCCCTGACGCTGATTGCGCTGTCCCTGTGCAGCGGACCGCTACAGGCGGCCTTGCAATTTTCCGAGGTATCCGTTGCGACAGGAGCAGCGGTTGCGCACGGTTTTAGCCACCCGGTTGCAGAAATCGATGAAAGCGAAAGTGGAGGTGTCGCTGCTGCTGACTATGATAACGATGGTGACGTCGATTTGTACGTCATAGGCGGCACTGCTAACAGTAACCAGTTGCTCAAGAATACAGTGAATGTGGACGGGACGTTCGTCAATGTAGCCGCGGCTGCCGGGGTTGCCTTGAGTGGCATCTGGAGTTCCGGTCCGGTGTTCGCTGATATCAACGGAGACGGCTGGCAGGATCTGCTGGTGGGCAGCATGCAGGGTGACGGCTACCACGTATTTATCAATAACCAGGATGGCACGTTTACCAATGCCAGCCTGGCCTCGGGTATTACACAGGGGGCCAATCAGAATGACATCAGCTCGGGACTGGGCGATGCGGACAATGATGGCGACCTGGACCTGTTCATCGCCCACCACAGCTTCAATATTCCCAACCTGATCAGGAATCATCTGTGGATTAATAACGGGTCAGGGGAGTTTACTGCGGGTGACATAACCAGGGGATTGAATACCTCTTTCACCTTTCTTGACAGGACATTTTCCGCCACCTTCGCCGACATCAACAAGGATCATTGGCAGGATATTGTGGTGAGCGCCGATTCCGGCAAAAGTACGGTTTTCAAGAACGATGGGGACGGCACATTCACCAACGTGACAAACCTGAGCACCATCAATGACCAAAATGGCATGGGCTCGGCTGCAGCCGACCTTGATAACGATGGTGATATCGACTGGTTTGTCACCAGTATCAACAACCATCCTGATTACTCATGGGATAAAACCGGCAACCGGCTCTACATCAACAACGGCAGCGGCGTCTTCAGTGAAACATCTGCTGCTGCGGGAGTTCGCCCGGGCTATTGGGGCTGGGCAGCCTGTGCTGCCGATTTTGATAATGACGGCTGGCTGGATCTGTTTCATGTCAATGGCATGTACAACCTTGGCGGTTGGGAAGATCATTACCTTGATGATCCTTCGCGCCTGTTCATGAATAAGCACAACGGCACTTTTACCGAAGGCAGCGCAGCGGCCGACCTGGTGGACACCGGCCAGGGGCGGGCGCTGGTGTGCTTTGATTATGACAGCGATGGTGACATCGATATTTTTGTGTTCAACGCCGGGGGTACCAGCAGCTTGTTCAAAAACGGCCTGAGCAACAACCCCGGTTGGTTGCAGGTGGACGTTGCCGCGGAAACCCTGGGCAAGACGATTGCCGGCGCCTTGATCGAGGTGGTGACCGGTGCAATGACCCAGACGCGGCAAGTCACGGTGGGAAGCAACTTTGCGTCGCAAAACCCGCTGCGTCAGCATTTTGGCCTGGGCGGTGCACAAACCGTCGACCAGATCAAAGTAACCTGGCCGTCCGGCGCCCAGCGCACATTGAACAGCGTGGGTATCAACCAGATTCTCCTGGTCGAGCCCCCTCCGCCTCCGGAATTGCCCATCTTCACTAACGGGTTTGAATCTTGAATACTGCGAACATTAACTGCCCCAAGTGTTTTTCCGCATTGGAAGCGGTACTGCTGTTGGGCATGACCATCCAGCACTGCGCTGCCGGGTGCAAGGGCCTGTGGTTCCGACCGGAAGACCTGGCCATTCTGCGCCAGGATGACTGGTTGGCCGGGCAGGTCGTTGACAATGGTTCGGCCAGAGTCGGCAGACTTTATAATCGCGTGCGTGACATTCGCTGTCCGCAGTGCAATTCCGACATGGACAAGGATTCCGACGAAGACCAACCGCACATCGTCTACGAGAGCTGCCCCAATGGACACGGTGTATTCCTTGATGCCGGTGAATTCACCGATCTCATGCACAAGACTTTTTGGGACCGCTTCAAGCGGGTGCTCTAGGGTCACCACCGGGCGACCCTAAAATCAAGGCGGAAAACATACTGTGAGCCGCATTAAGGAGATTTCGTCATGAACTCTGCTGTACCCGGAACTCTCAGCTGGTTTTTGTTGCTTGCGAGCGTGCTCGTAATGGCCGCAGACCCGGCTCCCGCCTCGGACACGTTTTCCGTAGGCACAGTGCATGCCGGGGCGGGGCAGGCGGTATCAGGCTATCTTGAAATTGCGGCGGCAGGCGATGCCGGCACCCGCATACCCGTCAGTGTCATTCGCGGGGTGAAGCCGGGACCGGTGCTGGCCCTGGTTGCAGGAACCCACGGTTACGAATATCCCGGAGTCACTGCTTTGCAGGAAATACGCCAGGCTATCCGGCCTGAGGACCTGGCGGGCACTCTCGTGCTGGTCCATATTGCCAACCCGCCCTCATTCTACGGACGCAGTATCTATACCAGCCCGGTCGACGGCAAGAACCTGAACCGGGTATATCCCGGGAAAGTGGACGGCAGTGTGAGTGAGCGTATTGCAGACAGCATTACCCGTAACGTGATCGAGCAGGCCAATTACCTCATCGATCTGCATGGCGGCGACGGCAACGAGGCTTTGCGGCCCTATGTGTACATGCCGGTTACCGGTAAAGCGGAACTGGATGCCGCCAGCCGCGGACTGGCAATAGCGTTCGGACTCGATCACATCGTAATTGACGAGGGCCGGGTAATGCCGCCCGAGGCTTCGCTGTATACCGACCAGACCGCCCTGTCGCGTGGCATTCCGGCGATTACCAGCGAAACCGGTCAACTGGGTTCCAATGACAGTCATTGGGTAGACCTGGCGGTGCATGGAATCGAGAACGTCATGCGCCACCTGCACATGATCGCGGGTGAAGAGCAGCCCAATAAGGCGGTGGTCTGGCTGACTGGCTACGAGGTGATACGCAGCATGGAACAGGGGATATTTCGCCCTGCTGTGCGCGATGGCTACGTAATAGCCGAGAACGGGTTGCTCGGCGAGTTGGTCAATCCATTTGGTGAATTGATCATGGAAATTCGTGCGCCCTTCGCAGGTGTAGTGAACTACGTGGTGGCAACTCCGCCGGTCAGCGCCGGCGAACCGGTTGCCATGCTCAGCCGCATCAAGCCGGATTGAGCGGCAGGCTCCTAGGGCTCCCTGGCAATGACATCCATGAAGGCAGCGCCATGCCGCTCCAGCTTGACTTTGCCAACACCGTTGATGTCGAGGAATTCAGCTGCGTTTGATGGGCGTTTCCGGCTCATTTCGATCAGTGTTGCATCCCCGAAAATAACGTAGGGAGGCACCGCTTTCTCCTCTGCAAGTTGTTTGCGCAAGACACGCAGGTTTTCAAACAGGCGGGCAGACCGGTCGTCCAGATTCATTGCGGCGGCAGGTTTCTTTGCGGTTTTTTCACGGATTCGTGGACGCGCCAATGGCAGGTACTCCTCCGCACGCAGGAGATTTTGGCCCCGCGTGGTCAGCTTCAGAACTGAAAAATGCTCGAGGTCCTGCAACAGGTAGCCATGTTGAATCAACTGCCGCGTGATCGATAGCCACTCGGCATGCGAGTACTCTGCGCCGATACCATAAGTGGACAGACGCTCGTGGCCAAACTTCCGGATGCGTTCGTTATCCGCGCCGCGCAATACGTCCACTACGTGCTTTACGCCAAAGGATTGACCCACGCGATAGACGCAGGAAAGCACCTTGCGGGCGGCTATGCTGGCATCGAATTGTTCCGGTGGATCCAGGCAAATATCACAATTGCCACAATCGGCACGCATGACCTCGCCGAGGTAGCCCATCAGCACGCGGCGACGGCAGGTCAGGCTCTCGGCGAAATCCACCATGGCATTAAGCTTGTTCGATTCGATGCGCCGCTGCCCGTCATTGGCGTTTTGTTCCAGTTGATAACGGGCAGTAACAAGATCCTGCGTGCCAAACAACAACAGCGCTTCGGCAGGCAGGCTGTCACGTCCGGAACGCCCGGTTTCCTGGTAGTAGCCTTCCAGGTGCCTTGGCATGTCGTAATGCACTACGAAGCGCACGTTGGGCTTGTCAATGCCCATGCCGAAGGCCACGGTAGCGACAACTATGGATAAATCGTCGCGCAGGAATTTTTCTTGTACCTGCTTGCGGGTTTCCGCCGGTAAACCGGCATGATAGGAAGCTGCCGAATAGCCGCGCTCGACCAGGTGCCCGGTGACTTCCTCCACTCGTTTACGCGACAGGGCGTAGACAATACCGGCCTGGTTTTCCCTGCCTTCAAGAAAGCGCAGAAGTTGCACCTGGGGACGATGTTTTTCCAGCACTGTGTAGCGAATATTGGGACGATCGAACGAGGTAATGAATCGCTTGGCAGCACGCAGACCCAGTACACGCACGATGTCCTCGCGGGTTTGCGGGTCAGCCGTGGCAGTCAGCGCGATGAACGGAACATCCGGAAAGTAATCCCTCAGGCCACCCAGCGCTGCATATTCCGGCCTGAAATCATGACCCCAATGGGACACGCAGTGCGCTTCATCAATGGCCACCAGGGCGAGGGGAATAGACTCCAGGCTGTGGATGAAATCCGCCTTCATCATGCGCTCGGGCGCTACGTACAACAGATCGAGTTCATCATTGTAGAGGCGCTGCAACACGGACCTGGCCTCCTGGGCATCCAGCGTGGAGTTATACATCGCTGCATTGACGCCATTGGCCTGTAGGGCGTCCACCTGGTCCTTCATCAAGGAGATCAGCGGCGAAATGACTATGGCCAGGCCGGGTCGTTGCAGGGCAGGCAATTGATAGCACAGGGATTTGCCGCCACCCGTTGGCATGAGCACGAATGCATCGCCACCGGCAATCACGCGCTCGATGATTTCCTGCTGGAAAGGCCGGAATTGCTGCAGGCCAAATACATTCTGCAGAGTTTCGCTGATGGAAGTCACTGGCCCGTACCCGCCCTCAATTTCCTGGGATCATGGGTCGGAACGCAGATACGTAGTGTTGCCGCCAACCAGGGTTTGCTCTACCTGCACGGCGAGTAACTCGCTCTCCGGAACGGCCATGATGTCACCTGAAAGAATGGTGAAGTCGGCCAACTTGCCCGCCTCGATGGAGCCTTTGATGGTCTCCTCGAAAGCGCCGTAAGCCGCGTCCAGAGTGTAGGCTTTGAGCGCTTCCTTGCGGGTGAGTTTTTGCGCGGGTTCATAGCCGCCTTCCGGTAAGCCGGCCAGGGTCTTGCGGGTGACCAGGGCATAGAAGGATGCAATCGGGTTCACCGGCTCAACCGGCACATCGGTGCCATTGATGATGATGGCACCGGAATCCAGCAGCTTGCGCCACACATAAGTACCTTCCTCGATACGCTCTATGCCCAGCCGATCGATGGCCCAGGGCCGGTCGGAACTCAAATGGATGCCTTGCATGGATGCGATCACGCCCAGTTGCGCAAAGCGAGCTATGTCCTGCTCATTCAGATGCTGTGCGTGTTCGATGCGGAAGCGTGCGTCGGAGTGTTGGCCGTGGAAGGCGATTTCGAACTGATCCAACACCTCGCGATTGGCGCGGTCGCCTATAGCATGGACGCATAACTGGAAGCCCGTCTGCAGCGCTTCCTCGGCCACAGTCAGCACCGTTTCCATGGGTATGCTGGCGCTGCCACTCCAGTCGGGCCGATCGCTGTAGGGCTTCAGTAGCCAGGCGCCGCGTGAGCCCAGCGCTCCGTCAGCCACCAGCTTGATGGCCCTGATGGTCAGGAAATCATGATCTGCATCGATTTCCGGTCCGTTCTTCAGCCATTCTGCCAGCAGGCTCTCGTCCCAGCCAGCCAGCATGATCCATAACCTGCTGCTGAGCTTTCCCTGTGCATATAGCGCGCGGTACCCATCAATATCTGCCTGGGTACTGCCGGCATCCTGGAAGCTGGTGATGCCGTTGCGGGCGAGTTCCTGCAGCGCCAGGCTCAGGGCCTGTTGGTTGTCGGCAGCAGTTTTCACCGGCAACGCGCGGTACGCCAGGTCCATGGCATTTTCAGTGAGGATGCCGGTGGCCTCTCCATTGGCATCCTTGATAATCTCACCGCCCTCCGGGACAACCGTACCGGCGCTAATCCCTGCCGCCTGCATGGCCCTGGCGTTGACCATCAGGGCGTGGCCGCTGGCATGGTTCAATAGCACTGGATTATCCGGGCTGACTTCGCTGAGCAAGCCGTGGGTCTGGAATCCCTTGACCTCGACCGGTGGCGGCGTGACCCACTTGCTTTGGTGCCAACCATTGCCAATGATCCACTCACCGGGTTGGGCGGCTGCCACCGCGCCAGCTACTTGCTCAACCATATCGTTGTAGGTCGTGGCGCCGGACAGATCCAGTTCTTTGAGGCTGTAACCGAAACCCATGATGTGGCCATGGCTTTCAATGAAACCGGGGATCATGGTCTTTCCAGCGAGATCCAGCATCCGGGTGTCGCTGTCAGTCCATGCCTGGGCATCTTTGCGGGAGCCGGCAAACAGGATGCGGCCGCTGGCGACCACCACTGCTTCAACTTGTGGCTGAATTTCTGCGACCGTGTAAATGGGGCCGCCAGATATCAGCAGTTCCCCGGTGGTCGCAGACTGGCCCAGGGTGCTTGCGCACAGCGCCAGAAGCCCCAACAGACGGATGAGTAGCTTGCTTGTGTTATTCATGGGATTGGGGCTGCAGTCGTGGTGGGGTGGTAAAGTTTACTGGTCAAGGTCAAAATTAGCCATGGATGTCATTGAGACGAAACACAATCGCTAACTAACAAAGGGAATCAAACATGCGATGTGCACTTAAGGCCCTGTTAATTGCTGCAGCCCTGGTAAATGGAAATCTGGCCATGGCCGACGATGATAATGCCGAACTTACCCTGATGCTGAATGAGTTCCTGGCGGGCGCATCCGTCGACGATGCTGCAGCGCATGATCGCTTCTGGGCGGAAGATCTGATTTACACCAGCTCCAGCGGCGAACGGATCAGCAAGGCCGATATCATGGGCGGGCTCAGCACTCCTGCGCGAGCCAGTGAGGATGACGATAAAGGGGGGGCCGAGGCAATCGAAGCCGCCACGGTCTATAGCGCGGAGGAAATCCGCATCCAACAGTATGGCGATACCGCCATCGTGGCGTTCAAATTGGTTGGAACCACTCCGGCGGCCGGGGAAAACACCGGGGCCGCAGCGGAAGTCCTGTATTACTACAATACCGGCACCTTTCTGCGTCGGGATGGCACATGGCAAGTGGTTGCCTGGCAGGCCACACGCATTCCGGCGGCGCCTTGACCACACCGGGCAAGCGATATTGCGGGACAGGATGCTGCAGAGTCCGATGACGCGGTTTGCAGAGATGAATCCACTGGTTCTTGTTTGTGTTTTTGCCGTACTTACGTTGATGCCGTTGCGGGCGCCTGCTGCGGATGAATGCCCTCCCGCCGGCTATGACAAAGCGCAATTGCTGGAATTGGCCAAAGCCGGGTTCCTGATTGAAGACGCGGCGCAGCGCAATGCGCTGGCCCTGGGTTTGCTGGCCTGCCTCTCGGATCCAGATCCAGCGATCCGTGACGGCGTGTCCTTCACGGCCCTTGCAACCTGGTTGCGCGGCAAGGATCTTCCGCCTGAAACCATCAGCGCTTCATATGCCAACCTGTTGGTGCAGATTGCCAGTACCGCGGATGCCAATGGGTTTCAGCAACCGTTTGCTGCCCTGGTATTGTCGGAAGTAGCACGTACCGACAGGATCGACAATACCTTCACACCGGCCATGCGAAAAGAACTGGTCGAGGTCGCAGCCAGGTACCTCGCATCGGTAAGTGACTACCGGGGTTTCTCTGCAACGGAAGGCTGGCGGCATGGCGTGGCCCATGGATCGGACCTGGTGCTGCAACTGGTGCTCAACCCCAACATCAATGCGGCACAAATTGAATGGCTGATGTGGGCAGTGCTCACACAGATTGCGCCCAAAGGAGAGGTGTTCTACATGTACGGCGAGCCGGGCCGCCTGGCCCGCGCCGTGTTTTATGCCTGGGCGCGCGAAAGCGCAGGTCCGGCATTTTGGTCAGATTGGTTTGCCGGCATTGCAAGCCCCCAACCCTGGAAAAACTGGGAGGAAGCATCCGAAAGCCAGGCGGGCCTGGCAAGGCGGCACAACATCATGGCCTTCCTGTTGGCCATGCACTTTAACGCCACGACGGCGGGAAAACAGGCGGAGGTGCTCGATGTGCTGGTTTTGAAAGCCCTGGTTGAACTACAGGGGGGCTAAGCTCCCATTATTGGCTAGACCCGTTGGCTAAATCGTATCCCAGCGAAAACGCTCGGACTCGAACGCGTCCACTGCCAGGGCCTTGATCAGCTCATCGTCGTTATTATCAATGCGTCGGAAGTTCTGTTTCATACGCACCCGTGCCTCGCGCGTGAATACGTGAAGAATATCAATTTCGCGGGATGCCTTCTCCACTCCATGGGCATCGATTGCAGCCTGGACGCGGCTGAGTGTGCAGGCCAGCACGAACAGGTCGATCATGATGTCCGCTAAACGCTTGGTGGCAAATTGTTTGCCGATGATATTCTTGCCGTGTTTGCGCAGGATACGGTCGGTCGCCTGCGCCAGGTAGCGTACCTCGATTTCAAAGCCGTCCGCCGCTGCACGAATGGCTTTGTGCAGATTCTGCAGCTTGCCGCTTTCCCCGCGGCCGGTGGCCAACTGGGCGTGCTTGCGCGCATAGTCGCTGAGCACGCCGAAGCCCTTGATCGGATCGTTCAGAACGCCTTTCATCGAAGCGGCCAACTCCTTCAGCTGGCTGCCCACATCGTTCATGGCGGTCAGGGCGATGAACAGGCGCAGGATCTCGTTGGTGCCCTCGTAAATGCGGTTGATGCGGCAGTCACGCACAATGCGTTCGTACGGGTAGTCCCGCATGAACCCGTTACCCCCGGCAATCTGCAAGGCCTCATCCGCTGTGCGCGCCAGGCATTCGGTGGCATAGACCTTGGAGATGGCGGCCTCCACTGCATAGTCCTGGTAGCCGCCGTCGATCAGGCCGCCCACCATGGTCACCACCGCCTCTGAGGTGTAGCAATCCACCACCATGCGCCCGATTTTTTCCTTGATGGCCCCGTAACTGGCGATGGGCTGGCCGAAGGTCTTGCGTTCATTGGCCTGGCGGGTGGCCAGTTCGATCAGTTGCTTCATACCGCCTACGGAACCGCCGCCGAGACCGGTACGCCCGCTGTTCAGAATCTGCATGGCGACCTTGAAGCCTTTGCCTGGCTCGCCCAGCATGTTGCCTGCGGGTACTTTCACATTATCGAACAGCACGCTGGTGGTCGAACTGGCGCGCAAGCCCATCTTGTCTTCGTGCGGGCTGGTGCTTACCCCCGGCATGTCAGAGGTGACGATGAACGCGGTCATTTTGCCGTGGGCATCAGCGGCACCGGTGCGCGCGAACACGGTAAAAAAACCGGCTATGCCGCCATTGGTAATCCACAGCTTGTTGCCATTGAGTACCCAGTGATCACCGTCTTGCACGGCGGTGGTTTTGACCGCTGCAGCGTCTGAGCCGGCCCCGGGCTCGGTCAGGCAGAAGGCCGCGATCAGTTCACCGGTCGCCAGCCTGGGCATGTAACGCTGTTTTTGTTCTTCCGTGCCGAACAACAGCAATCCCCGCATGCCAATGGAACTGTGCGCGCCAATGGTCACGGCCACCGAGGCATCGTAGCGACCGACTTCCTGGAGAGTGCGGGAATACGCCATGTTACCCAGGCCCATGCCGCCATACGATTCGGGAATGATGAGGCCGAACAGTCCAAACGACCTGAGCGCTTCAATGAACTCAGCGGGCATCTCGCCGGCCACATCCCATTGGCGGAACTCATTGGCGCGCGGGCCCAGCAAGTCTTCCAGCGCAGCGGTGATTTCGTGCAGGGTATCGCGTTGCGCTGCAGGCAAAGCGGGGAAAGGAAACAGGGCATCCTGTTCGATCTGCCCCATGCACAAGGAGCGCATGAAGCTGGTGGTGGCTTTATCGGTCATGGTGGTTGCCCGGTGGGGATTTGCAGCTATTGTATAGCGATCAGACGACTTCGGGCTTCTCAAACTTCGGATTTCTCAAGCATCGGGTTTCTCAAACATCGGGCTTCTCAAACATCTGGCAGCTTTCTTCCATCCACTCACGAAAACGCACTACCTTGGGAATGTCGAAGTAGTGCGGGGGTGAAACAAAGAAGTAGGACCAGTCAGTCTTTACCACCTTGGCAAACGGGCGTACCAGGCGTCCAGCCACCAGGTCACGCGCGACCAGTGACCAGCGGGACAGGGCAATGCCCTGGCCTTGCTCAGCCGCCATGAGAATGCTCAGGGAGTCATTCAGCAGGGGCCAGCGGCGGTTTTCGCTGGTTTCACCCAGGGCCTCGAACCAGGATTCCCAGACTTCGCTTTCCACAAACAGCAGATTATGCTGCTGGAGTTCCTTGGCAGTATTAATCGGGCCGATTTTTCGCAGTAACTGCGGGCTGCACACCGGCAGAATCCAATCATCCAGAATTTTTACCGCCTTTAACCCGGGCCAGGTACCGGGTCCAAAGCGAATGGCGGCATGAAAGTCCGTCTCATCAAACCGCACCAGGCTGCTGTCGGCGTTAATGCGCAGGTCGATATCCGGTTGGTTGCGGTAGAAATCCGCCAGGCGGGGCATCATCCATTTCTGCAGGAAGGTGGGCACCATGCTGACATTCAATACCCCTTCGGACAGATCCTGCTCCATGGCATGAAACGCCTGGCGAATCTCGGCAAGGCCACGCTGCACGCCGGGTAACAGCTTTTTGCCGGCCTCAGTGAGCGTCACTTGCCGCCCATGGCGATGGAACAAAGGCCGGTTGAGGCGTTCTTCCAGCACGCGGATTTGGGAGCTGACGGCGGCAGGACTCACATGCAGCGCTGCTGCACCCTTGGTGAAACTCAGGCGTTCCGCAACAGCAGCAAATGTACGCAGGGCATTGAGTGGAGTCTGCGACATTTAAGTTAAGTAAATCTTAATGAACATTGAGATATTCCCGTTAGAATATTTGGTTAAAAAAGCGTATAAATGTTCTTGCAACAACAACTTACGAACTAAACTGAAGGAGAAAGTAATGTTAAACGAAACCTTACATGAAAGCCAGAGAGTTGCCACCACCAGAAGCAACCGGCTTGAAGTGATCCGCTTACAGGAACGGCGCATGCGCCGCCAGCGCAGGTTGGATCGAATGGCAAGGCGCAATGTGGATAGTTGGTCGGCTTTGCTGTACTGACGCAGATGAAAAGGAGCAACGTGGATCTTTTACCAATGTTTTAGCAGGGGCCTTTGCACACCGTATTCGACGGGGCACAGGCCCCTTTTTTTTTGTCTGCAAGAAACTGGATCCCTGCGCCAGTTGATACCCGCCCCGACCATTCTGCTGCATTTGTCTGCTACATTAGCCCACTCACTCAAACACACCCGGCACGCCCACTCGCAGACAGGCCCGGCTACACATGCAACTTCAAATCGCTGATCAATGGTATGAAACACTGGCCATCAGTGGCGACATCACGCTCATCCGTGAGACCCATGTCAGCCCGGACGTACGCTGCAATATCTGGCATCTGCGCGGACGTGATCGTGATGTGCTGATCGATTCGGGCCTGGGCGTGGTTTCACTGCGCCAGGCAATCAGTGACTTGTCTGAACGTACCGTGCTGGCGGTTACATCACACACCCATTTTGATCACATCGGCTGCCACCACGAATTCGAACACCGCTTATGCCACCCGGCAGAGGCCATGGTGCTGGCGGCGCCGGGTGGAGCCAACACGGTCTGGTCGGAATTCCGCGCTACGGTGAGCGAGGCCGAAGTCATGAGCGCCTTACCGTACGCCGGTTTCGGTTTCGAGCAGTACGCTATTGTTCCAGCGCCACCGAGCCAGTTGATTGATGAAGGTGATGAGCTTGACCTTGGCAATCGCCTGCTGCGCGTGTTCCACATGCCTGGCCACTCACCGGGATCTATCTGCCTTTATGAAAAGCAAACCGCAACCCTGTTTACCGGGGATACGCTGTATGACGGGGAATTGCTGGATAATCTGTCGACCTCACAGCCGGAGTTGTACCTGGAGACATTGGCCCGCCTGAAAGAAATTCCCGCAGACACTTTCCATTGCGGCCACTACGGAAGTTTTGGGCGGCAGCGCATGCTGCAGCTCATTGATGATTTCACTGCCAGCCGGCAGGGAAAAGTCAGCCCGGCTCCCTGACAGGATCAGAACGAAGAACCGGGTTGTTGCAGGAACAGCTGCTCTTGCGGGGTGGATTCCCGTCCGAGCACCGCATTACGGTGCGGGTAACGCCCAAACCGATCGATAACCTCCTTGTGCTTACGGGCGAAATCCAGGTTGAAGGCAAGGTCCGAATGGCTGGCGAACAAGCGCATGGATTCCTCGTGGTCGGCTGCTGCTTCGCTATGCATCAGCGGCATGTACAGGAAAGAACGCTGTGTGGGCGTGAGCGCGAGGTCCGCGCCGCAGTCAACCGCCTCCCGGGTCAAGCGGCGGGCCAGCTCATCCTGTGCAAAGGCTTCGCTGGAATTACGAAACAGGTTGCGCGAAAACTGGTCCAGTACGATGATTTCTGCAAGGCGACCCTTGGGAGTGGCGCGCCAGCCGGCCAGCTCTTCCCGCTTTGCCAGCTCGTGCACGGTGGCAAAGTGCCGGCGAATTTCTGTATCGAACGCCTCGTCCCTGGTCCACCACTTGCGGCGCACCGGTTCGCTGAACCAGAAATCAATGATTTCGTCGCTGTTCACACTGTGTCACTGCGCGTTTGCTGGTCCTATTCTCTTGCCCATCATGGTTTGGCAAATGGCAGGCGTTGCAGCGCAAGCTGCCCATTGCTCATGACCATCAGTACATCCTGCAAAGCCCTAAGGTCTTCCAGGGGATTGCCCGGCACGAGGATCATGTCGGCCTCCAGGCCGGCCTGGATGCGGCCGGTTTTCTTGTCCAGCCCCAGCAATTCTGCCGAGCTGGTCGTGGCTGCCTGCAGGGCCTCAAAGGGGCTCAAACCAAAACGGGAAAGGTACATGACCTCCAGCGAAATGCTATTGATGGATACGTTGTCGTAGTAGCTGTCTGCGCCGGTTGCAAAACGCACGCCCAGGCGATGGGCCGTGCGAATGGCCTGTTCCAGCCTGGGCACCATGTGCGAGCCGCGCATGCGCAGGACGGGGTCGTATTTCTGTTCATTCATTTCCAGCATGGTGATGTAGGTGGGCACGAACCAGGTGCCTTTCTCCAGCATGAGCTTGAGGGTGTTGTCCGACAGGTAGGTGCCGTGCTCAATGCTGCGGGCGCCTGCCTGCACCGCGGCCAGAGCGCCTTCATCACCGTGCGCATGCACCATGACCGGAATGCCGCGTTTTGCCGCCTCGCTGACGATCACTTCAAGTTGGTGTCGGTTGTAAACCTGCTCGCGGGGATCGGTGTCCGGTCGGCCTGCTCGCTCGGTGCCGCGGGTCTTGATCACATCCACACCCCGGTCAATGTTCACATTCACCAGCAAGCGCAGTTCATCGTCGGTGTTTACTCCATGGACCAGGGCGGCCAGCCGGGGGTCAGCAAGGATGGTGTCTTCCAGATTCGGGGTAATGTACACGCCAGCCGCAACCACATCCGGACCGGGCAATCCGCCGGATCGAACCAGTTCGCGCAAGCCTATATCCTGGTAAGCAGGCACGCTGGCGCTGCGGATGGTGGTCACACCAGTGTAGAGGGCGCGCTGCGCCTGTTCCAGGTTTTCCAGGTGCGTGTGCACATCCATCATGCCTGGCATCAGGTAGTTCCCGGCGCAATCGATAATGGTATAGCCGTCCGGAACATCGACATCAGCTGCATCAACGCTTTCGATCAGACGTTCACGCACGCGCACCGTGATGTCGGTGTAAATGCGGTCTTCATAACCGTTGAACACATTGCAATGCACCAGGGCAATATTTTCTGCATGGGCGAGCCAAGGCAGCAAACAACCCAGGCAGGTGGCCAGGACAGGTAAAATGGATGCTTTGATTTTCATAATACCGCCATGATAAATGATACTGCCGCCTTGTCGTTGATTTTGCCCTGCCGCCACGCCATGCTGGGAGTCACCTGCAAGGAAACCTGCCCATGATCGCCGTTGCACGTCACGTAGACTCATATTACGCTGCAAGCGCCAACCGACAGCTGGATTTTTCGGCCCTCGCGGGTGCCCACACGGCCGATGTGTGTGTCATTGGCGGAGGTTACACGGGATTATCCTCTGCCATCCATCTTGCCGAGCGGGGTTATCGGGTCGTGCTGCTCGAAGCGGAACGCATAGCCTGGGGAGCTTCCGGCCGCAACGGCGGGCAATGCACCCTGGGCCAGCGGCAGTCGCAGGAAGAGCTGGAAAAAAGGTTTGGTAAAGCAGAAGCCCGCCTGCTGTGGGACCTTGGCGTCGAAGCAGTAGATACCGTGCGCGCCCTGATCGAACGCTTTGGTATCCAGTGCGACCTCAAGCGCGGCAATCTGCAGGCCGCCGCCAAGCAGAGCGATGCAGACTGGTATCGCCAGCATGCAGACCATATGCGTGAATCGTACGGACTTGACTGCCGCTTTGTCGCAGGGGAAGAACTGGCGCACCTGTCGGGTTGCCAGGCATTCAAGGGCGGCCTGGTGGAGCACCAGTCGGCCCATTTGCATCCACTCAATTACGCCCTGGGACTGGCTGCTGGGGCCCGTGACCTCGGCGTAGAACTGCATGAAAACAGCCGCGTTACCACTTATGACGCGGCCTCCCCAACCTGTGTGCGTACCGCGCAGGGCAGCGTGACGGCGCGGTACGTGGTGCTGGCCTGCAACGGTTACCTGGAGCGCCTGGAACCGCGCGTCGCGGGCATGATCATGCCCATCAACAATTTTATCCTTGCGACCGAACCGCTGGATGCCGGGCAACAACGACAGCTCAATCCAGCAGACCTGTGCATGTTCGATGCGAAGTTCGTGGTTAACTACTGGCGGCTGAGCGGGGACGGGCGCATGGTGTTTGGGGGCGGGGAAAATTACACGCGACGCTTTCCTGCTGACATCAAGTCATTCGTGCGCAGATACATGCTGGAACTTTACCCGCAACTGGCTGCGGCCCGCATCGATTACGGTTGGGGCGGCACGCTGGCCGTGACCATGAATCGCATGCCATGCTTTGGGCGCCTTGACCCCGATGTATTTTACGCGCTGGGGTATTCAGGCCACGGCGTACAAATTGCAACTCTGGCTGGAAAATTGATTGCCGAAGCTGTCGCTGGTACGGCCGAGCGCTTTGATGTCATGGCGCGCATTCCCAATCCGCAATTTCCTGGCGGAACCTTGTTGCGCTGGCCCGGGCTGGTCGCCGGCATGCTCTACCACGCCATCAAGGACCGAATGGGCAGCTGAACAGTGCGGCCATACTCAATCCCGTGCAAAGGCGCTCAGCGGAAGGTGGGCTTCATGGCGACTCGAAACCATCCCTGAACTGGATGTCGGGAGTCTGGCCGCAACTGTCGAATTGGAACGAACCAACACGATTCTGCCGCACGCTTGAGCCCGCTACGGCATAGTTTTCCACCAGCCAGAAGGTGCATCCGTCTTGCGGGTCGACGCTGAGGGATCCATAGTCGCCCCAGCGAACGCTGTTCACCGGGCCGGTGCCATCGACCAGGGTCACTTCAGCTTCACTCATGCTGCCCAAGGGGCTGGACTCCAATCGGCCGGTATAGCGCACTCCGGGATGCAGACTGCTGCTGGTGATGCTGTAGCCGAGCGCAATGTTGCCGCTTTGGTCCATGGCGCTGGCGCCCATGAAGCGGTTATTGCTATCCGGTGACCAGGTGCCCTCCTGGTACAGGGTCCAGCTTCCACCCGAGCGACGCAGTTCGAACCAGCGGATGCCGCCGCGGTCCGTGCCATCCACGTCGGTGGTGAAATTTCCCACGATGGATTCATGATCGCCAAAGTTGCGGTACTTCGGCAGATTCATGACCACTTCACGCAAGGGGTCCAGCTTGCTGGTATTGCCCTTCTGCGGAAAGCAACTGAATGAAACGTAACCGCACAGTTCTGAGCTGAACTCGCTGACCGCTATACGAATGGGCCCGGTGAGTGTCGAATTAGCCGGGGTGGCGAAATCCACATCAAACTCGAACAATTCGAGATAGTCCTCGGTTGGCACGTTGCTATTGGGCGAGTGTGCCTCGTCATCGTAATGGCGGATAAAAATACCCGGGGATCCTTCGGGCGGTGCGGTGGGCCCGTCGAGATCAACCGGCGGAATCATGGCAAAACTGAAGGCTTTCGGGTCTGGGTCTATCGGTTCAAAGCGTTGCAAGCTTGCCGGCTGGCCAGAGAGCATGGCTGCGCGATCCACAGCATACACCGCGGACTTGTTTTCGTTGGTACCGATGTAGTATGCATCTGCCCACACGGCATATTTTGGATAGTCGGGGAAGATCGGGGCCTGGAAGCTATAAACGTAAAAACCGCCGCTGATCGGATCATCAGTTTGCGAAACATACACACACATACGGTTTCCACTGGAGGAAAACTCGGTGAAAATCCAGCGTTCAGCCAATTCGTCGTAGAGCACCACCGGGTCGCCCAGGCCGGAGCAGGTGCCGGATCCGAGGGTGCTGAGTGTGTACGGGCCACTGGTAATGTCCGGGTCGGTCTTGTCATGAAACATGTATTGTGTGCCGGATGCGCCATTGACCGCAGCCACGAACCAATTTTTGCCAACTTCGCCGTTGGGATCGTTGGGGCTGAGGCTGGATCGAACCGTGTCAAAACTGTAAGCCGGGATGGCAAAAGAGCTCACTGCGCGGCTTTGCGCGCCAATCGAATCCTGCAACACGGGATCAAGCCTGCTCTTAACTTTGTTCACCGGTTGCGGATTCACAATAGCAGGAGTGCCGCGCTGCATGGGAATTTCCCAGCTCGGGTCACCAGCTTGCCACTGCGCAGCCTCTGGCTGGGTCGCCAAATCCACATCGATTTTTTCCGGCGTACTGGTGTACACGTAGTCCGCGCCTCTGAGAATGGGTATCCCGCTGGCCGTGCTTTCAACGCGGCTGGTATGGTAGCTATAGGCAATTGCGGATGAGGTGCCGGGATTGGTCGCAGCATCGCCCGCCCTGGCGCCTGCGGTGAACAGGCAAAGCACCAGTGCAACCAGGCTGCGGGAAATACTAGTGGTCGCGGTCATTGTTTTAATCTTCACTGCCTGAGTTCGCTTGTGGTCCTGGCTGGCGTGCTTATTATCGTTTGCCCATTCATGTGCCTGCGCCAAATTCCCGGATTAGTTATCCGGATTATTTAGGCGGATCGTTTACGGGAGCAGGCGGTGGTGGATAATCTGCCGGGTTAAACACCACGCTGTATAACTCGACTTCCCCGTCACGACTGGCTACGACCAGCGTGTCACTGCCGTCGCCCTGGTTCACTTCCACCCGGCTGCATTTGCCGTTCTGCACGATCTGGAGTTCAAACTCGCTGCGCATGGCTGCACCCGTGGTGGCAAGCAAATGCAGATTTGGGCTGAGCGGGAAAAAAACCTGTACCAGCCCGCTGTCGCTGCTCATGCGGCTTTCGCCCGACCAGCCGGGCTGCATGATGGTTGCGCGGATTCTACCGGTCTTGCTGCGGGCATGCATCACTCCGCGCGTGGTGATGCGCAACTCTCCGCTGTCACTAATCGCATCGACCAGAGGGTTGTTGATTTTCTTGACATCGATCATACCGTGCTTAGTGGTCAGCGTGACCCGCGCTTGTTGCGGGATAAGCACCACCAGGTCAATGCGCAATACTGAGTTGCGGAATTTGTTCTGCTCTGCGCTTACTGCGAGGTTGAGGCTGGTGCGGGATGATTTTTGTGCGATGCGGGCCTGTGCCTGGCTTCCTTGCGTACGTTGCAGGAACAGGGACAGATGCAGCGACGCATCAGCAGATTGGCGCACATGGATATCACCAAAGGGGTTGGAAATGGACAAGGTTTTACCGGCAGGAAGCCCAAGAATCTCAGAGCTCTGAATCTGTTCGAAGGATGGTGCGGGCAGGGCACCTGGAACAGCAAGCACTGCATGCGGTGTAGTTGAGCAGGCAATGCATAGCATGGCCAGAACGCACATTGTTGCCCAAGCCAGACGTTTCAGGCCGGAATTGGCTGCTCCCGGTGCAATCGCACTGCGCTTGGCGACAGGGTTATTGTGGCGCATACGCCCGCGATCTACCTGGCCGGTGCGAATGCCAGGCGCCTGGCAATCTGGTTCACTGGTGTGGTGGGCCGTGCTGGTGTTCAATGAGTGTCTCCTGCCCGAACGTCGGCTTTGTTGCCAGTACAGGACAATAGGGTAGAGGACATTATGGTATAGGACATTATGGTATAGGACAGGGAAGGCTGGTCCAAAGCGAAACCGCTAACGACTGACTGCACAACTACCGGCTCAAGTATGAGGTGTCTGCTTTACAAATCTATACAGACTAGCCTAAACTCGCGTAACCAAACGCAGCGTGAAGCTTCACAACAAAAACCACGGGAGAGACCGGTCATGCGCACACAACACACCACATTAGTCATCGCCATTGCAGCTGCTTTGCTGAGTTCGGGCAGTTTATCGGCACAGGTCAAGGATGCCAACAGCGGTATTTCGCCCTCAGGACCGTCAAGAGGCGGGAGCATCAGCGAGTTGCCTGGAGTATTGTGTTCGGAAAGTTCCGGGACGGGATGCCCTGGCGCGATAGCCGACAACCCCAACCCTGGCCTGGTCTCGCAGTTCACCGTTTCTAATTGTGGTGGCGTTATCCAGGATCTTAAGCTGGGTCTGGATATTACGCATAGCTGGGTCGGTGACCTCAAGATTACTTTGGTCTCACCGGATGACACGGAGGTGATCGTGTACGACCCGCCAGGAATTGGCTGCAGCGGCAATAATATTTTTGCCGTGGCAGATGATGCCGCCGGCAGTCCTTTAAATGACCAATGCGCCGGTGGAACCCCAACTATTGCCGGCGTTTACTACCCGCTCAATCCCCTGGCTGCCGTGAATGGTGAGCAGGGTGACGGGATCTGGGGCCTGGTAGTTCAGGATTTGGCCGGTGGGGACACCGGCACTCTCAATGACTGGTCGCTGCAAATGGACTGCAGTGAGCCGGAGCCCCGGGCCGAGTTTGAAGTGAACAAGGTGTTTACCGACGATAACCCGCAGGATGTTGAAGTGACACTCAGTTGCTTCACCGGTTTGCCGCTGGTGCAGAGCCAGACCATTTCGCAATCGCAGAATGTTACCTTTGTGGTGCAATCCTTCGCCGATGGCGCACTTGATTGTGATGTGACCGAGGAACCAGTAGCGGGATATTCCGCCAGCTACTCAGCCGGTCAACCGGGTAGCGATGATGCTGATGGTTGCCATTTCGACAACCTGGCGTGGAGCACAACCACATCCTGCACCATCACCAACGAACCGCAACCGGTGGAAATATATGTAACCAAGGACTGGGTAATTGACGGTACTGGTGGTGACCAACTGGATCCTTACTACACTCTGGATCTGCTCTGCATCGACGGTGAAATCATTGGCGTCGAAAACACGGAGGATCCATGGGGCCTACCCTATAAGCGCCTGTATGAAGGTAGTGAGAACGGCACCAATGACGTAACCTACACGGCGCTCGTGATTCCCCATTGGCAGTATGGCGCGTACTGCAGTGTTTATGAGCTTGGGTATGACGACAGCGTTGAAGTTGACGCGCACGAATGCGAGTCGTTTAACGTATAGCTCGGCGATGCCGATGGTTCCGTTGGTTGCACCATCACCAACACCGTATTTTACGAAGGTATTCCCACCCTCAATGAGTACGGTATGGCTATTCTTGCCCTGACCATGCTGGGTGTGGGTTTCGTGGGGTTCCGGCGTTTTGCGTAGGAACGCGCTTGCGCGTGATTAATTAGGGGTTCGCTCGCAAGCGAACTCGTACAAAAAAGCAAACCCCGCGGTGGGCAACCATCGCGGGGTTTTTCGTGGGAGGCCGCACGCCGCCCTATTGAAGGTCTCAGCGGCCAAGCAGGTTTTCCAACTTCAGATTCAGCTCCCTGTTGGTGTGAATAATATTACCTTCGTCGGGTGTTGAAAGATCAATACCCGGCCTCTTGGGATCGTGTTCACCCGTGACCCAGCCCTGGTTCAGCATCAACTCCAGGGCTTGCAACAAATGATGCAGGGCCAGGTGGGGCATGGTGGATCCGCTGGTTTTTGCATGCTGCTGAAACACCGGGAGTATGTCCCCGAGCAAGTCCTCGCCTTGTTCCAGAGCCGCTACAACCACTGCATAAAGTCCACAAAGTGGCAGTCGGTAAGGGCCGCGAACCAGGGTTTTCACCGGAACAATGCGGCCGTTCTCATAAGCGGGGACCTGGTGCTGCTCTGCCTGGTCCAGTTGCAGGCGGAAGCGGTTGAAGCGGGACACCTGCCACTGTGCTGATCCGCCGACAAAGCGCTGCGCTACCTGCCGGGTTCCGGCAAGGTCAAGGCCACCAATGCCCACCTGGCCCAGTACATCATGGGTGAAGCCGCCCGTACCCAGCCATTGAAATGCTTTTTGCGGGTCAAGATCCAGCCCGGCATCGCGGGCAATTTCGCGGGTGTAGTCTTGCAGGTCGGTGAATATGCCATTGGCTGAATACCAGAAATCGGCAAACCGTATGTGCTGGCGGATGCGCGAACGCTGGTTATCATCGTAGTGCTTTTGCAACCATGCTGCCTCGTGCTCACCGCGGTGTATGGCAAGAATGCTGTAGGCGGCTTCGCGCGCAGAAGTTTGGGTCAGGGTCAGGCCGGCAGCAAGTATCGGGTCCGCAAAGCCGGCGGATTCGCCCACCAGGAACCAGTTTTCACCGCATACCCGCTCGGCTACAAATGACCAGTCTTTGGTTGCCTGTACGTTCCCGGACCTGCTGGCGGCCGCGGTCAGTTCCGCCATCAAGGGTTCCTGCTGGAGCGCCCAAAGGTACATTTCTTCCGGTTTCCTGCCGCTGTCGCGGTAAAACTGCCGGGGACATACAAAGCCGATCGAGGTGCGCGTGGGGCTGAGCGGAATGAACCAGATCCAGCCAGAGCCAATGCTCAGGATCAGCACACGCGTGGCGCCTCCGGGGAAACGCGTAGCCCATTGTGCATTCTCCCAGTAGTCCCAGAACGCGATGTTCTGCAGTTGGGTTGGCGCCTCGATCTTTATCTGCATGGCGCGGCGCAATACGGCTGAACCTCCGGATGCATCAACATAGTAACGGGCCTGAACCTTGCGCCCATCGCTGAGGGTCAAGCCCCGGACCAGGTCACCGTGACAGGAGACTTCGCGTACCTGGGCTGGTTGGTGCACCTCGCAGCCGAGCGTCGCAGCATGGTCCAGCAGTATCTGGTCGTAACGGGCGCGATCTACCTGCAAGGCGAGTTGCCGGGTCTGCTCACCCCACTTGCGGGGCCGCGCTTCTTCGCGGTACGCGTCGACTGGCATGAATTCAAAGTCCCACAACTTATTGCTGTTACCCCAGCGGTAGGTTGCGCCAATCTTGATGGGAAAATTTGCGGCCTCAACGGCTTCCCAACAACCCAGTTCGTTCAATATGCGGCTGATGGGAGGCAGCTGGCTTTCGCCCACGTGGTCACGCGGAAAGGCATCGCGTTCGAATATTCCCACGGACAATTCCGGGGCATACTTCTTCAGCATGCCGCCACAGGTGCTGCCGCCCGGGCCGCCGCCAATAATGGCTACATCCAGTTCAATCGTCTCTTCAATAGCTTGTTCAATATTCGGAGCTGTATCCATTACTTCATGATAAATTCTACCCATTACAAAGGACACACAATTTATGAATCCAACTCCTCGTCCCCTGGATGGCATTCGCGTGCTTGAAGTAGGCCAGCTACTGGCCGGCCCGTTTACCGGCTGCATACTGGGTTACTACGGCGCAGAAGTGATCAAGGTTGAGCCGCCGGGTGAAGGTGATCCCTTGCGCAAATGGCGGGAGCTGGACGGGCAGGGCACCTCGTACTGGTGGCGCAGCTTGGCGCGCAACAAGAAATGCATCACTGCCAATTTGCGCCATGAGCAAGGCCGCGACCTGGTCCGGCAACTGGCCGATACCTGCGATGTGCTGGTAGAGAATTTTCGCCCCGGCGTCATGGAGAAGTGGGGCCTGGGCCCGGAGGATTTCAATACCAGCAATCCCGGCCTGATCTATGCCCGCATCTCCGGCTATGGCCAGGATGGGCCTTATGCGTCCAAGCCGGGGTTTGCTTCGGTGTGTGAAGGACTGGGTGGTTTTCGTTATGTCAACGGCTTCCCCGGCGAGGCACCGGTGCGCCCCAACCTGAGCATGGGCGATACCCTGGCCGGCCTGCACGCAGCACTGGGCATCGTCATGGCCTGTGTGCACAAACTCAAGGCACCGGGCGGGCCGGGGCAGGTGGTGGACACAGCCTTGTACGAAGGCGTATTCAACCTGCTGGAAGGCGCGATACCGGAGTACGACGGCGCGGGCGTGATCCGCCAACCGTCCGGCTCCACCATCACGGGCATAGTGCCGACCAATACCTACCGCTGCGCGGATGGCAAATTCATCATCATCGGCGCCAATGGTGATTCGATTTTCAAGCGGCTGTGCGAGCAGATGGGCCGCCTCGACATGGCATCCGATGCACGGTTGGCAGACAACAAGGGGCGCGTAGAGCACGAGGCCGAAATCGATGCGGTGATTGCACAGTGGTGCGGTTCCATGAGCTCCGCTGCAGCCCTGCAATCAATGGAAACTGCGCAGGTACCTGCCGGGCCAATTTACAATGTGGCCGACATGCTGGTGGACGAGCACTTCAAGGCGCGCGGCCTGTTTGAGGAAATCGAAGTCAATGGCGAGAAACGCAAGATTCCGGCGCTTGTTCCCAAGCTGAGTGCCACCCCGGGCCGGACCGACTGGGCCGGGCCTGAAGTCGGTGCGTTTAACGCCGTGGTCTACCAGGGGATACTGGGCCTTACGCCCGAGCAAATGAGCGAACTCGAGCGACTCGGGGTTATTTGAAAGGGAAGGCGTGGCGTGGCTTGCGCTGGCCGGACTACAGCTCCGAGTAGGGCATGGAGAACGTATCTCCCTCTTCGATGCGGCCGCTTTCGTAGCCTTTGTTGAACCAGCGCATGCGTTGCTCCGAGGTGCCGTGGGTAAAGGCCTCAGGGACGACCTTCCCACGCTTCCCCTGAATGGCGTCGTCACCTATGGCATTGGCCGCACGCATGGCCTCTTCGATATCGCCTTTGTCCAGGTATTGCTGGTTGTTCCTGGCCCACACCCCGGCATAGTAGTCCGCCTGCAGTTCCAGTCGCACCGAGTACTCGTTGTAATCGGGCCGACCCTGCATGGCCTGCACCTTGGCCGAAGTGCCCAGCAGGTTTTGTACATGGTGGCCGATCTCATGCGCGATGACATAAGCCTGGGCAAAATCCCCCGGTGCATCGAAGCTGCGCTCGAGTTCATCGTAGAAGCCAAGATCAATATAAACATTCCGATCGGCCGGGCAGTAGAAAGGCCCCATGGCAGACTGCCCCATACCACAAGCCGTTGGGTACTGGTCGGTGTAAATGACCAGCGCGGGCTCTATGTACTGGGCATTGTGACGGGCAAATTCAGCTTTCCACACGTCCTCAGTATCCGCCAGTGCTACGGTTACAAAATCATACAACTCCTGTTCTTCTGCCGTGGCCTGATAGGGGACATTGGTCGTTTGGGCGGGACCACCGGCCAGTTGGTTGGGATCGATCAGGCCAGCCTTCCACAGGATCACACCCAGTACGATCATGACCAGGATGCCTTTGATGCCGAAGCGGCGGCCAACCAGGCTGAGCAGCATACCGGCGCCCGCCGAAGAAGCACCCGTAACCCGTGAGCCACGGGCATCATCTACATTACTGCTGGACCTTCTGCCTTTCCATTCCATGCCGGACTCCGGGTTAAATCATTCGCGCTCCGCACGCACATGTTTGTATCATACCTGTGGAGTGCGGGGGCAACCACCAAGCCAAGCCGATACCCACCCGTTCAACCGGAGCATACACCATGAAAGCCAGCGACCAGTCCCACCTCAAGTACACCTGCTGCCTGTTCTCACTCATGCTGATGTCCAGTGCGGTTGCACAGCAACTGCCCGATCTCCCGCATGCATTCTCCGCCGGCTGGAAAGGTGAAAAAACCTGTGAACTTCTATATGAATTGCCGACTGTGCGTGTGGGCAAGTGCACTTTCCCACCCGGCGTAGGGCATGAAAAGCACTATCATTACCCGCATTTTGGCTATGTGCTGGAAGGCGGAACCATGCAAATCACCAATGACCAGGGGCTTGTTGAAGTACGCAGAACCACCACAGGTGACAACTGGAACACCAGCGAAATTACCCTGCACGAGGCAATGAACATCGGTGATACCACGACCAGTTACCTGATCGTGGAGCCGAAGTACCCCGAACCCAAGCAGCTCGAATCCGATCCACTCGAATCCGGCCAGCTCGAATCCCCGGGAGCCTTGTCAGAGTGAACACTATGAAACTTCTTGCAGCCATCAGCTTGAGCGTGCTTTGCCAGCCCTGTTTCGCGGCCGGGCCGCCCGTCCTGCTCGAAGCCGCTCCATATTCCCCTGATTCGGGAAACATGATCATCCGTTGCGGCCATTTGATTGACGGGGTGAGCGCAGTCATCCGGGACAATGCGACCATTGTGATCGAGCAGGGCAGGATCATCAGTGTTTCCTATGGCGCGCAGGTAATCGCTGACCTGCCGGTACTGGACCTGTCCGGCAAGACTTGCCTGCCGGGACTGATCGATATGCATACCCATATCCTGGAAGCTCCAACCAATACCGCCGACCTCAGCCAGATTTTCAAGCACACGCTGGAGAGCACCCTGGCTACCGGAGTGGAGATGGGCATGATTACCCTCAAGGCGGGCTTCACCGCTGTGCGCAATGTCGGCACCTACTACGGCGAGGCCGAGTTTAAATTGCGTGACCTGATCAACGCCGGCGAAGTGATCGGCCCGCGTATGCAGGCAGCTGGTTTCTACCTGACCATTCCGGGAGGTGGCGGCGACTTGCTCACACCGGGCATCAAGGAAAGCGACATTCCCGCCTACCTGCACCTCGGGATTGCGCGCGGCCCGGAGCAATTCCGGCAAAAGGCCCAGCTTGCGGTCGATAGCGGCGCCGACCTGCTCAAGCTGATTGCCTCGGGCGCCGTGCTGGCTTATGGCGGGGTTCCGGGTTCTCCTGAAATGACCCCGGAGGAAATTGCCGCTGCCGTGGAAGTCGGCCATGCAGCAGGGATTAAGGTCGCTGCCCATGCGCATGGTGCTCAATCGATCAAGGACGCAATATTGGCTGGCGTGGACACCATCGAGCACGCCTCACTTATCGATGATGAAGGCATTGCACTGGCACGCGAACACGATGTCGCCTTGTCCATGGATATTTACAATGGCGACTGGATTGCGGTGGAAGGGAAAAAAGCCAACTGGCCGGAAGAATTCCTGCGCAAGAATGATGAAACCACGCTGGCCCAGCGGCAGAATTTTCGCAAAGCCCACGCCGCGGGTGTGCCAATTGTGTTCGGTTCCGACGCGGCGGTGTATCCACACGGCATGAATGCGCGCCAGTTCGCTTACATGGTGGAGTGGGGCATGACCCCGATGGAAGCCATTCAGGCAGCCACCTCCGTTGCGGCCCGCTACATGGGCTGGGATGACCGCATTGGCAGCATACGGCCCGGCCTGTTCGGTGATGTCATCGCGGTCAGCGGCGATCCTCTGCAGGACATCAGCGTGCTGGAGCACGTTGACGTGGTGGTGCAAGGCGGCCTGTTGTTCCAGCAACAAAATACGCAGTAGATACCGCCATGGCCATGCGCATAGCTGCCTTCCTGATCGCTTTCATCAGCGCTCTGGTGCTGGCCTTTCCCGAATCTGCCACAACCTTGATTGGGGGCGCCACCGCATGGTTCATCCACCTGTTGGGCCTGCCTGTTCTGTGGCTGTCCAGCTTGATGATCGTCATCTGCCTGGTGCTGGTGGCGGGGCCGTGGGGCAGCATCCGGCTGGGAGAGGAACAGGAACGGCCTGAGTTTGGCACCCTGGCCTGGCTGTCCATGCTGTTTGCTGCGGGCATGGGTTCCGGCCTGGTGTTCTGGGGTGTGGCTGAACCCCTGAGCCACCTTTCCAACCCACCGGTGACCGGCCAGTCCGCTACGCTGCAGTACAGCACCGCCATGGCGGTTACTTATTTTCACTGGGGCCTGCATGCCTGGGCGCTGTACGCCGTTTCCGGACTGGTGGTGGCTTGGTTTACTTATCGCTTTGCGGCGCCGGAGGCACCGTCCGGTGCTTTGCAGGTGGGATTGCACGGTTGGCTGCGTCCCGCCCCGCTCAAGTTCCTCGGAGCCACAGCCAATATCGTGGCCATTGCCGCAGTGGTATTCGGTGTGGCGGGCGCGCTGGCGAACGGCACGATACTGTTGCACCACGGACTGGGTAAAGCCTCCGGCCTGGAGTTGCCGGTGGCCGGCAGTTACGCGCTCATTCTTGTGGCGATGGGCGTCGCCTTTCTCGCGTCTGCGTGCTCCGGGATCCAGCGCGGCATTCTGTGGCTCAGCAATGGAAATGTTCTGCTGGCTGTGCTGTTGCTCCTGCTGGTATTGTGGCAGCAGGGTGATGCCACCGCACTGCGTGCCCTGTGGGCCGGTCTGGTGCAGTACGCAAAAATATTACCGGAGTGGTCCCTGCACCGGGCCGTGGTGAACGGCAGCATGGACTGGTCGGGAGGCTGGACCATCACCTACCTGTTGTGGTGGATAGCCTGGACTCCATTTGTGGGCATTTTCATTGCACGCATCAGCCGTGGCCGCAGCATTCGCGGGTATATCCTCGGGGTGGTGGGCGTGCCGGTGGTTTTTTCCATGGTCTGGTTTGCGGTGATGGGTGGCGGCGCATTTGCCTACGACGCCAGCCATGGTGGCGTGCTGTTACAGGCCGTATCGCGCGACTATACCGAGCCTTTGTTTGTATGGTTTTCTGCCATGGGAGACTGGGGCCCGGCATTGAGTTACCTGGCCTGCCTGCTGTTGTTCATTTTCCTGGTCACCAGCGCGGACTCTGCCTCCTACGTCATGGGCATGCTCAGTTGCAACGGCGATCCCGATCCTCCCATGCGCCATAAGATGGTATGGGGCGGCGTGACGGTTCTGCTTGCTGGCGGCCTGCTGGCGCGTCAATCCGCAGACGTGAACAAAGCGGTAGCCATTGCCGGCGCCATACCGTATACGCTGCTGCTGGTGGCGCAAGTGGTGGCATGGTCGCGGAGCTTCTGGCAAACGATTGTGCGGAAATGAAGGCATGCCAAAGTCCGTTTGGGAGTATTATCCGATCTGAATCACCTTGTCCGGAGGAATTATGACCATTTGTCCCGTTGCATTAGCCGTAGGGTGTAAGAAATGCCCGATTTTTTCAGTCTGTCCGGTTAAATCGTTGATTGGCGATCATAAGGAAAGCGCAACGCCTTCTTCGGGATCGAGTACAAAAAAGAAGGTAAAAAGCTGACTGGAGGCTGCCAGGCACCCTGGGCAGCCAGCCCGGCAAGGCCGGCTGCCTAGTCTGCTGGCCGCGTTCCTTGCAAATTTGATAGGATGTGAAAATCCTACAACTCACCAGGAAATGGAACTCGCCATGTTTGATAAACGTAGAGACAACAAAGCAACTGAACCCAGGCTCGGCGAACCAGAAATGGCTGTGCGTCCCAGTCTGCCCGGTTCATCTCCCCCCATGGCGCCGATGAAAGCGGCTGTTATCGGTCCCGGAATCGTTATTGACGGAGATATCGGCGGCAGCGAAAACCTGCTCATCGAGGGGAAGGTGCGGGGCCGTATCCACCTCGCGGCACATGAAGTCACCGTGGGCCAGTCGGGCGAGGTCCAGGCGGACATCTCCGCCAAGATTATCCGCGTAGCCGGAAAAATCAAAGGCGACCTGAACGGCAAGGAAAAAGTCATCATCAGCAGCACCGGCAATGTTCACGGCAATATCGTTGCGCCCCGGATGCTGCTGGAAGATGGGGCGGTATTCAAAGGCAGTATTGATATGGATCCACGTGAGCCGGCCACCCCGGCCGCGACCAAACCTGCAGCCCAGGCTTCTGCATCGTCTGCTACGCCGTCTGCTACACCGTCCGCTACATCAGCGGCGGCGAAAACCGGTGCTACACACGAGGCGAGTGCTGCCCCGAACACTTCCAGCAAAGCTCCCGACCTCGCGCTGAAAAGCGGTTAAAGGCAAAGGGTATAGTATGGGCTGGTGACCGGCCTGAGAGTTTTTATTAGCATGTGTACTAGCGGGAGTTAGCTTCTTGAGCCTGGCAGTCAGAGAGCAGGGGAATGCGTCCGGGGCGACAGGGGAACTGCGCAGAGACGGGCGACAGGCGAGCAAGTTGCTGCCGATGTTGCTTGAGCAGCTCGATACAAAGCGCCGTATCACGGTGCTGGAGTTGGGTCGGGCACGGCCTGAGACCATTCATTTCTTTTCTGCTTTCCGATGCAAAATCCACGTGG
The DNA here is from genome assembly GCA_031362985.1 of Lysobacterales bacterium. Lineage (GTDB taxonomy): Bacteria > Pseudomonadota > Gammaproteobacteria > Xanthomonadales > SZUA-36 > SHZL01. Next base: position 35,311 of record JANLTO010000087.1, on the reverse strand, counting down.
TAGACCTCTATTCTGAATTGCATGCGGGCAGGTTCGACCTCAGTTCCTCGGGGGTGACATTGCAGCGGCAGTTCCAGGAAATGTTCCACTTCGACAAGGGCACGGTTTTGGATATTTGCCTGTTGTGGGATTTGCCGCATTATCTTGAGGAAAAATTGTTGCGCGCATTCAGCAGTGCGCTGTGGCCATGGTTGCAACCGGGCTCCGTAGCACATGCATTTGGTGTGCACAGTGCTGCAACCATGCTGCTGAACCGGGAGTATGGGATCATCGACAGTAAAACCCTGTCCGTGCGGCACCGGTTGACGGAACAGCTCAGGAACAGTCCCCACCCTCAATCCTTCATGCAGGAATGGTTGACTTGTTTCAGCACCACCAACGGAGTTTTGCTGCCTGATGGCAAAGTTGAAACCTTGATGCGTTCGACGGTGTAGGCGTCGCACCCTGCATGAATTCCACGCGCGAAAGCAATTTGTTCTACCAGAGCGGGCACCAGCGCCCGAGGCTGGATCGTGCTGCAGGCGTCTACCTGTGGGATACCAGCGGCAAGCGCTACCTCGACGCATGCAGCGGGCCGATGGTTTCCAATATAGGCCACTCCAATCCACGGGTCCTTGCAGCCATGAAAGCGCAAATGGACAAGGCCACTTTTGGCTACCGTCTGCATTTCGAAAATGACGCAGCAGAAGATCTCGCGACGCTCACTGCCGCGAAGATGCCGGCGGGACTAGACCGGATATTTTTCACGTCGGGCGGTTCCGAAACCATAGAAAGTTGCCTCAAGCTGGCCCGGCAATACGCTATTACGCAAAACCAGGCCAGCCGCTGGAAAGTCATTTCCCTGTTCCCTTCATATCATGGGTCTACCCTGGGGGCCTCCGCAGTAACGGGCATGAAGCAGTTCACCCAGCCGTTTGCACCTATGATGGTGTCCATGCCGAAAATACCGGCTCCCACCTGCTACCTTGACCACGACGATCTTTCCCTGGAACAGCGCGGACTGCGCTATGCAGAATTATTGCGCGCGGAAATCCTGCTCCAGGGCCCGGAGTCAGTGCTGGCGTTTATCATGGAGCCTGTGGGCGGGGCATCGACGGGAGCACTGGTTGCGCCCGATTCCTGGCATCGCCGGATACAGGAAATATGCGCAGAATTCGGCATCCTCCTGATTGCGGACGAAGTCATGACAGGTGCGGGGCGCACCGGCAAATTCCTGGCCTGCGAACACTGGAACCACCGGCCTGACATCATCGCCATGGCCAAGGGATTTGCTGCCGGCTACGCGCCGCTGGGGGCGATGGCAGCCGACCGGCGCATCGTGGATGCCGTCATGGCCCATGGTGGATTTGCCCACGGTTATACCTATGCAGGCAATCCATTGGCATGTAGCGCCGGACTGGCTGTACTGCAGGAAGTGGAACGATTGGGTCTGGTGCAAAGAGCTGAGGTTCAGGGACAAAAGCTCAAAGCTCTGCTGGCCGGACTGATGCCACGCTTTCCCTTTATTGGTGATGTGCGTGGCAAGGGGCTGTTGCTGGCGTTTGAGCTGGTAGGTGATCGTAGCAGCATGCAACCCTTGCCGGCGGAGATGAACGCCCACGTGGAACTGGTTGAACAGGCATACGCGCGTGGACTGATCATTTATTCACGCCGCACGCGTGGCGGTCTGGAAGGGGATCACTTCATGATCTGTCCCCCGCTGATCGTAGACGACGCGCAATTGACGGAAATTGTGGACATCCTGACACAAAGCCTGGAGGCACTGGCGCAGCAACTGGGATTGGATGTTTGCAACGCAAGCTGAAACCAGGTGCCGATGATGACTGAGCAAAGCGAAGCCGGTGTGACGATCCGGCCTGCAACGATAGCCGATGCGGAAGCCATGCACGCCATGGTGCTGGCGCTCGCGCGCGATGTTGGGGCCAGTGATCGAGTGTTGTGTAGCGTGGAAGATTTTCGCCGGTTTGGATTTTCCGCAAACCCGAGTTTCTACGCCCTGGTTGCCGAGCAAACCGGAGTCGCTGTTGGCCTGTGCCTGTATTTCTACAGTTTTTCCAGCTGGAAAGGACGATTGGGTGTGTATGTGCAGGACTTATACGTCAGTAGCAGCCAGCGCGGTACAGGACTTGGGCGTCGCCTGATCGCTGAAACCGCCCGGCGTGCAGGGGAACGCGGCGCGGTTTACCTGCGGCTGTCAGTCGACCGGGCTAACGAGGCAGCAAAAGAGTTTTATTCACGAATTGGCCTGGAATTGGCCGAACAAGAGTGCATCTTCAAAGCTGTGTACGCGGGCTTTGAAGCCCTCAAGCGCCTGGCGTGAAGCCTGGCGGGACCAAAAGGTGCGCATGAAAAATACCGCGCGAGCCGTACAGGGACCAATGAACGTCATTTATTCCGACATTCAACAACTGCATAGTCCGGAACACTTTTTGTCATCCGGTGCTGCGCAACCCAACCCGGAAGTGCCACAACGGGCCGAGCGCCTGCTTGCGGCCGCGCTTGAGTGTGGTCTCAAGCATGTGGGGCCAGATGATTACGGTCTCGACCCGGTGGCTGCCGTTCATTCTCCCGAGTACCTGCAGTTCCTGCAGAATATTTACCGGCGCTGGGGATATATTGAAGGCGCCTCAAAGGAAGTGATTCCCAACATCCATCCGGACCGGCGCGATGGCGCCTATCCGGCGTCGGCAGTGGGGCAGGCTGGATTTCATATGGCCGATACGTCCTGCCCGATTTCAGCGGAAACCTGGCGCAGTGCCCTGGCCAGCGCTCACACTGCGGTGCATGGCGCGCAATTGCTCATGGATGGCGCTGCTGCCTGCTATGCCCTGGCGCGACCACCCGGCCATCACGCCGCACGGGATTTTGCTGCGGGTTTTTGTTACCTCAACAATACCGCGGCTGCGGCGCAGAAATTGCGTTCGCGCTTTGAGCGTGTCGCCATCCTTGATATTGACGTGCACCACGGCAATGGCACCCAGGATATTTTTTACCACCGACCCGACGTGCTCACCGTCTCCATACACGCGGACCCGGTGCGTTTTTATCCCTTCTTCTGGGGCCATGCCAGTGAACGCGGAACAGGTCCGGGCCTGGGGTATAACCTCAATTTGCCTTTGCCACGAGGCACCGAAGACAACGGGTATTTGCACGCTCTCGATCACGCCCTGGAGCGCATAGCTTCTTTCGTGCCCCAGGCCGTGGTGGTTGCACTGGGGCTCGATGCCTACGCAGGTGATCCGCTAAAAGGCCTCGCGGTTAGCACTGCCGGCTTTGCAAAAATTGCCGCGGGAATCGCCAGCCTGGGCTTGCCCACTTTGATGGTGCAGGAAGGCGGTTACCTGTGTCCGGCGTTAGGCGACAACCTCGCCTCATTCCTCGAGGGATTTGGCTTAAGGAAACTCTGATTTATTCAGAGCTTGCCCAGGAAGCCCCTGAGGTTTCAGGTCGCGCGCTGTGGTTTTGCCACCGCAAGTGCCCTTGTTTTGAGTATGTCGTAGTGCTTTTCAATGTGTTTGCGCCATTCGGAAACATTCACTTCAATGGCGAAAAACCCGCCTATCCACAGCATCTGGTCCCAACAATAAAGCCAGTGTCCCTCGTAGGCATAGTACGCAGCATTGGCAAAAAGAAGTCCATACAACAATTTGCCTGCGCGACTGACGAACATTACCGGCCCCCCGGTAATTTCGCGGTCTTGCAGCCAGATGGCAATCTCGATGGTCAACATGACCAGTAGCCAGGTAATGGCATCCTCAAGGTCAATGATGGCATTGCGGCGTTCCAGTTTATAACCGGACTCATCCGTGACGGCAGTGTCCTCGATAGCGTAAAACTTCTTGCCGTCCGAAAGGGAGCCGCAGTTGCTGCTGTCAATCAGCGTATAACGTACGTTGTAGGCAAAAGAAGTCTCCTGGTCCGCAAGCTGGCACAGGCTGCTGATGCCGGGCGATGGCTCAAGCTCGCTGAGAGTGTAAACGGTGTCTGCCCGTGACAATACCGTATGCGCGAGAAAAACATAGCAGACCCCGCGCACGATGAGGAAGCTCCAGCTAATGAATCGCGTATGGGCATCGTCTGAAAGAATGTAGGTTTCCAATTCCCACAGGGTCAACAGGCCGAACCAGGCGGTTGTGTCCAGTGTTGTGCCAAACGTGCTGGTCCAATCCAGCAAGGTGCTGTCCTTGCCCAAGGTGTGCAGGGCGGTTTGCCAGTCTTCAGCAATGTACAAACCCCAGTTAAGCAGGAGCAAGGTATAGACCGTCCATTTGATTACCTGCCGCGGATTGATGGCGCGGTAAAAAGGTAAATTCAACAGTGTGCTCATGAGCCGGGTTTCGTGTAGCTCTTAAGCGCTTTGTTCAGCTTCCCGGAGGGTTCGCCCAGTGCATCGTCCACCAGCTGTTGCAGTTCTGCAGCGTTGATGGAGTCGGAAGCAAGCAGTTGCCGAACTACCTCGTCCAGGCTGCCGGCATCATTGGCTTTTAGTTCCTTCTGGATCAGGTCAAAAACCAGTACGGCTCTCGCGGTATTGGCGCCACTGGATGGCGACGTCAGTCGGCCGTTTTCTCTTTTTGCCCAGACTTCCAGCCATTCGAGCGTTTGTGCGAACCGTTTGGCACCCAGGCCGCCGCTGCGGCGCAGAATTTCCAGGCTGTAGTATTCAGCCAGGCCTTCAATGATCCAATCATCCTTGGGCCCGGGTGGCGCGCCGGTGGCGAGATGCACCATTTCGTGCAGCAAGGCGCTGGTTGCGTTCTCACTGATCAGTGGGCGCTCGGCGTGCAGGTAAATGGATCCGGGACCGGAAAGTCCGCCGCGCCACATGTCATCCCCCGCTCCCACGATGAGCAGGCGCATGGGGAAGTCAGGAAATATTTTCACCAGGGTAGGCATGGTCCAGTGCAGGAACGCGATGATCTCGAGTCTGCGCATACCCTGGTTCTGTGGTGCGGCCACCGTCACTATGCGCTTGCTGATCATTTCCTTGCGAATGCCGAGATCTCCGGCCGCCAGCCAGCCGGTGGGCCGGTCAAAACGCCGCCCTGGATCACTCACTGCGCGCGGCTTTTGCAGGGGTCCATAGCGGCTTTCAAAGGCCCAGCCCGCCGGGCCATGTAGTTCCAGGGTAGACCTGGACTTCGACTGCTTCACACTCCGCGCCGCGGCCGCGGGGAAGACATTATCCAATCTGAGGATTGCCCAGTTTTTGGTCATCCTGGCATCGAGCACCATGCCACGCTCGTGATTTACCTTGACCTTGTAGAACAGGCTGCCACCTTTCCTTGGAATTGTCCAAACCAGGTGCTGGCCCTGCCGTTCGATGACTCCGTCGCCGGTAAAGTTGCTGAAATCTGCTGCCGGGGCGGCCAGCTCAAGTGAGCGCAACAGGTGTCTTGCCTGCTGCACATGGATGGCAGCCTCGATGACTCCTTGCGCAGGCTGGAAAGTTCCGGAGAACCTTACGTCATAGATTTTGCCGGTATCGCCCGCGGCCCAAGCCTGGTTGCAGAGCAGCAGCAAGGGCAGAAAAAGTTTGATCAAAGAGTGCTCCACAGGGTGCAAACCCGCTGTTGCTTAGGAATTGGCGCTTGTTGTTTGGACAGTTCCATTTTTATGCGAAAACCGCCGGAGTGCAAGGCTGGCCGCAATTACCCAAGAAAATCGCGTAGGGAAACTCTGATTTATTCAGAGCTTCTTTAATTGTGGACAGCAAAGCCACTTCCGGCAATGATTACATACCATGATACGTTCACTCGCACCTGTTGGCACCTTGCTCCTGGGGGTAGCCATCCTCCTGGCCGGGCAAGGCTTGCAGTCTACGCTGTTGCCGGTGCGTGCCACCATGGAGTCGTTCTCCACGATGGCCATTGGTGTGATGGGTGGCGCGTACTTCCTGGGATTTACCGTGGGCTGCCTGCGCGGTATTCGCCTCGTGCAAAAGTTGGGGCACGTGCGCGTGTTTGCCGCCATGGCAGCAGTGGCTTCCGCTACGCCGTTGCTCCACGCCTTATGGCTGGATCCATGGATATGGTGGATTTTGCGTCTTACAACGGGCTTTTGCTTTGCAGTTTTGTACGTGGTTATTGAGAGCTGGCTGAACGAACAGTCCACCAATGAGAATCGCGCCGGCGTTTTTTCGGCCTATGTATTCATCAGCATGACAGTGATGGCCGTGGGACAGCAGTTGACGGCACTGTATGACCCGACTGACATGGCTATTTTCGCCATTGCCTCGGTGCTGGTGTCACTGGCGGCGCTACCGGTAGTCATGTCCACATCGCCCACCCCATGCCACAACGAAGCGGTGCGCTTCGATTTTCGCCGCTTGCTCGAGATTTCCCACACGGGAATGGTGGTCTGTTTCGCAACCGGCCTGGCTAATGGCGCGTTCTGGGCACTCGCTCCGCTATACACCGCAGGCATTTCCGATAAGGTTTCGCTCGCTGCCGGTTTCATGACTGGGGCAGTAATCGGCGGGGCAGCAGGCCAACTGCCATTGGGATTCTGGTCCGACCGGGTGGACCGCCGCATCGTGATTTCTGTTCTTGGCCTTCTGTGCGCAGCCGTAGGGGTCGCGCTGTGGCTCACGTATGGGATGCTGTCCACGGCGCAACTCATTGTGCTCAGTGGCATATGGGGAGCTCTGGCGTTTCCGATGAACTCCGTAGCAGTCGCGCACACCAACGACTACGCTGAAGAGGGCGAGTACGTGATGGTATCGGGTGGGCTGCTGTTGATGTATGGAATTGGCGCCATCATTGGCCCCTCGATCGCTGCCGGGGCGATGACCCTGATGGGGAACAGCGTACTCTACCTGTATACCGCCATCACTCACTTACTGGTTTGTATATTTGTGATCGTGCGGCAGCAACGTCGCGCAAGGGCTCCGATGGACCAGCACGTGCCATTTACCGAGGCACTGACTGCCGTGCAAACCGCTTCGCAGGTGTATGAGGAAGAACAATGATCACCCCGCCGGTCAGCGGTGGTCCACTCCAAGATTTACCAGCGCATAACCGGAAAGAACAATCTGGGCCGCCGCCATGCCGATGACTTCGCCGCTGGTGGTGGCCAGGATTTCAGTCTGCCGGTCCGTCAAGGGGTCAATGATGATGCCGAGGATGTCGCCGGTGTTAACGATTTGTCCCAGTTCGGCTTTGGGAAAGAAGTATCCGCCAGCGCCGAACGGTACTCGCACCCATGCCGTCTTGATGTAGATGCGCGATTCGGGGATTTCCACGGCCACAGCGCCGTTGGTCATCTTCAGGAAGGCCATTACGCTCTCTATACCCGTGACCCCCGATGCAATCTGCTCCAGGTCAAAGCGGGAAGGTTCACCGGCCTCATAAATTATCGCCGGAACGCCGGCATCGCTGGCTGCGCGGCGCAGGCTGCCGGACGGTCCAACGCTAATCGTAACAATGCCCACGCCAAAATGACGGGCTAACTCCAGTGCCGCCGGGTCGCTCCCGGAAACCCGGATTTGCGGATGATTGCTGCGACTGAACGATCCGGTATGCAGGTCAATAAGGTTATTGCAGTGGCCCGTAATTGCGGAGAACAGGATGTGGGCAACGATGGCCGTGGCACTACCGTTTGAGCGTCCGGGGAATTCACGATTCAGGTCGCGACGATCGGACATGTAGCGGTTGCCATTACGCACCCCGGCCGCGTTGACCATGGGAAACACGATCACTGTCCCGGCCAGTTCGGTGGGATCGATCCAACTGAACGCCCGTCGAGCGATTTCAGTACCGTTAATTTCGTCACCGTGAATGCCGGCAGTAATACATAAAGCGGGCCCGGGCCGCGTTCCGCGCGCTACGAAAACCGGGGCATCGAGATAGGCGCTTTCAAAACTGGTTTCGCTGCCGTAGGGAAATCGTTTGGTCTGCCCCGGCTGGATTTTCTGGCCGGCGATATCAATGGCGCCCCACGTGGCGGCCTGCAGGAGCGCCGGGGCTTGGGCGAGGGCAAGAAATAACACAGCCGCGCTGACGGACCACCGTAGCGCAAGAAATTGGGCGAACTTAAACATGCAGCATGCTTTCAGGATCAGGAGCGCCCGTTCTCCGCGCAGACCTGGATGACCTGGTCGGGCAAATCACGTAATGCCGCATCCAATACCTGTTGGTGAGCGGCGACCAGGGCGGACAGGCTGTCACCGGAAGTACCCGCCTGTTGTTTGATGGACAGGTCATGGTTCTCTTTGTTGCAGTTCAGCATGCCCTGCAATTCCAGCACCACTCCGGTGATGCTGCTACCGGCACCCATGGTTCCGTGGAACGCTGTGATTTCGATTTCCAGCAGCCACTGGTCGGGTCGCGCGATGGTGCCCTGGCGGACGGACGTGAATTTTCCTGAATCCGAAAGGTAGTGACGGGCGATGGAAGCAAACACTTCCGGCAGGTTATCCGGCCAATGCGCATTGGCTACCGGGCTTAGCTGCGCGTCGTTGCCCAGTGCCTGCACCAGGTCTGAGTCCATTCCGGGCACGGCAGTGACCGCTACGACCAGAGTCGGCGCCGGGTTTTCTGCCGGGGCATGCGTCGGAGCGGTTGGAGTTTGCAGCAGGTAGACCTGGCGTGCAGGCTTACCGCTTTCCAGCAAGCTACCACAGGCGGTGAGCAGGCAGGTCACCATTACGGCAACCCAGAGCGCAGTTTTCCGTTGCGTGTGCATTCAGGGTTTTACCTCCACTGCATCGTCGGGCGATTTAAATATCAGTTGGGACGGGTTTTCCTGCAGTTGTCGCAGCAGTTTTTGCACGTTGCGCAAGGTAGTACGCAGGTCGAGGATCAGTTCCGGCACCTGGCCGAGGCCATTTTGAACAAAGTGATCCAGTTCCGCATCGTTTTTTGCCAGCAGGGCGTCCACGCGTGCGCTCAAGGTGGTGATATTGGCGCTAGCCTCGTTGAGATGGGACATGGTGCCTTCTACGTCCGGCTGCACTGATACCACCAGGTCGTGGACAGATGCCAGTGTCACTCTCGCGTCCTGCAGCAGGGTTTTCAGTTCCGCCGGCAGTTCCGCTATGGTGTCGCCCTCGTTTGCCAGGTCGCCGCTAAGGGAATCGAGGTGGTGCAACATGGCTGTGATGGACGCCCGATTCTCTTCGCCCAACAACAGGTTGGCCTGGTCGAGCAGGTCATTAAGCTTGCTGATGGTTTGCGGGGCATTTGCCAGCAGCGCGGTCAGGCCGGTTTGCTTTACCGGGATCAGGGGATACTCGAAGCCTTCAGTTTGCTGGAGAGGCTCCTGGTCACCCGGGCCTCCTGAAATATTGATCACGGTCACACCGGTTATGCCCTGTGACATGAGGCTGCCGGTGGAGCCGCTGTCTATGGGTGTGGTCTCGAGTACTTTTACATCCACGCGCACCCTGATTGGGTTGCCGGGCACCAATTCCGTAGCTGTTACTTCGCCAACATTTACGCCCAGATAGTAAACCGGCCCGCCTACAGCCAGTCCGCTGATTTCGGTTTCGAACAGCAGGGAATAGTGCAGCATCGGCTCGTTGCCTTTGCTGCCAGCCAGCCACATGCCAAGTCCGGCCACACCGGCTAATGCCACGCTGAGAAACAAACCTACTGCGAAGTTGACGTTGCCTTTGAACATTTCAGGTAGCCGCTTCCCGGGCTCGTGCTGCCCTGGGGTCGCCAAAATACGACTGGACCCACGGATGGGGGTGATGGACTATGCGCTGGGGTGTATCAACCACGATCCCACCGTCGATCAGGACGGCAATCCGGTCACAGATATTGAACAAGCTGTCCACGTCGTGAGTCACCATTACCACGGTAAGATCCAGGTTTTGTTGCAGATACGTTATCAGATTATCGAACTCCGTGGCGGCTATGGGATCCAGCCCTGCCGTGGGCTCATCCAGGAACAGGATTTTCGGGTCCAGTGCGAGCGCCCGGGCCAGCGATGCACGCTTGCGCATGCCGCCGGAAAGTTCGTTCGGATATTTGGCGCCGGCTTCCAGAGTCAGGCCGGTCATGAATATCTTCAGGCAGGCCAGTTCACGCCGGTTTTCGCGCGACATGTTTGAATGCAAAGCTATGGGCAGTTCAACATTTTCCTGCACGGTTAGCCCGGAGAGTAGTGCGCCCCCCTGAAACAGCACTCCCCATTGCCTGAATGGTCCCGGCTGAAGGTAGCGTATCGTGTGGCCCAGCACGGTGATGGTGCCGTCGTTGGTCCGATGGAGGCCAAGTATGCTGCGCAGCAGCACCGATTTACCGGTGCCGGAACCGCCGACCACGCCGAGGATCTCGTCGCGTCGCACATCGAGGCAAAGTTTGTCGTGCACCAACTGTTTGCCAAAGGTGTTCACCAGGTCCCTGATCTGGATAATGTGGTCGTATTGCTGCTCGCTGGCAGCGGGCTGGCTGGTTACTGTGTTTGCTTGCGGAGCCATTCAAACGCCCATCCGGTTAAAAAGAACGGTGAAGAAAGCGTCGGCGATAATGATCAGGAAAATGGATTGCACCACGGCGAGCGTGGTCAGTCGACCTAATTCTTCCGCAGAGCCGGTCACCTGCATGCCACGCAGGGTGCCGGTGGCGGCAATCAGTATGGCAAAAAATGGCGCCTTGATGAGGCCGACCCAAAAATCCATCATGGCCACCGAGCCTGCGACCCGTTGGTAGAACTGCACCACACTCATGTCCAGAGTCATGATACAGATGAAAGCGCCGCCTGCCAGCCCCGAAATATTGGCAAACACGGTCAGGAACGGCATGGCAATGGTCAGGCCCAGTATCCGCGGCAGAATGAGAATCTGGTTGGGGTTCAGGCCCATGACCCGCAAGGCATCTATTTCTTCGTTCAGTTTCATGGTGCCGATGGCGGCGGCAAACGCCGAGCCGGAGCGGCCGGCGACCATGATTGCTGCGAGCAAAACGCCAAGTTCCCTGAATATCGAGGTGCTGACCAGGTCGACAACGAAAATGGTGGCGCCAAAATCCACCAGCTGGCTGGCACCCTGGTAAGCCAGTACAACTCCCATCAGGAACGTGACGACCACGACGATGGGAATGGCCCGAAATCCGGTTTCATGAATTTGCCGCAGCGTTTCACCCACCATGAGCCTGCTGGGATTGCGACATCCATCCATGATGGACTCGGTAATATAGCCCAGGGAATCGAAGCCGCGCATGGCCGCAGCACCAATCTTTTCAAGCTGCTTCCTGACCAGGTGTCGGGGGACGGGCTTGAAGAAATCCGGGTCGTACTCATTGACCGCAGCAACGTCGATGATGTGGCGCACGAACTTGAGGTGTGATTCCTTGAATCCGAGGAAATCGGATTTGTATCCTTGCTCCTCCAGGTCCAGGGACTTGTCATACAAGGACCATGCGCCCGAGAGGTCAAATTCCTTCAAGCCACCGCAGACAAAGTCAATCTCTTTACAGCCGCTGGGGTCGATAGCATCAAGTTCGGACTGAAATGCAGCAACATTGGCAAACTGCCAATTGTTGCGCAGGCTGACCTTCAGGGTGTCGCCTGTTTTCTCGAGTGTCAGAAATTCGCCCAAACTTCCTCACTTGTGATTGCAGCCGCTGGCCGCGCGTTGCAGCTGCGCTGCTTCCGGTCATGTGCCTGGTATGGTGTCTGCAGAGAGTCTAGCAAATCGCGGTGACGAATGGTTGTCTGTCGCAGCCGGGGCAGCGGCTGGTTGGAGGCAGGGGTGAGAAGTTACATCCCGAGCATGGTCAGCAAGCGCTTGAAGCCAATGTGTCCATGGTGTGCAAAACGGTCATGGTTGGCGGCTTCCAGCATTTCTTCAGCCACGGATCCCGCATGTCCCAGGGTTGCGCCTTCGTACACGGTGATGCGAAAAGGACTACTCCTGCCTGCGCCGCCCATGCACTGCAATTTCTCTACGCGGAATACGGTTAATTTGATCGTGGTGTGTGACATGCTGTGAACCCTCCTGGTCGTGGTGCTTCCTGACAAAATCTGCAACTATCATGTCTTACCTGCAGGTTGATTAATGCAGAAACCGTGCCAAGATTTGACCGGCATGGAAGATGACGCAGTATTAATCTGTAAGTCATTAATATAAATACTAAAAAACAATCGAGGCTCCAGGCTTTTTTGGCTATTTCACTAAAGTGCAATGGACAGAATGGACGCGATATTGCCGAATTTTGTCACCTTGACGTCAGCGTGTGAAAGCCGTGTTGCGGACGCTGGTATGATGCCCGCAAGCTCCAGGCAGGAAATTTAGAGACAGCCAGAGCGGTCGAATCAAGCACCAGCGGGGAAAAAGTGTATGCCCAGGATCGCCATTGTGACCGGAGCGAGCTCCGGAATTGGACACGCCATCGCCAGTTCTTTTGCCCTGGCCGGATTCGCTGTGCTTGCCGCAGGGCGCAATGCTGCACGTCTTGAGCAGCTGGAGCGCGAGTTGCCTGGCGTCACGACCTGGACTGGCGATCTGGCCACGGCAGGCGCTTGTGGCAGCCTGGTGGAGCATTGTGTGCAACTGTATGGCGGAATCGATGTGCTGGTGAATAATGCCGGCATTTATTTTCGTCGCGAAACCGAATTAACCAGCGATGAGGAATGGCGGCAAACCATTGCTGTGAACCTTGATGCGCCGTTCTACCTGAGCCGGGCAGCGCTGCCGTATCTGCGTATCAGTCGCGGCGCCATTATTAATATTGCGTCCGACTGGGGCATCAGGGGCGGGCGCAAGGCTGCCGCTTATTGTGCCAGCAAGGGTGGCCTGGTGCTGATGACCAAAGCCATGGCCCTGGACCATGCAGCCGAAGGAATCCGTATCAATGCGGTGTGCCCGGGGGATGTGAATACCCCGATGCTGGAACAGGAAGCACGGGTTGACGGAATCCCAGTGAACGAAGCGCTGGAAGTTTATGGCCGCCAAATCCCCACAGGCAGGGTAACGCGCGTGGATGAGGTTGCTGCCCTGACGCTGTTCCTTGCTTCTGCTGCCGCGGCCCAGATTACCGGTGCGGCCATTCCCATTGATGGCGGCAATAGCGCCTGAGCCTGGCGGAAAAGTCCCTACATGACACCCGGCTACACCCATCGCTGGCGCAGTCTGGCCGGCGTTATTGCTGCGATGGTGGCCGTCAACCTGGTGTACGGCATCACCTTTCCCCTCATGGCGCTGGTGCTGGATGGACAGGGGATCAGCAAAACCCTGATCGGGCTGTCAACCATGAGCCAGGCCGCAGCCATCCTCCTGATGGCGCCACTGGCACCGAAGCTGATGCGCCGTTTTGCTCCCGCGCGTCTGATGCAGACGGCGGCCGTCACGTTGGCCCTTCTGTTCATCGTGGCTGGCCTGGTGCCGAATGTATGGTTCTGGTTTCCACTGCGCTTTCTCATTGGCGCATTTAACGCCATGCTGTGGGTTTCCAGTGAAACCCTGATCAATGACCTGGCCGTGGAAAGTTCGCGCGGCCGGGTCATCGGCATCTACAGTTCGCTGGGTTCGGCCGGGTACGCCTTGGGTCCCTTGCTGCTGGTCGCAACCGGCTCCGAGGGGATGCTGCCGTTTTACAGCACCAGTGCATTGATCCTCTGCGCCGCATTTCCATTGTTTGCCGCGCGTGACCACCACCTCACTCCGTTCACAGGCGAAACTCCTGCCGGAGTCTGGGGCATGGTCATGCTCGCACCCCTCATTATGCTGACCAACCTGGTGTGCGCCGCCTCAATTGAATCACAGGTGACATTTTTCCCGCTGTTTGGCTTGAGCCTGGGTATCAGCGAGAATTTTGCTTTGTGGCTGCTGACCATGATTGGCGTCGGCAGCACGGTATTGATCCTGCCGCTGAGTTGGCTGGCTGATCATGTCAATCGGCTTGGTTTGCTGCTCAGCTGCGTGGTGCTCACGATGCTGGGTTTGTTGGCAATGCCGCATGTGCTGGCCTATCCGGTGCTGGCACAAGTGTTCGCCTTCGCGTTTGGCGGGGTAGAGGGAATGATTTACGCTCTAGGCCTGATGTTGCTCGGTGAGCGCTTCAAAGGCCCGATGCTGGCTGCTGCCAGCACGACGTTTACCGCCAGTTGGGCGGGCGGAATCCTGTTGGGCCCGTTCGTTGTTGGTGCAGGGATGGACTGGTTCGGAGCGGACCGCATGGCGCTGCTGGTTTTTGGCTTTTTTGTGCTCTACCTGCCGGTGCCGCTCATCGCGTGGCTGCGTTCCACGCGCAAGACATCAGGCCTGCCTGCCGGCTAGTAAGAACCCCTTTAGTCAAAAACGCGCAGCAGCCAGGCCGACATCCGCCTCTGCCCAGACGACATCAAGGTGATGCTGCATTTCCTCAGCCTCGGCAGTTTTTCCTTGCGCGAGCAGACTCTGGGTCAGGCCATACATCGACCAACCGTTGTGTAGGTAAATTTCCAGGTCGCGGCGGAAGACTTTTTCGGCCTCAGCGGCATTACCCGACTGCAGCAGGGCAAAGCCCAGTGACTCGCGCGTGGGGTAGTACCAGAAAGGCGGCTCGGTGTATGGCAAGGCGTCCTGCGCGGCAACCGCCTGGGTAAAATGGTCTGTAGCCTGGTCGACGTGATTTTCGGCCAGGGCTATTTCACCGAGTACGAGTTCATCGGCAATCAGCAATAACTGGGTGGCCGGGTAGAGCGCGGTGTCAAGGAATTGCACGCTGCTGGATTTACGCAGGGGCGGCAGGGCTGCGTATTCCGCCTGAGCGGCGGGGAGATCTCCAAGGCGCGCAAAGGCAGTGGCGCGGGCGTAGTGCCAGATGGCATTGGAGTAATCCAGGTCAGCCTCGGGCTGGGGTTCCTGCAGGATTTCCTGCCAGCGGCCGAACTGGGTCAGCGCCAGCAACGGAATGGTGTGGAAAAACTCCACCTGTGGAAACTCTTTGATCATTTGCATTTGCACGTTGGCGGCCACCCTGCGGGCCGAATCGATGGCCAGTTCACTGCGGCCTTCCATGCTGGAAGCAGCCCACAGGAAATGAATATTGTGCGGGTAGTACATTGCCGGGTAGAAACCCTGGGCGTTGCATTGTGCTATGTATGCCTCATCGACGGCAGCCGCGCGTATGTTGGCTTCCGCGGCATCGTGGTAACGCCCGACCCGCCAAAACAGGTGCGACGGCATGTGCACGAGGTGCCCGGCGCCGGGCACCAGGTTGGTCAGGGTATCGGCAGCAGGCTCTGCCCGGCCCGGATCGGATGAGGCTTCCACCGCGTGGATATACAGATGCAGGGCCAGCGGATGCTTTGGCGATCTTTGTAACACCGTCTCCAAAGCACCAATCACTTCCACGGCACCGGGCTTGGGCTTGTCGGGGTCCAGCCAGTAATCCCACGGCATGGTGGTCATCAGGGCCTCGGCAAACAGGGACGCCGCATCGTCATCATCGGGGTACTTGAGGTACAAGGTGCGCATGGCATCTGCATATGCCAGGTCCTGGGGCTCGCGAGTCGATGTGGGGTCGCCGTTATAGCGTACGGCCAGGGCGTCTATGTAATCGACTTCCCGCGCAGTGGCGTGATCCTTCAGCGCCACCGCCCTCTGGATGGCGGCGTAGGCATCGAGCTGGGCTTGCTCGGACATGGTGGCTTTACCATTGCTGGTGACATTGATGTTCGGCCCCAGGGCCAGCGCCTCACCCCAGAAGCACATGGCGCAATTGGCATCAAGAGCCTGTGCTGCCTTGAAAGAGCGCACCGATTCGGCATGGTTGAAAGCAAAATCCAAAACCATGCCCTGGTTGAAATACTTCTGCGCCCAGGGGTCGCTGCTTGTGATTGGATGCTGATGGTCTCCCATGCCCTCAAACAAGGGTGCGCCGGCCTGCGTCACGACCCCGGCCCGAATTTCTTCGGCAGCGATTGCCGCCTCCTGCTCGGCGGCTTGAGTCCCGGCCTGCGCGGCGGAATCGGCAGCAGGCACTTGATGGGATGGTTCAGCGGACCGGTCGCTGCAGGCGGGCAGCAGGACTGTCAGTAGCAAGAGGTGTAGCAACAGCAAGGGGAGCGGTTTTGGATGTGCAGGATTCATGGGGATTGATCCTTTCGAGTTCAAGCGGCCGACAATAGGCCGACTGTGGGAATCCAGTATATAACCGGGCGTTGCCGGATCAAATAGCCTGGGTGCCGTAGCGCCGCACCAGCTCGCGGCCGAGCTGCATCATGTGCACCTCGTCAGGGCCGTCAGCCAGCCTGATGCTGCGCGCATAATGATAGGCATAGGCAAACGGGAAATCGCCGGTGACTCCCGCGCCCCCGTGCAGTTGAATCACGCGATCGATCACTTTGCAGGCCATTTGCGGGGCGACGATTTTTATTGCACTGATCAACTCGCGCGCAGCCTTGTTGCCGTGACTGTCCATCTGGTCGGCAGCTTTCAGCGTGAGTAACCGCGCCTGCTCAATGTCGCAGAAGCTGGTGGCCAGAACTTCACGCACCGACTGGTGCTGGCTGAGCTTACGCCCGAAGGTGGTGCGCTGCTCCACCCGCACACAGGCCATTTCCAGCGCGCGCTGCGCGCAACCAATCAGGCGCATGCAGTGGTGGATTCGACCCGGGCCCAGCCGTTCCTGGGCAATCTCAAAGCCCCGCCCTTCGCCCAGTATCAAATTACTTGCAGGAACCCGTACATTCTCAAAAACCAGCTCAGCATGCCCTTCCGGATGATCCAGGTAACCAAAACTGGACAGGGGGCGAACAATGCGCAGGCCCGGGCTGCCCATGGGCACGAGCATCATCGACTGCTGCTGGTGCAGGTTCTTGTTGTCCGGGTCGGTTTTTCCCATGACGATCAGGATGCGGCAATTGCGATTCATCGCGCCCGAAGTGAACCACTTGCGGCCATTGATCACGTATTCATTACCTTGGTGCAGCATAGAGGTTTGTACGTTGGTCGCATCACTGCTGGCGACGTCCGGTTCGGTCATGGCAAAACCGGAACGGATTTCGCCGGCGAGCAGGGGTTGCAGCCATTGCTCCTGTTGCACCGGGCTACCATAGTTTGCCAGTACGCCCATATTGCCGGTATCGGGAGCACTGCAGTTGAATGCTTCGGAGGCCCAGGGGACCCGTCCCATGATTTCGGCGAGTGGCGCGTATTCCAGGTTGCTCAAGCCAGCGCCGTGCTGTTCGCCGGGCATGAACAAGTTCCACAGCCCCTGGGCCCGGGCCAGTTCCTTGCAGCGTTCCATCAGGGGGAGGGCGCGCCACGGGTCAGCAGATCCTGCCAGTTGTGCCAGGTAATCCTGTTCCATGGGGTAGATATGCTCATCCATGAATCGGCTGAGGCGGGAAATCCATTGACGTGTCTTGTCGGAATATGAAAAATTCATGCGGTCGTTGTCCCGGTGTCAAATATGTTCCAACATGACATGCTGTCATCGCATGCAGGCACTGTAAGCAGGTATGATTCTACATGGCGATGCCAAAAAAGCCGATGCCCAAAAAACCGAAGCCAAAAAATCCAATCATGAACAAATCCTTTATAACGCGCTACACGGAATCGCTCAGGTTTCCGTTACTGGTGCTGCTCACTGCTGCAGTTTTCCTGCTGGACCTGTTCATTCCCGACGTGATCCCGTTTGCTGACGAGGTCATACTGGGCCTGGTGCTGGCAGTTCTGTCCCGGTTCAAGCGCAAAACTCCTTGAAGGAGTTGCGCCCGGATTAAGGCTTTGCGGCAACCAACCGCTCCTTCACCCAGTTATCAAATGCGAGCACGTCATACTCCTGTGGCACCAGCACTCCATTTTGGTGACGCAGGCTGCGCTGACCTTTCTGATTCAGCTCGCACACGCGGCCATCTTCCTGCACCACCTGGTTGCCCAGTGCGATCAAAGCGCCTATGTCCACCGATCCATTGGCCAGGGTTTGCGGTTGCAACAGCCAATTCACGGTCAAGCGGGTCTGCTCCGGACCCAGCGGCATCACGTGCACCGAACGAACATAGTCGACGTGCGCCACGATGAACACGCTGGGCTGCAAACTCAGGAAGGTCATGCCCACTGCCTGCTCGGCGGCAGTCAGGCCTGCAAACCAGGGCAGGCTGGTGTGCCCATCGGAAGTCCAGGTCACTGCCCCCGGAGCGAGGTGGGATCCGTTTGGCTGGGCGGCCACAGGACTGCCTGGCGGGAGATCGCCCATCGAGTTCAGGCCCTGGCCGTAGAGTGGCACGAGTCGGCACAGGTCGTGGTGTATGTTGGGGCAGTGGTAGCATTCCAGGAAGTTTTCCCAGAATATTTTCCAGTTGCACTCAATCGTGTGTATTTCGCGGTGCGCCAGTGCCAGTTCAGTCAGGGGCCAGTTGGCGAGGACTTGCGTATCGGGACCGAGTGCCTGTTCCAGACTGGCAGCGGGATGCTCTGCCAGGTTGATGAAAATAAAGCCGCCCCAGGTATCGAGGGCTACCGGGTACAGAGCATAGGACCCAGGATCGAAGTCAGCGCCTTCGGCTTTGCGTGGAGTGCGTTGCAATTTGCCCTCGAGCGAGTATGTCCAGGCGTGGTAAGGACAAACGATACGCTCGGCATTGAACTGACCAGTGTCGTGTTCACACAGTAGCGAACCCCGGTGCCGGCAGGTATTGTGAAAGGCCTTCAGTTCGTTACCGGCGGTGCGCGTAATGATGATTTGCTGGGTGCCAACGTGCACCATGCGGAAGCAGCCAGTTGCTGGTAGCTCGCTGGTGCGCGCCACGCATAGCCATTCCTTCCACCAAATGCACTCCATTTCCCGGCGATACTGGTCAGGGTCGTAATACCAGGTAGCAGGCAAGGTGGGGTGGCTCTGAGTCAGCATCAAACTATCAACGAGTGGGGCACTCCTTAATGTACCGAAATTCCCCGCTGAAACATATCCCGGGTGCTGAGTTTGCACTGGCGCCTGCAGTGGTAGCGCAAATTAGTGCATGGAAACTGCACTTCTCCTGCCGGGTCGCATTCCGTACACTGCAAATTCTGAAATCAGTAGCAGCGCAAAGGGGAGAATGATCGCAGGGAAGCGAGACAGCTAGATGCAGATTCTGGAACAGATTTTCTATATCGGGCCCAACCGGCGATCGGAGCACACCGCTATCGAATGGCTGGTTGCCTTTTCTGCCGACGAGCAGAGTGCCTGGAACCGGACCCGTGATGACATCCTCAGGGCCTTGCGGAAGCGGCTGAACTCACTGTCGTGCCAAGGGCCGGAGGAATCTGTAGCACTGTGCACACAATTCGACGAATCCCCGGTTTTATCCCTGGCTGGCATGGTGGCGCAATTGGCTATCCTCCTGCAGCAATCCGCCGGCCATCGTGTGTCGCAATGGTGTGCCATGCCGGATTCCAACCCGGTGCAGCATCTGGATCAGTGCCGCCTGTGGTTTGAGCATGAGCATGAAGAGACTGGAATGGATGCCGGTGACCTGGCCATCCGGCTTCTGGCCGAGTCGGCTCCCGCCATCCAATGGCAAACCGCCAACCCCGCCCCGCACCATGCCCCGCACGATGCCATGACGCAAGACGTTGCAAACTTCAAGACTACTGCGGGTGCATTCGTGTTGCCGTTCGAAACGGAAGCCATCATTGCGGCGGCAGCGCGGCTGGACATACCTTGCGTCAAGCTGGAACGGCAACCGTATGGTGGGTTGGAAGGGAAATTCCGTATCCGCAGAAACGGCCTGCTCAAACTTGGCCACTCCTGCCATCAGCACGTCCTGGATGGCACTTTGTGCATCGATCGTAATGCTGCACTCCTGCCCCTGTTGTTCGATCGGGAAAAAGTATTTGAGTGCCTTCTTGGATTGCAGCTCCCCGTTCCGTTGCAGGATAAAGAGTTCCGCAATCTCATTACTGCCAGGCGTGCGGTGCGTGTGGCTGACCGCATCGGTTACCCGGTTATGCTCAAGAGTGTCGCCCGGTCACGCGAGACGGGAAATGGACTGCCAGAGGTCTTCGGGCCCCTGCATTCGGGGGCAGAGGTAGATCGCGCCTTTGCAGCCGTGCGCAGCGTCGCCAAAAAAGTAGTGGTCGAAAGGTGTGTGACGGGCTCAACAGTCCATTTACTGTTGGCCAACCACCAGGCGGTCAGCGCCGTGCAAGCCGGAGGTGGGGAAATTCCGCAGGCTGCAATCCACGCATCCACTTGGGAAATGGCGGGCCAGGCTTCCCGTGCCCTGGGGGCAGCTTGCCTGGCCCTGACGCTGGTAACTGCGGATGCGAGTCAGCCACTGTCTGCAACCGGCGGGGCCGTTGTCAACCTGGATCCCGCGCCCCGGTTGGACGAGTGGCTTGCGCCGGGCTCTGCAGCCATGCAGCGGGCTGCTGAAGGCCTGTTGCAGAACCTGTACCCACCGGGCAATCCGAGCCGGATACCGCTGCTTGCAGTTACCGGCACCAATGGCAAGACGACGACTGCAAGAATGATTACGCGCATCGCGCGGGCCGCCGGATTTGTGCCGGGTCTGGCCAGCACCAGCGGAGTGTACATTGCTGATCAGCGGGTTCAAAAGGGCGATATGGCGGGTGTGCCTGGCCACCTTGTGCTTTCGGAATCAAGCCTTATCAACCTGGCGGTTCTCGAAACTGCGCGGGGTGGCATCGCCCACAGTGGTTTCATGTTCGATTGGTGCGATGTGGCTGTGTGCCTGAACGTGACCGCGGATCACCTTGGCGAGTTTGGTATTCACACCTTGGCCCAGTTGGTGGAAATCAAGCGCAGCGTGTTGCAACGCGCTCGACGGGCTATTGTGCTGAATGCGGATTACGCCGTTTGCCGGGATATGTTGCCCTTTGCTCCCGGAATCCCGGTCTACCTGGTTGCGCTCGAATCCGGTGTGGAATCGTTACGCGAACTGGCCGCAAGCAAACGCATTGGCATTCCCTGGTATTGCGTGATCGAAGCTCAAGACGGAGCTGAGTGGATCGTGCTGTATGATTCTGCCGGACTACGCCTGCCCGTGATTGCCGTGGGCGACATTCCTGCCACGATGGACGGAACGGCCAGGTTCAACCTGAGTAATGCGCAGCATGCACTGTGCGCCAGCCGCGCAATCGGAATTGATTCTGGCGTGATCCGGGCGGCGCTGGGCAGCTTCAGCAATACCCATGAAGACAACCCAGGGCGCCTGAACATATACCGAGGGTTTCCCTTCACGGTCATCATGGACTATGCACACAACCCGGACGGGATGGCGAAACTGGGCAAGTTTGTCAGCAACATGGATATACCCGGCAGGAAAATTATCCTCTTTGCAGCAACTGCCAACCGCTCGGATGAATTTATCCATGATCACGCCCGCGGTGCGATCCCCTGGTTTGATCACTTCGTTTGCCGCTGTTATCCGGGAGCGCGCGGAGACGGGCGACCCGAAATCCCCACCATGATGAAAAATGCCCTGCTTGAAGCTGGAGTTCCTGCAGACCGGATAACGGTGGTGGATGTGCCCACTGACGGGCCTTCCCAGGCCATGAGCCTGGCGCGCAGCGGGGACCTGGTGGTCATCGCCCCGGGATCAGAGGAGATGGACACCATGTGGCAGACCATCACCTCGTTTCAGCCCCGGCTTGCGGGCCAATAGCGCAAGAAGGTAATCTCAGTGACCGGATCCAAGGCGTATTTTACTGAACCATCATGACAGCTAGAGTAATTCCCATTTCTGGCCGAACCCAGCCTGACGCGGCCGCGCAGGACCCGACCCCGAAAAATGACCCTGCCGGTGCCGCAACCAGGGAGGAGCGGGTTCAGGGCAAGGAAACCCATGCCCTCAGACCTCTGAGCGACCCTTTGCTCTATGTGAACCCCGAGCTGGCGCAGCTGAACTTCATAGAACGTGTTTTGGGGCAGGCTGTGGATGACCAAGTGCCTTTGCTCGAGCGTTTGCGCTTCCTGTGCATCACCAGCTTGCTATTGGATGAGTTTTTCGAGGTGCGGGTGGCGTCCTTAAAGCAACTCATGCTGCACGGCGTGGCCAAGCCCGGCGCTGATGGCCTGTCCGCTTCCGGCACCATGAGTGCCATCCGGCAAGGCGTTTTGCGCCTGGTGCGTGAACAATACCGCGTGTTGCACGAAGTGCTCACGCCGCAACTGGAAGCTGAGCAGATCCGTTTTTTGTTGCCGCAGGACTGGACCGGACGGCAGCGCAGCTGGCTGCGGCGCTACTTCAAAAATGAACTGATGCCGGTATTGAGTCCACTCGGGCTGGACACAGTCCATCCCTTCCCCCGAATCCTCAGCAAGAGCTTGACCTGTGCAGTGGAATTGCGTGGCCGCGATGCCTTCGGCCGCGAAGCCAGCATGGCTCTGATCAGGGCGCCGCGCTCCCTGCCACGGGTCATTCTCATCCCGCGGTCTTATTCAAGGGGCCCGCATGATTTTGTGCTTTTGGGCTCAGTGCTGAGTGCGTTTACCGCAGACCTGTTTCCCGGAATGGAAGTTCTGGGTATCCACCAGTTCCGGGTAACACGCAACTCGGAGTTATTAATAGATGAGGAGGAAATCGAGAACCTCGCCAGCGCCATCGAAGGAGAATTGATGGAACGGGGTTTTGCTGCCGCAGTTCGCCTGGAGACCAATTCAAGCTGCCCCCCGGCGCTGGAAAAGCTCCTTGCTTCCCGATTTGAATTGCAGACTGAGGACCTGTACCAGTATGACGGTCCGGTCAACCTGAACCGCCTGTCAGAGGCGATCAAGCTGATCGACCGCCCGGATTTAAAGTACCCGGTAGTCAAACCGGTGATCAAGAACTACCTTGCAGGCGAACCGGATTATTTCAGCATCCTGCGACGACGTGATGTATTGCTGCACCACCCCTATGAAAGCTTTCAAACCGTTCTTGAGCTGTTACGACAAGCCAGTCGTGACCCGAACGTGCTGGCCATCAACCAAACGCTTTACCGCACCGGGGCGGATTCCCAGATCGTTAGCCTGCTGATCGATGCAGCGCGTAATGGCAAGGACGTGACCGTGGTGGTTGAACTGCGCGCCCGTTTTGATGAGGAAGCGAACATCGGTCTCGCTTCGCGACTGCAAAGTGCCGGGGTACAGGTAGTCTACGGTGTCGTCGGCCGCAAGACGCACGCCAAGATGTTGCTGATTGTGCGCAGGGAACGAAGGCGGATGCGCCGATACGTACACCTGGGAACCGGAAACTATCACTCGGGAACTGCTGCCCTGTATACCGATATCGGTCTTTTGACCTCTGACCGGCAAATTGCCGAAGACGTACACCTGGTGTTCAAACAGTTCTCAGGCCTGGCGAAGTTGAGCAACCTGAAGCGCCTGTTGCATGCGCCCTTCACCCTGCACAAAGAGCTGATTGCGAAAATACGCCGCGAAGGAAAGCACGCCAAAGCAGGCAAGCCCTGCGGTATTAACGTCAAGGTCAATGCGCTCACGGAGCCAAAAATAATCAAGGCCCTCTACGCCGCTTCACGAGCGGGTGTGCCGATCCGCTTGCTGGTTCGGGGAATGTGTTGCCTGCGGCCCGGAATTCCGGGAGTTTCCGAAACGATCCGGGTCCGTTCCGTGGTTGGGCGTTTCCTGGAGCACGCCCGGGTGTTTCATTTTGTCAATGCAGGCGCCAGGGAAGTATGGTGTTCCAGCGCGGACTGGATGGGGCGCAACCTGTTAGAGCGCGTCGAAGTGGCATTCCCCATCGACAGCAAACTTCTGCAAGCAAGGGTTATCGAAGAATGCATCACCATCCCGTGGCAGGATGACATGGCTGGGTGGGACATGCAGCCCGACGGCAGCTATGTGGTTACCCGGGCCCTCGACGACAGCAAGCTTCGTCATCCACAACGGAAATTGATAAAACTCGTCCGCTCCTGATCGACAGGCGAGCCTAGTCCAGCCCAGCCCAGCTTCAAACCAGCGCTTGCAAGGCCGCGATGCGCTGCTCCAGCGGCGGGTGGCTCATGAACAGTTTTTTCAGGCCTGCTCCCGCGCCACCGGCAATTCCAAAGGCAGCGAGTTGTCCCGGCAGATCATGTGGCTGTCGCGAACGCTGCAAGGCCTGCAGGGCGCCTATCATCTTGTTACGTCCTGCAAGGTTGGCGCCGCCCGCATCTGCACGGAACTCCCGCCGGCGGGAAAACCACATGACAATCATCGAAGCGAAAATGGACAGGCAAATTTGCGCCACGATGGATGTAATGTAATACGCCGGACCATAGCCTCGTTCAGTCTTAAACACTACGCGGTCGACTACGTGGCCAATGACGCGGGCGAGGAAAATAACGAAGGTGTTCACCACGCCTTGCATCAATGCCATGGTGACCATGTCGCCATTGGCAACATGCGAGATCTCGTGGCCCAGCACCGCCTCCACTTCCTCGGCTTTCATGCTTTGCAACAGGCCGGTGCTCACCGCGACCAGGGCCGCATTACGCCGCATACCGGTGGCAAAGGCATTGGGTTCCGGCGATTGGAAGATTCCGACTTCCGGCATGTTGATGCCGGCTTGCTCAGCCTGCCGTTTGACCGTTTCGTATAACCACTTTTCGGTATTGTTCTGCGCTTGCTCTATGACTTTCACGCCCATGGCACGCTTGGCCATGAACTTCGACAGGGCGAGAGAGATGAACGAGCCACTAAAGCCAATCACCGCCGCCATAATCAGCAGTGATTGCAGGTTCAGGTCGACGCCGTTTTTTGCCAGGGTGCCTTCAATACCCAGTACCTGGAACACGATACTGACCAACACCAGGACAGCAATATTGGTGGCGAGGAACATGAGGATGCGCATCATTGACGGGATCTCCTGAAAGTTTGTGTTTAGCGGTGCCGGACCGAGGCTACATTCCGGGCTGGGTGCAACGACGCTTTGACGCCGGGCGCAGGCTTAAGGTTCCTGCCGCTGGTCCCTAATTTATCTGGTCTGATGAGATGTGCGCCACCACCGCACGATGATCCGAAGGCCAGGGCGTTACCACGATGTCAGCCATAGCGGAGGATTCACCCACAACTGCCGCCCCATTCACCACCGCAGACTCGCCGCGGACGAAAATAAAGTCGATGCGATCGCGGTGGTCCTGCGGCTTGCCATTGGCTGGCGTGTCCGCGCGCAAGGCATCCGCTGGTAAGGAATCTGCAGAAACGCTGTCCGTGGCGATCAGTGGCGACCAGGTGAACCCCGGCTTTGCCACGACATCCGGGTGGGCGCTGCGAAATGCATCGACAAACCCGGCCTCCGCCAGCGCCTGCGTCAGTGGCCACGGTACCGCCAGGGGTTGTAATCCGGCAGAGACTGCAGCGTCTGTCCAGTCCAGCCGTGATGGTTCGTTGAAGTCTCCGGTGATAATTGTCAGTGCGGCCGGGGTGACAGTTGCAAGATCTTGCCGCAACAACTGCAAAGCGCTGCTTCGGGTTCTGCTGGCATAACGCACGGCCTCGTCAGCGGAGCGAATGAAGGGCGCCGCGCCGTAGGGAATCCCCAGTAACTGATAGGGCTGATAGGGATAATCGGTGGGGTGGATATTGAACAGCCAAACCTCTTGCCCATGCACATCCACGCGGATTCCCAGGGCATGCTTACTGGCGCCGAGGATGGGGTAGCGGCTGAGGATGGCATTGGCCCACAGGGCGTCATTGGTTTGTTCTTGCTGGTACACGTCGAAGCCCAGGGCTGCGGCAATTTCCAAAGCTGCAGAGGGTCCGCGTGGCGGGCAGTAATCCGCACGGCAGGGGACAGACTCGGCGCAAACTTCCTGCAAGCCGACCAAATCCGCCTGTGCTGCCCGGATTGCAGCTATGGTTTCTGCAGTCGTTTTCCCAGCGTTTTGCCCGGCGCCCCATACATTGAAGCTCATGATAGTCAGGTGTGCTTCATCTGCGCGTGCTACGGCCGTTAACACAAGGTTCGCTGCCGTTACCAACATAATGATGTAAAACTTCATTCCAGACTCCTGACCGGTGGCTGCGTTGTTCGTATTCACTCACTCAGCAGTGTTCAGCAACGCCTTCCTGATTTCTGCATTGTATTTTGCCAGAGAACTGAGTTGAGATGCGGTGGTCCTGCGCATGCCGCGTGCCCACCATTTAATTCCGTGGGAGACTTTCGTGACGATTCATGCTGCACCACATTTCTTTTGGTGTCACCAACCTGCAACGCTCTGCTGCGTTCTACGGTGCAACGCTGGCCGTACTTGGCTATGTACGAGTTTGGGCCGACGAAACGGCTGTTGGTTATGGTTATGCCGGAGGCGAGGATAAGTTCGCTATCAAACTATGGCCTTCTGGAGTTGTTGTGCCCGGGCCGGGGTTCCACCTGGCTTTCAGTGCGCCGTCGCAAGAAGCTGTTGCGCGTTTTTACGAAGCTGCACTGTGCAACGGGGGCAAGGACAACGGGCGTCCGGGGTTTCGACCGGATTACGGCGAAATGTACTTTGCAGCATTTGCCACAGATCCGGATGGTTATAGAATCGAAGCTGTTCTCAATACGGAAGCCTGACCCTTCCATAGTGAAGGGCAAACCGTACAAGTCGGATGCACGGAGCCGCAGGTGCGCAATGATGATCTTTCGAATTCGCGGGGAGGCAGATGAACAGCAAGCGTCCGACCTCGATCGCTGAGTACATCACAATGGCTCCGAGTGAAAGTCAGGCGCATTTGCGCAAACTCTATGCAATTCTCAAGAGTGTCGCGCCAAACGCCCAGGAAACGATCAAGTGGGGCAATCCGTTCTTTGTAGAGCCGCGGTTCCTGTTTGCTTTCTCCGCGCACAAGCACCACCTGAGTTTCGCTCCCAGTGCGGAAGCTCTTGAGGTATTTCGCGATGAACTGAAAAAGTACCAGACGACAACGAACTTTCTTAAAATTCAGTATAGCGAACCAGTTCCTGAGACACTCATTCGCAAGATTGTGAAGTACCGTCTTATGGCTGTAAGCAAGTGCGAAGCTGACAGTTTCTGGTAGTCAATTATGGTCCGGGCCGCCTGACAATTTATTCCAGCAGATTCTGAACGAGGAACCCGCATGCCCCAGCCAAAGCTTGAATCCACATTCATCGTCCTGGATTCCAAACAGGAAGCCACTCAGCAAACTGCACGATCTTGTTCATCACTCCGGGCGAAGGCACCTTAAATGGCCCTGATCCTCGTACCCAGGATGTCCTTACAAGTTCATTCTCCATGGTCAAACCGTCCACACGAATACCACGTTTCCTGTTCGTGTTGCTCATCATTTACTTTGCAACAAGCTTGTTGCACTTTGCCGATAACGCAGAATTTCTCGCTGACTACCCCAATTTGCCCGCCTGGCTTTCGAGGTCAAGCGTCTACCTGGCATGGTATGCTGTCACTGCGGTTGGTGCCGCAGGCACAGTCTTTGCAGGATTCGGATTTCGCCGGGCCGGGCTAATCACGATCGCGGGCTACGCCGCACTGGGCTTTGGCGGGCTCGATCACTATTGGGTGGCGCCGCTGTCGGCACATTCCCTTGGTATGAACGCAACCATTTGGCTTGAGGTGGCGGCCGCCAGTGCGCTGCTGGCAGCCACACTCGCAGCGCTGTTTTCTTCCGCTCCGCGGGGTCCGGGTAATTGGACGCATGAGCAGTTGGTCAAGCGAGCCTGTCGGCGGTAGTCTTATGATCACCGCCTAAGACTTCGTTCCGGCCGACTGTCTGCCGCCCCGGCTGAAATAAGATTCTGGCCATTTCAATTCCTGCAATTCCGGCCATTTCAAGCAACACAGGAAAATACGTATGAAATACATGATCACCTGGTCCGAACGTTCGCAAGGTTCACCGATAGAATACGAAAATGCTCAGAAGCGAATACTGGAGGTTTTCAGTCAATGGAAAGCGCCCGATAATTTCAAGATAGAGTTGTTCGTTATACGAGTCGGTGATTGGGGTGGGTATATGATGGTAGATTGTGACGATCCATTGGCGGTGCACAAGCTCTGCTCGATGCTGCCTGCATTTACATTCCAGGCGCATCCGGTAGTTCCCGTCATGGAGGCTATTCGGGTGGAACAGGAAGCGATAGCCTTTCGTGATGGGCTCAAAGGCCAATGAAATAGTATTCACTTAGCTGGAATGACCGCGCTCGAGTTCCGCGATACGATCGAGTAATTCCAGCGCCAGGGAAGACGGTGGCTTCCTGATTTCTTACCCCATTTTTCGGAGTGCCTTTTTGACGGAGAAACCGTCGAAGAAGCGCTCACTAACGGTAAGGACGCATTGAAAGCCACGATCGCCGAACTCAAGGCCAAAGAGTTACCAATTCCTGCACCGAATAGCGGTGGCGTTGCATCCGGAAAGTTCGTCGCTCACGTTCCAAAGACAATCCACGCGAGGTTGGCTACACATGCAAAGGCTGAGGGTGTATCACTAAATGCCCTTGTCCTGTCGTTTATGGCAGAAGGCCTTGGGCGCAGAGAACGGCGCGCATAGTTACGAATGGGGCCGAACCCATCATTCCACCGGACGCTGCGCGATGAAGCCGCGCCCCGCCGGTGAATTGTGCCGTTATACGCCTTGAAAACATAAGGCACACGGGCGTCTGGTCGAGACGCAAAAACATATCACTACGCGCTCAACGCGGACGAGGTCAAAAGCGGCGCGCGCCGTTAACGCAACGTTTAGTTTCTTGACAGTACCTTTGAACAGGTGCTATTTATCGTCCTGTTTAAATGAGGGCGTTAGTATGCAAACCAAGTTTTCTGAGGATGTCATTCCTCTGTCCGACTTGAAGGTCAATCCTGGCAAGGTGGTAGGTCGTGCAAATGATACGCACCGGCCCATTCTCTTAACCAGTCGAGGTCGCGGGGTTGCCGTGGTGCAAGGCCTTGAAGATTATGAGAACACTGCTGAAGAGCTGCGTTTCGTTAAGGCTGTGGCGCAAGGACTGGCTGATATCCGCGAGGGCAATACCGTCACACTGACTAAGGCTAAGAAAATACTCGGCGTGGCGTAAGTGAAACTTATTATCGCGCGGTCCGCGTTAAACGATCTTCAGTAGATAAAAGCTTCAGCAGTCAATTTGGTTCGGGTCTGGCGTAGTGAAAGATTGCTGTTGCTGCCGGAGGACTCGTAGGGGGAAGGTCCGCTCCCGCAAATCGGGGTAGACCCAGAATTCAACTGGAAATCCGGCGCTCCAGTTCGGCTATGCGATCGAGTAATTCCAGCGCCAGTGCTGCTCCGGCAAGGTTAACGCCGAGATCACGTTGTAAGCTCATGGCCGTCCTGACGCGGCGGAAACTGCTGATGCGGAAGCGCCATTGCGTGGTGTCCTCGCCGTGCACCTCAAGCACACCTTCCTGTACCAGCGCTACGATGTGATCAGACTGCAGCATGCAGCTACGGCACAAGTCTTCCAGGGTGAACTCTGCTTCGAGGGAAATCAGTTCGCCATGCAGTTCCATCAGGGCCTGCTCAACTGTCGTTTCGCCCGGGTTCTTGCGCTTCATGCTTTCTCTCCCAATGCCGTCCTGGGGTTGAATTCAAATTGTTGCTGCATCTGCCGGTAGGCATCACGCGCCTTTTCCGTATCGGCTGGCGGAATGACAATTTTCAGCACCACGTAAAGATCACCGGGAGCGTTCCCTGGCAGGCCCCGGCCCTTGAGGCGCAATTTCTTCTCTGCCTGGGACTGCGCAGGCACTTTCAAATCGATGGTTCCCGAAGGTGCTTTCACTTGCACATTGGCTCCCAAAGCCGCTTCCCACGGAGCGACCGGGAGGCCAAGGTACACATCGCCGCCTTCAACCCGATAGCGCGGGTGAGGTTTGAACGCCACCTCAAGGTAGAGATCACCGGCGCCTGCGTCCCCCAGGCCCATCCCTCCCTGTCCGGCAAGGCGAATCTGTTGCCCCTCGCGTATGCCTTTGGGTATGCGCACCTTGAGCGTGCGCTCGCGGGCGAGCACGTGACCGTCAGGAGTGAGTTCCGGTATGCGCAGGCTGATCTGCCGCGTGGCGCCGGTGTAACTGTCTTCCAGTTCCACCATGACCCGGGCGTGGTGATCCTGGCCCTGCAGGTTCATGCCCGCGTGGGCCGAACCATGAGAATCCCCACCGGAACCCCTGCGCGTTCCTCCGTGCTGTCGCGCGTAGCGTGATTCAAAAAAGTCGCTGAAGTCAAAGTCGTCACCGCGGCCACGACCGCGGCCGCCTTCACTGAATTCAAACCCGGCATCCCAGCCCGGGGGTGGCCGGAAGTCCTGGCCGGACTTCCATTGGCTGCCCAATTCATCGTAAGCCATGCGCTTTTCCGGATCCTTGAGCACTTCGTAGGCTTCGCCGACTTCCTTGAAGTGGGCTTCGGCATTTTTTTCGGAACTTACATCGGGGTGGTATTTACGCGCCAATTTGCGATACGCACGCTTGATCTCGTCCTGGGTGGCGGTTCGTTCCACGCCCATGATTTTGTAGTAGTCCTTCAATTCCATGGATTGTCCCTGGGCTTAGATGGCCGGTGGCGCGGTATTGAGAGACAGCAATCTGACCAGGCAAAGCAACAACAGCGCCGCCAGCCAGTTGTGCGCGATCGCCAAAGCTATGGGCAGGTCGGACAGCACGGAGGTCACCCCAACTGCAAACTCCAGCAACACGAGCAGCACAATCGCAGCCCCTGTGCGGCGTTGTGCGCCTGCCCCGCGCAAGGCCAGTACTCCCGCCAATAACACCAGGCTGCCAGCAAGCACTGCACCGACGCGGTGGGCCTTGGCAATGGCCAACCGTTCCGTGCCGCCGATGGCATGGCCCGACGGCGTCACTTCATGGGTGCGCGTCAGGTCGATGGCGGTCATGATTTCCGGGCCTGGCCAGTAACTTCCATGGCAATCCGGCAGGGTAACGCAGGCCGTGGCGGCGAAGTTGGCACTGGTCAGTCCGCCGAGCAGGATCTGCATGACCAAAAATACCAACGCAAAACCAGATAGGACAGCAGATTTCCGGACAGAAGAATGCGGGATAGAAGATGGCAGGGCAGAAGATGGCAGGGAAGAAGACGTCTGGATGGCAGATGCGCGGGGAAGGATGCCTGCAGGGGCAACGGTTCCGTGCCTGGACCACCGTTCTTCATCCCGCTCCAGCCATGGGTCAAGAATCGGCAAACTGGCAGGAGTGGCAGGGGCGGGTTGAAACCACAGCCATCCCAGCAGCGCCAGCATGGCAAAACCGCCGGCAAGGTTGCCCATCACTACTGCCGGGTCGTGTAGATGCC
Source organism: Lysobacterales bacterium (assembly GCA_031362985.1). Taxonomy (GTDB): domain Bacteria; phylum Pseudomonadota; class Gammaproteobacteria; order Xanthomonadales; family SZUA-36; genus SHZL01. The sequence continues at coordinate 4,178 of JANLTO010000087.1, read as the reverse complement.
CCGATCTGATGCCCAGTACGGCCAGGTAAACGGTTAGCGCCAGCACGGCGAGCCAGACCAGCCGGTGTTCCTTGCGACGCAAAGCCGCAAGAACCAGAGTGAGTACCATCAGACCGAGCACGCTGGCAACCAGGCGGTGCAGGGGGGTGGCCCAGGCCAGGGGTTGGCTAGACTGCTCCACCAGTTGCCGGTAAGCGTTTTCACCGGTTGCTTTCAATTTCTCTTGTGCAGTGATGGCTGTTTCCGGAGCCGATCCGATGCGGCCATAACACTGCGGCCAGTCGGTGCAGCCGATGCCGGAATGCGCGAGGCGCAGGTAAGCGCTCAATGAGATCAGCACAATAACCAGGATCAGCGTGATACCCGTCAGTGTTTTCAAGCGCTTGTACTCCGGGTTAGTTGCAGGGATTCATTTCATTCTACGCGGTCCGGTCCTTTGTTAAAGCCCCATACCCGGTCGGCGTCCGATAGGGCAGAGCTTTTACTCTGACCGCTTTTCTCCGCCTAATCGATCCCCATACGGTTCGGTTGCCACTCGAGACCGAGCGCCAGGATGCGCTCGAGCAGATCGGAATAGCTCGTCATCGAGCGCAGCGCCGACTGCGCGAAGTCCTCCGCCTTCGCGAGCTGCGGATTCGGGTTCGCCTCGATCACGTAGGGGTTTCCGGTCTCGTCCATGCGGAAGTCGAAGCGCGCATAACCGGACAGATCGAGTGCCCGGAATGCGCGCGTCGCAAGGTGCTTGATCTTGACCGCGACCTCGTTTTCAAGCTTCGCTTCCGCTGTGTGGATGCCGTGTTTTTTCTGGTACGCGACGTTCCACTTCACGCGCTCCGTCGCGATGCGCCGGTTGTCCCCTGGCATGTCCGCGAACGACATCTCCCAGACGGGAAAGACACGGAGGCGATGATTTCCGAGAACGCCTACGTACAACTCCCGTCCTTTCACGAACTGTTCCACGATGGCGGGTGTGAAGAGCGTATCGTGGATGAACTTCACCCTTTTCTCGAGCTGCTCCTGGTTTGCCACAATTGACGCCTGCGAGATGCCGGCAGACGACTCGTAAGTGAGCGACTTCACGATGAGCGGAAAGGGCAACCACTTGGGCCGCACCGGCTTCGTGCGCAGCGGGATCACCTTGAAGGCAGGTGAGGGGATGCGATGATACGCGAGCAGCTTGCGCGCGAGCGCCTTGTCGCGCGCGAGGGTCAGGCCGCGTGGATTGCAGCCGGTGTAGGGGACTTTGAGAAGCTCCAGGTAGCTCACCACGTTCTGATCGAAAACGCCGATGTTGTCGAACGCCTCGAGCAGGTTGAACACGATGGTGGGCTTGAACTCCTCGATCGACGAGCGGATGGGCGAGAGGTCATCGTGCACGCTGATCACCTGCAGCGCGTGGCCGCGTTCGCGGAGTGTCGTGACCACGTCCCACTCCATGCGCCAGGCGGGCTCCACCTCGGCGGTGGTAATCCCCTCCGGGGGCACCAGATCTTTGTGCACGAGCACCAGCACGCGCTGTTTCTTCATTACATGGCCTTCTTCATTACATCGCCACCCGGTGTCGTCCGCTGTGCAGATAATTCATGGTCTGCACCGTCAGCAGAACCGTGAACTCGTGCCGTGCCTGTTCCTCGGGGACTGCAAGCCGGAGCTTCAGCTCCTTGCAGCGCACGATCATGTTCTCGAGCACCCGGTCAATCGTGTATTGATAGATACCCGTCCAGCTCGCGACCAGGCGGCGTGCGGGCCGTCGCATTTTCCCCAGGAACTGCACGGCGGTCATGTTGTTCGCGTACTCTGGCGCGTCCGAGAAGAGCCGGCGCAGGTCGCGATCGTAGAACTCCGGGTGGTCCAGGCCGTGGTGCCGCCGCCTTCTACGGTAATGATGCGCGAGCGAGTAGCGCAGCGATCGTAAAGGATCGATCTCCGCGGTGCTCGTTACCAACGGCTCCTGGCCACGCAGCCCGCGCATCAATTCGTCCATGTACTCGATCTTGGCCAGGGCCGGCCACTCCGCGTAGCGCGTCCGCCAGTCGAACTCCGGTGTCAGCCAGACTGCGAAAGTCTCGGCGAAGTCTTCGTCCGGATGGGCCTGCGCGTACCACGGATCGAGGTGCTGGACGAAGCTCTTGCTGTATGGCCTGGGGTCATAGAACTCCGGGTAGGGGAGCGTCGAAGGCCCGAAAATCGATCTGCGGCGTCGCTTGAGCCGCAGCCTGTACGCGTTGTCGATCACGTGACCGGCTTCGTGCCTCAGAATACGCATGCACCAGTCGTGATCCCCTCCCTCAACCTCCAGCATCTGCGCCTTCTCCAGGCGCTCCAGGCGAGGGTGCGTCAAATAAAAAGGTACCGCCATCGAGACGGTTCCGTCCGGCGTGAACCACTCGTTGGAAATATAGAAATGGGCGGGAAAGCGAAGCTCGCGGGCTTCCAGCTCGGCCTGGAGCTGCTTGATGCGGCCCTCAAGGACGGTCCCCTCGATACGGAGCGGGAGGTCCGCCAACCGGAGCGGGAGTAGCTCCTGGTCGGGGAGGTCGGTCCAGTCGGGGGGCAGCTTCCGCGCGGTCATGGCATATTCTCGTCAAGGATTGGGGTCAGAGCAAGGATTGGGGTCAGACCAGTCCATTGTTAAAGCCCCACACCCGTTGACATTGACCTTTCCCCTGTAGCCGATCAAGTTCTGGTGGGAGAATTTCATTATGTGCATAGCCACTTCCCATTCAAAAATATGGCGCAGACATTGTCAGGTATGTGGCATTTAAACACTATATTGAAGCTGCAGAAGAGCGCTTTCTCGTGGAGTAATACGCCGCACCCGCCGTTATTTCTGACCGTACCAGGTTCCCTTGCCGGTTCCGTTTTGGCTCAGGTGGTTTGCATCCACCAGGGTTGCGAGATGCTTCTTGACCGTGTTCCGGTTTGCCCCTGTCAGTTTGACGATCTCGCCAATCGTGATGCGGCCGCGTTCTTTGACGGCGTCGATGATGTGGAGCGACAACTCGGGCAATGCACCCAGAATGATACGCTCACGCTCCAGCTTTTTCTCGAGGCGGCGCTTTTGCTGTTGGAGCGCGCGCAGGAAGTAAACGACCCAGGGCTGCCAATTAGCTTTGGGGCCAGGGATCGTTGTCTGAGTCTGGCGCAGTGCCAAGTAGTAACCTTCCTTGCTACCCTCGATCACGCTTTCCAGGGAAGAGTATGGGACGTAGGCGTAGCCCGCCCGCAGCAAGAGTAAGGTGGTCAATGCGCGCGAGAGCCTTCCGTTGCCGTCCTGGAACGGGTGTATGTCCAGAAACACTACGGCGAAGATCGCGATGACCAGCAGGGGATGAAGCTGCTGCTCGGCGAGAGCGCCGCGTGTCCATTCGACCAGCTCTTGCATCCGTCCTGGCGTGTCGAACTGTGTGGCCGTTTCGAAGATGACGCCAATCTCTTTTCCATCGGCATCGAACGCGCTGACGTTGTTGGCAAGCGTTTTGTACGCGCCGCGATGGCGTTCATCCTTTTCGCTAAAAGCCAGAAGGTCACGGTGAAATTGCATGACGTGATTTTCGGTCAGGTCGATCGCGTCGAAATGCGCGAAGATGGTTTCCATGACCTGTGCATACCCGGCGACCTCCTGCTCATCGCGGGACTTGAAGGATTTGATTTCAAACCTGGCGAGCAGGCGCGCGACTTCGGCGTCAGTGAGTTTGCTGCCTTCGATGCGGGTCGAGGAGCCAATGCTCTCCATGGTCGCCACGCGGCGCAATGCCGCAAGGCGCTCGGGCGCCAGTGTGCCTAGTGCTCGCCACGCGCCCTTGAACTCGTCGATCTCGGAGACGAGGCCAAGGATTTCGAGGGTGATGTGAATGCTGTCTATCTTCAGCGTCATACCCAAAAATATACCCGAAAATACCCAAAAAGGCAAAGACTGGCTATACCCAATGTCCCCTATGCGGTTTCAGTCCTTGACCCGGCTGACCTGCCCAAGTTCACCGCGCACCAGGCGGACATAGCGCGGCGATTTTTTCCATTCTACCCGGTCCAAACCATTGTTAAAGCCCCACACCCAGGCAGCGTCCCACTGGAACTGGTAATCGTTGGCGGACCAGTATTCACCCGGCTGGGTGTAGGGGAAAAACCGTAGGTTGATGGTCGGTGGCGCACTGCCTTTGCGGGGATCGCTGATGGAG
>JANLTO010000085.1:0-5561 GCA_031362985.1 Lysobacterales bacterium | reverse complement strand
ACGTTGTGATCGTAATTGCCTGCAACTGTGGTGCGTGGTAACAGGATAACTCCGGGCAGTGCTGCGAGTTCTGTCAAAACTTCTGCTACCCAGTCGCGTGCAGTCTGCCCGTTCAACTCGATACGCTCGCGCAGCAGCGTCCCTCCGAACCCTTCGTCCTGGTCAGCAAGGATGACGCGCAAGCCAGCCCGACCAGCAACCAGGGCGGACATCAGGCCGGCGGGCCCGCCGCCGCAAATGAGCAGGTCGCAATGCACATTGACGTGCTCGTAGTGGTCCGGATCGGGCTCATCCAGGGCGCGGCCCAGGCCACTGAGTTTGCGAATCATTCCTTCCCACGTGTGCCAGCCTGGCCATTTGAACGTCTTGTTGTAAAAACCAGCCGGCCACAGGCGATGGGTGTAGTCAAATACCCGCGCTAGGTCAAAATAAAGGCTGGGCCAACCCGACTGGCTGCGCGCAGCCAGGCTTTCAACCAGGCAGACCTGGGGCGCGCGGCAACTGGGTACGCGGCTGGCCCCGCTGCCAATGTCCAGCAGGGCATTGGGTTCTTCTTCGCCGGCGGTGAAAATTCCGCGCGGACGATGGTATTTGAAACTTCTGCTGACAAAATGCACGCCATTGGCTAGCAGGGCGGATGCCAGCGAGTCACCGGGGTGACCGCTATAGGCCCGCCCATTAAAGGTAAAGCGCAGGGTTTTGGAGCGATCAATGTCGCCGCCCACGGGTAAACGAAACGCCTGCTTCATGGCGGGTTCACGGTGGCCGGAACCATGCCCGTGATTGCGGAACTTTCCGGTGTCAGGTCAGGCGGAGGCGGCTCACCCATGGCATAAACACGCAGGATTTCGTGGCTCACCGTATTGCGCGCGACATTGAACCACTGGCGGCATCCCCAGCTATGCACCCAGCGTTCGAAGTGAACGCCCTTGGAGTTATCCCGATAAAACAGGTAGTCCGCCCATTCCGCGTCGCTGGCGACCGCGCTATTTTCCGGGCGAATGATGTGCGCCTGCCCGCCATAGCGGAACTCAAGCTGATCACGCTCGCCGCACCAAGGGCACCGGATGCGTAGCACGTCAGTGCGCCACGCCTGCCGCCGCAGCTTCATCCACCAGTTGCCCGGTGCTGAAACGTTGCAGGCTGAAGGGCTGTAGCAAGGGGTGGGGAACCCCGTTAGCAATGGTGTGGGCCAGGGTATCTCCTCCCGCCGGAATGGCCTTGAATCCGCCCGTGCCCCAACCCGTTGACAGGAACAGGTTCTTGATGGGGGTGGTGCCGACAATCGGGCTGGCATCAGGCGAAATATCACAAATTCCGGCCCATTGTCGCATGATTCGCAGGCGGCCAAAGCTGGGGAACAACTCATTGACGGCCATGGCGTTTTCCTGTGTCACCGGCAGTCCACCGCGCTGGGCGTAGGAATTGTAGCGGTCTGCGCCCCCACCAATTACAATTTCGCCGCGATCGGATTGGCTGACGTAGACATGGATCACGGATGATGCAACACAGGTATTGAGCACGGGTTTAACTGGTTCAGTCACCATTGCCTGCAAAGCCATGCTTTCGATGGGGAGTTTCAGGCCGGCGAGGGCTGCAACATGGCTACTGTTGCCGGCGACACAAAGCGCGACTTTGCCGGCCGGCATGCGCCCCTGTGTGGTATTGACTGCCTCCACTTTTCCATTCTTGATCTCAAACCCGTTCACTGCACAGGACTGGATGATGTCCACACCGGCGTTCGAAGCCGCCCGCGCGTAGGCCCATACCACGGCATCGTGTCGGGATATGCCACCCCGACCCTGCCTGAGCGCGCCATAAACGGGGAAGCGACAATCCAGGTTCAGCAGGGGAACAGATTTACGCAGGTCATCGCGCGTAAGTACTTCCGAGTCTATTCCGTTCAATGTCATGGCATTGGCCCAGCGCCGGTTCATCTCAAGTTCTTCAGGGCTATGGCTAAGATCAATGACCCCGCGCTGGCTAAACATGATGTTGAAGTTGAGCCTCAGGCTCAGCGTTTCGTAAAGCCGTAGCGAGTGATCGTAAAAAGCACCGCTTTCCGGGTAGAAATAGTTGGAGCGGCAAATTTGCGTGTTCCGTCCGGAGTTGCCGCCGCCGAGGTGGCCGCTGTCGAGCACGGCAATTGTTCCGGCGGCATGTCGCGTGGCCAAATAATAGGCCGTGGCCAACCCGTGGCCGCCAGCACCCACGATGATGACGTCGTACCTTTTGCGTGGCGATGGTTTGCGCCAGGCCCGTGGCCAGTTCTGGTGCCCCGCCAGCGCTCGTGCAGCCAGGGAAAATGCGGAATAGCGCGTCATCAGGACTCAGGACTTCCCGTGCAAGGGATGGGTTCAGGTCGCATACCTTACCTTGGCAGGGTTCCGGTCTCAATACGATTATAGACGTCGGTGGCGAACCAGGCCGCAAAATCACCACCAAGCCGGGGTGACTCTGTGGTATAAATGCACGCGAAGTTGGCGGTCGTTTGGGGAAACGGCAGCCGTACCCCGGCACATCCCTGCAAATGGGGTTGTTGGAACACAAAAAGCCTAAAGGTGAACAAATGAATATTCGAAATAGCTTATTTAACTATCTGAAAGTGTTTGTAATTATCTCAACTTTCCTGCCAATTTTTGTGCCCGCAGTGCTGGCCCAGGACGAAGCCCTGAGCGGCGTGCTGGAGGAAGTCACGGTAACGGCACAAAAGCGTGCGGAAAATGTTCAGGACGTGCCGATATCCATCTCGGTCCTCAATCCCGAAGAAATTTACACCATTTCAGCGGGTGTTCCGGATATCCGTTTCCTTAACGGGCGTGTTGCCAACCTCGGCGTAGAGTCTTCGTTTGGCCGGGTATTTCCCCGCTTCTACATTCGCGGCTATGGCAATACCGATTTTGACCTGAACGCTTCCCAGCCGGTTTCCCTGGTGATGGACGAAGTCGTGCAGGAAAATGCCGCTCTGAAGGGTTTCCCGATTTTTGACGTTGTCGGCATCGAAGTCCTGCGCGGACCCCAGGGCACCCTGTTCGGCCGCAATGCGCCGGCCGGTGTGGTCAAGATTGATTCCGTCAAACCCTCGGAAGAGACCTCGGCTTATTTTCGCGGTTCCTACGGTAGCTATAGCGCGACCCATCTCGAGGGCGCATTTGGTACGGGCTTTGGCAACGGTTGGTCTACTCGCGTGTCAGCTATATACCTGCACCAGGCTGATTACGTGGACAATGGCTATACCGGTGAAAGCAATCAGTACGCTGGTTTCGATGAATGGGCTGCCCGCTTCCAGTTGGCCTATGACAACGGCGGCAGCTTCAGCGGCTTGTTCAATCTGCACTATCGCAACGTCCAAGGCTCGGCCATCCTGTTCCGTGCCAACATCATTGAGCAGGGCAGCAACCATCTCAATCACGACAATTACGATCGGGACACCGTGTACTTCGACGGTCAGAATGGCATGGACATGAACCAGTTTGGCGGCATGTTGAAGCTCAATTGGGGCCTTGGCAGCGCGACCCTGACCTCGGTCACCGGTTACGAATCCGTGGATTTGCTAAGTCGTGGTGACATCGATGGTGGTTATGGCTGCGGCTTTTGCGGGACACCCAATGGCCCGGGCTTCATCCCCTTCGGTTCCGAATCCGCTGACGGCCTGAATAATCACAGCCAGTGGACCGAGGAAATCCGGCTGACGTCCGACACGTCCGGGAACTTCGACTGGCTGCTCGGTTTCTTCTATTTCGATGAAGATTTCACCATTGACAGCTTCAGCTACAATTCGGTGTTCGGCGGTGGACTGGATGGCCAGGCAGTGCAGAGGCAGGAAGCCAAGTCCTGGGCATTTTTTGCTCACGCGGACTATGACGTTTCCGATGTGTTTATGCTTGGCGCGGGCGTTCGCTACAGCGACGACCAGAAGGATTATTCCGCCGAGCGATTCCTGTCGCCGTTTGGCGCGGGCCCACTGGGCCCGATTTATGTCAATAAGGATGATTCCAGGGTTACCTGGGACGTGAGCGGGACGTATACGGTGGCGGATGATGTGAATTTTTACGCCCGGGTTGCCACCGGCTTCCGCGCACCCTCCATACAGGGGCGCATTGTGTTTGGCGACCTCGTTTCCGTCGCGGATTCGGAAACCTCCATTTCCTATGAATTCGGCGTCAAGGCCACTGTGGCTGACGGCAAAGCCCGTTTCGGTGCTAACGTGTTCACCTACACCGTCAACGACGCCCAGCTGACTGCCGTGGGTGGGTTGGCCAACACCCAAACCCTCATCAATGCCAATAAAGTCGAGGGCTCTGGGTTTGAGGTGGATGCGGAAGCGTACCTGACACCGGAATTGCTGCTGACCTACAGCCTTGGCTTCGTGGTCACTGAAATCAAGGATAAGAGCCTCGCTGTATTCCCTTGCCCACCTTATGTAGGGTGCACGGTATTGGATCCACCCGGCTCGGTACCGGGTACTGTCTCGATCGATGGCAACCCCTTGCCGCAGGCGCCGAAAATCAGCTCCAACCTGGTCGCCAACTGGCGGCACCCGGTAGAGGACGGAGCGGTCTATGTCATCGGTGACTGGGTGTATCGGAGCAAAATGGATTTCGTGCTGTATGAAGCCGAGGAATATCGCGGTGCATCTCTATCGGAAGTTGGCCTGCGCGTGGGGTATAATTTTGGCGGAGGCAGCCAGGACATTTCCCTGTTTGGCCGCAATATTTTTGATACCACGAAAAATATTTACACCATCGATTTCGACAACCTGACCGGTGTGGTCAACGAACCTCGGACGTTTGGTATCGAGTACAACTACGTGTATTGATCGATACTCCATGCAGGCAGAAAAGGCCGGCTGATGCCGGCCTTTTTTTGTCTCGGCCGTACACCGGTTTTCCGTTTCCTGACGCAAACCCGGTGCGCGTAATCTGGCTATAATGACGGCCACTTATGCGCCGCAAAATCCTCATTACACTGTTTATACTGCTGGGCCTTCCGGCGACCATCATGGCCATCGGCTGGTACTTGCTGGGCAACGAGGCTTTCCTCAAACGCCAGGTGCAAGAGCTGGTCCTGAGTCATACCGGCCGGACTCTCGAAGTGGCAGGCTCCCTGAGCGTGACCCTCGGCCTTACCCCGGGATCAAGCACCCGTATTGACGCTCAGGATGTTCGCCTGAGTAATGCCGGCTGGGCGCCGGAACCTTACTTCACGCAAATTGACCGCCTGGGCGTGTCGCTGGATCTGTGGAGTTTCTTCGGTGACAGCCCGGTGATCAGTTCCCTGGAAGCGGAAAACTGCCGGCTGGCACTGGCCGAGGATAATTCCGGCGCGCAGAACTGGGATTTCTCGACCGGCGCTGTGACGGATGAAGATACTGCTGCAAAGCGCAAACACTATCAGCTGAGCCAGTTGCAACTGGCCAATTGCCAGATCACCCATGTGGCTCCGGATCGAAGTGAGCCGCTGGTGATTTCGATTTCAGAACTTTCCCTGCAACGCAGTGAAACCGGAAATTACAGCGGTCAGGCCAGCGGACAACTGGCGGATCTGCCATTATCTGTAAC
>JANLTO010000070.1:0-29219 GCA_031362985.1 Lysobacterales bacterium | reverse complement strand
GGGCTGGTCCGGCGCAGTAAAGTGCCGGCAACCGAAGGCGCAGCCGACAGCCGGTTGGTTTCCGGTGCAGCGCTGCTGGCGTTACAATGCAATGACATCAGGCAAGAGCACCAGCCAGAGCTCAAGCGCCTGATGCGGCGCGTTTTGAAGCATCACCTTGGGGACAAGCCGCTGCTATCACATGCTTTGTTCCAGTGAGATCAATACAGTGTGTGGGGAACAGGTATGACGGTTCTGCTTGGAGTAAACGTTGACCATGTGGCCACAGTCAGGCAGGCCCGCGGGACGAGCTATCCGTCCGTACTGGACAGTGCCCGCGTGGCTGAGCGCGCAGGCGCTGATTCCATCACGATTCATTTGCGCGAGGACCGGCGGCATATCCAGGACGCCGATGTAGAAGCGCTTATCAAGGGCTGTGCTACCCGGGTCAATCTGGAATTGGCAGTCATTCCTGAAATGCTGGATATTGCGCTGGCGCACCGGCCGGCTGATGTCTGCCTGGTTCCAGAAAAACGCGCGGAGCTGACTACGGAAGGGGGGTTGGACGTTGTTGCGCATCGTAGCCTGATCGCTTCTGCCATTAACAGATTGCGCGGCGCCGGAATTCGCGTTTCCCTGTTCATTGACCCACATCCAGATCAGTTGCACGCGGCCGCCGAGATAGGCGCACCCGTCGTGGAGTTGCACACCGGGACGTATGCAGAAGCTGAGGGTCGTGCGCAGCACGATGAGTTGATGCGGTTGAAAACCGCCTGCGAGTTGGGGCATGAACTTGGTCTGCAAATCAATGCCGGCCACGGGCTGCACTATCAGAATACGTTTGCAGTGGCTGGTTTGCCCTTCATGACTGAGTTAAATATTGGGCATGCAATTGTCGCACGGGCGATTTTCGTTGGACTGGAGCATGCGGTAAGGGAAATGAAAGCACTCATGCGCAGCGCTTGAGCATGCTGGCCCAGTTATATCAGGGCGGAGGGACTTCCGCCAATCGCTCCAAAAAACACAGGTAGGAATCAACTGCGGCACAGGCGGAGCCGATCGGCGGAAGACTGTGTAACAAGGCGCGGCCATTTTGCGCCAGACCTTTAAGTTCTGCCAGCGCCGCCGCCCCGCTCAACCGATGCACCAGTCGCTGCGCTTCGTTCCAATCCAGCCGCGTAATGGCCACATCCAGTTCCGCCAATTCATCCGCCATGCCGCAATAGAACGTTGCCTGTCGTTGCCGGATGGCCTCCTGGCTTTGTGTTGCGGGCGCAAGCGACAGTGCGTCCGCGCCTGACCACCGCGTTTCGAATACGCACTTTGCCAGTTCTGAGGATGCGAGTGGCTTGGTGAGTACCGAGCGGCATCCTGCATTCTGCATTGCCAGCAGCGTGGTGGTTGAATCGTCTGCGCTTATGCCAATAAAACCCGGTGCAGGCAAAGAGTCCGGCCATGCGCATCGCACGACTGCAATGACCTCCATGCCGCTCATGTCCTGCAGGCATGCGTCTATCACAATGATGTCCGGCAGGTGCAGTGCAGCCATGTTAATGGCCTTTTTGCCGGACTCTGCGGTCACTATCCGGGTTTCTGGACCTGCCAGGCACTGGCTGCAAAAAAGCCGGCTTACGGCGTCGTCGTCAACGATCAGGATCTTCGTTCCGCGATCTTTTTCAGCTTCGGATGACATGTCGTCGTGCCGCGTGGCGCCCCCTGGTCGGCTGTTGTCCTGGTTACAGTCATCGTCAGCATGGCATGGTCCGCTGACGGGTTTCATCTGGCAGAATAGGCTGGATGATAAAGATTACAACATATTGGATGAAACACATCGGTGTCGTGCCCCGTCTACCTGACCCTGGGTGGCGGGGTGGCCGCGGCAATGCGGGCAATCGTGCTTGTCTCACTGTTTGCCTGCTCTTGCTCCTGCCCGGTTGGTCCATGCCAACGCAGGCCGCGCTTCCACCGATCAGGGTATCGGCAGAGACAGTTGAATTTGGATCGTACATAGCCTCAGCCGGAAGCGTGGAATTAAAGGATGGTGAAATTACGCTTGCGATTGAAAGCCTCCGTGCCGCCCAGGTGGAGGATTTCTCCCTGCAAGCTGTGCATGTCTATTGCGCAAGCCTGGATTTGCTGGCTGCAGAGACGTGTGGTAGTGGTACCTGGACTTTTGAGCTCGTAGATTCGGCTGTTGGGCAGGCCATCCCGTTTTCGGGAACTGTTACCGGTTTCGGTGGCGAGTCAGGAGCATGGCAACTGCAATCCAGCGTGACCAGTGCAGGGTTCTCCGGCCGTGCCATCCTGAATGCGCATGAAGGCGAATACGGTGCGCTGCTGGAATGGGAGGGCCAGGCCATCAGCAGTTTGCCAAAGTTCAGCTGGCTGCCAGGCGAAATTCAGTGGGTCAGCAGTGGAACGGCCAAGGGCAGCGTGAAAGTCCTGGTTCCACCCAGCGGTGATACGAAATTGAAGCTTTCTGCCATCGCCAGTGGGCTGGGATTTGATTCGCCGGACGGACGTTTCGCCGGGGAAGGGTTGGAACTTCAAATTGGCGCTGATATAGAGATGAGCCAGCCGCTCAAAGCAAAGTTTGCAGGAACTGCCCTTGCGGGTGATTTGCTGATCGATAATTTCTACACCGCCTTTTCCAGCCCTGGGCTACGGGTACAGGGGAACTTGCGCATGGATGGGTCACAGGTGCGCCTGGAGAATTTGCAGGTGCACGATGACCGAGCGCTCAAGCTGGCGGCAAGCGCGGTTTTCGATATGGATAACCCCGTAGCCAGCCTGGAATACCAGGTAGACACCTTTGAACTGAATTTTCCCGAAGCTTACGGCCGCTACCTCGAATCTTTGGCTGCCAACTGGACCCTGGATGGTTTAACCGTCACGGGCCATCTGCTTTGGAGTGGCGCCGGGCAAGGAGATGCCGCGGCCTCGGGTGTGCTGGACCTGGTCGATCTGACGGTTGTAGACAACAAGCGCAGTCGTTTTGCGGTTACAGGCCTGGACGCGCATGTTCTTCCCGGTGATGCCGGTATTGAGTCACGATTTTCCTGGAAAGGCTTGCTGGTGCGTCAAATAAACCTCGGTGCCGGAGAGGCGGGGATCAATGCTTCGCCGGGGCAATTTTCCCTGGCTGGTCCGCTGCAGTTAGACGTGCTGGGTGGCCGGATCGTGCTGGAGGAATTGCAGGTTGTCCTGCCAGGGGATGCCCCCGATGCCGTGGCCGAGCCCGAAATTCGCATGTATGCAAGCCTGGATAAGCTGGAGATGGAGCAATTGGCACAAGCCCTGGACTGGCCGCCGTTTAGCGGGACCATCAGCGGCAGGATTCCAGGGGTGAAAATGAACTCCGGGGTGCTTGAGGTCGAGGGCGAAATCGAATTCAAGGTTTTTGACGGCCTGGTTAGTCTGTCCGGAGTGCGCGTGGAACGCCCCTTCGGAGTGTTGCCGAGCGTGGCGGCCAACCTCGAGGTAGAAGATCTGGACCTGCAGCAAGTGACCAGTACATTTTCTTTTGGGCAGATTTCCGGTCGCATGAGCGGTTTTATTCACGAGTTGCGTATGCTGGATTGGGAGCCCGTGGCCTTTGACGCATGGATTGGTACGCCGGAGCAGACTGAGGGATCCAATAAAATATCCCGACGGGCGGTCAACCAGCTGACCACCATTGGAGGGGGCAGTCCGACGGCGGCGCTCACCGGCCCGTTGCTAAAGCTTTTCAGCAATTTTTCCTACCGGCGGCTGGGATTAGGGTGCCGCCTGCAAAACTACATTTGTGAAGTCCGGGGCCTCGACGACGACAATGCCAGCGTGCTGATCATGGAAGGCGCTGGAGTGCCAAAAATCATGATCCGGGTGTTCAACCGGAATATGGACTGGCCAACCCTGGTGGCCGGATTAACGGCGGCCGCGCAGGGCGAGGACATTCGCGTTGGCGACGGGAATTGAGAAGCCGGGGGCACGAAGTTTACTATCCGTGGTCTGTTATCATCACACCGCGCTCGTGACGGTTGGCGGGAACTTGAGGAAATGAAAATGAAGACTGTGAAAAGTGCATCGATCTTATGTCTGCTGATGCTGATGGGTTCCTGCGTGACCATCAATGTCTATTTTCCAGCAGCTGCTGCTGAAAAGGCTGCCGAAAAATTTGTCGGGGACGTGCTGGGCGAACCACAGAAAGACGGCAGCCTGTTTTTTCCTGGTGACCCGCTTCGTGGAAACCTGCTGTTGCTCGCAGGCAATGTCATGGATTATTTCGTGCCCAGCGCCGCGGCGCAGCAGGCGGAAATTGACATCAATACACCCCAAATTAATGCCATAAAAGCCCGCATGGCTCAACGCCAGAGAGATAGCCTGAATGCATTTTTTGATGCGGGCGCAATCGGGTTTGGCAACGACGGACTGGTTGTGCTGCGCGACCGCGCTGCTGTGCCACTGAACGAAAGGCGCAACCTTGAGAGCGTGGTCGCAGAAGAAAATCGTGACCGCAAAGCGGTCTACCGTGAAATCGCGGTGGCCAACGGCCACCCGGAGTGGGAAGCGGACATACAGAAAACTTTTGCGCAGCAATGGGTCAGCAATGCGCACAAGGGCTGGTACTACCAGGATGCCAGTGGCGCCTGGGTGCAGAAAAATTAGGCAGGCCCGCGGCGTAACAAGCCCGACCGCTTACGCAGGGAAGGGCACTGAACGGTGAGCAAGCGCCGCAAGCGTGATGTTGCAGCTGAGCCGGTTGAGTTGATGATCAGCGGGCTGAGCCACGATGGTCGCGGCGTGGCTGAGCTGGGCGGCAAGAAAATCTTCGTTCACGGCGCCTTGCCCGGTGAGCGGGTGCTCGCCAGGCTGCTTGCGAGGCAGCGGCGCTACGATGATGCAGAAGCCGTGGAGATCCTTCACCCTTCACCGCAACGAGTAGAACCTCGCTGTGTGCATTTCGGAGTGTGTGGCGGTTGCGCGCTGCAGCACCTCGACGCCGCAGAGCAGATCCAAAGGAAGCAGGAAACCCTGCTGCAGAACCTGGAGCGAATTGGCAAGGTGGTGCCCGGAAGGGTGCTTGATGCCTTGGCCGGGCCGGCCTGGAACTACCGTCGCAAAGCACGCCTGTCAGCACGTTATGTGATCAAGAAAGAACGCTTGTTGATCGGCTTTCGTGAGCGCCAGGGTCGCTATGTTGCGGAAATGACAGAATGCCACGTGTTGGATGCCAGAGTAGCGGTGCTGTTGCCGCAACTTACCGCCTTGGTATCCAGCCTGGAGGCACGGGAGCACATACCCCAAATCGAGGTGGCCTGCGGTGACCGCATGTGCGCCCTGGTGTTCCGTCATATGGTTCCCTTGGGCGCTAAGGATCGCGCCAGCCTGCGCGCATTTGCGCTGCAACATGGCATAGCCGTGTTGCTCCAGTCCGCCGGCCCGGAAAGCATTAGCGGCCTGGAACCCGCGCAGGTTGTTCTTGACTTCGAACTCCCGGAGTATGGAATAAACCTGGAGTTTGGGCCGTCTGATTTTGTCCAGGTGAACGCCGGCTTGAACCAGGCGATGATTACGCATGCATTGAGCTTGCTTCGGCCCGCGGTGTCGGATCTGGTGCTCGACCTGTTTTGTGGACTGGGAAATTTTACCCTGCCACTGGCCCGTTCAGCAGGCAGGGTGGTAGGTGTGGAAGGTGATGCGGTACTGGTGGGCAAGGCGCAGAGCAACGCGGTGCGCAATGGCATTACAAACGTTGAATTTCATGTGGCCGATTTGACTGCTGATATGGCCAGCGCGAGCTGGCTGCGCCAGCCTTACAGCAAGATACTCATTGATCCGCCGCGATCGGGAGCGGAGGAAATGCTTGCCTTGATTGCCGCCACCTCGGCCAGGCGACTGGTCTACGTATCCTGTCACCCTGCCAGCCTGGCACGGGATGCAGGCATATTGGTGCATGATCACGGATTCAAACTCCTCGCTGCCGGCGTCATGGACATGTTTCCACACACGGCTCATGTGGAGTCCATCGCACTGTTTGAGCGTAGCTGATGCAGCAAAAAACTAAAGCGGGTCCCATCCTCATTGGTATTGCCGGAACAGAACTGGACGCAATTGCGCGGCAACAGTTAGCCCACCCGTGTGTGGGCGGCGTCGTGCTGTTTAGCCGGAATTACGCGAACCGTGCCCAATTGTTGAGCCTGGTCACGCAGATTCGCGCCTGCTGCCAACCCCGTCCATTGGTGTGCATTGACCAGGAAGGCGGGAGGGTGCAGCGCCTGCGCGAAGAATTCACTGCCCTGCCCCCCCTGGGCGTGCTGGGCCGAATGGTTGCCACAAATCAGGAGCGGGCCCTGGATTTCACTTACCGGCATGCGCGGGTGATGGCGGCAGAAATGCTGGCTTGCGGAATTGACCTCAGTTTTGCCCCGGTGCTGGACCTTGACCGTGGCAGCGCGGTCATTGGTGATCGCTCGTTTTCACCATCAGCAGATGTAGTGACCCGGTTGGGCCGGACCTATCTCGCAGGCATGCATGATGCAGGCATGAAATCCACCGGCAAGCATTTTCCCGGGCATGGTTCCGTGGTGGCAGACTCGCACAGCGAAGACGTGGTGGATGATCGCAGTCTCGCCGAACTGGAACGGGAAGACCTGGTGCCATTCACTCAGCTGGCGCGGTACCTGGATGCACTCATGATTGCCCACGTAGTCTATCCAAAAGTGGATACCCTGCCGGCCGGGTATTCGCATAAATGGTTGCATGGGTTCCTGCGGGGCACACAGGCCTACGAAGGCGTTATCATGTCCGACGACCTGGGCATGCATGCAGCACACGTGGCAGGCAGTCTGGTGGAGCGGTGTATCTTGAGTTTGCAGGCGGGGTGTGACCTCGTGCTGGTATGCCAGCCAGCGGACGTGGAGCTATTGCTTGGTGGACTGGACCAGCCTTTGCCGGACGCAACGCGCGCAATTGCAGCCTTGTACGGAACGGCGCACGAAAGCTTTGCTGAATTGGAAGCCGCTGCATCGCAAGGAGCCGGGGAGTGGCGTTACTGGCAGCAAAGCCTGGAGCTGCTGAGCAAGGTGCACAACAAACCAGGCACCAAGACTGGAGCTTAATGAATGTCTGAACACGCAATAGCGGATCCACATGCGCTGCTTGAGCAGTCCTCACTGGTTGCCAGCAGTGTGCAGGTCGATGCCGCCGTCGAGCGCCTGGCCAGGGAAGTCAATGCCTGGTATGGAGATCAGCCCATCATTCTTTTGGCCGTGATGACCGGCGCCATCATGCCCGCAGCCCGCTTGGCTGAAAAGCTCAAGATGCCTCTGCGCATGGATTTTGTCCACGCTACTCGCTATACCGGGCAGACCGAGGGAGGTGAACTGTATTTTCGTGTTCCTCCGCGGCTCGATATGCACGATATGGATGTGCTCATTGTTGACGATATCTACGATGTCGGGCTGACCCTCGAACTGATTGAGCGCTACTGCCTTGCCGGCGGTGCCCGCACGGTGAACAGCGCGGTTCTTGTGCGGAAAGTTCACGACCGCAAGACAGCGGGCAGGCTGCCGCGCTTCATCGGCCTGGATGTACCGGACAAATATGTGTTTGGCTGTGGCATGGATGCGTACGAGCATTGGCGCCATCTGAATGAAATCCGTGCCCTGGAAACAAGCCTGTGAGCCCGGCCAGGAGCACAGCAATGAATCCGGGCGTAAAAACGCTGGCGCTGATCGGCGGCACGGGTCTCACAGAACTGCAACAGCACAGCACCTCCCTCACCATTGCTACTCCTTATGGGGAGCCCTCCGCCGCCATCCAGGTCATTGCCACGGAGCCCTTGCGCCTGTTGTTCTTGCCACGCCATGGCAGTCCACATCGTTTTCCGCCGCATTGCGTCAACTACCGGGCGAATATGTGGGCCTTGCGCGAGGCGGGGGCCACGCAGGTATTGGCGGTATGTGCCGTGGGTGGAATTGGCGATTGCTACTCCCCGGGGGCGCTGGCCGCACCCGACCAGCTGATTGACTATAGCTGGGGACGTGAGCACACCTATTCTGATTCTGCGCAAGCCGATCTTGTGCATGTTGATTTTACCTGGCCGTATGCCGGCCCCTTGCGTACGGCCCTGCTGGCGGCGGCGAAGAGTGCAGCGGTGGGCCTGGTGGACGGCGGTTGCATCGGTGTGTTCCAGGGCCCGCGGCTGGAAAGTGCTGCCGAGGTGGCGCGCGCCCGGCGTGATGGTTGCCACATGATGGGTATGACCTCGTTGCCGGAAGCTGCGCTGGCGCGGGAACTGGGCCTGGACTATGCCGGCCTGGCCGTGGTGTCCAATTTAGCAGCCGGGATTACCGGCTCACCTTTGTCGGAAGACGACATCGCCGCGACCCTGCGCGAGCCAATGCAGGAAGTGCGCAAGCTTCTGCTCGTGCTTGTGCAGCAATTGGCCCGGGCGGCATGAGGCTCGAAAGCCTGTGACGGCATTCCCAACCCTGCTGTCACCACTGGATCTCGGTTTCCTTACCTTGCGAAATCGGGTCCTGATGGGCTCCATGCATACGGGCCTGGAAGACCGGGCCCGGGATTTCCCACGTCTGGCCGCCTATTTTGCGGAACGTGCCGAGGGCGGAGTGGGCCTGATTGTCACTGGTGGCTATGCGCCCACCATCCGTGGCTGGCTTGCGCCATTTGCTTCGAGCATGGTGTTTCCGTGGCAACCGTGGCGCCACCGGCAGGTGACGCACGCTGTGCATGCGGCGGATGGCCGGATCTGTATGCAAATCCTGCATGCCGGCCGTTACGGCTATCACCCGCTGTCTGTTGCGCCGAGCGCCATTAAGTCACCCATCACTCCGTTCCAGCCACGCGCTTTGTCGGTCGGTGGCATTGAACGGCAGATCAAGGGTTTCGTACGCGCCGCCTTGCTGGCGCAGGATGCCGGCTACGATGGCGTCGAAGTGATGGGGTCGGAAGGTTACCTGATCAACGAATTCACCACTCCGCGGGTCAATCGCCGCCAGGACCGGTGGGGTGGCTCCACGGCCAATCGCTACCGCATTGCCGTAGAAATCGTGCAGCGCATCCGCGCGGCCGTCGGGCGCGATTTCATAATCATTTATCGCCTTTCCATGCTCGACCTGGTTCCCGATGGCAATGACTGGCCCGAGGTAGTGGCCCAGGCAAAAGCCGTGGAGGCAGTGGGTGCCACCATCATCAACACGGGAATTGGCTGGCACGAAGCGCGCATTCCCACGATTGCAACCATGGTGCCGCGGGCAGCCTTTACCTGGGTGACGCGGAAACTCAAAGGTGAAGTACGCATTCCCTTGATCACCACAAATCGGATCAATACTCCCGAGGTGGCCGAGGCGGTACTCGCCCGCGGGGATGCCGACATGGTGTCCATGGCGCGACCGCTGCTGGCTGATGCGGAATTTGTGCGCAAGGCAGCGTCTGGCCGTGCCGACGAAATCAATACGTGTATTGCCTGCAACCAGGCCTGCCTTGACCACACCTTCACGCGGCAAATTGCCAGTTGCCTGGTGAACCCGCGCGCATGCCGTGAGACCGAGCTGAATTTCCTGCCTGCCAGCACGATAAAGAACATCGCAGTGGTGGGAGCGGGGCCTGCCGGTTTGGCTTTTGCCTGCGTGGCGGCACAACGCGGCCACATGGTTACCTTGTTTGAAACGTCAGACCGAATTGGCGGCCAGTTCAACATGGCGAAGAAGATTCCGGGAAAAGAAGAGTTCTACGAAACCCTGCGCTACTACCAGCGTCAACTGGAACTGAATGGCGTACACCTGCGGCTTGGGCAAACAGCATCGCTTGCCATGCTGCAGGAATTTGATGAAGTGGTGCTGGCTACCGGGGTGAAGCCGCGCCTGCCGGGAATCGAAGGCATCACCCATCCCAAGGTGCTTAGCTACATTGAGGTGCTCACCGGTCGCGTCGAGGCGGGTGAACGGGTAGCCCTGATCGGTGCCGGCGGCATTGGTTTTGATGTGGCCCAATATCTCAGTTCCTCCGGGAATGTGCAGGCCGATGCAGCAGCGCCGGTATTTCCCACGCCGCAGCAGTTTGCGCGTGAATGGGGCATTGACACCAGCCTGGTTGCAACCGGGGGCGTGAAAGATGTCATGCCTGAGCCACCGCAAGCGCAGCGCGAAATCTGGTTGCTGCAACGCAAAGCCAGCAAGCCTGGATTAGGCCTCGGCAAAACCACCGGATGGACGCATCGGCTCAGTTTGAAAAACCGCGGTGTGAAGATGATTCCCGGGGTGCAGTACCAACGCATAGACGACGAGGGTTTACATGTGCTGCTTGCCGGTGAAGCACAGGTGCTGGCCGTGGATCACGTGGTGATTTGTGCCGGCCAGGAATCCTGTCGTGAGTTGTTCGAGCCGTTGCGGGCTGCCGGAAAATGCGTACACATTATCGGTGGGGCAGATCTTGCAATCGAGCTGGATGCCAAGCGCGCCATCAAACAAGGCAGTGAACTGGCTGCTGTGATCTAATACCCGCCACGGCCAGCCAAGCGCGGCTGGAGCGCGATGGACCGGCTTTACCCATCATGGATTGCTTCTAAGTGAGCTCTGAATAAATCAGAGTTTCCTCAAGGATTTGGCGGGTTTTTGGGCAGGGTGAAATTCAATATGATCAATCCGCACACGGCGGAAAGCAGTGATCCAGCCATTACCCCCACTTTTACACTTGCAACCAGGGCCGGGTTGTCTTCCCCGAACGCGAGGGAGCCTATGAACAAACTCATGGTAAAGCCCACGCCGCACAGCACGGCCACGCCGTAAACCTGGCCCCAGGTGGTGCCGGCGGGCAAGTTGGCAATGCGCAACAGGCGTGCCAGCACGACCATGCCAAATATTCCCAGTTGCTTGCCGACGAACAGGCCCAGCACGATGCCGACCGGCACTCCGCCGGTCATGGTCTCGCGGCTCATTCCCACGAACGAAACCCCGGCATTGGCGAAGGCAAAAATGGGCAGGATCGCATAGGCAATCCACGGGTGCAGCATATGCTCAAGGCGACTGGCGGGTGAGTCACCGGCAGATGACTCAGTACCAGGTGATTCAGCACTGGGGGAGCGCATGGGAATGAACGCTGCAACCACCACTCCCGCGAGCGTGGCATGCACTCCGGATTTAAGCACACAGAACCAGATGACCGCTCCCAGCAGCAGGTAGGGAGCCAGCCGCGTGACGCCCCAGCGGTTCAGCATGAACAAGCCCACAATGCCGGCAGCGGCGCCGGTCAGTGCCGCAGCGCTGAGTTCGCTGGTGTAGAAAATGGCTATCAGGATAATGGCAGCGAGGTCATCCACGATGGCAATGGTCGTCAGTAAAATCTTCAGTGACACAGGGACCCGGGATCCCATCAGTCCCAGTATGGCCAGGGCGAAGGCAATATCGGTCGCAGTGGGAATGGCCCAGCCGTTTTGCTGGAATTCCAGACCACCATTGAACCACCAGTAAATTGTGGCCGGAACGACCACGCCACCCAGGGCCGCCAGGGCCGGGAGCATGATCTGCTCCGGCCTGGACAGCTGGCCTTCCAGGACTTCGCGCTTGAGTTCCAGCCCGACCAGCAGGAAAAACAATGCCATCAGTGCATCGTTAACCCATAGCAGCAAGGGCTTGTCGACGCCGACACTGCCCAGGGTTACGGTCAGCTGCAAATCCAGCAAGCGCAGGTAGACGGCCAGGGAAGTGGGAAAATTCGCAAAGAGCAGAGCGCAAACCGTGGCGCCAATCAGCAGCAGACCACTGGCTGACTCCAACTTGAGAAAGTCACGTAAGGCGTCTGCAGCTTTTTTTGAAATGGCAGGTGTCATTGTTCCATCCGGGCCTTCGCTATGATTAGCTTACTGAACATTGCAGAATTGTTAAACACGAATTATCATTCATACTATCACCGATGTTTAGCCGCCGCCGGCGAAGCGAGGCAATGATGGGCGATTGGACAGTATTCAGCAACCACGGGCACGTCCTGGTTTGTCTTGCAAACAACAATGAAGCGCGCTTGCGTGATGTTGCTGCCAGTGTGGGCATCACCGAGCGGGCCGTGCAAAAAATTGTCCGGGAATTGCAGCAAGCTGATTTTATCAGCATCAGCAAACACGGGCGCTGTAACCGCTACGAGGTCAATATCCGGAAAAACCTGCGTCATCCCCTGCAATCCAGTTGCACGGTGGGTGTGTTACTCAAGGCTTTATCGGGCAGCAGCAACCGGAACAGGAAATCTGGCGGGGAAGTTGCGAAGCCTGAGGATTCAATGAAAAAACCCGCTGCAGAGCCGGAAGTTCAGGTAAAAGGCAAATCCGCAGTCAGGGGTGAACCCAAAGTTCAAGGCAGAGCCGAACCCAAAGTCGAATCCCAAGCCGAAACCGGGGCCGAACCCAAAGTCGAAACCACGGCCGGGCCAGTTACTGAAGTCGGGACTGAATCCAAACCGACAGAGCAAGCAGCCGGCAAGCGCGGGGAAAAGATCGATACCCGGCAGCAAGGCAGTTTGTTTTGAGTCCGGGCCAGACGGACCCGGAAGCATCCCCAAAAGTCCTCATCACCGGTGCGGGCAGCGGCCTTGGCGCCGCCATGGCGCGCCGCTTTGCATTGGCCGGTTATGCCGTTGCAGTTACCGACATTGATTTGGCCCGGGCAAACGCAGTGCTCGCTGGACTGGGCGGCTCCGGGTCGCAGAGTTTCAGCCAGGCACTCAACATCACCAAAGACAGCGATTGGGCAGCAGTGCAGCAGCGCGTCGAGCAGGAGTGGGGCGGCCTGGACGTGTTGATCAACAACGCGGGGGTTGCGGCAGCAGGGCGCTGCGAAGAATCCACCATGGCTGACTGGGAATGGGTCGTGGACGTGGACTTGATGGGTGTAGTTCGCGGTTGCCACAGGTTTTTGCCGCTTTTCCGGCAGCAGGCCGAACGGGGACGCAAGGGATACATCATCAACATGGCGTCTTTTGCCGGCCTCGCCGCCATGCCGGGACTTAGCGCCTATGGCACCGCAAAGGCCGCAGTGGTAGCCCTGTCGGAGCATTTACTTACTGAACTTGCCGGTACCGGAATTGGTGTTTCGGTGGTTTGTCCTGCATTTGTCAGAACCGGGCTTTTACAGGATTTCAGAAGCCCCGATCCGGCTCACCGGGAACTCGTGGGGCGCTGGATGGACAAATCAGGTGTCAGCGCAGATGACGTTGCCGATCAGGTGTTCAGGGCCATGTTGCAAAAACAATTCCTGGTGCTCACCCATGCACAGACCCGCTGGGCCTGGATGCTGAAGCGCTTTTGGCCTGGGCACTATTATCGCCAGATGGCGCAGCGTTTCAGCATGACCCGGAGGCAAGCTGTGTGAGCCACGCTGGATGGATGATTTACGGCGCTAACGGCTATACCGGTGAATTAGTTGCGCGGGAAGCCGTGCGGCGTGGCTGGCAGCCGGTTCTGGCCGGACGCAACCGGGCGGCCCTGGACAAGCTTGCCAGGGCACTGAAACTCGAGTGCAGGGTATTCGCGCTGGACGAAGCTGCAAGCGTGGTTGCCAACCTGCAGGGTTGCCGCGCCGTGTTGCATTGCGCCGGGCCGTTTTCCCAGACCAGCCAGCCCATGATTTCTGCGTGCCTGGCCAGCGGCGCACACTATATGGATATCACGGGTGAAATATCCGTGTTCGCCAATGCCCATGAGCAAACTGGAGTCGCTCGCCGCGCGGACGTGGTTCTGATTCCCGGAGTAGGATTTGACGTGGTCCCATCGGATTGCCTTGCAGCCAGCCTGGTGCAAGCCTTGCCAGGAGCAACCGAATTGGTGCTCGCCTTTGAAGCAGGTGGCGGCCCCAGCCCGGGCACGGCAAAAACGAGTATCGAGGGCCTTGCCATGGGCGGGGCAATACGGCGGGATGGCCAGATGGTGCGGGTTCCGCTGGCATACAAATCGCGTACGATTCCGTTTGCACATGGCCAGCGCACGGCGGTAACCATACCCTGGGGTGATGTCTACACGTCCTACGTCAGCACCGGTGTTGGCAACGTCGAGGTATACATGGCCCTGCCGGCGGCCCGCATAGTGGCTTTGCGCCGCATGCGTTGGCTGCGCCCGGTGCTGGGCACGCACCTGGTGCAACATTGGCTCAAGCAGCGCATTGGCAAGTCGGTGCAGGGGCCCAGTGGGGAGCGGCGCAAAAGCACGGACTCGCAGCTTTGGGGCGAGGCACGCAGTGCCGACGGGCGCATTGTTTCGGCCACCATGACGACGCCCAATGGGTACGAAGTAACTGTGTCCGCAGCATTGGGTGTAGTTGACTTCCTGCTCAGGGAAGAAGTGGAGGGCGGTTACTACACGCCATCACTGCTGCTGGGTGCGGGCTATGCAGCCACACTGCCCGGTGTGGTGATGAAGATGGGTGTTGTCCTGCACCGTAGCGAGACGGGGGGTGAGTCGGGGAGTAAGACAGGGTAGCCGCGCGCTGCAAGCACAAGCAGCTTGCCCTAGATGCGGTTCAGAGTCGCCGTTCCACGGGTAGAATCGCGCAGCAGGATTTGCAATTTGCGCACAGCGGATTCGCGCACCTCCACCTCCAGGCGCAAGCCGTCAGCAGTGAATTCTTCTTTAGCTTTCTTTGCCGCGCACGCGTCAAGCGCTGCGTGAACCTGTCCGGTCCATTCAAACCCGGCCCGGATAATGCATTTACAGCTGGGGTGCAACTCTATAATCACGCCCCGGTCCAGACACTTGGCGGTGGAGCCCCCATAGGCGCGGATCAAGCCGCCGACGCCCAGCATGATGCCGCCAAAGTAGCGCGTCACGATCACCATGACCCGGCTGAGTTGTTTGCCCTCTATCGAGGCCAGTATGGGCCTGCCGGCAGTGCTGGTTGGCTCGCCATCGTCGTTGCAACGATGGCTGTGATCGAGTTTCCAGGCCCAACAATTATGCGTGGCGGTGGGGTCGCTGACTGCAGCATAAAAATCCAGCGTAGCGGCCTGGTCAGAAACTGGTGCTGCGTGCACCACAAACCGGCTTTGGCGGATGGTGAATTCGACTTGCACGGGAGCATGCAAGGTTAGCACGGGTCAGTCCAGCAGGGCCTGGGGTAATGGGTAGTCAGGGTATGTTGTGCGAAAGGACCGCAATTCTGCCGAAGCCTGCTGGGTGTCGCCCGCTTGCTGCAATTGTATGATGCGCTGCAACCAGGCCACAGGATCCACTTCCGGGCCCGCCGCAGTGTCCGCCCCAGTGTCCGCCCCAGTGTCCGTCTGCGCGTTCGCCTGGCTGTTCGTATCAGGGTCGTCGCTTTTCACTGCACTGTTTTTCATGACCTGTGCCGGAGCTTCTGCCGCTGCTGACTCCATGGGGGCCTTTGCGGCTTCCGCTGACTGTTCAAGACGCGGAGTTGCCTGGTCCTGCATGACGCGCAGACCCTTGTGCTTTTGCTCCGGGGCAGGAGCACGCATTGCGCTGGCACCGGGGGATTGCGGCGGCGCCGTGCTGCGTTGCAGCCACAAACCCAGGCTGACCACCAGTACCAACGCCGTCGCCAGCGCACCCATCCACTGGTGGCTTGTGATGCGCCGCGGGGGCGGGCTCGTTGCTTCCCGTCGCGCCATGTTCAATACGGCCTGGTCGAGTAGTGCCGGGGGTGCGGCAGTGCTCAGTCTGGCGTATGCGGCCTGCACCACTTTGGCGTCCAGTTCCGTTTCGTTCTCGATGAAATGACCGTCACTTGTGGGCATGAATGATTCCAGTTGCCTGGTCCGGATCCCGCACCAGGGGTCGCAGCTTGGCCAGCGCATACCTGAGACGGCTCTTGGCCGTTTCACTACTGACCCCGGTGATGCTGGCAATTTCGTGCAGGCCCAGCCCACCTTCAAGTTTCAGCAAGATGGCTTCTTGCTGTTCATCGGGTAACTGTGCGATCGCGCGCTTCAGCACCACGGCTGCCTGTGCATGCTCGAGCAACTCATCGGGTCGCGCTGCCGCGTCCGCAAGCTCTTCAGTAGTCCCATCTGCCGGCGGAGGTGCGCGTCGAAAGTGATCCACCATATGGTTGCGCGCAATGCGGTACATCCATGCCTTGAATGGAACTTCCTCGCGGTAACTGCGCCTTGCCTTGATGATTTTCTCCCAGCTACCCTGGTACAGGTCATTTGCGGCAGCAGGATTTCTCACCCGGCCCAGGATGAAGCGGTACAAAGGTTCGCGGTAGCGTGCATACAGGCTCTCGAAAGCAGCCACGTTGCCAGCGGTATACTCAAGCATCAGCTGTTCATCAGACCGGTGCTGCATGGAGACTTGGCATTAAATGAAACGCGTGTATGCATAAAAACGGGTTAATCACCTGGCTTGCCAGGCCCAAACCGACCTGCCTCCAGGGTTTCGTCACTGCTGGCATCAACCGTGCAATAAAGCCGGCCGTCCGCCAGTTGGGCGGTCAGCAGACTACCGCTCCCGGCTTGCTGCGTCCGGGTGAGCAACATCCCGGTCGCGGTGGCGGATAGCACGGCGTAACCGCGTCCCATGGTGGCCAGGGGGCTTACCGCGTGCAAGGTGCGGCCCAGGTCGAGGAAGCGATCCTGCGATCGGCGCAAGCGGCTGTAGATCGAGCGTTGAGCGGCTTGCTGGCAAGCAGCAATGCGCTTCCGCAGTTCGTCCAGCTTACGTCCGGGATGCTGCACGACCAGGCGTGCGTGCATGCCGGCGAGGCGCTGTCGGGTTTCACGCACATGGGCGCGGGCGCTGCGCTCAAGAGCTTCTGTCAGGCGGGCAAGTTGTTTGTACTGCTCCCGCAAGCGCACTGCCGGATCGCGTTGCACCAGCCTGTGGGCCAGGTAGTCCAGTGCTTGCATTTTGCGCTGGATCTGCGCCTGTACTCGTTGGTCCAGCATGCGGGCCTGGCGCACAAAAGCAGCCCGCACCTGGGACTGGTCCGGCGTTGCAAGCTCGGCTGCGGCGGAGGGTGTGGGTGCGCGCACATCGGCGACAAAATCACTGATGCTGAAGTCCGTCTCGTGGCCGACCGCTGAAATAAGCGGAATCGACGAGGCCGCGATGGCGCGGGCAACGGCTTCCACGTTGAATGCTTGCAGATCTTCAATGGACCCGCCGCCACGTCCAAGGATGAGGACCTCCGCCCAGCCTTCGCGACTGGCCTGTGCCAGGGCGGAGCAAATTTCCCCCGGCGCCTCCACCCCTTGCACGGATACGGGATAGAGCCGGACCTGCGCAATTGGCCAGCGGCGCTGCAGCACATGCTGAATATCCCTGACGGCAGCACCGCTGGGTGATGTGATCACACCGATGCGGACGGGGTAGGTCGGCAAGGCCTGCTTGCGCTCCGCTGCAAACAGGCCTTCGCCCTCCAACTGTTTCTTCAGCTGTTCGAACTGGCGCAGCAACTCGCCCTGGCCGGCATCCCGGATTCCTTCAACAATGAATTGATATTCGCCTTTGGCCTCGTACAGGCTGATACGGCCTCTCGCCAGGACTTTCATGCCGTTTTCAATGAGCAGGGTCGATCGCAGCACAGCGGAACGGAACATGGCGCTTTTGATCTGCGCAGTTTCGTCTTTCAGTGAGAAGTACAGATGACCCGATGCCGGCCGTGACAGATTGGATACTTCGCCTTCCAGCAGGATTTGCGGGAAACCGGCCTCGAGATGCAGCTTGACCTCCCGGTTAAGTTCACTGGGAGTGTAGACGGGACCGTCAGAGGCGAAGCCAGGCTCATGCATGCGCCCATCATAGACCGGCGGCTTAAAGCCGTACAGGCAGAAAAGCGGGTGTATGCAGCAGGGTGAACGGTTATAATCACCGCTTCAAACCGACGCCCGGCTTTTCCGGGCGTTGGCGCATCCAGCAGCCAGATAGCCCGCGAGGGAGGAGAGCACCCATCATGCAGCTGATTGGTGAAGCACTGACTTTTGATGACGTGTCCCTGCAACCTGCCTATTCCGAGATCCTGCCACGGGATGTGGATCTGAGTACTCGGCTGACCCGCGAGATCGGCATCAATGCCCCGCTGGTTTCTGCGGCCATGGATACAGTAACCGAAGCCCGGCTGGCCATTGCCATGGCCCAGGCTGGAGGCATCGGCGTGGTGCACAAGAACATGCCGCTGGCGCAGCAGGCCGAGCAAGTACGCATAGTCAAGAAATACGAAGCGGGCGTGATCAAGGACCCCATTACCGTCACCCCGGACACCACCATCCGGGAAGTGCTGCAACTGACCCAAAGACACAACATCTCCGGGGTTCCGGTGGTGGATGGCAACGAATTGGTGGGTATCGTCACCAGCCGCGACATGCGTTTTGAAAAAAGACTCGAAGACCCGGTGCGCAACATCATGACAGGCAAGGACCGGCTGGTCACGGTGCAGGAAGACGCCAGCCAGGACGAAGTGCTGGAATTGCTGCACAGGCACCGCATTGAAAAAGTCCTGGTGGTCAACAAAAACTTCGAGCTGCGCGGCCTGATCACGGTCAAGGACATGCAGAAATCCACGGATTTCCCCAATGCCGCCAAGGATTCGCAGGAACGGTTGCTGGTCGCGGCTGCCGTAGGCGTGGGCGGAGACACCGAACAGCGCATTGACGCCTTGGTCGAGGCTGGCGTCGATGTGGTCGTGGTCGATACCGCACATGGCCACGCCCGCGGCGTACTGGATTGTGTGCGCTGGGTAAAGCATCAGTACCCGGGAGTACAAGTCATCGGTGGCAATGTAACGACCGCCGAAGGCGCGTTGGCGCTGGTAGAAGCCGGCGCAGACGGCGTTAAGGTAGGGCAAGGGCCGGGATCCATTTGCACCACTCGCGTGGTTGCCGGGGTCGGTGTTCCGCAAATTACTGCGGTAGCCAACGTGGCACTGGCCCTGCAGGCTTCGGGTGTGCCCCTGATTGCGGATGGCGGTATCCGCTTCTCGGGTGATTTTGCCAAGGCGATAGCAGCGGGTGCCTGGTCGGTGATGATCGGCGGGCTGTTTGCCGGCACCGAGGAAGCCCCGGGTGCGGTGGAGCTGTACCAGGGCCGCTCCTATAAGTCCTACCGTGGAATGGGGTCCCTGGGCGCCATGGAGGACGGTTCCAAAGATCGTTATTTTCAGAACGACATTGCTGCCGACAAACTGGTCCCGGAAGGCATAGAAGGTCGGGTCCCGTATAAGGGTGCACTGTCCGAGGTCGTGCACCAGTTATTGGGTGGTCTGCGTTCATCCATGGGCTATACCGGATGCGCGACCATTGAGAAATTCCGCACAGACACGCGCTTTGTGCGCATTACCAGTGCAGGAATTCGCGAGAGCCATGCGCATGATGTACAGATCACCAAGGAAGCACCCAATTACAAGCTTTCCTGAAATAACATGACGCACGATATCCACCAGCACCGCATCCTGATCCTGGACTTCGGCTCGCAATACACGCAATTGATTGCGCGGCGTGTACGGGAGATTGGGGTTTATTGTGAAATCTGGCCGTGGGACTGCACGGCGGAGGATATTCGCAAGTTCACCGCGCGAGGTATCATCCTGTCGGGCGGCCCGGAATCAGTCCACGCGGAAAACGGCCCGGTGGCGCCGCAAGTGGTTTATCAGCTGGGTATCCCCGTGCTGGGTATTTGTTACGGCTTGCACACCATGGCCCTGCAATTGGGCGGCTGCGTGGAACCATCAGACGTCAAGGAATTTGGTTACGCCAGGGTAGAGGTTGTTCATGCCTGCCGTTTGCTGGATGGGATCGCGGACGAGGTGGATGGCAGCGGTCAGTCCCGGCTTGATGTGTGGATGAGCCATGGGGACAAAGTAGTCAGCCTGCCGTCCGGTTTTACGATTACTGCCCGAACGGAATCAGCCCCGGTGGC
The DNA here is from genome assembly GCA_031362985.1 of Lysobacterales bacterium. Taxonomy (GTDB): domain Bacteria; phylum Pseudomonadota; class Gammaproteobacteria; order Xanthomonadales; family SZUA-36; genus SHZL01. The sequence goes on along the minus strand of JANLTO010000070.1, from coordinate 9,385 downwards.
CGCGATCGCCGACGAGGCCCGCCGTTTTTACGGCGTGCAGTTTCACCCGGAGGTCACGCATACCGCCCAGGGTCGGCGCATCCTGCAACGGTTTGTCGAAGATATTTGCGCTTGTGCAGGATTGTGGACCGCCGGGAATATCATCGAGGATGCGATCCAGCGAGTGCGTGCCCAGGTGGGTTCTGATGAAGTCATACTCGGGCTTTCCGGTGGCGTGGATTCCAGTGTGGTGGCGGCCCTGTTGCACCGCGCGATCGGCGACAAGCTGACCTGTATTTTTGTTGATACCGGCATGCTGCGTTACCAGGAGCCCGAGCAGGTGATGGCGACGTTTGCCCGGCACATGGGTTTGCGTGTAATCAAGGTGGATGCGCGCGAGCGTTTTCTCGCTGAGCTCAAAGGTGTGGCCGACCCCGAGGCCAAGCGCAAGAGCATTGGCAAGTCGTTCGTTGATGTTTTCGAAGAACAGGCTCGTGCCTGTGGCCACGCAAAGTGGCTGGCGCAAGGCACGATCTATCCCGACGTGATTGAATCCGCCGGCAGCAAGACCGGCAAGGCGCACGTAATCAAGTCGCACCACAATGTGGGCGGTTTGCCTGAACATATGAAAATGCAATTGGTTGAACCGCTGCGAGAATTGTTCAAAGACGAAGTGCGCCGTATCGGTGTTGAGCTGGGTCTGCCGCGCGAGATGATTTTCCGCCATCCCTTCCCGGGACCCGGTCTCGGCGTGCGTATCCTCGGGGAAGTCAAACCGGAGTACATCGACATCCTGGCGCGGGCCGACCATATTTTTATCGAGGAGTTGCGCCGTGACGGTTTGTACGACGAGGTGAGCCAGGCCTTTGCCGTGTTCCTGCCGGTCAAGTCCGTGGGCGTGACGGGAGACCAGCGCCGCTATGAATACGTGATTGCCTTGCGCGCAGTCAAGACCATTGATTTCATGACGGCGCGCTGGGCCCGGTTGCCGTATGAGTTCCTGGAGAAGGTGTCGCTGCGCATCGCCAATGAGATCAGCGGTGTGTCGCGCGTGGTTTATGATATTTCCGGCAAGCCGCCGGCGACCATAGAGTGGGAGTGAGGGGTCTGCGAGGCGGCGAAGTTTTCTTCAGCGCCGCCAGGACTTCGGCGTTTCTTGCCCGTCATCAACTGACCAGGTTTTCGACTTCGGCAAGTCGGCAGCACGTACTGCACGCAGCACCTCCCGAAAGGCGTCATCGAATGGTGGTAGTTGGCTCATCTGGTGCGCGAGACGATTGGCCCAGAGTCGCCGCAGACGATCTTCCTTGGCGGCGATTGCCTGTTCCATGCCTGCAATGACACGGTGCCGCAATGCCAGCTTGGCATCGAGTTCTGCGCGCATTTCTGCAATTCGCACATGGGTTGCGCCGAACAAATACCAGAGGTCATACAGATCGCGCGGCTCGTTGCGTGCCCGGTCGCTCAGGGCCAGAAGTTTCTCGACCACGATCTCTTCGATGGCGTAGACCTTCACCGTCGGTCCTTCGGGTAAGTCGTCGAAGCTGGCGTAGATGCGCTGGATCGGGCGATCCTGCAACGGGTAGCACAGGACTTCGTTGATCGTGATGTCGACCTTCACGTCGCTCGCGGCGGGTAGCGGACCCTGGTAGCGTAGATAGAACGTGTGGCTGTTCTGGTGGCTGTGGCGGTCTTCGCGATCGAAGGCGATGCGAAGACCGCAGGCGACCTCGACGCCCGCGAAGATTTCGTTAAGGCCAGCCAGGACTTCTTCGAACGCAATCGGACGTGTCAGCGTGAAATCCAGGTCTTCGGAAAATCGATAATCCTCGAACCAGCAGCGTCGCAGGGCCGTGCCACCTTTGAAAGCGAGCACGTCTCGCAGCGGATGACCGGCCAGACCGGTCAGGAACCAGGCCAGCACGTAGTCGCGTTCGATCACGGCTTCGGGGATGCGCCTTCCGCCGACGGATTGCCGCGTGTTCGAGATCAGCGAAATGTTGCGTTGAGGAATCATCAGCCAAGCCTCACGGCATCGAGCTCTTCGGGAGTCACGTTGAGCTGGAGCCGCCAACGCGAGAGGAAGGCTCCCTCGGCGGGCAGCAGTGGATCGAGACGCTGGTAGGTTGCTGTCAACATGCTGCGCAACGATTCCAGGGTCGAAGCATCGGCCAAGCTGTAGTGCTCCAGCAGGTAGCCGAGGCGACGCACAACCGCGCCGACGCCGAGACGTTGCGCGTAGTCCATCAACCGTTCGACTTTCAAAACCTCGCGCTTCATCCACAAGCCCCTGGCGACTTCGGTGATACCACCGGCAAATGCCGGGTGTCGCAGGCCATCGATGATGGTGCGCTCCATGTCGCTCATCATCACGAAACGCTCCTTGTCGATCCAATGCTTCGCAACTCCGAACTCTTGTTCTGCGGTGATGTGGACAAACCGAAAGTCATAGCCGCCCACCGTCTGCGGGCGCACGCGTCGCGTGCATGACACATAGATGGTGAAGTTCGGTTGGGTCACCATGCGGTGCAGTTCAAGCGCGGTGCCGTGCGACAGGAAGTAGGGCGCGGTGCCGGCGAGTTCGCGCGCGATCAGGTACGGGCTGCCGATGTGCTCGGTAGCTCTGCCGAGTTCGAAGGGTACGAGGTTGTACAGACCTGGCTTCAGTCGTGTCACCAAGCCTCGTTGCTGGGCCTTGTGTACCAGGTTGCGGGCCGATGACGCCGACAAGCCGGTGATCGAGCCCACATCCGCCAAGGTGAACGTAGACCGGCGCAATTCATTCAGCTCAGTAAAGAGCTGCGCCGCGCGTGGTCCTAGTGTCTTCGTCTGTAGATGATATTTTACGCTCAATGTGAGCCTCTAATAGAGACAAATTGCGCGTCAAATATAACATCAACCTCATTCAGCGGCAAGCTCGTTTCCCCATGGGGGACGACCTGAGCGTAAAATGTAACAATGAAAATTCAAAGGTGAAAGCTGCCGTAGGCTGCATCAAAAGGCATGAATCACCAAAGGGTTGCACACACATCATGGAAGCCATCAAGTGGGAGCGAGTTTCTCGACCGTTCGCCAGCTATCGGGGACTTTCGGTTGCTTTCGCCCGGCAGCAGTTTCCTTGACATTCATAACGAAGATAGATATCTTTTAGATATCCATAAATTTGGAGACCTTTTATGGCTGCTCGCAGTTCTGTCGATCAGATCCCGTTTCGTTATCGCGCCGCAGACAGCGCAACTGGTGTGACCCGTGAAACCGCTAAGCGTCTCGCGGAGCGGCTGGGCGTGGATGAGACGCAAGCTATTCATCTGGCCCTGCACGACATGGCGGCCAAACTGCTTCCTCAATACGAGGCCGATGAGGGCCCACTGACGACCACGCAGATTCGCCAGATCAAGAAGGGCGCTGCGCAAGGCAAGAAGAGTTCGGTGCGATCCAGCCTGTTCGCTGAGGTGGAGTCGGCATGACGTTTCAGTGGTGGGCAGAGCCCACCGCTGGCGAGATTACCTGGTGCCATTTCCCGGACAGCATTACCCCTCGCCCAAAGCCACGGCCTGCACTTATTCTGGCCGTGTTTGACGACGATGCGCCGCAATTCACGGTGCGTGTTGCCTACGGTACCAGTCAGCGCACAACCGCTCTGCGCAGAGGCGAGTTCTCAGTCCTGCGTGAGCGTAACCCTGGGGCGTATGCCGCGGCCGGGCTCAGCTACGACACGAAGTTCGACCTGAAGCAAACCCTCGATCTTCCTTACACGACCGAGTGGTTCTCGGTGCCGCCTGCCGCGCCGCATGGTCAGACACCAAAACTTGGCACCTTGCATCCCTCCCTGGTACGCACTGTCCAGGCGGCGTTTCGAGTGGTGATGGAATGAGCCGGCGCCAGAGGCTGCGCTGACGCAACCCCTGCCTGCTAAAGCAAGATTGGGTTGGTAGGGACTGAGTAGCGCGATATATTGTTCGAGGGATCGATTGTGAACCGCTTTCAGTCCAGTTTGTTTTACTTGTGGGTACGAATTACCAACGGCGGCACCTTAAGGAAATAATCAAGTGGGAATGAAGCATTGGCCAATCCGGGTGAAGTGAATCACATCGTCAATCAGCCCGTGCTGGACCAGCGCGTGGCTTACTGCACGCGCTTTGTTACTGCCAAGCCTTTCCGCCACGTGGTGATCGATAATTTTCTTGAGCCTCATTTCTGTGCTGCCTTGCTCGCGCAGTTTCCCTCTTTCGATGAAAAGGGAGCCATCAACGAAAACGGTGTGGTAGGCAGCAAATCAACCCAGGAAAGGGTCCGGGCTTTGGGCGGGGAGTTCTGCCGGCTCGATGACCTGGTGCAGAGCGCGCCCTTTCTCAAGCTGATCGAAAACATCACCGGCATCGCGGGGCTGAAATACGACCCGTATTACTTCGGCGGTGGTACACACGAGAATCGCGAGGGGCAGGATCTTGATGCCCACGTAGATTTTAATTACCACCCCGTGACCCGGCAGCACCGGCGGTTGAATCTGATCATCTACCTGAACGAAGAATGGCGGGACGAGTGGGGCGGGTCCTTGCAGTTGCATCGTGACCCCTACCTTGATCCGCGCGAAGACGACATCATCACAATCACGCCCTTGCTCAATCGCTGCGTGATATTCGAAACCAATGAGCATTCCTGGCACGGCTTTGAACGCATTCAGTTGCCGCTGGAGCGCAAGGAGCTTTCGCGCAAGTCCTTTGCCCTGTACTTCTATACCGACAGCAGGCCGGCCAAGGAAACTGCCGAGGAGCATTCAACTGTTTATGTGGAGCGCCACCTGCCGCTGCGGTTCGTCCCAGGTATGCGGCTTGAGCCGGAAGAATTGCAGGAAATACGTCTGCTGCTGGCGCGTCGCGATCAGCACCTCAAGAGACTCTATCGCAATATTCACCGGCTGTACGGCGAACTAAATCGCCTGCGCCTGGGGCAAGGCCCGGAAGCGGTGACAGCTGTGAGAGCTGTGAAGGCTGCGGAAGCGACGGGCGCGGGCAGTCCAGGCACAACAGCTGTGCCGGATGCGCTCGCAGCGGAACGCATGATCCAGGTCTTGCGCCAGCGGGTACACGAACTGGAGCACTCCACGTCATGGCGGCTCACCGCACCCGTGAGGGCGCTCAGGCGCCTGTTCGCGGGGCGCGGCTGATCAGCTGCGCTGCGATAATCCCATGAGTTTTCCGGCAGCTATTTTGGCGAACGACCAGAAATGGATGCGCCATGCCATATCGTTGGCAAGCCGCGCAGAATCGCAGGGCGAAGTGCCGGTAGGCGCCGTGATTGTGCGCGGGGACCAACTGCTGGGCGAAGGCTGGAATCAAACCATTAGTCTCAGCGACCCCAGTGCGCATGCCGAAATACTGGCGCTGCGTTCCGCCGGCCAGCAGGCTGGCAATTACCGCCTGCCCGACTGCACTTTGTACGTAAGCCTGGAACCCTGCTGCATGTGTGCGGGAGCGATAATCCACGCGCGCCTGGCACGCGTAGTCTTCGGCGCTGCCGACCCAAAAACCGGTGCGGCAGGAAGCCGCTTCCAGTTATTGGGTGACACGCGACACAATCATGCAGTAGAAATCGCCGGTGCTTGCCTGGCTGAAGAATGCAGCGCACAGCTCCAGGCGTTCTTCCAGTGCCGGCGGCAGGAACAATCCTTGCCTGCGGCTGAAACATAAAGCCGGAATGAACGATTTCCGCTCATTAGCCGGGCCTCGCCGGTGGACTATTCTCCTGGCTGGTTCGCTCTTCGGTGGGGTGCTTGCGCTGCATTTCGGATTCCGGCCTGAGTGGGACATGCTCAACTATCACCTCTATGGCCCCCATGCCTGGCTGCATGGACGGGCGGCCATTGACGTGGCGCCAGCCCAGATTCAGACCTTCTTCAATCCACTGTTTCATGTACCACACTACCTTGCGTTTTGTTACCTGCCGACTGGGGTGCTCGTTTTCGTCACCAGTGCAGTGCAGGGCAGTCAATTGCTGTTGCTGTACCTGGTGCTCAAACACATGCTGGGCAGAAAACACTTGCCGGCGTGGTTGCTGCTGACGACAGCGCTGCTGGGCATGGGTGGGCCCATATTCCTCAGCGAGTTGGGCTCTACCCATGGTGATAGCGTCCTGAGTATGTTTGTGCTCGGCGGTTTGTGGTTGGTCCTGCACAGCGCACGCTGTGAAACACCCAACCAGGCCGCTGTGCGGACTGCGGCAAGTGGCGCCTTGCTGGGTATGGCAACGGCCCTGAAACTGGTATTTGCCCTGTATGCGGTTGGGCTGGGGGTGGCGTTGCTGCTTACCTGCTTTGCCAGTGGGCGCTGGAGGTCCTGCTTCAGCTGGGCGGTAGGATTTGCACTGGGATTCCTGTTACTCGGAGGAATCTGGTTTGCGTCTCTGTATGCCGAGTACCAGAATCCATTTTTTCCGTACTTCAACGGATTTTTCCAATCTCCCTTTGTGGCGGCAGAAGGCTTTCGCGACCTGCGCTTTATGCCGGTTTCGCTGACAGACTGGCTGGCCTATCCGTTTGTATGGTTGATCGATCCCCTGCGCGTATGGGAATTGCCATTTCGAGACTTGAGGGTGGTGGTCCTTTACCCCTTGCTGGTGCTTTTGCCAATCTGCTTCTGGCGTCGCCTCGCAGGTGAAGCGCGTGCCTTGGGTGTGGTGTTGATCTTCGTGTTGGTAAGCTACCTGGTGTGGCTGACGGTCTTCTCGATTTACCGCTACCTGGCGGTGGTGGAAATGCTGACACCACTGGTCCTCCTTACTGTGCTTGTCAGTTTCGTCAACAGTCGTCGCGTGCAAATAGCCGGCGTGCTGCTCCTGCTGTGCACTCAATGGTTCGTCGATTTTCACCGGCCCATCGCCATGCCTGAACTGCAGGTGGACAGCCCCAGCGCGCTGCAATCATTGCCCGCAGATGCCATGGTGCTGATCAACAGCTATGAACCACTGGGCTTTGTCGCCTTGTGGATGGAAGATGACATACCCATAGTGCGGACCCGCGCCAATTTCTTATACCAGGAGCAACCAACATCCAACTTTGGAATCGAAGCTGAACAACGCGTGCGCACCCACCAGGGCCCCGTATTCCTGCTCCATTCAGGCAAAGACTTGAATGCTCACTTCCTCACGCCCGACCTGGCGCGCATGGACCTCGTTCTTGCGGATCAGAGTGAGTGCAGGCCGGTTTTCCTGCAGCAGGCCCTGCAGCATAAAACCGGTGTAGTACTATGTGAGCTTAGCCGTGGCGGAGACTCGGCACTTCAAACAGACGAGTAAAGAAGGATACGTCGTGCCAGCACGAAGTTCAGCAGCATGCCCGCAGCAGTCCCCGCTGCAACCGCCATCCAGGGGTCTTGCCGGAAGCCAGAGTACAGCGCGACCAATGCAGCAAAAACCGCGTAATTGAGTAATCCACCGGCACCCATGGCCACCACATAGCGGAACCATTCCTTGGAAATACTGCACTTGAGAGCAGGCCCCGATTCGAAGGTGTAGTAACGATTTCCCAGCCAGGTAAAACTGGCCGCAGTCGTGAACGAGAAAAACCGGGCGATGTACAGGTTGAGTCCTATTTCGTGCAACAGGTAAAGCGCGCCCGTATCGACAAAAAATCCCAGCCCACCAATCAGGGCAAAGCGCAGAAACTGCCGTGACGGGTTCATGCCGGTTTCTTCATACCCGTCTCAAGGGCGCCGGTTTCAAGGGCGCACGTTCAGATAGGCAAATCGCTTGGCTTCCAGGCGTCCGGTCGAGGTGGTGCGCAGAATAATCCCGACCATAAACGACAACACCGCCAGCAAATAGCCCCCGACCGCAACGATAAGGCTGGGAATTTTGGGCACGAGACCCGTTTCGATGTACTCGATTAATACCGGAACAAATAGCAGGCTGGCTACTGTGAAACAAGCCAATGCAATGATGCAGAAAAACTGCAAGGGTTTTTCCAGCGAAAACAAACGAAGTATTTTTCCCAGGATGCGCAAACCGTCCGGCCAGGTATTCAATTTGCTGACAGAACCCTCCGGGCGCGCAAAATAGGGGCTGTCCATTTCGGCTACGGGCAGCCGCATTTGCAGGGCATGTACGGTAAGTTCGGTTTCAATCTCGAACCCGCGTGAAGATGCCGGAAAGGATTTCACGAAGCGCCGGGAGAACACACGAAATCCGGACAGAATATCGGTCATTTCACGGCCAAAAATATAGCCGACCGCGGCGGTCAGGATGCGGTTGCCACTACGGTGGCCCGATCGGTAGGCTTCCTGTTGCGTGCTGATCCGCCGTGCCACCACCATGTCGAGGTGGTGTTCCTGCAACAAATCAACCATGGCCGGAGCGCTGGCGGCATCGTAGGTCGCATCGCCATCTACCATGATGTAGATGTCTGCCTCGATCTCGGCAAACAGGCGGCGAACCACGTTGCCTTTTCCCGCATGACTCTCGCTCCATACCGTGGCTTGCGCCTGCCGGGCGATTTCGGCTGTGGCATCACTCGAATTGTTGTCACACACATGAATCTCTGCGTGAGGAAAGGCGAGACGAAATGCGCTGACCACGTCGCCTACCGTGGTCGCTTCGTTGTGGCATGGAATCAGCACGGCTACAGTAGGTTTGGTATCCATAAAACACGACCCGTGCGGTTGATGGCTGGTATTTTGACGCGGAAACAGCCAGCATTTTACCCTAATACCAAGGCGCCGCGTGACCAAAATCCGAAGCAAATCAATCGGTGCGAGGTGCGTAATTAAAAGTCGACTGCGCTTTCAAATACAGGTATAGTCCCCCTCACAACCGCCTGATAAGATTGAAGTCTAGAGAGGACCAAAATATGAATTACAAGGATGGCGTCATATTTGTTGTAGCGCTTGTGTGTGGGCTGGGGATGGCTTCCACAGCAAATGCGTGCTCCACGGCACTTTGGAGTGATTCCACCGGTGCAATAACCCCAGGCTCTCCCACCGCTGTTCCGCGATTTTCGCAATTGTGTGCCTTGAACGTGACGGGAACTGGATCTGTCAGGGATCTGTCGCCTGACCATACGCGGATCCGCGCTCGATTTTACGTACTGAACAAACTCGTCGGCAGTGGCAATGTCGTGTTGTTCCGCGCCTACGCGGACGAAACGGACACAGCCAAACTTTTCGAAATCCGGCGCAACGGAGCCAACCTGGTGTTTGATAATACCGCTAACACAGGGGGGGCTTCCGTCAACGTTGCGGCTCCAAACACATGGACATCGGTTGAGTTCGATTGGCAGTCCGGTGGCAGCATGAGCATTTGGGTAAATGCCTCATCTTCCGGGGCGGCCTCGGCAACCGTTGCTGCCGGTAACAGTGCCACGGTCAAGTCAATCCGCCTCGGACTGATCGCCGGTCTCGACACCTATACCGGC
>JANLTO010000046.1:0-16961 GCA_031362985.1 Lysobacterales bacterium | reverse complement strand
GTGGGGTCAGAGTAAAGTGCCAGAGTGCTACTCTGGCACTTTACTCTGACCCCATCATTCTCAGAACTTGAATACCGCCCCAAGCTGTGGTCCTTTTACCACCAGGTCAGATGCTACTGAGTTGTCGAAATTGTAATCCAGGTAGCGATAGGTCAGCACGGCGTCAAACGAGGAGAAGTGATAACCGACCCCGGTATAAGCCTGCCAGGTGCTGCTGCCATTGGTGCCCCAGCCGACATCAAAATACATCGGCAGGTACCAGGTTTGGCTAAGGTTGATGTTGCCGCGCATGCCGACAATGCCATCCCAGTAGCCTTGCGAGTCGGACTTGTTGAACACCGTGTTGTCATTGACATCGATCTGGATACCCAGATCTACCCAGAAGTAACGTAAACCTCCAATGACCTCGATCCGTGCATCGTCACCGTTGTGCAGCGCGTAGCCCACGGTGGGCGTAACGATCCAGGATTTCATATCCAGCTTGTCGTTGATGGTTACGGCAGTGCCGTCCGGCAGTGTGGCGTCTCTCAAGTTATTTTTTTGACTCAGGTTCATGTATATGACATCGGTCATGACGGACCACTTGTCGTTGCGCGCCCCGATTTCAGTCATGAACGCAAAATCCAGGTCATTCAGGATCTGGTAGAACGGAAGATCTACCTCCTGTCCGCCCGTGGTTTTGATTTCCATGTTGGCGCCCCAGAAGTAGATATCCGCGATGTATTCCCATTCGGAGCTGCTGGTCGAATCTGCCGCAAACGTCGGCGCGGTGCTTGACAGCGTTAAGGCCAAAACCAGTGCAGAAAACACAGTAGTCCCTTTGCCTGATTGTCTAGTGGTCATTTGTTGATCTCTCACGGTTGAAGTTTTTACGGATGACGATGGTGTGGCATTGTACCTGAGGCTTCGGAGCCAGTCAGTGGTCGACAGTCAAATTGACAGCCAGTTCACCGGCGCAGCTTCCTGGCCTGAATCTTGTGGAGCATGTTACTGGCAATCAGTTCGCGGTGGCGGGCCCGGGGTTGGACTCGGGGTCAGCCTCGGCGTCTGAATCCGGCGGAGCCAGCGCTATCTTTTCAAGCTTCAGAAACTGCAACGTTTTTTCCTCAACAAAGGAATAGAAAGGATTCCAGCGCATACGCAGCATTTCCTCAGCGGGAACCTGCAAAACACCTCTCTCACCACGTAAAGCGAGATCCCCCAGGTGAACACCGGGACTCTTCTCACGTCCCTCACCGCCGTACAAGGGATCGTCTGGCGGGAAAGGCAGCGCCACGTGGGACAAGGAATACACGGCGCGCGGCCAACTCAGCCCAAGATCGGTGGTAACGGTATTGTTCGCCCCGGCCTGCTGACTGGCCAGCAGCACTTCCAGGGTTGTGTCATCCTTGTTCATCACCAGGCTCAGCGTGAAGGTCTTGCCGGGATTGGCTTGCAAGGCCGTTAACATCCTCCCGGGGTTCCAGTTCAGGATAGGCTCCATTTGTGCCACGCGATTGATATCGAACAGCACCAATTCATGCCCACCCTTGGGCAGGCGATCAAACAGATGCTCGATCAGGTCAGGGGCCAGCACCGTGGCATCAACAATGGACGAAAACGCCAAAATGGGCGGCACATCATTGAGCTTGTTTTGTTTGCCGAGAGCGGTAATTTGCCGCTGGATTTGATCCGTCAACTTGTAGGCCACATCGGCCGCATTGACTGCGAATGAGCCGTATTTGTAGGGATCATATTCCGGCAGTAATCCGGTCCAGGATAATTTTTCCAGCCCCAGCAACACGCCCAACCTGGCTTGCCACACGGCAAAAGCCGCAGCCTTGGATACGCCAATCTCCGGGGACAGAAGAACCAGGCGGTTCACCTGGGGCAGCGAGGGATCGGCCACTGCATCCAATGTGTAATTCACCGCGAGCGCACCGCCATTGGAATAGCCCAGGATGTACGTGGGCTGGCCATGCGCTTGCTCAGCCGCATGACGCATGGCCAATTTTACGGCCGCGGCCATATCCTGCCAGGTCACCCGCAGCAAACCGGATGGCGCCGTGCCATGGCCCGGAATGCGCAGGCCGATCACGTAGGCTCCATTGCGGTGCAGTGCCTCGGCAAAGCTGTGCAGGCTGTAGGGAGAATCCGTCATGCCATGCAGCAGCACCACGACGGCCTTGGGCGAGTCCACCGGCATTTCGTAACTGCGGTTCCAGTTCTGCGGCCACCGGCCCGGGTCAGACAAGCTACCCTTGCTGAAGCGATTGACCTGGGTTGATTCATCCGAAACGACATTTGCGTGAACCAGATCGTCGAGTTGTTTGAACAAGCGGCCTTCCAGCGCGAGATAGTCTTTGAAAGTGCTCACTTCGGAATCGGCGGTGAACTCCTCATCGAGTTCTGCATGGTGCCAAATGCTGAGCTCAGGGAGATCGTTCATCTTGAGCACGAACACGACGATCAGGGTGATGAACATGCCGATCAAACCGTAAACGACCGTTCTCAGCGTGTGGTGAAAAACCCTGCCCAGGCGAAATGCCATGTTCAAAACCCTCGTTATCTCTGCGTTACTACCGCTATCAATCGGCCGCAAGCGGCCAATGTGCAGGATGCACCGGTGCCGCGCAGGCCATGGACGGCCGCAAGCGGCCTCCTACAACGGCATCGTAGGAGCGCGCTTGCGCGCGAACCGGGGGATTCAGTATAACGCCGCATGCTAGGATAAGTTCTACAAGGTATGAAAACAGGTTTACAAAGCATGTCTCGAAACACATGGCGGGCAATAATTTTCACCCTGGCTGTCTGCATGGCTTTCCTGGGCACTAGCGGCTCGTTGCAGGCAGCAGAAGCAGCCTCGGAAGCGTACCTACAATCAGCCGCTCAGTCGGCGGTTCAGGCGCCCGCCACCGACGCGAAAACAAGCTACATTCGCAGCCTGCTGGTCGATAAGGAATTCCCATTGACTGGCTTCAAATGGGGCGGCCAGCTTATGTACGATTTCCCCTTGAACAGCGAGCCAGGGGATGCTGAGATTACACTGCGCCGGGCGCAGCTGGCCGTTTGGAAAACCTTCTCGCCAAACTGGTCCTTCAAACTCACCGCGCTCTACAATACCGGCACATGGCAGGTAAATGACAATTACGTGTTGTACTCGGGCTGGAAAACGGCGGTCCTACAGTTAGGGGTGTTCAGCCCACCCGTGAGCCTGGAATACCTCAACAACTTTTCCGGCCTGACATTCATGGAAAGAAATCTCGCGGTCTATGCCTTGTCCGAGAAGAAAATGGGCGGGCTGGGAGTTCTCAAGCGTACCAGCACCAGCATTTTCCAGGGTGGGTTGTTCTTCTACACCCCCAAGGAGGACGATACGACCAGCAGCGGGCAGGCGCTGGTCATGCGCTATGTCTACTCTCCCGTCGACATTGCTGACCGGACGGGAATTCACCTGGGCGGCTCATTTTCCTACCGCATCAACGCCACGGACGACCAGACCGAATTCAAAACCCGGCCCGAGGTTTATTTCACCAACGATAAATTTGTCGATGCAGGCACTATTTCGGGCACAAACCACATACTTCGTGCTGGTCTTGAAGCCACGCGGATTGTCGGTAGATTTTCGTGGCAAACGGAAGTGTTGTCAGCGCACATTCAACGAGAAGGTTACGCTGATATCGCGTTCAAGGGCGCCTATGCCCAGGCCAGCTGGTTCCTGAGCGATGATTCGCGCAATTACAATGCGGGCAGTGGCGTGTATGAGGCGGTAAGCCCGAAAGAGCCGGTGTTCAAAGGCGGCAAGGGCGCATTTGAGCTCGCCGCACGTGTCAGCTATGTGGATCTGACCGACAAGGACATCACCGGCGGCAAGGAAAGCAATATTTCGCTGGGACTTAACTGGTACCTGAATGACCAGCTTCGCGTCATGACCAACCTCATCAAGGTGCTCAACGTCGATCGTCCCGGCAACGAGTTTGACGGCGAAGACCCGTGGATTTTTGGCCTAAGGCTGCAGTGGGTGCTGGAGTAATTAGCCAGGAAAACCGGGGTCAGAGAACCATTTCCCCGGGCAACGATTGTTTTTGCTAAAGAAATTTCCGGGAAATGGTTCTCTGACCCCGGTTCCCCGCGAACTATGCAGCAGTAACATGCGGTACCTGCCAACCAGGAAAGACCAAAACGGCAGGGTGGCAACGTAAGGCCAGGGCAAGCGCTTTTGCGCGCTCCACTCCGAGGTTGACACGACCGTTCTCGATACTGGAGATGGTTGTTTGAGGTATGCCACACAACCCGGCCAGTTGGGTTTGGCTAAAACCTTGAAGCTCGCGAATGATGCGAACGGATTCGCCGGGCGAGACATCGATGCGTTTTTTTGCTGGGCTGTAATTGCGCATTTAAGATCTCCTGTAGTCGTGTGGAGTTACGCGCACAACCCGAACGAGCAGGGCGTCAGCCACGATTTTATAAATGACGCGCCATTGTTCATTAAGTCGGGAAGAGCGATAACCTTTCCATTGACCTGCTAGTGCCTCATCACGAAAGCCTTTGATGGCGCGAAGTCCTTGCGGTCCGGATAAAGCGGCGATGTCTTTCCACTTTTCGTAGCGCTTGAGGATTTCCAGCGGAACGCTGCCAGAAAGATCTTTCTCAACGTTACGATGCTCCTGGATAAGCCACATGTCTTATTATGTCTAGTACATTTAAGATGTGTCAAGGCATGACAACCCCTCCACCGCCAACTGATCATCCGTGCGCAGCTGGTGCAGGTCCGCAATAGAGAGTAATTTCACGTTTTGGCAACAGCTGGAGTTCGCCCATGGCCTATATCATCGTAGCGATTGTTGTTTGGAGCCTGGTTCACTTCATTCCCGCCAGCGCCGTAACGTTTCGCGCCGGCCTGGTGCGCCGGCTTGGAGTGACTGCATACAAAGGTCTCTTCGCCGTGGTGGCTTTCGCTGCCCTGCTGCTGATCATTTCCAACTGGAAGTCAGCCTCAGTAACTCAGCTCTATGCGCCGCCGTCATGGGGCCCCTATGTGACCATCGTGTTCGCCCTCGCGGCCTTTATCCTGCTGTTTGCGCCGTACTTCCGCAATAGCCTGTCCTGCCATATCCGCCATCCACAACTGCTGGGCGTCGTCGTGTGGGGAGTTGGCCACCTGTTTTCCAATGGTGAGGCGCGCTCCATTGTTCTGTTTGGCGGGTTTGCATTATGGGCCGTACTGCAGATCGTACTGCTCAACCGTCGTGATGGCGCCTGGACCAAACCCCAGGCTGCGTCTGTTATTTCGAATGTCCGCCTGCTGCTGGCTGGTCTCGGTTTTTTTATCCTGACCCTGTATCTGCATGGCAGGCTGTTTGGCGTGGACCCCGTGGTCTATCTCCACTTGTGATGCCCACGCATGATGCATGGCCTCAACCGGTGTAGAATCCACAACCCCCCTCTCAATAAATCAAGGAGATATCGATGATCGGATATGTCACCCTCGGCACCAATGACCTGCCCCGTGCGGCCGGGTTTTATGACGAATTGCTCGGCTTGCTGGGCGCCAAGCGTTTCATGGAATTTGACACCTTCATCGCCTGGTCTGCGGGACACGACAAGCCTGGCCTCGCTGCATCCAAGCCTTTTGACGGCAACCCCGCCACGGTCGGCAACGGTGTGATGGTGGCCCTGGCAGTCGACTCCAAGGAAATGGTGCACAAGGTGTACGACAAGGCCATTGCGCTGGGTGCAAAAGACGAAGGGCCGGTAGGGGAGCGGATGGAAAATTTCTACGCCGGCTACTTCCGCGACCTGGACGGCAACAAGCTGAATGTGTTCTACATGGGCTGACCGGCTCGTTCCTGGAACCTCGAATAAATATGCTCCAGGCCATCAACATCGATGGCCTGGAGCACAACGGGCACTGAAATCATCGCCCTACCCGATTGAAACACCGAACCCGCCGCCGTTAAGCAGCCAGATGGCAATGTTCCAAACCCACAGGTAAACCAGCCACAGCAGGCAAGGCACGAGCAGCAGCGACGCCAGGCGCGAAGGCGTGGCAAACAGCTTGATGCACAGCGAGGCGAAACCTATCAGCAGCAGCATGACCCCCATGGACCAGCCACTGCGGTTCATGCCGAAGAACAGCCACGACCACGCGATGATCAGGCCCAGTTGCAGCAACCACCAGGTCAGTGCACTGGTGCGCAGGTGGTGACCGGAAGTCCACACTATCCACATCGCCGCCGCCATCAGCACATACACCAACGCCCAGGCCGGGCCGAATGCCCAGGCAGGGATGGTCCATTCCGGTTTGTACAGCACAAAGTACCATTCACCCGCTGCGAAACTGCCGGCAGTGGCTGCAGTAATCACCACCAGCACCAGGAAAACCGCCAGGGCGGCGTAACGCATGTTCATGTTTTCTACTCCTGTTCGATTCCCGGGATTACACTAAGGAGAAGGCTAGCTCAAGGTTTTCCAGCAGCAAGTCTGCGTTCTCGCGGGAAAAAACCAGCGGCGGGCGTATCTTGATGAGGTTATCCAAGGGCCCGGACGTAGCCACCAGCACACCCTGGTCCCGCATGGCATCGCGGACGCGGGCCGCTTCTTCAACCGCAGGTTCCAGCGTGTCGCGGTCTCTCACCAGTTCAAGCCCCATAAAGAAACCCTTGCCACGGACATCCCCGATTAGAGGGAACTGACTGGCCAGTTGGCGCAGTTTTTCGCCCAGGTAGCTGCTGACATCGTGGACATTTTGCAGGATGTGTTCCTGCTCGACGACATCCAGCACGGCCAGCCCCACGGCCGCAGACACCGGATTACCGCCAAAGGTATTGAAATAGTGGAACTTGCGTGAGAAGGCCTCGGCGATGGCTGGTGTAGTGACCACCGCAGCCAGCGGATGTCCATCCCCAATGGGTTTGCCGAGGGTCACGATGTCAGGGATCACCCCCGAGTCTTCAAAGCCCCACATATGATCGCCGAGGCGGCACAGACCTGACTGGACTTCATCCGCAACACACAGGCCACCAGCCGCTCGAACTTGCGCGTAGGCGGACTTGAAATAACCTGGAGGTGCCGCGAACAATCCGCAGGCGTCAAAAATTCCGTCAAACAGCAACATGGCCGGCTTGCGACCCCGCCGGTCCAACTCCTCAATGGCGTCGCCCACCAGGGTGGCGTATTTCGGCCCCAGGTCGGCTTCGCCATAGCGGAAGCTGCCACGCAGGCCATCGGGAGGTTCGACGGCAACCAGGTAATCGGGGCGATCCGCGGCCGGATATTCAGCCGTGGACAGTTCCGTGACCACCATGGAATTGCCGTGGTAGGAATCGCTGCTGACGATCGCGCCATCATTGCCGGTGACGGTGCGGGCAATGCGAAACGCCAGGTCATTGGCCTCGGTGCCCGTGCACACAAACATGCACACCTTCAGGTCACCGGGAAACGTCGCGCCCAATCTTTCGGCGTAACGCACCACTTTCTCGTGCAGGTAACGGGTATGGGTATTGAGGGTTGCAGCCTGCTCACTCAGGGCGCGCACTACGTACGGGTGGCAATGACCTACCGAGGCCACGTTGTTGTAGCAATCAAGGTAGCGTTTGCCGTCGACATCAAACAACCACACACCCTCCCCGCGCACCAGGTGAACCGGCTTGCTGTAAAACAGCCGGTAGGCCGGGCCCATGGCGCGCCGGCGCCGGCTGAGCAGATCTTCCTGCATGTCCTTCTCCTCGAGTCCTGTTGTCTGCCTGTTCATGTGCAGGCCATGCGCAAATTCTTCCCGAACTCCCCGCTATCCAGCGCGGCCAGCGGCTTGAGGCTGGCCGGGACATAGGTCATCTTGCTGGCGATAGAGTCCGGAGGATTATGCATATTACGCTGGCGGAGGTCGTTTTGTATTGGTCGATCGTGATCCACGCGTGGATTTTCACCCACTGATTGAACGGTGGGCGGCGTTGGATTGGGGTGGTTATACCGATGCCTTTCTGGCCATCCAAGGCGATGGCCGGAATGCGCAGTGGCATATTTTTCTGACGATGATCGGCGCCATTAGCGCCCAGATGCTATTTGCCAAACTGCAAGAAATGCAGTTACAAGTGTCTCGAAGATGAAGAGTCGACAAAAGGTACTTGGAATTACATCAATCATCCCCGCCCATGAAGCCCAGCAGGTGCAACAGGCTGGTGAAAAGGTTGAAAATCGCCACGTACAGCGTGACCGTCGCCATTATGTAGTTGGTCTCACCGCCGTGGATGATATTGCTGGTCTGATACAGGATCAGGCCTGCCATCAGCAGCACGAACATGGAGGACACGGCCAGCGATAAACCAGGCATTTCAAAGAACACCGAACCGAGGCCGGCGAGAAAGGCCACCAGGATTCCCACCATCAAGAAGCCACCCATGAAGCTGAAGTCTTTGCGGGTGGTCAGTGCATAAAGGGACAAGCCGAGGAACATGGCGCCGGTCGCGGCCATTGCCATCATCACGACCTCACCACCATTGGGCAGGGCCAGATAGGCATTGAGAATTGGCCCCAGCGTGTAACCCATGAAGCCGGTCAGGGCGAACACCATAACCAGGCCCAATGCGCTGTTACGAAACTTCGTGGTCAGAAACAGCAAGCCAAAATAGCCGACAAGGGTGAGCATTAACCCTGGATGGGGCAGATTCAGCGCCATCGCGCCACCTGCGGTCAGGGCGCTGAAGAGCAGGGTCATGGACAACAGCGTATAGGTGTTGCGGATAACAGTGTTGGTTGCCAGCACAGTCGTGTGGTTGGCTGGCATCGGTATTGCGATTGGTGTTCTCATTACATTTTTCCTCTTTGCCGCTTTACTCTGCGCATGCTAGGCAGGCTCGATAAATAAGTAAAGTCGATTATAATTGACTTACCATTCGAAAATTACGAACTATTGGCAAGCCGGTGACTATGATTAACTACAAGCATCTGCACTATTTCTGGGTAGTGGCCAGGGAAGGTGGTATCGCCCGCGCCAGCGCACGGCTGCACCTGACGCCACAGACCATCAGTGGGCAATTGAGTCTGCTGGAGGAGTATCTTGGCACTGAATTATTCACCAGGGTCGGCCGAAACCTGGAGCTGACAGCCCATGGGCGGCTGGTATCGAGCTATGCCGATGAAATTTTCTCGCTGGGCGGTGAACTGGAAGAGGTGATCCACCAGCTGCCGGTTGGCCGGCCCCAGCTGTTCAGGGTTGGCGTGGTCGATATGGTATCCAAGTCCATTGCCCACCGGGTTCTTGCACCTGCGCTGAAGATGCCTGAGCCGATGCGCATGATCTGCCGCGAGGGGAGTCTGGATACGCTGTTGGTAGAACTGACGGTGCACCGACTTGATTTGGTACTGGCCGATCGCCCTATACCGCCCACGATCAGTGCGCGTGGCTTCAGTCACAAACTCGGCGAGTGTGGGGTCAGCTTCTTTGCCACAAGAGATTTGGTCGAAAGGTTAGAAGGTGATTTTCCCAATTGCCTGAATGGCGCACCGATGCTTTTGCCCGGCAGCGGCAACCAGTTGCGCTCGGGCATTGACCAGTGGCTGGACAAACATCGCATTCGACCTCGCATGATTGCCGAGTTTGATGACAGCGCACTGATGAAGACTTTTGGCCAAAAGGGTGCAGGGGTATTTGCCGCGCCCGCTGCTGTCGCCGAAGAAGTGGAGCAACAGTATCAGGTGACAGCTATTGGCCGGGTGGATGAGGTGAAAGAGCATTTTTATGCCATATCCACTGAACGCCGGGTGTCGCACCCGGTCGTTGCTACAGTAGTGGAGGCAGCCCGTAAGTTGTTGTTCGCTGCAGAATAGTAAACAGTTTAGCTGTCCACAACGCAGGCGGACTCAGCCTGTTAGTGCGCAGGCCGCCCGCAAATTCTTGCCGAACTCCCCGCCATCCAGCGCGGCCAGCGCCTTGAGGCTGGCCAGGACCCCCGGCATATCAGCACTGATAAAGTCCGGAGGATGCTGCATAGTACGCAGGCGGAACTCGTTGAGTTGCAAAGTCAGGATTTGGCGGGCAATCATCAGGTCGAGCAGCAGGTCAGTCTCATGTGCCGCCAGCGGTGTCACGCGGTGAAAGCCGCAGCACAGGGCCGCAGCTATTGCCGCAGGTGCATCGCTCCCTTCGGCAAAAAAAGCAGCAGTCACTGCCAGGTCTGCGATCAGCGGGCCGCTAACCATGTCCCCGAAATCTATCACACCGGCTACGTGCTCGGAACTGATCGAATCGCGCAGCAAGTTGGCGCCGTGGGCGTCCTGGTGAATGATTTGGTGGGGCAGGCGTTTGAGCTCGGGAAACGTGCTGGTTTCGAGGCGCCGCAGGATGGGCCCGACTATGTCCCCGACCTCCGCCGGGAGCAAGCCCAGCAACTGGGGTCTGAAAATCAGGCCATTGCTGCTGTCCCACGGCATGAAATGCCCTGCTGCGGGGTGGGCAAATCCTGCCAGCGCGCGATTCAGCCGGGCCAGGAAAGCACCGACTCCCTCAAGGCCAGCCAGCGACGGCGGTGGGCCCTCCTGGTAGCGAATACCGGGCAGCCAGCTCAGCAGGCGCACCGCGTGTTGACCCTTTTCACTTGAGGTGTGGTACACCACCTTGCCATCCAGTCCCCTGTGTTGCCGCGGCACCGGGATATCCGCATCCCGGCCGGCAATGTGCAACAGGGCCTGCACCTGGAAATCAACCACACCCGGATCTTCGCCCGCAGAGGAAATCTTCAGTACAAACTGGCGACCGTCCGCAGCGGTCACCCGGCTGTTCTGATCGCGTTCACCATCAAGCGGCTGGAACCTGCCGGCAATACCGAAACAGGAACGGGCAAGTTCGCGCAGGCGCTCTGCCGGCAGGGACGGCGGATCGAAGTTTAGATCCGCGAGGGTTAATTCGCGTTCGCTGCTGTTCATGGGTGCCCATGGTATCA
This sequence comes from Lysobacterales bacterium, assembly GCA_031362985.1. Taxonomy (GTDB): domain Bacteria; phylum Pseudomonadota; class Gammaproteobacteria; order Xanthomonadales; family SZUA-36; genus SHZL01. Next base: position 6,042 of record JANLTO010000046.1, on the reverse strand, counting down.
AAGCGCGTGGCGTCTCAAACTGTATGGCTCGCCTTACGCCTGACTTCATGCCCAGCCGCCGGGTGCAATGGCACCCACTGCGAGAGCACCAGCGATATTGCGGCCATGGCCGCGCCCAAAAGGAAAACCATGGCAGGTGAAACCAGCCAGATCAAGCCAAACGTGACGGGAATGAATACTGCAGCGACATGGTTGATGGTAAATGAAACCCCGGCACTCGAAGCAATGTCCGCCGGATCGGCGATCTTCTGGAAATAGCTCTTAATGGCAATCGCCATTGCGTACAGGAGCTGATCCAGCACGAACAGCACGGCGGCGAGCCACGCCACTTTGACAAACGCATAGGTGCTGAAAATGACAATCAGGCCCAGGTATTCCAGGGTGAGCGCTGCACGTTCGCCATAGCGGGTGATGAAGCGGCCAACCCAGGGCGCAGCAAACGTGTTCACCGCGTGATTGGCCAGGAACAGCAACGCAATATCCGCTGCGGTATAGCCAAATTTCTCCACCATCAGGAAGCTGGCAAACACCAGGAAAATCTGGCGCCGCGCACCGCTCATCAGGGTCAGGGCATAGAACAGCCAATAGCGCTTGCGCATGAGCAGGTGTTTGCGCTGCGCAACTTTTTGCGGAAATGGCGGAAACATCAGCCACACAGCGACGCCCAGCAAGCAGGCAGCCCCACCAGCTAACAGGTAGAGGACCAAATAGGATATATCCAAATACGTCATACCCAGCCACACGCCAATGTAAGCGACCAGGGCCGCCACGGAAGCGGCGGCTGACAGGCGACCCATCACCACCGGGGCCCGCACCGTGTCGATCCATTGCATGGTCAGCGACTGCTGCACGGTATAGAAATAATGGAAACCCGTGGACATCAGCAGGGTGGTGAAATACAGGCCGTATTCCGTGGGCAGGAACCCGGTCAGCGCGACCCCTGCGCCAAGCATCAGGATCGAGAGCACGGTAAAGGTCTGTTCGCGCATGATCAACAGCACCAGCACCGAGGTCAGGGCCAACAAGCCCGGGATTTCGCGCACGCTTTGCAATATGCCGATCTCACGCCCGGTGAAAGCAGCTTTTTCAATCACGAAATTGTTCAGCAGCACTTCCCACACGGCGAAGGCCAGAGCGGCCGCAAATGCGGTGAGGAGCAGGAATACCTCGGGGTTTGCGGCCAGGCGGCGCAACAGGCCGGTTTGCGTGGGGTTCATGCCGCATTGCAGCACAGGCTTGCCAGCGCTTCAACCCGGGTGACGCAAGCCATGATGATCAGGTTCATTGCCCCTGGCTATCAATCCGATTAGAAAAAACAATTTCAACTATCCCCGCAATGAGGCTATGGTGCATATCAGGGGCGTTTTGCCCCCGCATTCAGCAAATGCAGTTGAACACACACAATGGAGGTTTCATCACCATGGCACTTAAAGGCAGCAAAACTGAACAGAATCTCAAGGACGCATTCGCCGGCGAATCACAGGCCAACCGGCGTTACCTGTATTTCGCACAGCGCGCCGACGTTGAAGGCTATAACGACGTCTCCGCCGTGTTTCGTTCCACCGCCGAAGGTGAAACCGGGCATGCCCATGGTCACCTTGAATACCTCGAAGAGTCCGGTGATCCGGCTACCGGTCTGCCCATAGGCCCCACTGCTTCCAACCTCAAAGCCGCCATTGCCGGTGAGACCCACGAGTACACCGACATGTACCCCGGCATGGCCAAAGCCGCCCGCGCCGAAGGCTTTGACGAAATCGCCGACTGGTTCGAGACCCTGGCCAAAGCCGAGCGCTCACACGCCAACCGCTTCCAGAAGGCCCTGAACGAACTGGGTTGATTGCATGGATCCCGGATCGGGGTCCGGGATGACGGTTGTTTTCGTCACTCCGGGGGCGGTTGGGCCGTCACTCCGGGGGCGTTAGAACGTCACCCCGGGCTCGTTAGAACGTCACCCCGGGCTCGTTAGAACGTCACCCCGGGCTCGACCCGGGGTCCAGAGATGCCGGATCGGCGTCCGGCATGACATTTGTTTTGGAGAACTACTGAATGCGCGAAGGCAGCCTTGAAGCCCCGACCCGCCACGCTCTGGGCTGGCAGGAGCCGGAGTTTTATAACGAAGACTCGCTGAACCACGAGCTGGAGCGGGTGTTCGACATCTGCCATGGCTGCCGCCGCTGTGTTTCGCTGTGCGATGCCTTCCCCACCCTGTTCGACCTGGTGGACCAGTCAACCACCATGGAAGTGGACGGCGTGGCTAAAGAGGACTATGCCAAGGTCGTCGACCAGTGTTTCATGTGCGACCTGTGTTACCAGACCAAGTGTCCGTACGTGCCCCCGCACGAATGGGCAGTGGATTTCCCCCACCTGATGCTGCGCGCCAAGGCCGTGCAGTTCAACAAGGGTGAACGCAAGCTCAGCCACAAACTGCTCAGCAATACCAAGCTGCAAGGCGCAGTCGGCAGTATTCCGGTGGTGGCAGGAATTATCAACGCGGCTAATGAAAATACCGCCATGCGGAAAGTCCTGGAAAAAACCCTGGACCTCGACCACCGCGCCCACCTGCCGCAATTTCATGCCGATACCCTGCGCCGCCGTGAAAGGAACCATGCGCCGGTAGCAGCTGAAGTCAAAGCGGCCGGCCCAACCGTGGGCAGAGCCGCCCTGTTTGCCACCTGTTACTGCAATGTGAATACTCCGGACATAGCCCAGGACCTGATCAAGGTGTTCGAGCACAACGGCATACCCGTTTGCCTGACCGCGAAAGAAGAATGCTGCGGCATGCCCAAACTGGAACAGGGCGACCTCAAAACCGTGGACAAGTACCGCAAAACCAATATCCCCGAACTGGTGCGCCTGATCGACGAGGGCTGGGATATCGTGGCAGCCATTCCATCGTGCGTATTGATGTTCAAACAGGAATTGCCCCTGATGTTTCCGCACGATGCCGATGTGCAGAAGGTGAAGCGGGCAATCTTTGATCCCTTTGAATACCTGCTGCACCGGCACAAGGCCGGGCTGCTCAATACCGAATTTAAGCAGCAGTTGGGCAAAGTCGCCTGGCACGTACCCTGCCACCAGCGGGTGCAAAACATCGGGCCCAAGACCAAAGATGTGCTGGCACTGGTGCCCGGCACCGAAATCGAAATCATCGAGCGCTGCTCCGGCCACGACGGCACCTACGGTGTGCGCGCCGGAACCTATAACAGGTCCCAAAAAATTGCCCGGCCCGTGATCAGCCGCGTGCAGAAAATGGCCGTCGACTACCTCGTATCCGACTGTCCCATGGCCGCCACGCAAATTGCCGATGGGCTGGAATTGAAGCACAGCGAAACCAACCCTCTGAGCCTGCTGCGCAAGGCTTACGGAATATAACCGTAGGAGCACCCGCGGGCGTAAAAGTGCCTCGCGCGCGACAGGAGCAGTCGGCCGCAAACCGGCCATTGTGCAGGGAGAAGGTGAGACCGGGAACCGGTCGAGAAGCTGGCCTGGGCCATGCACCGGTGCCGCGGAGGCCATGGATGGCCGGGAGCGGCCTCTTACATGTAGGAGCACCCGCGGGCGTAAACGCGCCTTGCGCGCGATTCAGGACGGAGAGCACTACCATGAAACCATTAGCCCGCTCAGAGCTTCTGAGCCTAGAACAATACGCCGAACAGCGCGCCACCTTTCGCACCCGCGTGCTGGAGCATAAAAAGCACCGGCGGGTTGATATCGGCTCCAATTTCTCGCTGTACTTCGAGGACCGCCTGACCATCCAGTATCAGGTGCAGGAAATGCTGCGCATCGAGAAAGTGTTCGAGGCGCCGGCCATCCAGGAGGAACTCGACACCTACAACTCTCTGATTCCCGACGGCAGTAATCTCAAAGCCACAGCCATGCTGGAATTCGAGGAAGTCAATATACGGCGACAGCGCCTGGCAGAACTCGCGGAGATGGAACACACCGTCTGGGCGCAGGTGCAGGGATTCGAAAAGGTGTTCGCCATTTCCAATGAAGACCTGCCTCGCTCCAACGACGAGAAGACGTCCGCGGTGCATTTCATGCGTTTTGAATTTTCTCTCGAAATGATCACGGCCTTGCGCGGCGGAGCAGAACTGTCTTTCGGCTCGGACCACCCCGCATATCCCAACCAGGTCACGCTCGCAGCCACGACCCGCAAGGCCCTGCTGCAGGATTTCGAAAGGCCATGAACCCAGGTGGTTTATGGAGTCCTGCGAAGGGAGGCGGACCTGCAGTCGTTTTCGATGAAGGGGCAGCGCGCATTCAAGCAATCTTGTTTGAATAGGATATAGTCCACTAGCACAAGCCGGATGGGATTGTGGAATTAGAGGTATTTACAGGTAGACTATTCAACCGAGTCGAGGTGGCTTTTTAACCCGCCCCCGATTTTAGATTTTTTGGCCCCGATTTTTATGGTTGTCCCAAGTATTCCCCAGGAGAAATGAAATGACCCGCACCTTGCTCAAATTATTCGCCATTGCCATGGCCGCCATGCTGTCGTGGCCGGCACTAGCACAGGCGGCCCGGCAGAAACCGAACATACTCATCATCTGGGGTGACGACATCGGCTACTGGAACGTCAGCGCCTACAACCAGGGCATGATGGGCTACAGGACGCCCAACATCGATCGCATCGCCAAAGAGGGCGCACTCTTCACCGACTGGTACGGTCAGCAAAGCTGCACCGCGGGGCGCGCGGCCTTCATCACCGGGCAGAGCGGTTTTCGCACCGGCCTGCTGAAAGTCGGCCTGCCGGGTGCGAAGGAAGGTTTGCAGGCACGGGACGTTACCATCGCGGAACTCCTCAAGGCACAGGGCTACATGACGGCGCAGTTTGGCAAGAACCACCTCGGCGATCTGGACGAGCACCTGCCCACCGCACATGGCTTCGACGAGTTCTTCGGCTCGCTCTACCACCTCAACGCTGAGGAGGAGTTCGAGAACCCGGACTACTTCAAGGATCCCAAGCTGATCGAGAGATACCAAACGCGCGGCGTGATCCATACCTGGGCGAATGCCGATGGCACCCAGAAGATCGAGTCCGCTGGTGCGCTGGGCAAGAAGCGCATGGAAACCATCGACCAGGAGATCACCGATGCAGCCCTGGCCTATCTGGAAAAGGCAAGTAAATCCGACCAGCCCTTCTTCCTTTGGTGGAACTCGACCCGCATGCACATCTGGACGCACCTGAAAGAAGAGAGCAAGGGCAAGACCGGGCTTGGCGTCTATCCTGACGGCATGGTCGAGCACGATGCGATGGTCGGCCAGATTCTCGACAAGCTTAAGGAATTGGGCCTGGAGGAAAACACCATCGTCATGTATTCCACCGACAACGGCGCCGAGAAAATGACCTGGCCCGATGGCGGCCAGTCGCCCTTCCACGGTGAGAAAGGCACGCAATGGGAAGGCGGGTTCCGCGTGCCCACCGTCATCCGCTGGCCCGGCACGATCAAACCCGGCACCGTACTGAACGACATCTTCTCCCACGAGGACATGCTGCCCACCTTGCTGGCGGCCGCTGGTGTCCCCGACGTGAAGGAACAGTTGCTCAAAGGCATGAACGTCGATGGAAAGACCTTCAAGGTTCATCTTGATGGCTACAACATCACCGACGCACTCGCCGGCAAAGCCCCCAGCCCACGCCAGGAGTTCTTCTATTTCGGCGACGACGGCAACCTGGCAGCCATGCGCCTTCAGCAGTACAAGATCGTTTTCCAGGAGCAGCGCGGTGAGGGCTTTGATGGATGGCAGGAGCAGTACTCTACCCTGCGCGTGCCGAAAATCTACAACCTCCGTTCCGATCCCTTTGAAGAGGCTGGACACTCCATCGATTATAATCATTGGCGGGTGGATCACTTGTTCCTGCTCGTGCCTGCGCAGCAGTACGTAGGGCAGTTCCTCGCCTCATTCCGGGAATTCCCGCCGAGCCAGAAAGTCGGCTCGTTCTCACTGGATGCGGTGTTGCAGTCTCTACAAACACCTGCTCAGGGGAACTAACAGTCTCTGCTTTTTGCCTGGGCAGCAATGCCCAGGCGAATTTGA
>JANLTO010000036.1:0-5163 GCA_031362985.1 Lysobacterales bacterium | reverse complement strand
TCGGGCGTTCAACGCGGTGGTCGAGCTTCCGCGCGACCAACCCAGTGGCAGCCTGCTGCTGTCCGGCGCAACTGCCATCACCATGGATGCCACGGTGGAAAAAACCGGGCCGGAAAACGGTGTGATCGAAAATGCCGACATCCTGGTGATAGACAACCGCATCATGGCCATAGGCCCGCGGGGTCAAGTGGCCATCCCCGCAGGCACCGAGGTGCGCGACGTGAGCGGGAAGTATATCGTGCCGGGCTTTATCGACACACACGATCATATTGCAGAGATACGCCGTGGCCTGCTCGACCTGCAAACCTGGGCGCCGGCTGCGAGCCTGGCGTACGGCGTCACCACCAAATTCGATCCATCGCCGCTGTCCATCGACATGTTGGCCTACGAGGACCTGGTCGACGCCGGCCTGATCATCGGTGCGCGCATCCACAGCACCGGTCCGGCACTGTTCTCCTTCAACCAATTCAAGTCCGAGGATGAAGTCCTCAGTGTCCTGAAGCGCTACCGGGACCACTACCGCACGTTCAATCTCAAAATGTACCGCACCGGTAACCGTCGCGTGCGCCAATGGGTGGCGATGGCTTCTGCACAACTGGGCATGATGCCCACCACCGAAGGTGCGCTGGCGCTGAAGCTGGACCTGTCGCAGATCATGGACGGTTTTGCTGGCCAGGAGCATGCTCTGCCGGCCGCGCCCCTGTACCGCGACGTGGTGACCCTGATGGCGGACAGCCGCGTCAGCTACACGACCACCCTGATGATCACCAATGGCGGGCCGCAGGGTCAGGATTATTTCATCAGCCAGCATGACCTGGTGGAAGATGAAAAACTCAACCGCTTCTGGCCGCGCTATGCGATTGACATCAAGCTGCGTCAGCGCACCTGGCGCACGCTGGACGACTACTTTTTCCCGCTGGTGGCAGAAAGTGCAGCGCGAGTTGTCCGGGCCGGAGGATTGGTGGGCATAGGTTCACACGGTGAAGCGCCTGGAATTGGGTTTCATTGGGAAATGCAGGCCCACGCCATGGGTGGCATGACTACGCTGGAAGTGCTGCGCGCCGCAACCCTAGGTGGTGCCGAAACCATTGGACGGGACGCGGAGTTCGGCAGTCTCACCGCCGGCAAATATGCGGACCTGGTTATCCTGGCGCGCAATCCGCTGGTCGCGATTGAGAACACTTTATCCGTGCAACAGGTGATGAAGAACGGGCGGCTCTATGACGCCAGGACCCTGGCCGAAATCTGGCCGCGGCAGCTTGAAAGGACACGACCCTGGTTCTGGAACGATGTGCCGGCGCCAGTTGATGAACATGATCTCAAACCCGTGAAAGAGGACTTACAATGAACCACAGACTTGCGGAAGCTTTTATTAACTCCGGCATTACGGCCGTGCGCCGAAGGCCCGAGAGCCGGAACCCATGGATGCTGCTGGCGTTTTTTGCTGCAGCGATCATGTCATCCACCCCGCTTTTTGCGCAAGCAACTTCCGCAGCTGCTGCGCCCCCAAAACCATCGGTGGCTCCACCGGCAAAAAAGCTGATTGAAATCTACCGCATTGCGCCCGGTAAGCATGAAGAATTTCTCCGTTTTGTCGCCTTCCTGGACGAAATCAACATCAAGGCCGGCCTACCCGCGCGCGACCTGTATGTACACAATGATGGGGACAGCTGGGATTTCATCCTCATCCAGCCAGCCGCCACTCCGCCGGATAAAGCCGCAGCATTGGCAAAAGCCTGGGAAGAGTCGGGCGCACCATCAGGCGCAGACTTTTTTCTGAAAATCCGGGAATTCATTGCCGAGCACACCGACTCATTCGCAACGGGACCCACCACTGCGTCTGATTACCTGGCTGATGTGAAGGCCAGCGATTAAAACCCGACATGAGAAAAGGAGCATGGTGATGAACATCAACAATGCGGCAAAGATCGGGTGGCTGCTCGCCTCCCTGGCATTGCTGTTGGCTGGCTGCGGAGGTGGTGATCAAACCGCGGTGGACACACAGACCGCCAAGACGGAGCCAGTCCAGAGTGCAGACACCGTTTACCTCAATGCCCGGGTGTGGACCGGGACCGGCGGCAGATTCCGTGAAGCCATCGCCGTACAGGGTGAAAAAATCCTGGCGGTAGGCAGTGCGGAGGAAATCAAGGCCGTCACGTCCGGCAACACAAAGCTGGTAGACCTGGGCGGTCAGCTGGTGGTGCCCGGGTTCATCGATAATCACACGCATTTCATCCTCAGTGCCCTGGCCATGCAGCGTACCAACCTGCGTGATGCCGCTAGCCCGGAAGAATTCAGCCGGCGGATTGCCGAGCAGGCGCGCGCACATCCGGGTGAGTGGATCATCGAAGGCAATTGGGATCACGAGCTGTGGGGCGGAGCCTTGCCAACCCGGCAGTGGGTTGATGTGGCAACGAAGGATACGCCGGTGTTTGTGTTGCGGTTGGATCGCCACATGGGGCTGGCGAACAGCGCGGCCCTGCGCCTCGCGGGCATTGACGAAAAGACCGTTGTGCCCGAGGGCGGGGAGATCATCCGGGACGAAAACGGGCAGATCACCGGGCTGCTCAAGGATAAAGCCATGGGCCTGGTTGAGAGCTTGATTCCGCCGCCTACTGAAGCACAGGTTGATGCGGCGATTGATGCCGCTACCGAACTGGCATTGAGCAAGGGTGTAACGCAAATACACGACATGGGCGAATGGGGACACCTGCAGGCGTTTCAGCGTGCCCGTACCCGCGGAGCGCTGCGATTGCGGGTTTACGAGTTCTCGCTCATAGAGCACACCCAGGAACTGGCTGACTACATTGCCGCCAATGGAACTGGAGATGATTGGCTGCGCTGGGGTGGGGTGAAAGGCTTTGTCGATGGTTCGCTGGGATCTACAACTGGGTGGTTCAACGAACCTTACGATGATGCGCCCCAGACTTCTGGCTTGACCAAGGTCGACCCGGATCTCCTGGCCAGCCAGATTGCTGCGGCCGATGCCTTGGGCCTGCAAGTCACTGTTCACGCCATCGGCGACCGCGCCAACAATTGGTTGCTGGATACCTATGCCAATGTCTTTGCCGCCAACGGGCCACGCGACCGACGCTTCCGCATTGAACATGCCCAGCATTTGACCCCGCAGGCCATTCCCAGGTTTGCCGAACTCGGTGTCATTCCCTCCATGCAGCCGTACCACGCCATCGACGACGGGCGCTGGGCAGAGAAGCGCATTGGGCCCGAACGGATCAAGACAACTTATGCGTTCAAGTCGCTGCTGGACGCCAAGGCCTCGCTCACTTTTGGATCCGACTGGTCGGTTGCTCCCATCGACACGATGATAGGCATTTACGCTGCAGTTACGCGCCGCACCATCGATGGCCTTAACCCCGACGGCTGGGTGCCGGAGCAAAAAATCAGCGTGGAAGACGCGCTGCGTGCCTACACGCATAATAATGCCTATGCGGGTTTCCAGGAGGACCGGCTGGGCACGATTACACCTGGATTCCTGGCGGATTTCGTCGTCCTGTCGGACGACATATTCACCATCAATCCCCCCGATCTGGCCACTGTAAAGGTGCAACGAACCGTTATTGGAGGACACGATGCGTACATCGCGTCGCCTTGAGGTGCGCAGCCCTGGGGCCAGCGCCATAAAAATATGAAAATCCGGCCAGCTGAACCTGCGAGTGAAAGTGAAATCGATGGGGAGATTCAACAATTTGCTAACACCGTCAGGCAGGATTATGAGCGCCTGACAACTCCCGGTCAGTCATCATTTACAGAGCAGCGTGGGATTGCCGAAGCGGTGCGAAAACGCTGGGTGATGGGCGGGCCTGAGATGTTCCGGGTTTCCAATCATCGCGTTGCTTTCAAGGAAGGTCAGATTGGCATCCGCCTGTTTGAACCGGACGCTGCAACGGACCGTCCTGCCCTGATCTACCTGCACGGCGGTGGCTGGACTATTTTCAGCCTGGAGACACACGATCGCTTGATGCGGGAGTACGCCGCGCGCACCGGATGCAAAGTGGTCGGTGTGGATTTCAGCCTGGCACCCGAAAACAAATTTCCCAGCCAGCTGGATGAAATTGAACAGGTCGTGACCTGGTTGAAGGTGGAGGGCCCGCGCCTGGGAATCTGCCCCGAAAGACTGGCAATAGGTGGCGACTCGGCCGGCGCCAATCTGGCCATGGCCACTTGCCTGCGTCTGCGCGACCGCGGCCTTGCATCACCTATTCGAGCGATGTTCTTGTGCTATGGCGCTTTTGAAGCAGGCGCGCCCTACAGCACACACGAAATTGAAACCGATGCGAGTTATCTCCTGACCCATGAGGAGATGCGGGGATTCTGGCGTAACTACCTGCGCGGACCTGCTGATGTCTCCGATCCCTTTGCCTGCCCCTTGCGCGCGGATCTGCATGCCCTGCCACCGGCGTTCATGGCAATCGCTGATTGGGACGTACTGCTGGATGAGAATCTCTCCATGGCCGCAAAGCTTAAAAAGGCCGGTGTCACGGTGGAGGCGGTGGTGTATCCCGGCACAACCCACAGTTTCCTGGAAGCAGTTTCCATTGCCCGGGTCAGCGACCGAGCCCTCGCTGAATCTTCAGCCTGGCTGGCGAACATATTAAAATAGTGATTCGATGAAAGGCGTGTTTCTGGATGTTGAAACGCTGGACTGCGGCGACCTGGCAGATGCCCTGCGCCAGGGTGTGATTGCCGGTGCGGCGATTGATACGCTCAGCATCGAACCGCCGCCACCAAAGCACGTGTTGCTGCAACCCGACATCCCCAACCTGATGGTGACGCCACACAACGCCTGGGCCAGCCGCACGGCACGGCAGGCGGCGATGAATCAGTTGGCCAAAGTGATTACCGCCTTTGTCGCGGGTACTGCAATAAACCGGGTGGTGTAGGCAGGCCCGGATAGCGTGGAGTCAAGGCATTCGCCTGGCGATTTCTTCCTCAACAGACAGTTCAGGTGGCAGTTGCACGTAGTATCCCTGCACTTCCAGGCGCTTTCGCACTGTTGCAATATCTGCATGGGCCAGACGCTTACGCCGTTCCAAATCCAGTTGCATGATTTCCCGCGGGTCGGGGAATTGCTCCTGCAAGGCAGCAGGTAACTGGTCGAATTCCTTGCCCTCGGCGAGGTAAATGTAGTGCCAGGGTTTTTTA
>JANLTO010000029.1:0-24504 GCA_031362985.1 Lysobacterales bacterium | reverse complement strand
TCAAATTGCCGCCAGGTGAGGCTGCGGATGTCTGTCAGGGACTTGGTTTTGTCGAAGCGCCTGGCGCGGATGACCTGGTTGAAGAATGAAACGAACGACGCCAGCAAGAACATGGCAATTAGGAAATAACCCAGCACTCTGACAGGTGTTTTGAATGCGTGGCCGATTGGGCTTTGAATTTTCCATGGACAGGGCAATCTGCTGGCCGATGAAGGCCAGGAGCGCCAACACCAAACCCACTGGCCATGGCAGGCGCATGACGTCGTCAAATATGGTGTTGCGTCTACTCATTGGTTAATCCGGCTCCTGCCAGCTTCTTCAAGGTTACTTTAGTTTTCACCGGCGATGATAGCTGCTGGTGGTTTGTGCCTCTTCGGATGGCTGCGGTGACCATGATCAAGGGCTTCGCCTCATGCGCTGGGATGTTTTCCTACAGGCATTCAGGAGAATTGCGCTCGTGATGCTTGTGCCTCGACGATTAGAATCTCGTTACTGCACCTCGACGAATGGTGGCAACGAATGGTAGCAATGTACCTGTGGGAGTTTTCAGTAGTATGATTTCTTTCATGAATCAATATACTGCCGCAATTCAAAAGGACGAATCTTTCTGGATCGGGTGGATCGAGGAAGTTCCCGGCGTCAACTCCCAGGGTGGTTCAAGGGAAGAGCTGCTCGAAAATCTTCGTTCCGCACTGTCTGAAGCCTTGGAAATGAACCGCGAGGACGCGCTCCAGGCTGCCGGCGAGCATTTCGAAGAGGTTCATATTTCCGCGTGAAAAGGCGTCAGCTTCTGGCGCATCTCAGCAGTCAAGGCTGTGAGCTTGTTCGCGAAGGCGCGAAACATTCCTGGTGGGGAAATCCAAAAAATAAGGCTCGTTCTGCCGTTCCGCGGCACGCCGAACTCAGCGATTTCCTGTGCCGGAAAATTTGCCGGGATCTCGGCGTGACAGAACCTTAACGACCCTGTGAGTAAAACTCAACCACGATCCGACACCGACAGTTTTTGGTGCGTGATGGATACCGGCGCGGGGGCCGGGATGACGGGCGGAACGGCGCCGCTAATTCCTACATTCATCCGGGGGAATTGCCCGCGACCATCTTTATCAAGACATCGCTCCTCTGACGGCACATTACTCCAATGCTGCCCTTGCCTTTTTATATGCATATTACATATGTATAATCACATGTGAATATCGAGTTTGACCCACGAAAGGCGAAGATCAACCCGTCGAGAGATTAAAGACTATGCGTAAGGAGTATGACCTTTCAAAAGCCCGGCGGGCAAAGGATGTTCCTCACCTGGCGAAACTCCAGGCCGAGGCCAAAGGCAAAACCCGTATCACCATCATGCTGGATAACCTGGTGCTTGAGGCGTTTCGCCAGCAGGCCGAGGCACAGGGGGTTGGGTATCAAACTTTGATCAATACGGCCTTGCGAGAGGGTTTGACCCGGCAGCCACTCACTGAAGAAACCCTGCGACGAGTTGTTCGTGAAGAGATAGGTGCGTACAAACCCTGAAAATGGGGATGGCGCTGGCGAAGCAATATTCTGGCCGGAGATCGATGTGGACCTGACGGTGGAAATGATCGAGCACCCGGAGAGATTCCCGTTGAAGGCGAGGGTCGGGTAGGCGGATGGATGGCCCAGGCCAGCTTCTCGGCCGGTTCCCGGCCTCACCTTCTCCCGGCTCAGCGGCCGGGATGATTGGTTGCCGTTACTGTTCAGATTCCATCGACGCACCGCAAAGTTTTGCTACTGCTCCCAAGGTGTAAACCCGATGGACCGTTTTGTATCTGGAATTGGCGGAGTCATCAGCTCACGTATGGCATCAAATACGATTTTGAAAGGCGGGTAGCGCCGGCCTCCCCAACTTGAGGTCACAGTTTGTGACCTCAAGTGCGCATATTCCTGTTTGGTCAATTGAAACATGAAGTCTTCCGGGAAGCGGTTGGCGTTTCGCTTCACAGCCTGGGTCAGCACTTTGGTCTCAACTTTGTAAAGTTTGGCCAGGTCTGCATCCAGCAACACCCGGCACTGCCGAATGGGCAGGATCAATTGAGTTATTTGCTCCCCACCGAGATGTGGTGGGTCATTCAGTCGGGCAAGAATCGGCTTGGGTTTTTCGAGCAGCTTCAAGTTCCGGCATCGCATCTCGGAGAGCCTTGATGTGCTCAGGGCTTGTACCGCAGCACCCGCCGAGCAATCGAACGCCCGCCGTAACCCAACCAAGCGCTTCGCTTACCAGGTCGGCTGGCGATATGACGTCGACGAAATTCCAATTTGGCTTGGTAAAATATCCAGATTCAGGGTAGACGCCGATCGGCCCGGACCACCGCTCTCTAACCAGGGCAATAGCCTCAGGTATGGCCGCGATTTCACTGTGCATGATGTTGACCACGGTCGGTCCCATCGGGATAAGCGCGTCAAGCACGACACTCAACTCCATGTCAGTATGGTCAAAGCTCACGATTTTGCCTTCCTTTGTTTTTCTGCAGCCAACGCCCAACCATACCGGGAGTTTTGTCTCCAGTGCCGCTTCAAATGCCAGCGCCGCATGTGCTGTTTCGACCATCATCTCCAGCGCAATCAGATCAACACCCGCGTCTGCGAGAAGACCTGCTGCTTCCCTGTAGGCTGCGAACTCTTTTTCGGGCGGAAAAAAACCATCCCGGTCGAAGCCGGACGGTTCTGATGAAATTGAACCCGCCACAGCCGCCGCCCCACCCGCGTTCAGGCAAGCCTGGCGAGCTAATCTGACGGCGTCCCGATGCACGACTTCGACCAGGTCTCCATAACCGGCAGGCTCCAGCATTTGCCGGGTCGATCCAAACGTGTTGGTAATGATGACCTGCGCTCCGGCCCGGATATAGTCCTCGTGAGTTTCACGAACTGCGTCCGGGTGGGTAACCACGGCAATCCCACTCCAGGCCATTTTATCCATCGGAACGCCGCGTCGTTGCAGCTCTGTTCCGGTGGCGCCGTCAATAAGTACGATCTCGTCAGCGTCGAGCCGCTGTTGCCAGGTTTTTTGTGTGGTTATTGTCATGATTGGCTGCCTCGTCAAGGGAATGTTAGTTGCGCTCGTGGTCAGGGGCTGTCATGCCGAATCGGCTTGCCGGGACGATTGCCGGTGACTTTGCCGTCATCCAATACCAACTGGCCATTTACCCAGACCTTTTCAATACCCACCGAAGGCAGGTGCGGGCTTTCGAACGTCGCACGGTCACTGACGGTGTCGGGGTCCAGGAGCACCAGGTCCGCATAATTGCCAACCTGTATCGAGCCACGCTCAGGGATTCCGACTTGTTGGGCCGGGAGCGAGCTGATCCGTCGAATGCCCTCTTCAAGACTCATTACCTTGCGTTCACGGACGTAGTGCCCGAGAAAGCGGGTGAAGGCGCCGTAACCGCGCGGGTGAGCGCCTTCCGAGTCACCGTCACTGCCAATGACGGTGTGCGGCCAGGCCATGATGGCCTCGATATCGGGCTCGTCCATGGCAAATGCCAGCACCGTGGATCCGGAATCTTCGCCACCGATGGCTGCGTCCGCTTGCAACAAGGCCATCAGCGTTGTGGTCGCGTCAGATCCACGAATAGCGGCAATCCCGGCGACGGTCATGCCGCCATAGGCGGGCTCCGGTTTGAAAATGGGGATCAGGATGCGATCCGGCGCAAGCATATCGTTAAGAATGTACTCCGCTCCTTCGCGTCGGTTCAGATCGCGCTCCGGAAATAGCGTCGCCAGCCAACTGAATCCCGCATACCAGGCCCTGTACGGATAGATATCGGCCGTGATGTCGACACCCGATGCTCGTGCTTCATCCAACATGCTCTTAAGCAAACCGGCCTTGCCCCACCATCGGCTCATGGCGAGTTTGATGTGCGTCACTCGCACCGGTATCCCGGCTTCACGACCAATCTTTATGGTTTCATCAATGGCTTCCCAGAAATACTGGTCCTCACTGCGAATGTGGCTGGCGTAAATCCCGCCATGCCTTGCCGCCACTGTGGCGAGTTGAACTAATTCCTCGGTAGATGAAAAAGCGCCGGGATCGTATTCCAGCCCAACAGACATTCCCATGGCACCAGCCTGCATCTCTGCATCCAACAATTCCGCCATCCGCGCCACCTCTTCCTGTGTCGCGGCGCGGCGGTAGTCCTCGCCCATGATCTGGTTTCGCAAGGTGCCGTGACCGGCGTAGGACGCGACATTGATCGCGACCGGCACGGTCTCAAGTTTGGCGAAAAACTCCGTCAGTGGATAAGCCTCACTTCCATCCTGGCCAGCAACAATGCTTGTAACACCCTGGTTGATAACCGCCAGCGCATCCGGCATTTCGAACAAGCCATCTTCGTGGTGACTGTGCGTATCGATGAATCCGGGGACCAGCGCCAGGCCCCTGGCATCCACAACCAAATCCGTTGCCGACGGCTCAAAATTACCGACGGCTGCTATACGATCGCCAATGACTCGCACGTTTACCTCTTGCGATGGGCCACCGCTGCCATCGATTACCCGCGCATTGACAATTACCGCCCCGGTAATCTCGGGGGCCTTGGGAGTACAAGCCGTCAGTAGCAGAAAGGCAATGGGCAGAATCGTGCAGCATTTACTCATCACGGCTGTCTCCAGGCTTAAATTCGATATCGCGCGTCTTCTCCAGGCTCAGGCCGAAACCGGTGACAGCGCCGGTGGCATCGCGATTGAATTCCAGATCGACCCTGCTCGGCTCCTGCCAGCCATCCGGCTGAAAACTGATTTCGAATCGGTCAGCCGCGACTGGCAAAAGCTTGAGCGGCGGCTCCTGCTCGATACGCACTTCGAGGATGCCGTTAACGACTGCGAATCGGTACGTGGCATCGAGCTCCGGCGAGAAGTAGGTACCCGCGAATTCTGCCAGTTGGTCCGCTGTCACGGATAGCGGTTCCGCAGCGGTATCCATTACTTGCTGTTGTTCTTCGGGTTCCCCGGCATCGTTCCCGGGCTGAAGCTGGTCAGCCAGGTAGTGATCGGCGACCTGTTTGGCCAAGGCCAGCGGATTGGAATAGCCGTCATTGCAGGCGATGGCGATCGAAAGCCCGGGCTCCACAAAGCGTATGAGAACGGATCGTGATCCCCAGGAACTGCCCGTGTGATATACGGTACGCAGGCCGCGATACTCACCCAGGAATAGCCCTTGCGCGTGATCGATCTTATCGCCGTTGTTGAGGGTCCCTTCGGTCAGCATCATCGAATAAATAGCCGGTTTCTCTGCACCGTGCAAATAGTGATCCCAACGTAGCAGATCCTCCACGGTCGAATACATCTGCCCGTCACCAGGGACGTCGAAATTGGTGTTGTGCACCATACGCACCTGGCCATCTTCCTGCCGGTCGTAACCCGTAGCGCGACGCCTGATGATTTTTTCATGGTTGTCGTACATCAGGCTGCCTTGCATCCCCACTGGCTGGAATATGCGCTCCTCTACGAATGCGCCAAAATCTTTACCGCTGGCACGCTCGACGACCAGCGCCAATAGCATGTAGGCGGTGTTGCTATAGAGGTATTGCTCACCCGGCGGAAAGACCAATGCACGCTGCCGCGACATCATGTCCAGAATCTGGGCACGCGAGATCGGGAAGTAGTCGTCACGCCCGGCGAGCGGAAACAAAACCAGATAGTCACGCAGGCCGCTGGTGTGGTAAATCATGTGCTGTAAAGTAATCGGCCACTCGTACTCGGGTAGTTCCGGAAGCCATTTGCGAACGTTGTCATCGAGCGCCAGCTTCCCTTCCAATGCGAGCATGCTGATGCTGGCGGCAACAAACTGCTTGGTAATCGACGCGATATCAAACACCGTTTGCGGCGTATTGGGAATGTCGTAGTCCAGGTTGGCGTAGCCGTAGCCTCGTGAATACACCAAGGTGCCATCTCGCGCCACGGCGAGAGCACATCCGGGCGACCCTGGCATATTCCAGGACTCGAACAGGGCATCAACCACGGGGTTGTCGTTACCGGTTATTGAGCCGGCGTGCGGATCTTGCTGAGGAGAACAAGCAACGGCTAGCGTCAGGCTTGTTGCCACCACTAACAGCTTATGCCAATTCATTTGCCAATTGATTTGACCAGGCCTGGAACTGCTCGACACTTGCGGCTACGCCGCCGCAAACGACCACCAGCACGGATTTGAATTCCTCGAGTTCCGGCGCCTGGTCATAAATGACCGCGAGAGATGCGCCGCAAGCGGGCTCCACAACCACTCTGTGATCGGCAAGGAATCTCTGGCACGCCGCTAAAGCTGCCTGATCCGTGACTACGACGCTGTGAACAGGATGCGTTTTCGAATAGATGAACGCCTGCTCGCAAACCTGTGAGGCACCGAGGCAGGTGGCAATACTGGTAATGGCTGGCATTTCCACGCGGTATCCTGCGCGAACCGACTGAGCGAACGCGTCGGCCCCAACCGTTTCGACTGCTATCACCGGCACACCGGACCAGTCGTTGCGTCGCAGCCCCTCTACCACGCCGCTGAGCAGTCCGCCGCCACCGACAGAGAGTACGATAGCCTCCGGCCGAACGCCTGATGCGACTACTTCGTCAATCATGCTGGCATGTCCTTGCCAAATAAGCGGGTCATCGAATGGATGCAAAAATGCATCAGAATCCTCGACCATTGACAAGGCCAACGCGTTTGCTTCGTGCCAGGAAGCCCCATGGACAATCACTTCGGCGCCTTCCTGGCGTATCAGTGCCTTGGAGTTCTCGGTAGTCGTCCTTGGAACCACGACCACCACGGGAATCGACAAATGGCGCCCCGCAAAAGCAACTGCGATACCCGCGTTTCCGCCAGACGACGAAATGAATCGTTTGGCGCCCCGGCGCGCATATTCCTGGCAGGCCAGGCCGATTCCGCGAATTTTGAATGAACCCGGTGGTTGTGCTGTTTCGAGCTTCAGCCACACAGTGCGGCCCGCAGCAATTGTCAGCGCGCGGGACTCAAAAAGTGGTGTTTCGATGTGCAGGGTTTGCGCTTGCATGACGACCAAGTTTAGCGGTGGTCAAATCAAATTGCGAGGAGCAAAGAAGATATTGACGCCCCTGTTCTTGTAGGATCGAG
This sequence comes from Lysobacterales bacterium, assembly GCA_031362985.1. Classification (GTDB taxonomy): domain Bacteria; phylum Pseudomonadota; class Gammaproteobacteria; order Xanthomonadales; family SZUA-36; genus SHZL01. Next base: position 17,408 of record JANLTO010000029.1, on the reverse strand, counting down.
GGCTGTCATCATGGATGCATACCCTAAGAGTGGATGCTCCGATCCCGCGGCAACGCATCTTGAAGCTGGCTGAAACCGCTTGGGACGTTTCTGCCAATGGGATGGTCCGCTCCGTTCTTAGCGTGACCGGATCGGTCACAATTGGGTTTCTCGACTCAACCTAAAAACGGAGCAGACCATGAACAAGATTAGCGTAATTGGTATTGATTTGGGCAAGAATGCGTTTCACGTACACGGCGTGGATGAGCACTGTCAGCAACAAGTGCAGCGGCAGTTTACCCGCACCGCTCTGAAGCGTTGGCTGGCCAAGCTGGCGCCATGCCGTATCGGCATGGAGACCTGCTCGGGTGCCCATCACCTGGGCCGCTGGTTTCAGGCAATTTCCCGGTCATGGCCTCGAGCATTTGGGCGCAGCAGCACAGCTGGATGATGAAATACGGCTTGGGGTGCCGGGAGAGCTTGGTATCCCACACGGAGTATCCAAAGCTGCAGTCAGGCATCTGTTCACGAAAGAGAAAGTCGGCAAAGCCGGTGAATTGGTCGCTCTTCAAGTTGGCCTGGAATATTACTTCCCTGCCGGTCTGGATCGCTACGAGTGTGTCTTCAAACCGGGATTTGGATTGTTTGCTGATCTCGCAGACATCGCGGCCCTCGGACTTCAGTTCATTGAGGTAGGCGTTTTCGTGCTCATCGCCGCGCCTCGCCAGTACGGTCATCAGTGGGTCGTCTTCGTCGGGGCTTAGCGAAGTGCGATCAAGAAGATATTTTCGATCCATTCAGCTTGCGTAAGGGGACTTCACGAACGTGACGAGATCGGAAGGGGAATAGATTATGGAGCCGTTGTCTGTTTTCATTTTTGTTCAGGACCAGCCTGCATTGGAGCCATCCTGGACATCGTACACCGCGACATTCCGGAAGTTTTGAATTGATCGTTACAAGGCGAAAAGCGGGACTGCGGTGGCGCGTGCGGTTGAGTGGGGCAGGTGGTCCGGTTTGTGGACCGACCAGCGGGGTGTGGTAATCAGGTGATTAATCCCCTGCCTGGCTTCGTGCCCGGGCCCGGCCGTTCCGGATCGAACTGATGGCAAAGTCAGAACCGACCGCGTTCTCGTTTCCGGACGACTGGTTCTTGATTCGGTGGCGCTGCGGCGAGTATTCCTTGAAGGTTTTGCCGAGTGTCAGTCCAAGCTCAAAGGCGATGTCTGAAAGCGTTCCGATGGTCATGTTGGAATTGCCGCCCAGCAGCTGGCTGATACGGGCCTTGCTCTTGCCCAGCCTGTTCGCCAGATCGGCTTTGCTGATGCCGAGGTCTTCCATGGCGACCAGGATATCTTCCGTCACCTGGAACAGATAGGCGCCTCTGGCCAGGTCACGCCGCCTGTCTTTCGCTTCTCTTTTCGTCAACACCTTCATTTTCGAACTCCCGCCTTTCTGGACGGAAGCCCCGATGCCGTTACCTCCCATGAATTCAGCGCACCAGGCGCATGAATTACCTGGCGCCTGTTGCCCTTCAGGTTGGCAAATTCATGGATCGATCGGTATTTCACGAGTTAATATATATGTTAACCACGGATTTCTCAAGACTGCCTGGAGAGCGCGAACCGGTATTGTGGCTGGCTTGAAGTAAACGTAACGAAGGAAAGTCGCTGCGGAAAGAGTAAGAAAGTCCCCCGGTAAACAGAACCGGGTACCAATCAAGTGAGGATGGGTCGGAGTGATGGCGAGTTTTGTCAGCTAGACAGTTGCCAGCCGTTGAACCGTATCCGGGTATTTCTTTACGAGGCTGATCAGCAGCGTTGCCTGGGCATTGGGGCGGGCGCGGATGACCTGGTTAAAGAATGAAACGAACGACGCCAGCAAGAACATGGCAATTAGGAAATAACCCAGCACTCTGACGGGCGTTTTGAATGCGTGGCCGATTGGGCTTTGGATTTCCATGGACAGCGCAATCTGCTGGCCGATGAAGGTCAGGAGCGCCAACACCAAACCGACTGGCCATGGCAGGCGCATGACGTCGTCAAATAGGGTGTTGCGTCTGCTCATTGGTCAACCCGGCTCTTGCCACCTTCTTCAAGGTTACTTTAGTTTTCACCGGCGATGATAGCTGCTGGTGGTTTGTGCCTGGTCCGGGGTGGGGTGAGGGGGCGGGAATGAGAGGGTTGTGGATCCCGGCTCGGGGGCCGGGATGACGAAATAGCAGGGGCAGTTTCCTGCATGGATTCGAGTTAAAGGCGGACAGGGTTATGAAGCCATGCGACGAATTCGCACTATCATAGAGTCCAATCAAGCCAACCTGATGGAGGCCTGGCATGGGTACTTTGGCACTTAATGCGGACGAACGTGTTGCGTCCGTAGAGTTCTCCGACGGTTTCCTGACCGTCGGGCTCAAGGATGGTCGACGGATATCCGTTCCACTGGCTTGGTACCCCCGCCTGGCCGGTGCTTCTTCCAGTGCTCTTTCCCGTGGGAAATCTGCGGCGGTGGCTACGGCATACATTGGCCGGAGGTGGATGAAGATCTCAGCACGGAAGGATTGCTGCGCGGCGCGCGCTCACGCTGATGGCTGCCCAAGATTCGCCCTTTTCGGGACCAAAGCACTATTTCTTCACATATTGCCTGGCTTCAAAAGGCTCGAGAACATCCTGCAGCAGGCGTCGAGCCGTAAATTCCAGCTGTTCCATGGTGACCGGCCTGGATGCTAGCAGTCCATTGTTGCAGGCCCACACTGCCTGTTCCAGGTCGACTTCGCTGGCGATTAATGCACGCAGACCCGAGCCTGCTGCTTTTCTGAGTTGTCTGCATTGAGTGGGGAAACATTCCCGCAATGCTTCTTCCCACCTTCTCGGCCAGACTTGCATATCGCTATCCTGGCTTAGACGAGCGATGGCCAGCACCCGTCCCAGATCCTTGTTTGAGCGCTTGATTTTTCTGCCTTCGAACACGTCACCTATCTCGTTGGGCTTGATATCAGGGTGCTCCAGCAGGTTGGCCAGAGCCATCATTTCAGGCCGGGCATAGTGGATTCCGTATGGCGTGTCGTGTGGTTGACAAGCCGTAAGGGAAAGAAAGCTGAATGTTGGAAGTCCAAAGTGTCCCATGGGCAGCACGACCCGGGTCCACTCGCGCCCCCGTTGATGTTCCGTCTCGGGGACGGTCAGGAGTTCGATATACCAGGACGTCGATCCCGGCGGAAACAACCTGATCGCGGGAAGTTGCTCAGCGGGTATTTCGGCTGTGCCTGGTCCCGACATACCACCAGCGAATTTCGGTTTCCAGCCTGCCCGTAGCAGGCTTTCGGCGATATTCTTTCCAACGTTAATGGCTTCGACCCTGGGACTCAACACGCAGTCGACATCCTTGGTTCTGATCTGCATGGCGCGGCTCTCGCCGAAGAAATGATATCCAGCCGCCAGGCTGCCGATGACTATGATCTTGTCCACGCAATCAGCCGGAATTGCTGCGGCAGCGGCTTGTAACACCTCTTGTGGCGTGACATCTCCCATCAGCGATCAAGCTTTTGTTTCAACAGTTCGTTCATCCAGTCGTTCGCCTGGTCTGGCAAACGCAATTCGTACAAATCCAGCAGGCATTCGACCACGCCCGCGCGCTTAAGACCGTTGCTGAAGTCGGTAAAAAAACTTGCCTTGCTGCGCACAAAATGCAATGCGAGTGAAACGGGTGCTTCTGCACCCTTGGTTTCCTGTAACGCTGGATCCAATGCTTCAATGAATCTCAAATCCGCATGCTGGCCTGGCGCGTGTATGCACAAATCCAGGCGCGGACTACCCACCAGGTCCAATTCAGGGTAATAGTCGAGCGCTGCTGCCACGCCGCCGATGGCAATATCATCTCGATGCAAGTTGGCCAGCCGCTCGATCAGAAAGGCAGTTGATCGCGGTTTTCCCGAGCGGTCCTGATAGCGCCTTGTAGCTCTTGATCTGTCTGCACCCAGGATGAGCGCCTGCCACTCCTGGGCAGGAAATCTTTTGAGCTCGATACCACCACCCGGTGACTTGCGGAGTACATGGGTTAATTGATCCAGTGTGGACTTGACCGTCGGGAATGAGCAGCCCGCCAATTCGCCAATCAATTTGGCTGTCAGAGGTATGGCAGGTGCGCCGCTTAAACGGTGCTCAAGCAGCAATTTCAGGATGATTGTGAAGTAATTTGCTCTCGGCAGTTTGATTCCGGTGGAAGTGGAAGCCCCGTCCAATACCCTGTCGAGGTGACTACGCAACTCCGGGACGCGATCTGGCGGCCAGCTTTGATATGCACCAGCTGTGTAATCGAACAGCGAGGTGCGCTGTGCAATTTCAGGTCGTACAATTTTCGCTATGTTTTGCCATTCCTGCTCTAGCCTTGCCGCCGATACGCCGGGGTCAGTGAGCAAGACAAAACCCAGAGAGTTTTCGTGTGCTGCCAGGAATGAAGCAATCTCGATAAATGCCGAACGCAGTGGCGCCAAGGCCCGCAACCGGGGTTTCACCACGCCAACCACGTCGCCTTCTGAATAATCGAAACGGTGCCGTTGATTTCTGCTCACTTTTTATTCATCCAAAAATCAAGTTATTACTTTAACATTAAAGTAATAACTAAACATTAAAGTTTTAATTAGACTGCAATTTTTGTGGATGATCACGGTTGCTGCTGGATTCCACCGGAGCGGAACCGGGGAGGGATGGATCCCGGCTCGGGGGCCGGGCAAGAACAATTCGGCAGTTGAGGTCACGAACATTTCGCCCCGCGGTTTGTGGCTGCGCGGTTCCCGCTGAAGGCCAAGACCGGGTAGGCCATCAAAGGGGTTGGATGACGGGGGCCGGGATGACGAAGAAGGTGGGGCACAAACAAGTTTTCGGACGGGAATTTCTTACGAACATTCGGGGAAATGTGGTGGTCACGCTTGAGCCTCGACGACTAGAATTTGGTAATCCAGGCTTGAAGATTAATTGCGACGGTGGGTAATCATGTGCCTGTGGGAGTTTCGGTAGTATGATTTCTTTCATGAATCAATATACTGCAGCCATTCAAATGGACGGCTCTTTCTGGATCGGCTGGATCGAGGAAGTTCCAGGCGTTAACTCCCAGGGTAATTCACGGGAGGAACTTCTCGAAAATCTTCGTTCCGCACTGTTTGAAGCCCTGGAGGTGAACCGCGAGGACGCACTCCAGGCTGCGGGCGATCATTTCGAAGAGGTTCATATTTCCGCGTGAAACGGCGCCAGTTTCTGGCCCACCTCAGCAGCCAGGGTTGTGAGCTTGTTCGCGAAGGCGGGAAGCATTCCTGGTGGTGCAATCCAAAAAACTAGATTCGTTCGGCAATTCCGCGACATGCTGGGCTCAGCGATTACCTCTGCAGGAAAATTTGCAGGGACCTCGGTGTTACAGAATGCTATCCCCCCGGATGACTTGGGAAGTCTCATAGCTTGTCCGGATAATCCATGGATTGGCGAAGGACCCTGATAATTATGATGTCGCCACCGTCTTCAACGCGGTAAACGATCAAGTGCCTTGCTACGGGGAGTGTTCGGACGTCGTGGGGGAGTTCCTCACGATATCGACCCAACGATGAATTTGCAGCCAGTTGGCTAAAAGCATTCTCCAGGCGTTCAGTGTATTCAATTCGGGGCTCTCGACCCCATCGCTGCTGAGTAAACCGGCCGATGCTTTTCAGATCGGATCTTGCCTGGGCAGTAACGCGAAGTTTGGTCAACGACCGAGTTCGGCATCCAGTTCCCTGTTCAGCTCTTCAAATGAAAAATTCTCATAGATTCCCGATGTGACACCCTCTTCAATGGTAGCGCGCATGGCGGCGATCTTGACTTCGCGCTCCTCGTGCATGCGCAGGCTTTCACGGATGAGTTCACTCGCGGTGCGATAGCGGCCACTGGCCAATTGCTCGGCTATGTAGTGGTCGAAATGCTCACCCAGGGTGATGCTGGTGTTTTTCATTTGAGCCTGTTGATTCAAGGAATGTGCCCATACTACCGATAATTGGTATTTTTTAACACCCGGGTGCTGCACACGAGAATGGGAAATGGCTGGAATATTCGTGGGTTTTTAGCTATCCCGAACGCGATTTGAGGTTAGGGTAAAAGCTACGCTGCGCAAGCCTGCTAATGACAACTGCTTAACAATTTTTACTCTGCCCGGAATTTTGGTGCCGAATCTTGGAGGCTGAGTCCTATTGCCAAGTAACCGTCGGCACCACGTTGGGCACCGGCTGCGAGCGGACGTAGGTTATCAGCTGCCAGACTGTGGTGTCATTGAGCAAGCCGCCGTACGCGGGCATGCCGCGCGGGCGGCCGTAGAAGATGGAGTGGAACAGCTCGCCGTCTTCGCCGCCGTAGCGCCAACGTCCGTCTACCAGGCTGGGCCCGACGAAGCCGACGGCGCCGCCACCGTGGCAACCGTCGCAGTTCATCGCAGTGAATAACATTTGGCCTTGTTGGGCGGCGTTGGGGTCAGCAGTGAGCGGATTGGTGAGCGTCCCGGCGGGGGGCGCGAGTTTACCGGCGGTGGGGATTTGGTCGTAGCTCACGGATGGGGGAACGGTGCGCGCTGCCGGTTTCGCCGTGGTTTTATTTTGTGCCGCTGAATCTTGTGTTGTCGCAATCGCTGCTGACGTGCCGGTTTCTGAAACAGGTGGCTCGGGCCCACCGCAGGCGGCAAGCAAAATTGGGGTCAGAGTAAGGAAAATTGGGGTCAGAGTAAAAATTGCGAAGCCGCAGATCCTGGCAATTCTGTTCAGGTCAGTTTTTACTCTGACCCCAATTTTCCTGACCCCAATTTTCCCCCGCATCACAGCGCAAAAATCCACAACATTCCGCCCTGGCTGGTATAGCGCCACAGGTCGGGCATGAAATCCGGTGGTGCGCGCACGTCGGCCGGGTCATCCGAGCGCACGTCGCCGGCGATCAGGAACCAGTCGCCGCCGATGCCGGCGTACACCGCTACGTATTGTTTGCCGTCAGGGCCGCGGTAGGTGATTGGTGCGCCCACCACGCCGGAGCCGACCTTGAACTTCCACAGCAACTCACCGGTTTTGGCATTGGCTGCTTTGAACCAACCGTCAAGGGTGCCGTAGAAAGCGACATCGCCGGCGGTTACGACACTGCCACTCCACACCGGAAATTTTTCCTTGATCTCCCAGGCGCGTTTTCCAGTGGCTGCATCCCAGGCGATGAAGGCGCCGAGGTGGTCCCCGGGGCCAGGGTGGTAGGGGATAGTGGCGCTGATGTAGGGCGTGCCCTGGATGTAGGCGGCTTCCTCCGACTGCCAGTCCATGCAGAGGTTGTTGGTCGGCACGTAAAAGAGCCCGGTTTTGGGCGAGTACGATGCCGGCGATGCCGGGCTCTTGCCGCCTTCCAGGCTGGGGCAGATGTTCTGCGCCATGCCGCGCGACTTGCCGGTGAGCTTGCTCTCATCCACTTCGGGGCGGCCGGTTTTCAGGTCGACGCGCTTGGCCCAGTTGACCGCCACGTACGGCTCCGCCACCAACAGCTCGCCCGTGGCCCGGTCCAGGGTGTAGGCAAAACCATTCTTGTCGAAGTGCACCAGCACCTTGCGGGCCTGGCCGGCGACGGTCAGTTCAGTGAGGATGTTCTCCGCGTTGGAATCGTAGTCCCAGTTGTCGTGCGGCGTGAACTGGTAGGCCCACACCAGCTGGCCATCACCCGGCCGGCGCGCCAGCACACTCGAGGTCCACTTGTTGTCGCCCGGTCGCTGGTCGGAATTGTAGGGCCCCGGGTTGCCGGTGCCGTAATAGATGAGATCGAGTTCGGGATCGTACGACAGCCAGCCCCACACCGGCGCACCGCCGTGCTGCCAGGTATCACCGGACCAGCTGCTGAGGGCAAGATCGGTGCCCTTGTCATAGAACGGCTTGAAGGTGCCGGGTGTTGCCAGCACGGCAGTGTCGGGCCCGATGTTCCTGGCTGCCCACACTTCCTTGCCGGTGGCGAGGTCGAGCGCCTTGAACCAGCCGTGAATTCCATATTCACCACCGGAGGGCCCGACCAGTACGCGATCGCCCACCACCAGCGGCGCCATGGTGATGGTTTCCCCGGAGGCGAGGTCCGCTACTTTTGTCTTCCACAGCTCCGCACCGGTTTCGGCATCCACCGCCACCGTGTGGCCATCGAGCAGGTTGTAGACGATCTTGCCTTCGGCGTAGACCGCGCCGCGGTTCACCGAGTCACAGCAGGCCACGCCGACCGCGGCCGGGTTTACATCCGGGCGGTACTTGAACTTCAGCGGGTAGTCCTCTTTGGTCAGGTCAAAAGCGTAAAGGACATTGGGCCAGGGAGTAACGACGTAGAGGGTGTTGTTCACCACCAGCGGTTGGCCTTCGTGGCCACCGAGCACACCCGTGGAGAAGGTCCAGGTGGGCCGCAGTGTACCCACGTTCGCGGGCGTGATTTCATCGAGTCCGCTGAAGCGGGTGGCGGCAAAGTCCTTACCGGGCCGGGTCCATTGGCCGTCGTCCTGGGCCTGGACCTGGACTTGAGACTGGGCCTGGGCTGAATTGAATAAGGCCGAAATGGTCAGGCCTGAAGTGACCGGGGCCGTAGTCAGGAGCAGGGTGCAGAAGGCTGCGCGTAAACCGGGGGTGGTTTTCATTGGCTGTGTGTCATCGGCTTCATGTCATCGGCCTTGGGGCGCCTCGTCAATGGAGTGCGGGTGTTGGGGCTGTTTTCTGTTGGCAGTATAGCCGACCTCCAGCGAGGTTGTGGGTCCCGCCCCGGACCTGATCCGAGGCGGGATGACGTCCGGCTCGTGTCACCCCGGACCTGATCCGGGGCCGGGCCTAGTTGTTATCATCAGAACGACTCTTCACTGCCTCTTCTTCAGGCGGCATGTAATCCATCCCCATGTATTTATCCCGGTCGGCCTTGACCTGTGCGGTGCTGGCCGGATCATTTGCTGTGGTATTTCCGTTGGTGTTTCCTTTTGTGTTTGGGCCGGGATTGCTGCTGGCGGCACGGGAAGCTGCATACGACAAGCGGTTATTCAGGTCCGCGCCTTCGCAGCTGCTGGCGTTGGTCCAGAATTCACCCACCTCGGGATCAACGCATTTGATGGGGGTGTCGGTCCTTCCCTCGGACGTTCCCGCGGGAACGCGCGGCGTGTCTGACGCTTCCGTGCCAACCTGGCCGGGGCGCGGCGTGAGGGTTTGCCAGGTGGTAGGGGCCTTGGGCGAGGGCGCTGGCGGAATGGGCGCGGGGTGGCGCATGACCGGCAGGTAGTACGCGCCACCGATGATGGCGGCGGTGAGCACTATGGCCAATCCGGTGGCAGCGTTGGGGTTGTCTCGCATGGCGTTTCGGTGTTGTGGCTCCGTTGGCGGCGGGGGGTTGTCTTAAGTGTAGGACGGGTTGGCGGGGGATGGCAATGAGCGGGGACAGGATGACGGGGGTTATTCTTACAGGTTTTGTGTCGATTTTCGACTGTTGAAGTACTCGGGAATGGCAATACGCTTGCTGGAGTGGCCTTTTCTTTACTTGAAACCGGACTCCAATTGTGTACATACATTTGTTAATACGTTGATGTATACTCACATCCAGTGGAATGAGGGTAAGAATCGGCGCAATTTGCATAAACACGGCATTGGTTTTTCTTCTGCCGCCGAATTGTTCAATTATCCCCACATGGTGCGTTTGGACACGCGTGAAAACTAGGGTGAAGAACGGTGGATTGGTGTTGGCTGGATAGGGGCGATGATTGGTGTTGTGGTGTTTACCCTAAGCGAGAACGAGGATCGCGAAACCAATATCCTTCGCATTTTATCGGCCCGAAAAGCTTCGAAAAAAGAGGTCGCACTGTTTGAGCAAGAAATCAAAAACTGAGAAAAAAATTCCGGCCGGTCCGCCGGGTAGTGAGATTGATATTGCTGATATTCCGGAGCTGGATGAATCATTTTTCCGCGCTGCGCAATGGCGCCCGCCCGTGAAACAGCCCGTCACGATCCGGATCGATGTGGATGTTTTGGAGTGGTTTCGTAGCAGGGGCAAAGGTTATCAAACACAAATTAACCGCTTGTTGCGAAGGTATATGGAGATCAACAAGGAACAGGGGTAATGAAGAGCAGGCGTCATGCCGGACGGCGATCCTGATTTGATTCTTCCCGACGTCACCGTCTTGGTGTATGCGCACCGGCAAGACGTGGTGGATCACACGGCTTACCGCAACTGGCTCGAGAGCGTGGTCAATGGGGACGAGGCGTATGGGATTTCAGCACTCGTGCTGAGCGGATTCGTCCGTGTCGTAACTCACGCCAAGGTCTTCAACAAGCCGAGCCCGTTGGCCGACGCGCTGGCCTTTGCCGATCAGCTTCTCGCACAGCCGAACAGCGTGCGCGTGGAGCCGGGCACACGCCACTGGAATCTTTTTCGCGGCCTGTGCATGGAAATTGGCGCGAGAGGCAACCTCGTGCCGGATGCGTATCTTGCGGCCATGGCCATCGAATCCGGCTGCGAGTGGATCACGACAGACCGGGACTTCAGTCGCTTTACCGGCCTGCGCTGGCGTCACCCGCTCCAGTAGGCCGCCAGTTGCCACGAAGCGGCTTTTTCGTACCAGCATTCAAGAGAAACGCTCTCGTCATGTTTGTTTCTGTGCCGGAAGATTTGCCGGGTATCTGCAAGAGTTGCTAATTACCTGGGCACGGAACATGGGGATTTTACGATAAGAGTAAGTATTATTTACGATAAGGAATTGTATTTTTAACGGTAACAGGCTAAATTCAGGGCGTTAACCCTTAGAGTTTTCGCTCATGTACAGCCGCTTTTTACAGCCCGTCATCGAGGAATTGTTGTCCGCATTCCGCATCGTGTATCTCACCGGCGCACGCCAGGCCGGAAAGACCACGCTGGCGCAAGACCTGGCCCACAGTCGGGGAATGACCTATTTTTCACTGGATGACCAGGCTGTGCACAATGCAGCGCAAAGCGATCCTGTCGGTTTTATCCAGTCGCTGCATGGGCGCAATGCCATACTCGATGAGTTCCAGTACTTACCGCAACTCATCCCGGCAATAAAACAGGTTTCCGATCAATTGCCGGCGGGATACAGCGGCAAGTTTCTGCTCACCGGCTCAGCAGACATTTTTCGCTCCGCCCGAACCCTGGAAGCCCTGCCTGGCCACATGGCGCGGCTCGATCTGTATCCCTTGTCGATGTCTGAAATCAACGGCAAGCCGCGCAATCTGGTTGACTATTTATTGACGGGGAAATTTCACAGTGAGGCTGCCGTTACTACCCGCCGGGAGCAGATTGCTGAGTGGATACTGCGCGGTGGCTACCCTGAGGTTCAGAACAAAAATGTCCGGGCACAATCCATGTGGTTCAGATCGTATCTTGAGGGACGGCTTTTCAAGGATTTTGAAGGTTTGCACGCCGCCCGTGGCGACTATCACACCAAGCTCAAAGCCATGGTGCCTTATCTGGCCGGATTGTGCGGCAACCTGTTGAAGTATTCCAACGTTGCCAACGATTTGGAATTGCACAACGAACTCACCAAGACCTACATAGAAACACTGGAGCTGATGTTTATCATCCGTCGGGTTCCGGCGTGGTTAAAGAATACCGCCAGGCGGGAAGCCACAAAAATGCCCAAACTGCATTTTGTTGACACCGGGCTGGCTTGCCACTTGCTCAGGTTAAGGAGCGCCGAGCAACTGCTGACCAGCCAATACTATGGTGGCCTGTTTGAAAACCTGGTGTACCTTGAATGTGCCAAACAGTTGGGGTGGGCAGATGAACAATGCGAGCTTTACCACTTTCGGGATAAACGAAAAAACGAAGTGGATATCGTTTTAGAGCGTGCCGACGGCAGCATCATCGGTGTGGAATGCAAAGCTTCCGCCAGCGTAAGCCCGGGTGACTTTAAAGGTCTGGGTGCTCTGGCAGCGGCGACGGGAAAGCGCCTGCAGCACGGTGTTGTGATCTACAGTGGCGAGCACGTACTGCCCTTCAAGGTCAATGACAGAAAATTCTTCGCCGTGCCCATTGGATTGTTTCTGAGTGATTATTGAGCCAGCTCCCGCGCGAGCTCATGCAGCAGGGCGGCATGCGCAGCGATGCGGGTTTTGAGGTCAATGTGGCCGGCGGGCGTCTCGAACACCAGCACGGTGTGCGCACCAGGGCCGGGCTGGATCTTGCCATCGACCACGATCTGCGGGGCGCTGAGCAGTTCATCGATGGAGCCGTCAACCACCGGGCCGATGATGCCATTGCTGACGAGCTCACCAAAGCGGGTTTCGCCGCTGGCCTTGAGCGGGATGTGGTTTTCCTGCAGTACGAGCACCGCGGTTTTGGCGAGAGGGTCTTCCGCGCCCAACACGCCTTGTGAGTACACATAACCTTCGCTGATCAGGTTGTCTTCGTGCAGGTCGATGCTGTAGGCCGGCGGATAGCTGGCTGATTGCGCAATCACGTACTGCGTGATGGCTTGCGCTTCGGGGCTGGAGGCGGCTGCGGCGCGGGCATGGCCAAGGTCGTTTGAAACGGGGTGTTCAGGATCAATGAGCAGGTACGAAGAATCCCCCACGCTTTGTCCTTCCACCTCGGCGGAATACACCGGCATGTTCAGGTAGCGCCAGTTGCGCGCATAGCCCTGCGGATTGTTGAGCGGCAGCAGCACCACCGCGCGTTTCGCGCCTAGTTCTGCAATGGCGTCGATAGAGGCGGCAATGGCGTTGGGGCCGGCCGGCTCTTCACCATGTATCCCCGCGAGGATCCACACGGCATCCCCCGGGTGCGGGGAGCGCAGCGCGATGATGGGCAAAGCGTAGTCCGTGCCCGGCGGTTGTGACTGCACAATGATGTCGAGTTGCCAGCCGCGCTGCAGCAGCGAGGTGTAGGCCTGGTAAAGTTCTTCGATGGGCTTTCTTCCGTCCTCAAAGGTTTGTATGTCAGCGGGCACTTGCAGATCGGCAACCGCAATGGCGGTGCTAAGGACGAGGGGCAGGGTGGAAAGGATGGCTGGCGACCTTCTCATGGGTTGATTTCTCACTGCGGTTAATTTCATGGCCAATATAGCCTTTCGCGCGCAAAGCTGCCGCTCCTGCTAACGCCCCTTACCTGCATCCCTGCAGGCAAGCGCGCTCCTTGCCGAAAGACCAAACCGGAAAATCTTCGCACACAAAGTAGCTCTCACGTCCTGCTTAGAGTACTATATATAGCACTATTAAAAGTGCTATTGAGGGGCTTGAACATGCAATCTGTAACTGCCAACGAACTGAAAACCAAAGGCGTTTCTGCGGTGGAAGAACGTCTTGCAACGGAAGATGAAGTCATCATCACGGTCAGGGGCCAGGACACGTACGTGGTCATGAGTCTGGAAAAGTATGCGCGCTTAAGGGAATACGAACTCGATATCGCTGTGCAGGAAGCGCGGGCGGATTATGCCGCCGGGCGGGTGATCAAGGAAAATGTTGATGACCACATGAAACGGGTCACTGATGCCGCATGAACTGCCGTATGAACTAATTTACCCGGAAAGCTATATCAGGCGGGCCAGGAAATTTCTGCGCAAACACCCCGGGATTCTGCTGCAGTATCGAAAGACCCTGGAACTGGTGGAGCTCAATCCTTTCCACCCATCGCTCCGGCTGCACAGTCTTAAAGGCCGGCTGGGTGGACTGTCATCCGTCTCCATCAATCTCAGTTACCGGATTGTCATTGAACTGATCATCGAAGGTAATCAGATCCTGCTGGTCAACATTGGCCAACACGACGAAGTTTACTGAAGAAGCACTTGGGCCTGTGGCACGTGCTCCCATTCTCGCGTACTCTGCACATGGCCATGGCTCACAAGAATCCTGCATGTCACTGATTGAAGAACTGAAGCGCCGCAACGTGTTCCGCGTGGGCATTGCCTATGCGGTGATTGCCTGGCTGTTACTCCAGCTGGCGGACGTGGTGCTGAACAACATCGCGGCGCCGGGCTGGGTGTTCAAGGCCATCCTGCTGGTGCTGATATTAGGTTTTCCGCTGGTGGTGTTTTTTGCCTGGGCCTTTGAGCTAACCCCGGAAGGCCTGAAGAAAGAGAAAGAAGTCGATCGCACGCAGTCCATCACGCACTCCACTGGGCGCAAACTGGACTATGCCATCATTGGCCTGATGGCCCTGGCGCTGGGCTATTTTGCCTGGGACAAGTTTCTCGGCGGCGAAGGTGCTGCCGCTCCCGATGCCGCTGTTTCCGGTGCTGCCGCTCCCAATGCCGCTCCAGTCACGGCGGAGACTACACCTGCTGCCACCGCTGCGCCGGCAGCAGCCAGTAGCCCCGCATCTGGCCACGCCCCAGCCACTGCCGCGCCCGCGCGTTCCATCGCGGTGCTGCCGTTTACCGACATGTCGCCCGAGGGCGATCAGGAGTATCTGTCTGACGGAATTGCCGAGGAGTTGCTGAACCTGCTGGTGCAGATTCCGGACCTGCAGGTGGCGGCGCGGACTTCCTCCTTCAGCTTCAAGGGCAAGGAAGTGCAAATTGCCGAGATAGCCAGCGCGCTGCACGTGGCGCATGTGCTCGAGGGCAGTGTGCGCAAGTCCGGTGACCGCGTGCGCATTACCGCGCAGCTGATCAAGGCCGATGACGGTTACCACCTGTGGTCGGAAACCTTCGATCGCACCCTGGATGATGTATTCGCCATCCAGGATGAGATTTCCGCAGCGGTGGTGGCGGCGTTGAAGGTCCAGCTACTGGGCGCAGCGCCCAAATCGGTGGAGGTAAACCCCGAGGCCTATGCACAGTACCTGCAGGGCCGCTATTTCGCGCAGCGCAGGACGCGCAAAGACTGGGAGAACGCGGTGTCTGCATTCCGGCAGGCGCTGGCGATTGACCCGAACTATGCCGCGGCCTGGGCCGGCTTGTCCCAGATACTCGGTGCCCAGGCTGGCCAAGGGTACATGGAACTGCATGCAGGCAATAAAGAGGCGCGTGCGGCTGCACTCAAAGCGCTGGAGCTCGACCCTAACCTGGCCGAGGCCCACGCGGCGCTGGGCCTGATCCAACTGAATTATGACTGGGACTGGGCAGGAGCTGAGGCTTCCCTGCAGCAGGCTCTGGACCTGGCCCCCGGCAATGCCGAGATTCTCGCCCAAATGGGTTTGCTGCAGCGCTACCTGGGCAATATGGATACATCCATTGAGCTCAGCCGGCGTGCTCTTGATCTTGACCCCCTGGCGCTGGTTGGCTATCACCAGCTGGGCCTGGCACTGACCTGGAACCAGCAGTTGGATGCGGCGCTGGTGATTTATGTTCGCCTGTTGACCATGAACCCGGCGTTTACGGCCGCCAACCTCGCGCGCTCACGCATCCTGTTAGTACAGGGCAAGATGCAAGAGGCCATGGCGGCAGCCGAGGCGGAAGCGGAACCGTTCTGGCACGCCTATGCGGTGCTGATCAACCTGTATGCCCAGAAGCGCACTGCAGAGGCCGATGCCCTGCTACCGGATTTCATTGCGCAGAACGAGCACGATGCGGCCTACCAGATTTCCCAGATCTATGGTTTTCGCGGTGACCGGGACCAGGTATTCGAATGGCTGGAACGCGCCTACGCGCAGCGCGACGGTGGCCTGCCGGAAATACTCTACGACCCCATGATGACGCAGTTCTCCGACGATCCACGCTGGGCAGAGGTGCTCAAAAAAGTGGGGTTGTACGAGGCGTGGTTAAAGACCAGAAAGTAGCAGGCTGAACTCAGGTTCAAATCCTCAGGGGATCATCAGCGCAGAACTTTACTCCCGGTTTGCTGCCCAATCCCGCAACCAGCTCATCACTGGATGCAGACTTCCTTCAACTTCCGTACAACCTGAACAGGTGCTTTAACCATGAAATATTTGCTGATGCTACTTGTTGTTTTCCTCACGGCCTGCCAATCAGAAAACGCGGCAGAAACTGCAGCAGAAAATCCATCGGAGCAAGCGGAGAAGGCCGCCCTGGCGCCGGCTTCAAGCACTTCGTCGCCGGACTTAAACACCGTGTCGCCGGACTCAAATAATGCAGTGGCTGTAAGTATTGAAGGAAAAGCCCTGGGCCTCGCCACCATTGACTGGACCGGCAGCACAGCGAAGATTACCGCGGATGGGATCAGTCTCGCGCTGGCAGAGAAAGGCAATCCGCTGAAACTGAACCTGGAAGTGCTGCAGACCGGCATCCTGGCAAAAGGATCCGGCATCTATACGCTGCCCCTGGCGAAAAAAGACGAGGCGTCAGTTGACCTCAGCTTCATCGACAGCACCCGGCCGGGAATTGCCATGAAGCAGCGTGTCCTGTTTAGCGAAGGCAGCATTGAAATCAAGTCAGTAACCGCCAATAGCCTGCAGATGGTGTTCAAAGGGACAGGGCATGCGCTGATGGACCAGAAGAAATTTCCCATCGAGGGGTCGGTCAACATCACTTTTTGATACCGATATGAGCCGGACGTCTTGCCGGCCCCGGATCCAGCTTTTAATTCCGTGGTCTTGTGGATCCCGGCTCAGGGCCGGGATGACGCTGCAGCTAGCGTGGTAGCGGGACCCGGGCGTCTTGCCGGTGTCCCTCCTTCGTCATTCCGGTTTCCCTCCCTCGTCATCCCGGGCTTGACCCGGGATCCATGTGTTCATAGCCAAACGTACCAATAACTCAGCAAATCACAAGATCGACTCGTACAGGTCTTCCCACTCCGGGTTCCTTGCTTCAATCAACCGGATCTTCCACTCCCTACGCCAGTTCTTCAGTTGCTTTTCTCTTTCAATCGCCGTAATGATCAAGTCGGCCTGCTCAAAATGCACCAGTCGGTCCAGGCCGTACTTCCTGGTGAATCCTTCGAGGGTGCCCTGTTTGTGCTGAAGCATTCTTAGTGGCAGATTGGCCGTTACTCCGATGTATAGCGTGCCGTTTTTTTTGTTGGTGACGATGTAGACGCACGGTTGCCTTTCCATGCAACAAGCCTGCTTCAGATTGCTTCACCTTTGCATAGGTGTTCGACCCGTGCTTGTGTAGGATTTTCTTGTGGATCCCGGCTCAGGGCCGGGATGACGCTGCAACTAGCGGGGTAACGGGACCCGGACGTCATCCCGGCCCCGGATCAAGTCCGGGGTGACCCGGGATCCAGTTGTTTAGCGATAGCCCGCGGCCTGCAGTGAGAACAGTCGCGCGTAGTGCCCGTCCAGTTGCGTGAGTTGTTCGTGGCTGCCGCGCTCGATGATGCGGCCGTTTTCAATCACCACGATCTGGTTGGCCATGCGCACGGTGGAGAAGCGGTGCGAAATCAAAATGGCGATGCGGCGCTGGGTGAGTTTGCGGAAGTGTTCGAAGATTTCCGCCTCCGCAGCGGCATCCATCGCTGCGGTCGGTTCGTCCAACACGAGGATATCGGCGCCGGTGCGCATGAAGGCGCGTGACAGGGCAATTTTCTGCCACTGCCC
>JANLTO010000022.1:0-4292 GCA_031362985.1 Lysobacterales bacterium | reverse complement strand
CCCGGATATGCCCCCTGATCCGCGCTCATATCCCATATGCCCTCTCCTCCGGGGTGTAGCACCAAAGTCTGGCAGTGCGGCACTCCCAGACACATTGGGCAACTGCTTGAACTAACGTAGGAAATTTGCTTGACGCGGCGTAAGTGGGGCGTGACTATACGACGCTACACCCCGGATCAGGGGTCTACTTATAGTTACGCGCATGCGAGGGAATATGCCGTTTGGTAGAGTAGCGATCATCACGGCGGTGGTGATACTGGCGTTTGGCTGCGCCAGCACACGTCAGGATGGATCAAGGTCGCGAGCTGCAGCGCAAGTCGAAGTGGAGCGTGCTGTGAAGGAGTTTCTGAACGCTTTCGAGCGGCTCGATTGGCAGAAGTTCACTGCCGCGTTTGAAGACGGCGCCACGGTTTTCTTCCCGGTGCCGGAGCCCCCGAACCGGTTCACTGGTCGTTCCGAGTTTGAACCTCAATTCCAGAAGGTGTTCGCGGCAATACGTGCCTCGAACCCGGGCGGTCCGCCCTATCATCAGCTCAAACCTGAGGACTTGACCGTTGAGGTCCTCGCCGATGACGTGGCACTTGCATCGTTCCACCTGAGGAACGATCAGCGAACCGCGCGTCGGACGCTGGTCCTCGTCAGAACTGACAACAAGTGGTTGATTCACCACTTGCACGCATCCAATGTGCCGAAGGAGTAGAGCGCCTAACAACGGCATGCAGCTGTCGGCGCTCCGCGCCGCAGCTGATGCTGAGCGTTAGGCGACAAGAAGCGCGATATGCGGCAGCTACTTTGCGCCGCTCCCGCCGCGTAAGCGCGAGCTGGTTCGATGAAACTGGAGATTTCCCGATGACGAATCAACCTCCGACCTCCATCGCGGGATCGAGATATCGCTCCGCAGGCTGGGCAGCGATCACTAGTGGCATGATTGGCTTCTTCGCTTACGCAGCTCTGATGACCGGCGTGTTCTCGAGGTTATCCGGTGGCGAGGAACGGTTCTGGACGCTTCTTTTCAGATTCCATGATGCGGGAGCCATTCTCCAAGCCCTCCTCATGATCCCGCTTGTTCTAGCTCTTCACCAGATCGCTACCCAGAAATCGACCGGCGTGGGTCGAGCGACTGTTGCGGCGGGTGTCATTGCTCTTTCCCTGATGATTCTTCTCCTGCTGCTTGGATTCGCCGGCGTCACCGCAGATACGATTTACATGGTTCCGCAAGGCGTGCTCGGAATGTGGCTCATTGTTGTCGGCCGACTCGTGCCGGGAGTTATTCCCTGAGGCCTCAGGCGGTTGGGATTCGTGTCCGGGATCGGCCTCGTGCTCGTTGCCACCTTTCCCATCGCCTATGCCGTGCTGGTTGATCCGGTCGTTTTTCAGGTTCCCGTCCCCCAGCCTTTTCCCGAGGCGTCCGATAGCACGGCAAATGGGATCATCCATATCGTCCTAATGCTCGGCTCCTTCATGGGCGTCTTAACGCTTCCGATCTGGTCTGCCCTAGTCGGCAGCCGACTGCTTCGAGCTCGAGGCTTCTGATCTTTGGCATTCCCGCGAGTCCATGCTTGGAACAATGGCCCGGTCGTGGCTTGTCGCCTAACCATTCGCTCGAGCCGACGCGCCAAATGGCCTGCGGCTCGCTTCGCTCGGTGAATGCTGTGGGGCGCGCGGCTGAACTCAGGTCCGTTAGCCCGCAGAGAACGCCATGGAGAGTTTGGGGAACGCGCGCAATACCTTTTTGTCCATCGTCACCAACTTCGTGTTGAGCTTGGTCGCCAGTGCAATGAATTCGCAGTCGTATGCCGAGCACTCGCTATCCCGCACCAATTCAAGTACGGCGTGTGAATCGACCTCGAACTCAGAACCAGCCAGTAGGTTCTCGGCTTCGCATTGAACTGCGTAGGCTTGGTCAAAAGTGAGTGCCTTCCGTCTCATGTAGCCGGCCAGAATGTTGCGAAACTCGCTCCGCCAAAGAATGGGAGCCGCCCACTCTGGGTCACTTTCAAGCAGTGCTTCAGCATCGGCGGTGTATTCGCCCGGCAAGTACAGATATACCAAGACATTGGAGTCCACCACGATCATGAGCGGCCCTCTCGCTTCATGGCGTCAATGTCTCGCGCTCGAAACTTCCCCTGCGGTAGCGCAGCCCGAAGTTCACGAGCACGGGCCAAACGCTCGGCGAGCGTCACTTTGGCCGGCAAGAGCACAGCTTCCAGGCACACAATTGCCTCGCTGTTCATGCTGCGGCGGTGCGTCTCCGCCGAAAGCTTGAGCCGGTCATACACATCATCTGGTATGTTCTTTAGAGTCAAAGTCGTGGGCATGTCCATCTCCAACCAAAGTGGAACCACTATGGTTTACTCTTGCCGTTGCGTCAAGGCCAATCCAGCAGCGCGCTCACAGATGCGGGCTAACCCTTCCATCGAGGGGATGCCCAAAAGCCTGCGCCTTTTGTGCACCCCTCATGTCAAACGTTAGCCCTTTACAAAACGGACATCAGTTGTACAATTGTCTATATGAAAATTATTTCAGACACGAATATCTTTCTAGCAGTAGTTCTGAACGAACCGGAGAAGAACCGCATCATCCAGCTCACGTCAGGAGCCGAAGTGGTCGCCCCAGAAATTTTGCCATATGAAATTGGTAATGCTTTATCCGCCATGTATAAACGGAAGCAGATCACGAACAAGGAAGCATTATCTGCACACAGAGCAACGGACAATATCTCAGTGAGGTTGGTGGCAATAGATATTCAGGAAGCGCTGGGTCTGGCTATGGAATTTAATATTTATGCGTATGATGCCTATTTCCTGCAATGTGCAAAGTTTCTATCCAGCCCACTGCTTACGCTTGATAACCGCATGAAGCTTGTGGCCGCCGAATTGAATATCGACATATTGGAGTAATTAGAAATGAAAGTATTTACTTATTCAGAAGCTCGTCAGAATCTTTCAAAGCTGCTACAGCTTGCTCAAAAAGAAGAAATCGAAATTCGAAGAAAGGATGGTTTAGTATTTTCTTTAAGGGTGAAAAATAAAAAGCCAAAATCCCCTTTTGATGTTCAGGGGAACAGAACCAAAGCAACGACCCAAGCCATCATAGACGCGGTCAGGGAATCAAGAATGGGCTAACAAACCCATCCAACCGGCACCAAAAAGCGGCGCGGCTGATGGGCAACGTTAGCATCTTGTCCAGCGTAAACTCATAGGTTGCGCTGCGAGTCATGACCAGGGGAATTCCGTCACAAGTGGCTCACGAAGTTCTTTGCCACAGGGTCTCGATCAGGGATTCGGTCAGCGCATGTCCACGGATTGAAACTGATTCTGGCATCCTTGAACGCGGCGGCGGGACCTGGTGACATGGGTCTGCCTGGTCTAAAGTTGCACCCGCTTGAGGGCGAGCTGAGGGGACGTTGGGCCAGAGCAAGATCATGAGAGCAGCAAATTAACGTCAGGCCATTTTGCTCTGATCCCAAGAACCCCAATACCGCATTTACTACATCTACCTCAAGCGATTTCGAGGAAAAATTTCCGCGGGAACGTCCGAATTCGTGGAGCCAGAATAGTGTGGCAATACACGTTGGATACCCACATCCCGGATATATTTGGGTATCAGAGTAAAAATTACAGGTCAGTTTCAACCAGGCAACGAGAGTTTTTACTCTGACCCGAAATATTCCGGGCCACCATCAGCACTATGATGCTGAGCGCCGCAACAGCAGCGCAGGCCATATCCTTTTGCGCATCCCAGACATCACCCTGGGTGCCGACATAGGCCAGGCCCAGGTCGCCGCCGAACACCACGGCTGCAAGCCACTCGATCAGTTCGTACAGCAGTGAAAGCGCCATGACGGCGGCGAGGGGCAGCAGGTAGCCTGCTACCAGGATCGGCACGACCAGCACAACCAGCACGTTTTCCAGCAGCCAGTCCTGGCGATGTAAGGGGTCTATCCCCAGCGCGATCCAGACGGCAACAAATACCGGCAGCAGCCCCAGCGTGATCCGTTGTTGCATGGCAATCCCGGCATTGGTTACGTCAGGGCCGGTAGACCGGCCTCAGTGATACACCACCATCGAGGTCGGCAGGCTCTGGTAGATGCCCGCCTCGCCCACTTCTCCGATCTCCCCACCACCTGAGCCCGCCGGGCGCAAGCCCGAATCTGCCACCGCCGTCGTCACCGGCGGCGTCTCGATTTCGGGCAGACCGCCAGACTTGAGTGCTTTGTTCAGCGCAGGCAGGTCCTGGTCCAGCAGGGTGTTGAACTCGGCGTTGATGTTGGCCAGATCGCTTTCCAGTAC
>JANLTO010000007.1:0-10728 GCA_031362985.1 Lysobacterales bacterium | reverse complement strand
GAGCGCCTGCGCGGCATGTTTGCGTTTGCATTGTGGGATGGCAAGCGCCGCCGCCTGCTACTGGCGCGTGACCGTCTCGGCGTGAAGCCTTTGTTCTACGCGATTCGGGGTGGCGAACTGGCGTTTGCGTCGGAGACGCGTGCGCTATTGCCGGTGATGTCTGCTGCTCGCCAGGTAGATATCGATGCCATGTTCCAGTTCCTGCGCTGCGCCTATATCAGCGGCGCACATACGATCTGGAACGGCATCACGCGCCTGCCACCGGCCACCACCATGGTTTTCGATGTTGATCGCGGCACCGCCGTCATGTGCCGCTACTGGGCGCCGGGTGAGGTCGATCCGGACTGGACTGCGGCGGCTGCTGCCGAGGAACTTGAGCACCTGCTGGCCGAATCTGTTTGCGAGCAACTGGTCAGCGACGTGCCGATCGGGATGTTCCTGAGCGGGGGTATTGATTCCTCGCTCATCTCTGCATTCGCTGCAAAAAACTCACCGAACATTGACAGTTTCTTTGTCGATTTTGCCGGCTGGGAAGGGTCGGAGCGGGATGATGCTCAGGCCGCCGCGCAGCACCTTGGCACGCGGCATCACGTTAGCGTGATTGAACACGATACCTTTGGCCTGGCCGCCCCGGACAGCGCGCGCTCACTGTTCTCGGCATTTGATGAACCATTGGGCGACCCGGCAATAGTTCCTACCTGGCACCTCGCCAAGCGCACTCGTGAAAACGTCACCGTTGCGCTCTCTGGCGATGGGGGGGACGAATTGTTTGGTGGTTACACCTGGTACGAGCAGGTCAACGCCACCCGCCGCCGCCGCGCCGCCTGGCGTCTTGAATCTGTGCGCCGCCGAGTAGGCATGGGCCGCGAATGGCCATTAGGCTGCGCCAGTCAGCATGAGTACTACCACCTGCTGCATTGCCCGTCATTTACCCGCGCGGAACTGGCCTGTCTTTTTCCACAGTGGGCGGGTCATGCACAGTCATTGCATGCCGGAATTGGCGCTACGCCCTATATCGGCACCGACACAGATCACCAGCGCCATTGGCAGGAACTCGATTTGAACACCTACCTGGTCGACAACAACCTGGCGCGCGTTGATCGCGCATCGATGGCGCACGGACTGGAAGTGCGCGTGCCCATGCTGGATCACCGCATTGCAGAACTGGCTATGTCCCTGCCTGAAGGTTTGGTTTCGGCGGTTGGTGCGGGCAAGCCCCTGCTTCGCGGTCTTGCGCGATCCGTATTACCCGTTCGGCTGCAGGACAAACCCAAGCAGGGCTTTTCGTTTCCGCTGCAGTTGCTGATTGCCACAACCTCCATGGAAGCGGCATTGCAAGGCGGTGCGCTGGTGCGCCACGGCCTGCTCAATGCGAGTGGTTTGCGGCACTGGCTGGCAGGGGTGCCGCGCAGCAACCACGGATTCAAGCTGTGGTTGCTGTTTGTGTTGGAGCAGTGGGCTCGCTGTTGGCTGGATGACCCTGTGGCAGGCACGGCATGACCCCGTGGCGCAAGGTGCAGGACCTGCCGGGCGTGCTGTTGCGCGATGTCTCGCGTTATCGCCGCGCTTTACGTCATTCCGGGACAGCGCACTGCAGCGATCCGCAGGGCTGGATTTCCCTGTGTAACCGTATTGAACAGATGAGTACGTCCCCACATGAACCGGGTGTTGTGTGTCAATGGGAATGGGGCAGCCTCTTGCACGCTGCCCAGGTTCTGCCGTCTATGGGTCGCCACCTGCTGGCTGCGGCTGTGGCCGAGTGGCCAATCCGCTTTGCCACACAGCCACGAGTGATCAGTGACACGCCCAAGCTCAGTTTCATATTCGCCCATGGTGGCGTGGAGCGCCTGCCGCAACTGCAACGCACCATCCGCTCGATGTACGCCCAGCTCGATGTGCCGTGCGAATGCATCGTCATCGACCAGTCCGCAACTGCCCTGCTCGGCGAACTGCCCGCTCCGGTCATTTATCGCCACCTGGCAAAGGAGGGCGTACCCCCCGGCTGGCATAAGGCCTGGGCATATAACATCGGTGCCCGCCTCGCGCGCGGGTCCATCCTGGTGTTTCACGATGGCGATGTGTGTGCACCCGAGGGCTATGCCAGGGAAATCCTGCAGGCGATCGAACTACGCGGCCATGCGGCCGCATCCTTGCAACGCCTGCTGTTCTATCTCGGCAAGACGGATACGCAGGCTCTGAACGCCAGCGATCAGATTGACTCGAGTTTCACGCCAACCATGGTTTTCCAGAACTGGAAAGGCGGCACCATTGCCATTCGCAAAGATGCGTTCAGCGCCATCGGCGGATTTGACGAAGGCTTCGTGGACTGGGGTGGAGAGGACGATGAATTCTATAATCGCTGCGGTTTGCTCGGACATTGCCGCAGCGGTTATCTGCCGTTCGTGCATCTTTGGCATCCACCGCAGCCGGACCGAAAGGTGTCGGCGAATCCAAACATCGCCGAAGTATTGCCGTGGCGCATGGCTATGCCGCAAGCCGATCGCATCCGCGAACTCGATCAACGGCGCTGGGGCGATGTCGCCCGGCCGGATCCACTGGTCGGCTACAAAACGCAACGGCGGGTGGAGTAGACATGCTCCAGACGCTCAAACACTTGGTTCCGGAACCGTGGCGCCGCCCGATACGCAGCGCTTATTCGCGATTACGCCATGCCGGTTGGCGCCATCGCTGCAACATCTGTGGCGCCGGATTGCGCAACTTCCTGCCCCACGGCATTCCGCCTGAACCGAATTTCCTCTGTCCACTGTGCCGCTCGAAGCCGCCGCACAGGCTTGCCTCGGCATATTTCGATACTCATCCCGAACTGTTCGTGCAAGGCGCTGTGCTGTTGCATGTTGCACCTGAGCCCGGACTGGGTGGAAAGATAGCGGAACAGGCTCGACGGCACGATATGACTTATAGAGCCGGCGGTCTAAATGGCGTTGGAGATCACTATCTGGATTTGTTGGACCTGCCGATAGCAAGCGAATCGATTGCGTTAGTCTACTGTTGTCACGTATTGAACTGTATGGAAGATGATCGTCGTGCGATGCGCGAGGTCTATCGCGTGCTGCATCCTGATGGGCTCGCGATCTTGCAGGTTCCCGCCTTCTACCCTGGCGAGACTACACTTGAAACTAATGGCAGAGCAGAGCGCATGGCAACATTTGGCGACGACGGAATCTATCGCTGTTACACCAACAACGATTACGAAGTGCGCCTGCGTTCAGTGGGATTTGAGGTAACGGCGTTTCGCGCGAATAATGTTGCAGCCAATTTTGTTGAACTCCATCAGTTAAAACAGGAAGTCTTGCATTTGTGTCGCAAGCCGCGTGGGGCCGATGCGTGAGTAAGGCTGCTGTCACTTTAGAATCGCCCGTGCGGCCCTTGGTGAGCCTGACTTTCGATGACGCTTTGGATGTGCATCTCGATACCGCGATGCCTATCCTTGAACACGCCGGGCTACGGGGAACGTTCTATGTCAATGTTGCCAGTGAAGGGTTTAGCAAACGCCACCGCGACTGGTCGCAGGCTGCCGCGCGCGGGCACGAACTAGGAAATCACACTGTCTTTCATCCGGGCGTATCAACAAAATCATGGGTAACCGAGGGCATTGCGCTTGAGGCGTACACGCTGGATCGCATGCATCGTGAGTTAGTACTGGCGAACCAGGTGCTTACCATGGTCGATGGCCTGAGCGAACGCAGCTTCGCGTTTCCTTGCAGCAACCCATGCCTTGGTCACCACGGCTGGCCACGCCGCCTGCTGACCCGGTTGAAGCTCGATCGCACCCGATTGATGGGCTTCATAGATCAACACGATCTGGATTTTGGATCGCGCCTGATTGACTACACACCACTAGTTCGCGAGCTGTTCCCCGCGGCGCGGTGCGGCGGAATAAATGTGCAGGACTTGCCGGTCTTCCCGACCGACCGCTATCGAGTGCGGGGCGTCGAAGGCGACGGACTGTCACTGCCGGAATTGTTGAATGCAGTGGACAGTGCGGCGGCCCGTGGTGCCTGGCTGGTGTTGGTGTTTCATGGCGTTGGGGGTGGTCACCACATGTCCATCGCCTCAGACACACTGACCAATCTCTGCAAAAGACTTGCCACCGACGCCCGCGTCGAAGTGCTGACCTTCCTTGATGCTGCCCAACGACAGTGGCCGAGAGTGCGCAACGATGCCTGAAATCATCAGCGATCTGGTCTCGGTGGTCATCCCAGTTAACAACCGAGCGAGGATGCTGGGTGCCGCAGTCGACAGCGTGCTCTGTCAAACCTGGCCGCACTTCGAGATCATCATTAGCGACGATGGTTCGACCGATGACACAGTTGAATTGGGGCGCGCCCTGGAGATCCAGCACGAGGGTGTCGTGCGCTACCTGTGGAACCCAAATCGCGGCGCTGGACCGGCGCGTGAAGCGGGGCGTCAAATCGCCCGTGGGGAGTTCATCCAGTACCTCGACAGCGATGACACGTTGTGTCCGCGTAAGTTTGAGGTACAGATTGCAGCCTTGCGCTTACATCCGGAATGCGGTGTCGCCTATGGGCAAATCCGGCTTTGTCCAGAGGATGCCGCGCCGATGGACAAGCCTCACAAGTGGTCTGGACGCGCTTTGCCGGCACTGTTTCCGTGGCTGCTCGTTGATCGCTGGTGGAATACCAATGCGCCGCTCTGGCGTCGTTCTGTATGCGAAACGATCGGGCCGTGGAGTGACTTGCGCTATTCGCAGGACTGGGAATATGACGCTCGCGCTGGTGCGCTCGGTGTGCGCCTGGCCCATTGCCCGGAGTATGTCACCAATCAGCACCAACACCCCGGTAATCGCCAGACAGGCAATGGCAAATGGCTGTCGCCACCTGACCAGGTCAGGTTCTTCCGCTCGTTGCATAGTGCTGCATGTAAAGCTGGGGTTGAGAACCTGGCGCCGGAAATGCAGCACTTTTCTCGCTGGGTCTTTTCCCAGGCCAGGAAATGTGGAGCGCTTGGGGATGCTGAATCTGCAGAAACTCTATTTCAGCTGGCGCTTCAGTCGGCGGTATCACCAGATCTGAAAATGAAGTTGATCGGAGCTGCAGCAAAAATGTTTGGTTGGAAATTTGTTGGTGCCGTGGGTCAATTCCGGGATAGGTACGGAGATGGGAAAACTGGACTGCATACGCAGAAGCAATCGTGGATGGTGGGCTAGGAGTGGGACCGATTGAATAGCATCCCGATGGTTTCTGTAGTGATGTCGGTCTACAACGGCGCCGAAAAGCTAGCTCCCTCCATCGAGAGTGTTCTTAATCAGGAAAAAGTTAGACTTGAGTTTGTAATCGTTAATGACGGTTCAGGCAGTGAAACTACAGAAATTCTTGAATCGTACGCAAAAACGGATAATCGAATTCGACTGCTCCATCGCGAGAATAGAGGCCTGACACGCTCCTTGATGGAGGGCTGTGCTGCGACGAATTTCAATTACTTGGCCCGGCAGGATGCTGGTGACCTGTACTTGGCCAAAAAGCTTTGGAAGCAATTAGAGGTGCTCGAAGAAAATCCGAACGTGAAAATGGTAACGTGCGGCACACGATTTGTTGGGCCTCAAAGAGAAAACCTTTTTGAAGTAAGTCAGACCACTGTTGATGCCCGGAAGGGGCTGGCCTGCCTGAACAGCAGCGGCATCCGGGGGCCTTCTCATCATTGCAGCGTTGTCTTTCGAAAATGTGATTACGAAAAAGTGGGGGGATACAGATCCCAATTCAGGGTTGCCCAGGATTTGGACCTGTGGCTAAGACTGGCCGAGCTGGGTGAAGTGGTTTCTATACCTGAAGTACTGTTCGAAGCTGAATTCGCGCCAAACACCATTAGTGGTACTTCAAGAAAACAGCAGATCGAGTTCAGCAAACTACTTATTGAGTGCGCTATCAGGCGACAACAGGGAAAAGATGAAAATGTGACGTTGATGAAAGCGCAAAACTTGGAGCCGAATAGTAGCCAGTCATCTCGCCAAAGGCTCTCTGAAGCCAACTATTACATTGCCCGGCTGCTGCAACGGAATCGCGACCCGAGATGCCTTGGCTACTTCAAGGAGTCAATCAGTGCCAACCGGTTTAACTGGAAGGCTTGGTTAGCTTCGCTTCCAGCACGCGTAGCAGCTCCGATGTGGAAAGTGCCGGACGAGATTTTGACATGATCGACGTTTCCATCATCATTCCGACATTCAATCGGGAAAGCGTAATTTCTCGAGCCGTGCAGTCCTGCCTTTCCCAGTTGTGCACAGTCGAAGTGATTATTGTGGATGACGGATCCACCGATGGGACCCGCGACTTGATTGCAATGAAGTCTCGAACGATGCCACGTGCGAGTACTGGTGAGCAGCATGGGGCTTCCATTTGGCCATCCGAACCCGCTGTTCGCTATATTGTGCAGTCAAACCAGGGAGTCTGTGCGGCGCGTAACCGGGGTCTGATTGAATCAACGGGTGAGTTCATTAAGTTTTTGGATTCAGACGATGAACTCATTGCTGGTGCCCTGCCCGAGGAGCTGCGGGTAGCAAGGGAGTCCAGGGCAGATGTAGTGGTCAGCGCTTGGGAAGAGCGAACACCGGGTAACGGCTTGGATTTAGAGGAAAAGCGCTACCGTCAGCCATGCCCTGTTATGAGTGAGGGCATTGATGACATGTTGAAAGGAGAGTCCCCATGGACAGCCGCAGCCCTGTATCGGCGCGAATTTGTAGCCGCCCTGCGTTGGAATGCCGAATTCGGCAAGGCAGATGATTGGGCTTGGTCCTGGACCGTATGCCTGGCGGGCGCACGGTATGCTGCGACACACTGTGCCTCAGCGGTTTACTGGCAGCATGAAGGTGACCGTATTACGTCCGCGCAGTCCGCCTTTAGCGACTCAACCGCGATGCGACAACGAATTTTGAGAATGGTGGAGGTGTCGTTAGACAGCATGGGAGTGCTCACACATGCCCGGCGGCAGGCGCTATCACAGTATTACTATAAGGACCGCCTCGTGTTATGCGAAAGCTCGGTTGATGCATGGCGCAGTTTGTATCTGCATTGTCGAGACTTGGCGCCGGGATTCGTCCCGGCAGAAGGCCATCCCACAGTCAAAATGTTCGTCAATGCCTTTGGAGTTTTCTGGGGTGTGCGGCTCTACGTGGCTCTTCGGCGTTGGCTTCGTCCCCAAAAGAGCGGCTGAATCATTTCATTAAGAAATTTCAAAAACCGTTTGCGCGCCAGGGTTTCAGCCGTGGGGACTGCGTGGATAGCATGGCGGCATTGTCGGCGTCCGGTCCGCCGTTGCCATGGCGCCACGGGAACTCTCAGTCTGATCACAACAAATTATCTCAACGCCGAGACATTTCCCCTTATGCTCCGTGACTGGATTGAATTTGCCGGGAGACGACCGGACGAGATCGTAGTTGCAGATGGTGGCAGTCCACAGCAAGAACAGGACATGTATCGCCAGCTGTTTGACCAAGGCCTGATCGACAAACTGTTCGTGCAGCAATTTTCGCACCCCGAGAATACGCGTCAGACCTGTTTTGCGCAGGAGTATTATGCGGGAATCATGGCGAGCGGTGACTACCTGCTCTACTGGAAGCCCGATACCCTGCCATACCGTGTTGGGCATGAAGGATGGCTGCAGGAATACATTGAGATGCTGGCTGGTGACCCCCGGTTGTTCGCTATTACCGGCTCATCACCTGGGCCCGGCTTCCTTGGTGAGGCCAGTGAAAAGTTCTGGTGTCTGCAACATACGTCCGAGAATTTTGCACTGGTGCCGCGCCATCACCATGCTTCGGCGATGAGGCTTTGCTATGATTTCTGGGGCACCGGATGGCGGGGTGTAAATCCTTTCGCGCGAATTGGCCGCGTGGCGGCCCGTTGCATGATCGAATCGGCCTGGGACGTCTATTGTCGAAAAAACGGGCTGCATGTCTTGTCGCAAAAAGAGGATGACACCTGGAGCGTGTTCCACACGGATGCCCGTGGCGAAGAACTTCTCAGATTGCGGCAACGCGTCCGGAATCGTGAGGGGATGGACCATCTCTACAATCGGGCCACGCCCCGCTTTGAATTGGGTGACACCGCGCCCCGGCCGGACGTCCCATGAACGCTTACATCACGCTACACAAGAAAGATGCTGCGGTGTTGCCCTATTGCATTCAGGGGCTCCAGGCTTGTCCGGAAATCTCGCACATTGCCGTTTTAGCAGGGCAGGATTTAGCTGCATCATGTCTGGGCCTGGGGGTGCGGTTTCTGGACGAAGATGACATTGTACCCGGCGTGCGGCATGATCTGTTTGCGAGCCCACGCTGGGGGTGGTATTTCCAGCAAATATTGAAGTTGGGTATTGCCTGGATTGAGGAAGAAGTGCACTACCTGGTTGTCGACGCGGATACTGTGTTCTTGCATCCGGTCCGCTTCCTTTCACCTGATGGAATTCCGCTCTACACGCCCGCTTGGGAGTATCACGCACCCTATTTCATGAGCTTTGCAAGGCTTCTTGGTTTCACACCCCAACGAAAAGCATCCTTCATTGCGCACCATATGGTATTTCAATGTGACCTCGTGCGGGAAATGTGTGCCGCATTCCGACCGCACCCGGTTTGGTGGCAAAACGTTGTCGACTGTCTTGAGCCGAGCCCTCCTGACTACAGCAAATCTCAGTTTTCCGAGTACGAAACATATGGCCATTACGTTCAGACGATACACCCTGGCGTGTTGAGTCAGCGAACGCTGCGATGGAGAAACGTGGGAGAAATGCCCTCACGGCGACGACTGGAGCGCTTAGCCCGGGACTATGATTTCATCAGTTTCCAGGAGTATTTGCGGGTGGAGCAGCAGCTTTCACGTCCCTGGCGGGTGTTCTTGACAAATATTAAGAGGCGGGCCTTGCAAATTTGCGCAAAAACTCCGTAACTCGCTGCCCACGCGCTTGGCAGGGCTTTCGGAGTTACAACAAGGTCATATAACCGCCGAGCACTAACCGTCAGGGCGGACTTAAATATCCGAGCAGTTCAGTACTTACAACCTCTCGAATCGTATAAAGAAATTTTTGAGCAGTTTAGAACTATTAACTCTATAGCGCTATTAAATGGCCGAACAGGCACTTCATCCGTAGATTGCTGAGGATCATCCGGCGACACCGATGCCCCCTAGTATTAGAGCGCATTCAGTTTGTTTCAGGTATGGCAAATTCCGCTCTCAGGGCACTGTTGAGTCTTTTGCCCTTCATGAGGAGCCTTGTTAGGTTTATTAGCATACTGTCCTTTTCCCTGAACCGACTTGCAAAAAAGTTGTGCTTGTTGAAGGTATAAATCGCGCCGACGAATGGTAAAGGGTCCAGCGGAAAGCCTAACTTTTCCATGTTCTCTTTGACGTAAGCATGAACGACGTAACGCCGGATGTAGTAATCCTCAAGATCCTTGCTGTAATCCGCTTGCTCAGGAAAAGGGGCGAGTTGCGCATTGAGAATATAGCTGGAGCCACATTCGTGGTAAAAATTCTTTCTTGGAAAAAACAAGTTGGGTGTTTGATGGTTCCAGCGGTAGCCAAGGTCGAAGTACCAACCGTTGCAGCTTGAGTTTTTTGATACCAATTCTGAAAGACGATTGCTCACCAGGTCATCCGCGTCAAGAAACATAACGAAGGCTGATGGGTCGGTTCTTGCCACAGACAGGCCAAGTATCAGTTTTCTACCTTTATCTGAATGCATTTCAAATAGGGTATTTTCGGAGTCTAGGTGGTTTACATCGACATTCGGAGGGTTGAACGGGGCTTCGATAATTTCACAAGACTTTGGAAGCTCAATGGCTTCCGGTTTCTCATGGCACACGACCAAACATTTAAAAGATTTGCAGATTTGGTTGTCGACAGATGTCAGTGTCTGGGCGAGAAGTTGTTGAATTGCTGGCCAGTCGGCCGTTGTATTTGAACTTCGCAAGGGTATAACAAAGTAGAGCATTTGGTTATCTGTCCCGATTTCCTTCCGGCTATTCGAGTGTGACGTAATATTTTCGCATTAAATGACTTCAGAGCCTAGAGTAAGCCTCACCATCGTCATTCCCACCTATCGGCGCGGAGAAGCTGCGCTCAATAGCGTTCGTGTGTTACTGGCGCTGGGAGTGCAAGCAGACGAAATCCTGCTAGTGGATCAGACGCCAATGCATTCTGCCCAGATTAAACGCGAACTGAATGAACTGCAGCATGCGGGCCACGTGCGCTGGATCCGGCTCGCCGAGCCCAGCATTCCGGCAGCGATGAACACCGGACTGCGTGAGGCGAAATCGGACGTCGTGTTGTTCCTCGATGACGACATCGTGCCGGATGGTGGCCTGGTCGAGGCACATATCGCTGCGCACAAAGATTCTGCGTTGGTCGCGGGCATGGTGTTGCAACCGGGAGAGTGTGCGGAAATGCTTGCGCCGGACGAAGCATTTCGGTTCACCAGCGATGCACCGGCGTGGGTCAGCGAATTCATGGGTGGCAACTTTTCGATCCGGCGTGATGTTGCACTTGCGCTTGGCGGCTTCGACGAGAACTTTGTTGGGGCAGCGTACCGTTTCGAAGCAGAATTCGCGCACCGTTACACACTCGCACAAGGCCTGATCCGCTACGAACCGCGCGCTGTTATTCACCATCTGCAAATCGCGACTGGTGGGACGCGGGCGCACGGCCATCACCTGCGCACGCTGAATCCGGCACATTCAGCGGGTGCGTACTACGAACTCTTGCG
>JANLTO010000100.1:0-21085 GCA_031362985.1 Lysobacterales bacterium | reverse complement strand
ACAGGCCAGTCCCGCCGGGCCGGCGCCCACGATGATGACATCGTACTGCATGATTTCGCGTTCGGACATCGAAGGCTTTCCAGTTAATTATGTCGGGTGGTTGCGACAGCGGCATTATATCTTTATGCCGGCGGAGGGGTTCAAGAAAAGAGCTGCAAGTTGCTCGCCGCATCATTTCGCGCCCCGGCGCCGTGACCGGCCGCGCCGAGCTTACGTGCACAGAGAATTCGGGTATCATGAGCCCATGCGCAGAGCCACCTCTATACGGGTCGTTGTACTTTCCGTCCTGCTAGCTGCAAGTCAACTGGTGTTTGCCAGCCATGCTGCGTCACACGTAAGTTCCAAAGCGGTTGGATGTGAATGGTGTGTTTGCCATCTACAGACGCTTGCGGGGCCCTTGCCCTGTGCAGAATCCGTAATTATCGAACGACTGAGCGTCCCGCTGA
Organism: Lysobacterales bacterium; assembly: GCA_031362985.1. Lineage (GTDB taxonomy): Bacteria > Pseudomonadota > Gammaproteobacteria > Xanthomonadales > SZUA-36 > SHZL01. The sequence continues at coordinate 20,639 of JANLTO010000100.1, read as the reverse complement.
AACCCGCGCATGAGATTTCAATCCTTTCGCAGCCCCTGGCAGCGGGCTACCAGCCAAGAGCTCCTCCTATCTCCTCCTGATGTTCCGAAGCAATTACGCCCCGGGCCAAGTGACCGCGGGTCTTGTAACATCATTTGAGGAGTTCAAAATGAAAAGTACCCTACGATGGGCTGTGCTCGCCGCCGTGTTTTCAGCAGTGCAGGTGCAGGTGGCGTTTGCGCTGGACACGCCGGCAAGTGGAGGCGAGGACATCCAGGTTCTACGTCAGGAAATTGAGCAAATGCGATCGGAGTACGAAAATCGCATTGCAGACCTGGAACGGCGGCTGGACCAGGCCGAACGATCAGCCGAACAATCGTCCAAACAATCAGCCGAACAGGCGCAGGCCCAGCCGGCTCAGGCCGCACCAATACCGGACGAAGCCCCGTATGTCGCCGAGGAACCCCAGGTAGTCTATGACGTGCCTGCATCCGGCGGAGGATCCGCGGCGCGGGATAATTCGTTCAATCCGGCCATCGGTGTCACGCTGCAGGGGCAGGCCTGGTCTTATGGCAATGATCCCGACGCTTACCGCATTCCGGGATTCCCCCTCGGTGGCGAGGCTGGCCTGGCGCCAGAAGGCCTTTCGCTGGCCGAGACGGAAATTTCCATGTCCGCCAACGTGGATGACAAGTTCACGGCCATGGTGACCTTCCCCATCGTGTTCGAGGACGGGGGAACATCGGTTGAACTCGAAGAGGCCTGGGTTGAGACCCTCGCCCTGCCGGCAGGTTTGGCATTGCGCATGGGCCGGTATTTCGCCGACATTGGCTATCTCAACACCAAGCATTCCCATGCCTGGGACTTCGCTGACCAGCCATTGGTCTACCAGGCGTTTCTGGGAGGTCAATACATCGACGACGGCTTACAGCTGCGCTGGCTGGCGCCCACCGATTTCTACCTTGAATTCGGCGGAGAGATCCTGCGCGGCGACCGCTATCCCGCCGGCGGTGCCGGGAACTCCGGAATTGGCAGCAGCACGTTAAATGTCAAAACGGGTGGTGACGTCGGTATCAGCAACAGTTGGCAAGTTGGACTTTCCTGGCTGCAGGCGAAAAGCGATGAGCGGGCATCGGGCTATGAATATCAGCCCGTGCTGTTCACCGGGGATACCGACATCTATATCGCTGACCTGGTGTGGAAATGGGCTCAAAACGGCAATTCCCGTGAGCGTAACTTCAAGTTCCAGGCTGAGTACATGTGGCGCAATGAAGATGGCCACTACACCCTTTTGCCTGATTTCGAAGCGCCCTATGATGAGAATGCCCAGGGCTGGTATGCGCAGGCAATATTCCAGCCTTTTCCGCGCTGGCGCGTTGGTGTTCGCTATGACAGTTTGAGTGGCGGCACATCCGATCCGGATTTTGTGGGAACTCCGTTGTACTACCTCGGTGCTGATCCGAAGCGCTACAGCGTGATGGTGGACTGGTCCAACAGTGAATTCAGCCGCCTGCGGTTTCAGTACGAGCACGATATGTCCGGTGACATGGACGACGATCAGTTTGCCCTGCAATACATATTCAGCATTGGCGCCCACGGCGCCCACAATTTTTGAGCGGGAGAATGAACATCATGAAGGTTAAAAATCTGACAGTTTGCCTGGGTCTTATGCTCTTCGCATCGCCGGCGGCGCATGCTTCCTTGAACATATTCGCCTGCGAGCCAGAGTGGGCAGCACTTGCGCAGGAGATTGGCGGGAATGAAGTCAAGGTTACCAGCGCCACCCAGGCCATGCAGGATCCACACTACATCGAGGCCCGTCCCAGCCTGATTGCCGGGGTACGCAAAGCCGATCTCGTGGTGTGTACCGGCGCACAGCTGGAAATAGGCTGGTTACCTGCCTTGCTCAACAAGGCCAACAATCCGGCAGTCATGCCCGGCAAAAACGGCTTCTTTGAAGCCAGCGCTTATGTGCAACGCCTGGATGTGCCAAAAAGTGTTGATCGTGCGCAAGGCGATGTCCATCCACAGGGGAATCCTCACATCCAGGTAAATCCACACAATATTGCGCTGGTCGCAAAGGCCCTGGCGCCGCGCATGGCGTTGCTGGATCCGGAACAGGCAGCCCGCTACACCAGCAGTTTGCAGGATTTCCTGCAACGTTGGGACGCGGCCATGAAAGACTGGGATACCAGGGCTCAGCCCTTGCGCGGAAAACGCGCGGTGGCCTACCACAAGTCCTGGGCCTATTTGAACGCATGGTTGGGGTTGGTCGAGCTGGCAACACTTGAGCCGGTGCCGGGCGTTCCACCGACAGCGACGCACCTGTCCGATATCCTGGCGCAACTCGAGGCCAGCGGCGGGGCCGATTTCATTATCTATGCGCCTTACCAGAGCCCTAAACCGGGGCAATGGTTAGCTGACCGCACGAAAATTCCGTTGGTCATGCTGCCCATGACGGTGGGTGCATCCGAGCGCTCGGGAAACCTGTTTGATCTGTTTAACGATATCCTCAACCAGTTGCTGGGAGTGAAATGATGGATTGGGCTGTAATTGACTGGACAATAATTGGCCCGGCGCTGGTGGCCGGATTGCTGGTGCTGTGGACCCATGTTCCGCTGGGGCAGGTGGTGCTGCAGCGCGGCATTATCTTTATCGACCTCGCCATCGCGCAGGTCGCAGCCATGGGTGTTATTGCTGCAGGAAATTTCGGCTGGGAAGAAAATATGTGGGCAGTGCAGGCATCCGCAGTGGGTGCAGCCTTGTTGGCGGCCGCCGGCCTGAACTGGACTGAAAAACGCTGGGAGAAAACCCAGGAGGCTCTGATCGGGACACTGTTCGTACTGGCGGCTACGGGCAGCATCCTGTTGCTGGCGGAAAACCCGCATGGTGGCGATTACCTCAAGGATTTGCTGGTCGGGCAGATACTCTGGACCACCTGGGGAATGTTGCTGCCGATTACCATCCTGTACTCCATTCTGATGGCCGTGTGGTTTTTCGCCAGTGAGCGGGTGGGGCACGCGGGTTTTTACATTATATTTGCGTTCGTGGTAACAGCCGCCGTGCAGGCTGTGGGTGTCTACCTTGTTTTTGCCAGCCTGATCCTGCCGGCTCTGGCTACCCGCCGCTTAAACGGCAGGAGACGCTTGCTGACAGGCTATTCCATCGGTGCGCTGTCTTACCTGTTCGGTATCGTGATCTCCGCGCTGGCTGATTTGCCTACCGGCGCGGTAACGGTCTGGACCATGGCGCTGTTTTCCGTCATGGCAGGTTTTGCTATCGGCGCGATCACAGGCACAGACCAGCCAGACAAGACCTCACCCAAGACCTGACCCAAGACCTGGCAATAAGGACTACGGTCCGCCTTTCCAGCCCGGTCCTTTGACGAATCGGCCGGGCGTCGCGCCCGTGTGCTCTCCGCCCAGCAGCACCGGCACGCCATTGACAATTACGTCGCTTACACCGGTGGCATATTGGTGCGGTTCCGCGAAGGTTGCGTGGTCCTGGATGGTCGCTGGGTTGAATACAACGATGTCCGCGTAGTAGCCCGCTTGCAATGCGCCGCGATCCTTGATTTTCAGGTTGTGCGCCGGGAAGGAGGTCAAGCGGCGAATGGCTTCAGGCAGTGCGATGACGCCTTCATCCCGCACGTACTTTCCCAGCAGCCTGGCGAAATTGCCGAGAGCCCGGGGATGCGAGTTGTATTGCAGAAACGCGCCTTCCAAAGACTTGGACTCTTCGTCCGAGCCGAATGCCACCCAGGGTTGGGCAATTTGTTTGCTGACATTGGCTTCGTCCATGAGGAAGTAGGCGGTCCCCACCCTGCTGTTGTCCTCAACCACGAGGTCCATCATGGTGATCTCAGGTGACGTGCCGCGCATGGCTGCCACTTCCGCCAGGGTTTTTCCGGTGAGGGGTTTCAGCTCAGGGTTCTTGAACTGGATCAACAGGACATTTTCTGCGCTACCCGCCGATAGGTAGAGGTTTTCCCATTCATCCGAGGGCGCGGTCATTTCTTTTTCCAACCGTGCCCGCACTTCAGGGTCCTTGAGGCGTGCGACCCAGGCATCGTGGCCGCCTTCCTGCACCCAGGCGGGCATGGCGGCATCAAGGCCGGTCGCACCGGCAATGTAGGTGTACATATCCGCGCTGATGTCCAGGCCCTCTTCCCGGGCGGCAGTGACCTGGTCGAAAACCGATTCCAGTTTGCCCCAGTTATCCTTCCCGGCCGCTTTCAGGTGGTAGATTTCGGCGCCAATTTCCGCCTCGCGGGCAATGGTAATCAATTCCTCCACCGATTCGTTCAGCCGGTTACCTTCGTTGCGCATGTGGGAAATGTAGCGCCCGCCATATTCTGCGGCGGCTTTGCTGAGTGCTATCAGTTCATCGGTTTTGGCGAAAAAGGCCGGGGTATAAATCAGCGATGAGCCCACCCCCATGGCGCCTTCTTCCATGGCCAGGCGAACCAGGTCTTGCATGCGCTGTAGCTCCTCCGGCGTGGGTGGGCGATTGTCGTAAGCGACTTCATGGATGCGCACCGTGGTGGCGCCGACAAAGGATGCAACGTTGGTGGAGATACCCTTGTCTTGCAGGTACTGCAGGTATTCGCCCAGCGTGCTCCACTTGATGGCATATTTGATATCCGCCTGGCGGGCTACCATCTCGATTTTCATGGCATCGTTCAGCGGGCCCATGGAAAAGCCCTCGCCCATGACTTCCAGGGTTACACCCTGGCGGATATCGCTCATGGAGCGCCCGTCTTGTATCAGTGACTCGGTGGCCCAGCTCAGCATGTTGATGAACCCAGGGGCAACAGCTTGGTCGCTGGCATCGATCACCTGGTCAGCTGTTCCAAGGTTGAGTCCGATGGCGGCAATGCGGTCCCCGGTCACGGCGACGTCAGCACGGTACGTCGGTCCGCCACTGCCGTCATACACCATGCCATTTTCAATCAGCAGGTCAAAATGCGCTGGCGCTGCAGTCTCCGCAACAGCAGCAGCAGACGGGCCCTGATCGGAGCAGGCAACGAGGGCAAAAAGCAGAGCGAGCAGGGGGATTATTCGATACATAAAAGGAGTTCCTATGTCACAGCGCTGGATTCGGCAAATGGAGTATGGATCACGCAGCAATTTGCGCGCAAGGCGCGCCCCGTCATCGTATCAATCCAGGCGTTTGGCAAACCTCAGAACGGCAAACGTCATGGCCACCACGATGAACACGCCCAGTATGGCGAGCTCGCTGGCCAGGTCCGACAGATCCGCTCCGCGCAGAATCACACCGCGGATCAATCTCATGAAGTGTGTCATGGGCAAGACTTCAGCGATGATTTGTGCCGGCCTGGGCATGCCGGCAAATGGAAACATGAATCCGGAGAGCAGGATGGACGGCAGGAGGATGAAAAACGTTAACTGCATGGCCTGGAACTGACTGCGCGCAATGGTGGAGATCATCAGGCCCAGTGAAAGGTTGGCAATGATGAAGACCAGTGATACTGCGTAAGCGTCTATGAGTGAACCACGCAAGGGTACATGGAACAGCAGATGGCCAACCGCCAAAACCAGGCTGACCTGGATTAGGCCAATGCCAATGTAAGGCAAAATCTTGGCCAGCATCAGCTCGCTGGTCCTGACCGGGGTGGTGATGAGCAACTCGAGGTTACCGCGTTCCCGCTCCCGCACGATGGCCACCGCGGTGAACAGGATCATGGTCATGGTGAGGATGATGCCGATCAGGCCCGGTACCGTGTTGACTGGCGAGCGCCGCTCGGGATTGAAGTAAGTGCGGACTTCGACCTCCGGAGGAAGGTCATTGTAAGGCGCAGCCCGGGATTTACCGGCGATCTGCGCTGCCGCACCCTGGACAACCGTGTCAGAACCGTCTATGAGCAATTGCACCGCTGCTCGGTCCGCTTGCTGCAGTCGTCGTTCGTAATCGGGCGGGATCAGGATACCCACGCTGATCTTGCCTTCGCGCAAGAGCAACTCCAGTTCTGCCGCGCTACCGGCCTGGTGGGTGATCTTGACGACCTGCGAATGCGCCACGTCCATCACAAATTCACGCGATGCCATTGTGGCGGAAAGATCTGCAACCGCAGCATGCAGGTTGCGCGGGTCCATGTTGATAGCGTAACCGAACATTAGCAACTGGATAATGGGAAAGCCGGCGATCATGCCGAGTGTCACCCGGTCGCGGCGCAATTGGCGCAATTCCTTGACCACGATTGCAAAAATGCGCTGCAAAGATTTCATCGATCGCCCTTGCTGCTGTGGGTGGCAGCAACGAAAACATCTTCCAGGCTGGCCCGGGCGAGAGATACTGCACTGGTGCTAATGCCTTGTGCATCCAGGGTTCGCCGGATCAACAGCTCCCCCTGGGTCGTATTCCTGTCGAACAGTACGCGCAAGGTATTGCCGATTTGAGCAGTGCTGTGAACCCAGGGCTGGGCTTCAAGTACTTTTCCTGCCAGGCGCAGTTGCGGCGCTTCAACCACGGCAACCTGCGCATTGATGTCACGCGACAGTTCCGCTGGACTGCCTTCTGCCGCCAGCCTGCCTTGATCCAATATGGCCAGCGCATGACAGCGTTCCGCCTCGTCCATGTAGTGGGTGGAGACCAAAATCGTGGTGCCTTCGTCCACCAGGTCGAACAGGATTTCCCAGAAGGCGCGGCGGTTTTCCGGGTCCACCGCGCTGGTGGGCTCGTCCAGAAACAATAACTCGGGCTCATGCAGGGTAGCCGCGGCCAGCGCCAGCCGTTGTCTCTGGCCGCCGCTTAGCGTACCTGCGCGCTGGTTTACCAGTCTGGTCAATTCGTAACGGCTCACGGACTCCTCAAGCCGGCCTCTTTGTTGTTTGCGCGGCATGGTGAACACGTCCGCCATGAAGCGCAGGTTTTCCATCACGGTCAGGTCCTCATACAACGAAAATCTTTGCGTCATGTAACCAACTTTCCGGCGCAGGGCTTCTGCTTGCGCAGGAATGTTCAGTCCCAGTACTTTGATTTCTCCGGAGCTGGGCTTGAGCAAGCCGCACAGCATGCGGATGGTAGTTGACTTGCCGGAACCGTTGGGTCCGAGAAAGCCGTATATGCGCGAACGCGGTACATTGAGGTTGAAATCAACCACGGCCTGCACCGGCCCGAAGGACTTGCTCATGCCATGGGCCTGGATGGCGAGATCCGGCATTACGGCGGCGGCAGCATGACCACCAACGGGATGCCTGATGGCAAATCACCGGCCATGACGAGGTCAATTTCAGCGAGGTAGCTGAGGCGCGAACGATCATGCTCGGTCAGGGCAAAATAAGGCGTAAAGCTGGCATCGGACGAAACCCAACGTACGGTCCCGGTCATGGCACCCGCAACTCCGTCGACCTGCACCTGGATGCTGCCGCCCGGGATTACCCTGGCACGAAGATATTCAGGCACGTAGACCCGCGCATAGACGCGGGATGAATCCAGCAGGACAGCTACCGTGGCGCCAACCGGCGGCCGTTCGCCTACCTGATAGAGGATTTTGTCGACCATTCCATCTACCGGCGCAAGCAAGCGGGTGCGGGCGAGGTCCAATGCTGCCAGTGCCTGCTGCGCCTGGGTGGCGGACATTGCAGCTTCCGCCTGTGCCAATTCCTCGAGGGTGGATCCATTCAATTGGGCTTCCAGCGCCTGTTGTTGGGCTTTTGCTTCAGCCGAGGCTGAACTCCAGGCCGTTGCAGCACGATCCAGTGCAGCCTGGTTGGAAAGTTTTTTGGTGAACAGTTCACGTTCCCGCTTCAGGTCTGCTTCGGCATTGGCGGTCACAGCCTGTGCTGCGGTCAACCGGGCGCGTGTCTCGCGAATGGCTTCCGGACGCGGGCCGCGGCGCAGTTCTGCCAGGCGGGCTGAAGCCTGGTTGTACAAGGCTGTTTTTTGCTCGTATTGAGCGCGTGCCTTCGCCGGGTCCTGCAACAAAAGCAGGTCGCCGGCAGCTACGGTTTGTCCGTCAGTGGCTTGCCGGCTGATTATGGGCTCATTGGACTCGACCTTGATCTCAATACGATCACGCTCCAGAGTTCCAACCATTTGTCCTGAAACGGCAGGGTCACAGCCTGCGAGCACCAACATCAGGCAGGCAGAAAAAAGTGCGGGTTGATGTTTCATCATTTGAACCCTCCTTGCACTAGTGCATTGATGTGCCTCACCAACTGTTCCACGCAGTTTGTGTCGTATGTCAGTCCCAGCGCCGGCTCTGCGATTGAGCGGGCGACAAAGGGAAACACACATAACGACAGAAGCATCATGGCGGCCAGCTGTGGATCGTAGTCCTGGCGCAATTTGCCGTGCTGCTGCTCAATCGCCAGCAACCCCGGCAAGGCGCCGCCCAATCGCGGTGCAAAATGCTCGAGGAAGTAAGTTTGCAACTTACCACCCGGCAGGATGACTTCGCGGGTGAGCAGCACCACGAGGTTGGGATGCTCGCTGGCCATGCGTATGAGCAGGGTAGTGAATCCGGATACCGGGTCGCTGGCGGTTTCGCGCATGTGTGCCATGGCCTGCGCCAGCGGTTGCAATGTGCGATCCAGCACGTTGCGCAATAACTGGAGCTTGTTGCCAAAATAGTAGTGCACCATGGCCGGCGTCACCCCGACTTTGAACGCAATTTCCCGCACGGAAGTGGCAGAAAAACCCTGCTGGGCAAACAGTAATTCAGCTGAATTGAGAATGTCTTCCCGGAACGCGCCGGCATCTTTGTCGGCAGGTCGCCCGCGCAGACGCCTGGTTTTCGCAGTCGCGGTTTTTCCGGGTTTTTGTGCGCTGGCAGAATTCATTCGTAAATATTAATTAACTGATTAATTAATTACAAGATTTGCGCGCATAAGTCGATCAGGCGGATTTGAAGCATATAATGACTGTCCGTTACAGATCCTGAATTGACTGGATTACATGGCTGTGCAGAACGACTCTCCCCATGCATGACATTTCCCCGGCAAGCCGGCGTCTGAGCGTGGCGCCGATGATGGATTGGACGGACCGTCACTGCCGCTACTTTCACCGCCTGCTCGCGCCCGGGGCGCTTTTGTACACGGAGATGGTAACTACCGGTGCCATCCTGCATGGCGACCGCGAATCCTTGCTCGAGTTCGACGCTGCGGAACACCCGCTGGCCTTGCAACTCGGCGGCAGTGATCCGGGCGAATTGACCCGGTGTGCAAAAATAGCGCAGGACCGTGGTTATGATGAGATCAACCTGAACGTGGGTTGTCCTTCTGATCGCGTACAAAAAGGGCGCTTTGGCGCCTGCCTGATGCGTGAGCCCGCCCTGGTCAGGGATTGCATTTCAGCCATGACTGCCGCCGTTGGGATTCCGGTAACGGTCAAGACCCGCCTGGGAGTGGACGAGCTCGATAGCTACGAATATTTCAGTGATTTTGTCCACTGCGTGGCACAATCCGGTTGCACTGTTTTTGCTGTGCACGCGCGCAAGGCATGGTTGTCAGGCCTTAGCCCAAAGGAAAATCGCGATGTTCCCGAGCTGCGCTATGACTGGGTTTATCGCCTCAAACAGGAGTGCCCGCAACTGACCATCATTCTCAATGGTGGGGTAGCGAGCGCAGCGGAGGCTGTTGCGCATCTTGCGCGGGTTGACGGCGTGATGCTGGGGCGGGCCGCATACCATAACCCCTGGATGCTGAGTGACTGCCACATCGCCCTCAACGGCCAGCGCGGCGTAGCTGACCGCACCGCCGCAGTACTGGCGATGAGCCGCTACATTGAACTGCAGCAAGCCCGCTCCGTGCCGGTGAAGCATATCAGCCGCCACGTACTGGGCCTGTTTCAGGGTCTGGCCGGGGCGCGGAGTTGGCGCCGTTACATTTCGGAGCATGCGCACCAGCAAGATGCCAACAGCCGTTTACTGCTGAAAGCCATGGAACAGATGCAAGCCGCAATGGCCCTGCAGAAGGATGCTGCGTGAAGAACCCGCCATGATTTCCTCGGATCCACGACAAATAATGGAGGCCCTGCGCGATGACAAAGTGCCTGCAAATTCGCCGGCCGTTCCCAAAGGCGTGTTCATGGTTGAGCCGGTCAACTTTCGCTTCAGCACAGATTCGGCCAGTGACAACCGATACATGCATCCCGCTGCGGGCATAGATCAGGATCGCGCGCTGGAGCAGTATCTTGGCCTGGTGCAGGCGATTCGTGGAGCCGGCATTCCGGTGAAGAGTTTTGCGGGTGATCCCAACACGCCTGAAGACGTTTTTCCGAACAATGTTTTTGGTACCTCCCCGGGGCGTTTCGTAATAGGACGCATGCTGCACCCCAGCCGGCAGAAAGAAGCGCAGCACCAGGGCATTCGCAGCTATTTCCGTGGCCAGGGTTACCAGGAGTACGATCTTTCTGTGGAGGATTGTGTGGCTGAGTTGACCGGGCCGCTAGTCATCGACCGTTTACGCAGGCTGGGATTTTGCGGCATGTCCGGTCGGGTGGATGAAGCCGGCCTGGCGGCCATGCACGCTGCTTTCAACTTGCGCCATACTTTGTACTTTGACCTGGTGCCGGGCGAGTATCACACCAATGTCGTTATGTCGGTTCTGGCCGGTCGTGCCTGTGTAGTGCACCCGGAATCCATTGCAGATCCCAAGATCGTTCGCGCCCTCGACGCCATTTACCCCGACCGTATCCTGTATCTGGACGATGCTGAAAAGCAGGCATTTGCCGGCAACTGCATCGCCCTGACCTACAAGGACCTGTTCATGAGTCAGACCGCAGCAGACGCGCTGCAGCGACGCAGCAGGGGATTGCTGGAGTCGTGGGGTTTCCGCATCCATTCACACAAACTTGATGAGATTGAAAAAGCGGGCGGCAGCCTGCGTTGCATGGTGGCAGAAATATACTGACGATGATTCAGTGGGTGTTCATGAACATGCCCTAGAATAGTCCCCAATTGAGTGGAGATCTGGTGTTGTTGAAACGAGCGTATCAATTCTTTCTGGCCCTGCTGCTGACTGTCATGTTGCCTCTGACGGTATTTGCGCAAAGCCTGGACCAGGCTGCGCAGCAAGCAGCCGACCAGTATGACGCCAAGGTGCTGTCAGCACATACGGAAGAGTCCGGCGGGCAGCAAGTGCACGTGATCAAGCTCCTGACCAAGGATGGCGTGGTTAAGACTGTCCGTATCACTGTGCGCAATAACTAGGTTTGCCGGAATGCGCATCCTCATCGTAGAAGACGATGCTGATTTGCGCGAAACCCTTTGTGCCCAATTTCGTGCTGCGGGGTTTGTGGTTGACGCTTCCGCGGGTGGCCGCGAAGGCTTGTATTTCGGTGAGGAGCTTCCGGTTGACCTCGCCATCATCGACCTTGGTTTGCCTGAAATTCCCGGCCTGGAGCTGATCAGGCGCCTGCGCGCTTCAGGTCATGATTTCCCCATCCTGGTCCTGACCGCGCGCACCGACTGGAAAGACAAGGTAGAGGGCCTGGAGGCTGGAGCCGACGACTACCTGACCAAGCCGTTTCACAATGAAGAATTGATGGCGCGTGTCAATGCCTTGATTCGCCGTGCTGCCGGCCATGCCAGGCCCGAAGTGAATGTCGGGCCCCTGGCTATGGATATGTCCACGCAGCGCGTTTCCATGCAGGGGCGGGAAATTGAACTCACCACCTTCGAATTCAAAGTCCTGCAATATCTGGTCATGCACACCGACCATGTGGTCACAAAGTCCGAATTGACCGAACACATTTACGAAGAAGACGCAGAACGCGACAGCAATGTCATTGAGGTTTTCATTGGTCGCCTGCGCCGCAAGCTCGATCCGGACGGTTTGCTCAACCCGATAGAAACTTTGCGTGGACGCGGTTACCGCCTGACCCTGTCACCTGATAAGGAAGGCGGGGGCGACAAAAGTGGGCTTCACTGACACATCGGTGGATACAGCCCCTCGCCCAAAGCCAGAGCCAAGGCCAGAGCCAGCGCCAAAGCCGAGACCCAGGCCATTTTCCCTGCGTTGGCGCATGGCTCTCATTGCCAGTGTTGTGCTACTGCTCGCATTAGGCCTGGTCGGTTTCGCGCTCGACTCGGCTAATCACCGCAGCTCCGTTTCGGCTTTGGGGTCCCGCATGGAGTCTTATGTCTACCTGGCCCTGGCCGCCGCCGAGCTTGATAGCACGGGTGCGTTGAAGTTTAGTGATAATCTGGGTGACCCGAGGTTGAGTCAACCGGGTTCAGGGATTTACATCCATGTGCATGGAGCTACCGGCCACTGGAATTCACCATCCAGCCTCGGTATAGAACTGCCTGAAATGGGCGCCGTTCCGGCAGCCGAATCGCGCTTTTCCGAGCCCGCTGCGGAACTGGGTTTTTTTACCTACCAGTATGGCGTGGCATGGCAAAAACCTGACGGGGCGGTCGTTCCTTTCACTGTTTCCGTGTTGGTTGATCCCGGCGAAATCGACCGCCTTACCAGCGCATTTCGCCTCGGCTTATGGCGGGCGTTGGGTAGTGCAGGAGCCATCCTGCTGCTGGCGCAGTTCATGCTGATTTACCTTGGGTTCAGGCCCCTGCAAAAAGTAGCAGGTGACGTGGTGCGGGTTGAGTCGGGGCTGGCGCCGCGGTTGGAAGGCAACTATCCGCGCGAAATTGAACCGCTGGCGCGGAATGTGAACAAATTGCTGGAGACGGAGAAGGCCAACCAGCAGCGCTATCGCAACGCATTGGACTCCCTCGCGCACAGCTTGAAGACGCCCCTGGCGATCTTGCGCGCCGGTCTGGAAATCGACGGCCCGGCGGCGCAAATCTCGATGCGCAAGGCCGTTGATGAAATGACCCAGCTGGTTGCCACCCGCTTGCAACGCGCGGCACTGTCTGCCCGGCGCACCATGGCGCGACCCGTTGCTGTGGAGCCCCAGGTGCAGCGCATAGTGGCCAGCCTGCAGAAAGTCTATGCCCACAAGCAGATTTCGGTAGACGTGAGTATCCCGGCAGAATTGCAGTTTTTCGGAGAGCAGCGTGATCTGCTCGAGTTGATGGGGAATGTACTGGACAATGCATTCAAGTATGGGCGATCCAAAGTTCGGATAAGCGCCGCTGCCGTCGACTCCACCGTGACCCGTGGGGGTTTGTGGCTAAGCGTAGAGGACGATGGCGCAGGAATTGACCCGTCACAATGGCCGGTCTTGCTCAAAAGGGGCGTGCGTGGGGACGAGCGTGAGGAAGGTTATGGCCTTGGGCTTGCTATTGTTCTTGAACTGATTACCGCCTACGGGGGCAAGATTGAAATTTCCAGGGGAGACTGGGGCGGAACCGTAATCTACCTGGAAGTACCGGGCTCCTGACCCTGACCCGGCGAAACGGTTTCATGCCACTTATGAAGAAAGCCAAAAGGAAAGTCGGGTCGGCCATCCTGCACAGGGAGGACGGCAGCCAGGACGTGTCAGGCAGCATGCAGAAGCAGGGGGGCGAAGCCAGCCTGATGGACGGAATACCACGTGACATGACTGAACTGCAATGTTCCATCACTTTGCAGGAACGCGCTGCCCGTGTTGGATTTGACTGGGCATCACCCAGTCCGGTGCTGGAAAAACTGCAGGAAGAAACTGCCGAATTGCTCGAAGCCATGGCCAGTGGTGACCAGGACCACATTGAAGATGAGCTTGGCGATCTGTTGTTTGTCGTAACGAATCTCGCACGCCAATTGCAGATTAACCCGGCCAAGGCCTTGCGCCGTGCCAACGACAAGTTTGAAGGGCGTTTCCGGGGAATGGAACAGTTAGCGGGCAGCACGCAAGGTCTGGAATTGATGAGCCTGGTCGATATGGAGGAGCTTTGGCAACAGGTAAAGGCTAATTCCAGGCGGTCAGATTGAGTGCTAAAGAGTAAAAATCCGCAGTTATTCCAGGCATCGCAAACAGCATAGCCGTACAAACAAATTGACACAATTTGACAATCAATGGATAATCGCCTGCAACGGGTTGGGATTTCGTTGCACGGGTATTGGATCAAACCGGATACCTGGGTCTCTCAACTCGATAGTGGAGTAACGATGGCGCCCGCCCGTGTTGCAGTGGTGGTAACAGAAGGCAGCCCAGACCCGTAAAACCTGACCCGTAAAATTTATGGAGAACAAAATGAATTTCAAACGCATCATCATAACTCTGCTGGCGGCGCTGCTGTTACCCGGCCTGGCTCTGGCGCAGACCACTCAGGCAACATTCAATGTAGCGAAGGATTTTGTCGATGACAACACCGCATCAGTTGAGGTAACCCTTGATTGTAATACCGGTTTGCCGATTACCCAGTCGCAGAGCATCAGCAATACCCAAGATGTGACGTTCATCGTGGAAGACTTCGAGTCTGGCGCAATGGATTGCTGGGTGACTGAAGGGGAAACCACCGGTTACACGTCAGATGCTTCTGATTGCTCATGGGAAGCAATTGATGAGGGCGCCGCATATGAGTGCACAGTCACCAACACCCCAATCCCGGTACAAGTAACGGTCAACAAAGACTGGGTGATTGACGGCACAGGTGGCGACCAGATTGATCCGTACTACACGTTGACCTTGGTTTGCGCAGGCGAAATCGAAGGCGGCCAGACTTGCGGGAAGAGCGACTACTATGACGATTGTTCCTATTACTACGGGGATTCCTGGTACAAGACCCTGTACTCTGGCACATCTAATGGCACCTCAGACGAGCCGTACACTGCAGACGTTGTGCCTGACTGGGATGGCGGTACGGACTGCTACGTAGATGAATATGTGGCCGACAGCGCCGTTGAAGTGGACGCCGAGGACTGTGATGACTGGGGCGACATTAATGTTCAGCTCGATGGCGCAGGCGATAACGAATGCACCGTTACCAACACGGTCTTCTTCGAAGGCATCCCGACGCTGAGCCAGTACGGCATGGCGATCATGGCACTGCTGATGTTGGGTGTCGGCTTTGTTGGGTTCCGTCGCTTGGTCTGACCTTTCTGGTCTGATGTTTAGGCCAGGTTAAGTAACACGAACAAGAATCCCCGCGGCTGCACTGCACCGCGGGGATTTTTTTTGGGATTGATAAATGAGCCCACGGCAACGAATCCTGACAATCGTATTTTCCTCGGTCTGTGCGTGGGTGTTAAGCATGCCTGTTTGGGCTGCTGTTGCAGGGCGGGAGCAGGGCTCGACGGAAAGGGCCACCGTCAGTGTTCGGGTTTACAAGAAATGGATAGGCGCCGCGGGTGATGAAGAGAACTCCGAGATTCATCTCAGGTGCGGCTCACAAGATCAATTCGAGCCGCGTTTCATCAACATCGACAGGACAGAAAGTTGGGAGGTCACCGATGTGCCCGTAAACGGATTGTTTTGCAGCGTGCAGGAAGTCGAGTTGGAGACTTTTATTGCCGATGTCGCAGATTGCCGGGAGCTACTCCTGGTGCCCGGGCAAGATGCTGAATGCACCATCGTCAATACCAAGGTGGTGAAGCGCATAGACATGCTCAACCGGTACGGCCTGGTGATGATGATTGCGGTGATGCTGGGTGCCGGGCTTGCAGCTGTCAGGCGCTTTGCGCCGATGTAAAGAACGTCATTGACGCAAATTGACATTACTTTACAGAATAGGTAAAGTGTATCCCAGAACACACAGGCGCTTTAAACCAACGGACCGGCGGGATTGCCGGTCTTTTGGTTTCCGGCTTTCCAGTTTTCAGTAGGCCCTTCCGCAACACACCCGCTCAATGCCTGCCAGGTCACGCAGGGAGCGGATTTCCGTGTAACCTGCCGAATTCAGCAGGGAGAGAACCGCAGCGCCCTGGTTATATCCATGTTCCAGCAATAGCCATCCGCCGGGATTCAGCAGCGTGCGCGACTGCTTTACGATCTGTCTCAAAGCATCCAGGCCATCGCCCCCGGGCGTCAAAGCCATGCGGGGTTCGAAGCGACAGTCGCCCTGATGCAAGTGCTCATCATGCTGCGCCACGTAGGGTGGGTTGCTTACGATCAGGTCGAATTTCCCGGCGAGGGGTTCTGCCCAGGAACCCTGGTGAAACTGTATTCGCTCCAGGCGATTCCACCGGGCATTTTCTTTGGCTACCGCAAGGGCTTGAGCACTCAGATCGGTGGCGTGAACTTCCCACGAGGGGCGTTCCTTTGCCAAAGACAGTGCAATGGCGCCGCTGCCGGTTCCGAGATCAACAACCCGTTGAACTGTGTCGGCAGGAATCAGGCCCAGAGCAGTTTCAACCAATAGTTCGGTTTCAGGCCGCGGAATCAGCACATCCGGATTCACGGTCAATTCCAGCGACCAGAAAGATCGTGTTCCGGTCAGATAAGCAATGGGGGTGCCATGGCTACGTTCACTTACCATGCGCAGAAACTCCTGCTGGTGTCGTCCGGAAGGCACCCATTCTGTGTTGGCGTAGACAAATGAACGCGGCACGTCCAGGACGTGGCACAGAAGTATTTCGGCATCCACTCGTGCTGAGTCAGGTTGCGAAGCCGATAGTTTCAGTGCTGCCTGTTCCAGTAGGTTCCGGATATTCATGACTATGGGTTCGCCCGCGCCTGTTCGTAAGTGCACGCGCCCGGCTTGCGCGCTCTGCGTGGCCATTATCCCAGCCGACAAGCGCATAGTCATGGGGCAAAAGGCATGTACAATAAGTCTCTTTTTTCGGTCTTCACAAGAGGCTCTCCCTTCAATTTGAATCTCGGAAACCATGGCAATTACACTAAAAAGCAAGGACGAAATTGAGCAAATGCGCGTGGCCGGCCACCTGGCTGCCAGTGTATTGCGCATGATAGGCGCTTACGTCCAGCCAGGTATTACCACCGGTGAACTGGATGTAATTTGTCATGAATACATTACCGGGCACCAGCAGGCTATTCCCGCGCCGTTGAATTACCGCGGATTTCCCAAGTCTATTTGTACCTCGGTCAATCACGTTATTTGCCATGGGATTCCAGGTGACAAGGTTCTGCGGGACGGGGACATCATCAATATCGATATCACCGTGATCAAGAACGGTTGGCATGGTGACACCAGCAAGATGTTCCATGTTGGCGCACCTACCATAAAGGGGCAGCGTATAGCGGACATCGCCTATCAGTCCATGGTAAGGGGCATTGAAATGGTCAAGCCCGGCGTGCGCCTGGGTGATATCGGATATGCGATCCAGACTTACGCTGAAGGGCAAGGCGCGTCGGTCGTGCGGGAATACTGCGGCCATGGAATCGGCAGGGTCTTTCACGAAGACCCGCAGATCCTGCACTTCGGAAGCCCGGGAACGGCAGAAATGCTGGTGCCTGGGATGGTGTTCACCATTGAACCTATGGTTAACCTGGGTAAGCGTGACACCAAGCTCCTGTCGGACGGATGGACGGTAGTGACCAGGGATCGCAGCTTGTCCGCGCAGTGGGAGCACACGTTGGCGGTGACCGAAGACGGATTTGATGTGCTCACACGTCTTCCCGACGACCCTCTTTGACCATGTACGAACGGCTTGCGGCCCCGCAAGCGTCGCGGGGATGTCTCGACCCTGCTACCTTGCGAGCGGTTGATCTGGCCTGCCGCCAGATTGAGCAGGCACTGGACCTTTCCGGCGCCGGCAAGGACCAAACGAGCCAGCTGCGCGATCTGATCCGCAGCTCGTTGCAGAATGCCGATGAGCGCCTTGCTACGCGACTGTGGGCGGGTGAGGACGTGGTCCAGCTGGTCCATGCCCGTGCATGGGTGGTAGAGCAGCTCCTGCTGTTGGCCTGGCATCGCATCATGCCGCACCCGATCGAAATCTGCCTGGTAGCAGTTGGCGGTTTTGGCCGCGGCGAATTGCACCCCCATTCGGATGTTGATTTACTCATTCTGCTGGATGACGCCGTGGCCGAAAACCTGCCGCGCGAAGCAGTGGAGTGTTTTATCCAGTTGCTATGGGATGCCGGTTTTTACCTGGGCCACAGCGTGCGCACCATTGCCCAGTGCAAGGAAGAATCCGCGAGCGACGTAACCACGGCCACGACCTTGATGGAAGGACGATTACTGGATGGCCCTGCGAAGCTTTTCCGGCACATGCAGGCTGAGTTGTCTATCGAACATATGTGGACGGCAGCAGAGTTCTTCGCGGCGAAGTTTGCCGAGCAACACCAACGCCATGCGCGTTTCCATGAAACCGCCTATAACCTCGAGCCCAATATCAAGGAAGGCCCGGGCGGACTGCGCGACATACAAATGATTGCGTGGGTTGCCCGGCGCCATTTTGGGGCCCAGACCCTGCACGGCCTGGTGGAAAACGGCTTTCTCAGCGAGACCGAATACACGGACCTGGTGAACGACCAGCGTTTCCTGTGGCGCGTACGCTATGCCTTGCACCTGCTCGCGGGTCGCGCTGAAGATCGTTTGCTGTTCGACTATCAGCGGCAGGTGGCGCAACGGTTGGGTTATTCCGACCGGGATGCCAACCTGGCAGTGGAACAATTCATGCAGGCCTACTACCGCACCGTGATGCAACTTGAGCGGCTTAATGAACGTCTGCTGCAGTTATTTCAGGAAGCCCTGTTGTATTCGGAAGACGACGAAGTGCACGCTCTGGGCGAAGAATTCCAGGTTCGGCACGGCTTCCTCGAAATCCGCGATGATGCTGTTTTCCTGCGCCGGCCGGCAGCCTTGATGGAAATGTTTGTGCTGCTGGCGCAGCACGAGGATCTGCGCGGAGTCGGGGCTTCAACAATCCGCCTGGTGCGAGACAACCTCTACCTTGTTGACGATGAATTCCGGCAGGATAAGACCGTTAATGCTCTGTTTCTGGAACTGTTGCGCAAACCGGAAGGGGTGTATACGCAACTGCAACGCATGAACCGCTACGGATTGCTGGCAGAATTCATTCCCGCTTTTGGCAACATCGTCGGACGCATGCAGTACGACCTGTTCCACGTGTACACGGTGGATCAGCATACCTTGTTCGTGGTGCGTAACCTGAGGCGCTTCGCCTATGGCAAATATCGCGAACGCTTCCCGCATTGTTTGTCTGTTTTCAAACGTATCGAACGGCCGGAACTGCTGTACCTCGCTGCCTTGTTTCATGATATTGCCAAGGGCCGGGGTGGTGACCATTCACAACTGGGTGCGGTGGATGCACGTGAGTTCTGCGCAAAACTGGACCTGGACCCCGCCGATGTCGAAATGATTGTCTGGCTGATCCAGCAGCACCTGTTGATGTCGCGAACCGCCCAGCGCAAAGATCTCACCGACCCGGCGACTATCCAGGAGTTTGCCGCGAGTGTGGGCAATACCCGCTACCTGGATTATCTCTACCTGCTGACCATTGCAGACATTGCCGGAACCAGTCCGCAATTGTGGAATAACTGGAAAAACGGCTTGTTGTGGGACTTGCTGTTGCAAACCGGGGCGGCGCTGCGCCGCGGCCTCGACAACCCGTTGCAACGGGCCACCGCGATTCGGGAAACGAGGTCGAGCGCACTGAGTCGCCTGCTCAAACGCGAGTTGTCGCCAACTGCCATCGGGCACATGTGGCACACTTTGCCGGAGCATGCGTTCCTGCGCTTGTCGGCGGACCAGTTGGAATGGGCCACTGAGGTAGTTATTCATGGTGAGCACGAGTACAACAAGCGGGATGGGGAAACCCGACCGGCGCTGCAAGCCTACATTGCGGTGCGCGGTGTGCAACCGCACGGGGTGTCCGAACTGCTGGTATCGGTCCCCGACCATGACGGCTTGTTTGCGTCGATCACTGCGGTGCTGGATGAAATGGGATTCAATGTCCTTGGCGCCCGCATCCTTACCACCCGCGACGGGCGCAGCTTCGATTTGTTTCAACTCATGGACCGGCAGGACAATGTTCTTAATTCCGAGGATGCTGCGGAGCTGGTCACGCGCTTAAAGTTGGCAACGACGGATGCAGAGGTCAGGCCGCTGATGAAACGCGCCATGCCACGACGTTTGCGGCACTTTGTTTCTGATCCGCAGATTCGTTTCGAGCCCGATCCCGAAAACCTGGGAACCATTCTCGAATTGGAATGCCACGACCGCCCTGGCTTACTGTCGCGCGTGGCGGCAGCCATGGTAAAAGAGGACGTACAGATACACGATGCGCGCATTGCGACCTTTGGTGAACGGGTGGAAGATACTTTCCTGGTGAGCGACGCACTGCACCAGGCGCTAACTCCCGAGGCGCAACTTGCGCTGGCCGATTCCATCAAGCAATTCCTGGAGAACGGATAAGTAACATGCCATCGCCCACCGATTCGCCCACCAATTTGAATGCCATGAAATCATTGCTCGAGTCGGCATGGGAACAACGCAGTACGCTGTCTCCCGCCAACGCCCCGGCCGACCTGAAGGTTTGCATCGAGGACTGCCTGGACCTGTTGGAACGGGGTGAGCTGCGCGTGGCGGAACCTGCCTGTGGCGCCAGTACCGTATGGACAGTCAATGAGTGGCTGAAAAAAGCCATTCTGATTTATTTCCGCATATCAGGCTGCGAAGTAATGGCCGGCGGGTTCACCCGGTTCTATGACAAGGTTCCCCTGCGCTGGAGTGGTGATTCAGCCGGTGAAATTGCCCACACCGGGGCGCGCATTGTGCCGCCCGCCACGGTGCGCCGCGGAGCATTTATCGGCCGTGATGCGGTGCTGATGCCTAGCTATGTCAACATCGGCGCGCACGTGGGCGCCGGCACCATGGTTGATACCTG
>JANLTO010000090.1:0-3859 GCA_031362985.1 Lysobacterales bacterium | reverse complement strand
CTGACGAAATTTGTCAGCGCCCTTTTGTGACAAGTTTTGGAGAAATGTTTCGTCGTGAAAGGCGTCCGCCGTACTAGCGACCAGAAGTTCCTCAAACACCACACCATTGTCCAATCGGGGCTCCTGATTGGCATCGGTGATCGCATTCAATCTGCTCCTGAACTCCCTAAATCGTTCCTTCGTAGATATTCTCAGCGCAGCCTTTCCAAGCCGCCGATGCAGGTCCGGCCGGATCAATTGGAGCTGGAGCAGCAACCCATGAAACACGGTCTCCGTGCGGAGTAGGTGGTTCAGGTCGGGGTGACGCTCCATTATCTTCTCCGTCGCCGGAGCGTTGTTCGCCCCTTTCCGCTTCAGAATTTCCGCCGTCTCGTCCGCGCCGATATCCTGCATCCCTATGCTGGTTACCGCTTGGTGCGCTTTCGGCGCCCAGCCACTTAAGCTTGGCAACGTATCGCTCGCCGGAGCTGAATTCGATGCGGGTTCCGGCTTTGGTGTTGAGCCGTCACTTCGCTTTGTGGATTTCACGGCATTCACACCCCAATGCAGAATCACTACCTCTTGTTTTCATTATCTGCTTTAAAGGTTTGTTCATCAATTTAAGGCCAGGGCAGACCATTCCTGTGAAAGAACCACATCCAGAGCATTGCATTGTGCATTTTTTAGCAATAGTTCTACATTTCCTTGGGCTCTTCAAAGTGGGCCCAGTCGGTGAACCAACGGTATTCTGCTAGCTTCTGGGAAATTTGGCGGTCCCAGAATGTTGATTTGCATTCAATATTGATCCAATCTGTGGTTGAAATTTCGACGCAAAGCGAGTTTTTACTCTGACCCCAGTTGCGGCAGGTCCCGGTACAATTCCAGCGCCTGCGGATTGGCCAGCGCATCCTGGTTGCTGACCGGCTGGCCATGAATGACATTGCGCACAGCCAACTCCACGATCTTGCCGCTGATGGTCCGGGGAATGTCGCCGACCTGGATGATTTTCGCCGGCACGTGCCTTGGGGTGGTGTTCTGCCGGATTAGTTTGCGGATCTCATTTTGCAGCGCCTCATCCAGGCGGACACCTTCGCGCAGTTTTACAAACAACACCACGCGCACATCGTTGTCCCAGTCCTGACCAACGCAAATGCTCTCCAACACCTGGTCCAGTTTTTCGACCTGGCGATATATTTCAGCCGTGCCAATGCGGACGCCACCCGGGTTTAACGTTGCATCGGAACGACCCTGGATGATGTAGCCATGATTTGCGGTTTTTTTGGCGAAGTCACCGTGCGACCAGGTGCCGGAAAATTTTTCGAAGTAGGCCGAGCGATATTTGCTGCCATCTGCATCGCCCCAGAAAAATACGGGCATTGAAGGGAATGCCTGGCTGCAGCAGAGCTCACCGGTTTCATCCACGTCTGCAACGCTGCCATCTTCACGAAGGATCTCCACCGCCATACCCAGTCCCGGGCACTGCAGCTCGCCCCGGTAAACGGGCAGGATGGGGCAGCCCAGGATGAAGCAGGAAACAATATCCGTACCACCGGATATCGACGCCAGGCAGAGGTTGGTCTTGATGTCCCGGTAGACGTAGTCGAAGCCTTCCGGCGCCAGCGGTGAGCCAGTGGAAAGGAGGGTCACCAGCGATTTGAGCTGGTGCGATTCACGCGGCTTGATGCCCGATTTCTCCCAGGCAGAAATAGACTTGGCGCCGGTCCCGAGGATCGAGATGTCGAGTTCATCGACCAGGTCGAACATGGCGGCAGGTCCGGGATAAAACGGCGAACCATCGAACAAAACGACACTGGCTCCCGTCGCGAGGCTGCTCACCAGCCAGTTCCACATCATCCAGCCGCAAGTGGTGAAATAACAAATCCGGTCGGAGCGGCGAACGTTGCTGTGCAACACGAGTTCTTTCATGTGCTGCAGCAGAGTTCCGCCAGCGCCGTGGACTATGCATTTGGGTACACCGGTAGTACCGGATGAGAACAGGATGTACACCGCATGATTGAACGGCAGGCGCTCAAACTCGATTTCTTTAACAGAGGTGTCCACGAAATCCGCGAACCAAACGGCTATGGGAACCGCGGAAAGGTCCGCGTTCGGATTCATGTACGGCACAACCACCACGTGTTCAATGGAACTGACTGACCCGGCGATACCGGCAATTTTTTCCATGCAATCGTGAGTCTTGCCGCCATAACTGTAGGCTGCGGCGCAGAACAGCACTTTGGGTTCTATTTGTCCAAAACGATCGACCACGCCGGCAATACCGAAGTCCGGCGAGCAGGACGACCACACGGCGCCAATACTCGTGGCAGCCAGCATGGCGATTACGGTTTCAGGCAGGTTCGGCATGAATCCGGCCACCCGGTCACCCACGCCCACGCCTCTTGCCCTCAGCGCAGCAGCAGTGTGAGCAACTGCCTGGTAGAGCCCGGCATAAGATATCTCGCTTCCCGTTCCGGTTTCCGAACGGAACACGATGGCCGGCTGCTCATCACGGAACTTCAGCAGGTTCTCGGCGAAATTCAGTTGCGCTCCCGGGAACCACCGGGCAGTTTGAAGATCAGTTGGCTGCAAATCGCTGGCCAGCTCCAGGGTCTTGGCTCCGGGAGTGCCGACTACGGCGCAAAAATCCCATACTGCGCGCCAGAAGGGCCCCGGTTGATCCAGGGAAAAGTGATGCAGATCCCAGTAGTCCTTGATAGCGGGGTCGAGTTCGGATTGCAGGAGATCAATAAACCGCCTGATGTTGGCGGTTTGCCGTCGGGCCGGGCCTGGAGACCAGATGGGATCGGACATTAGCATGCAAGGCCCGGGCTGGATCAGCCGAGCAATGCCTCGATCTCCGGGATCACGGTAAACAGATCACCCACCAGGCCAATATCGGCTAATTCAAAAATTGGTGCCTCGGCATCCTTATTCACCGCGACGATGGTGCGTGAATCCTTGATTCCCGTGATGTGCTGGATTGCTCCGGATATGCCAAAAGCAAGGTACAGGTCGGGAGAAATAATCTTGCCAGTTTGACCCACTTGCATGTCGCTGGGCACATACCCTGCATCCACGGCGGCGCGCGAGGCGCCAACCCCCGCCCCGAGCTTTTCGGCCAGCCGGTAAATCAAGGCGAATCCCTCGGCACTGCCCAGTGCCCGGCCACCGGATACAACCCGGGTGGCGCTTTGCAGGTCTGGGCGTTCGCCGCCGGCTGAATTCAGCCCGACGTAGCGGCTGTGGCTGGCCGCACTTCCGCTGGCAGCGCGTTGCTCAACGACCGCGCTTGCCCCGCCTGTCGCGGCAGGCCAACTGGCAGTGCGCACTGTCATCACGATTTTTTGGCCCGCTGGAGCTTTGACTTCGATGATGGCGTTGCCGGCATAGATTGGTCGTCTGAACGACTGTGGGCTCATAACCTCCATCACGTCGCTGAACTGGTTCACACCGGCCAGGGCAGCGACTCTCGGCATGAGGTCTTTTCCCATGGTGGTGGAAGGCCCAAGCACATGCGTGTAATCGGTGGCAAGTGCAAGGACTTCCGGCGCCCAGTTGACTGCCAGCGGCTGGGCCAGGTGTTCCGCGGAGATCACCAGTACACGAGTCACTCCGTCAAGGACGGCTGCCTCGCTGGCGGCAGCATCATGGTTTTGCCCCAACAGGACGACATCGATGTCGCCGCCTATTGCCTTGGCACAGCTCACGCATTTGGCCGTGCTCAGGTTCAGCGTGCCGCCATCATGCTCTGCCACGATCAGAATCCTGTTCATAACAGCCCCCGGTTTTTCAGTTCCTGCACCAACTGTGCAGCATTCTCCACCCTGATGCCTTTTTGCCTTAGCGGCGGCGCGGCATAGTGGGTGATATCCAGGTTGCC
>JANLTO010000092.1:0-9676 GCA_031362985.1 Lysobacterales bacterium | reverse complement strand
CCGGATTTAGTAGACCACTACACGGCCCCTTCTTGCGAGCCGGTAATCCTCAAACGTTAGCAAATCCGCTGCAGCGCGGTGTTCGACCATGCCTTCACGAGAGCGCTGCTCGCACTACCTCGGGATGACGTTTCGCGATGCGGATAGACGACTGTGCAGCACCCGATGGCGCCCTACGCCCTTGCTCCCGCTCTTGAAGTGTTCGCATGGATATTCCCAGCACCTCCGCAAACTGAGCTTGCGATACTTCGTTCACCTCAACAGACGTGACACGCCCGCGCTTTGCCGCCTTCATCTCACGAACAGTTTGCAGGAACTTGCGACCAATATCTTCACCGGAGGTCGCATCTTTTGTCTTAGTACGATTAGCCATTCTCAATTTCCCCTCGAATTGCCCTAAGCAAGTGGCTTGGAATGTTGTCCCTAGCGGACTTGGGGTACACGAGCAGCAGCCAATCCTCGCCCGCGGACAGTTGTGTGAAAAACCCGGACACCCACAAACTGCTCAAAAGTTGTGGGTATCCAATTTGCTTTGACACGGTACTCTGACTTCATTAATTCGGACGTTCCCGCGGAAATTTTTCCTCGAAATCACTTGAGGTAGATGTAGTAACTTGAGGTACCGGGACTCTTGGGGTCAGGACTCTTGGGGTCAGAGTAAAAACCACCAGTAAATTTGGACCGGGTGCCAGGAGTATTTACTCTGACCCCAAATATCACATCGAAGCGATGCGAATCTCGGTGACGAAGTTGTCGTCGTTGGCAGCTTTGATGGCCTGACGGCGTCCGTCGGCGACAATGGTGCATTTGTGCTGGAAGTGCTCTTCGCGCAGGTGGGCTGCGTGCCATCGGTAGCCGGCAAAACCGGGCAGAATTCCGACCACCACGACCATCACCAGTAACACAGGGATTTGCAGCATCGGCCAGTTAGCCAGCAGGCTGGCCAGCTCGGCGACATCAAACATCAAGGTGGAGGCAGCAACCAGGAACAGGGTAGTCCAGCCCAGGCCCCGACGAACCGCCCAGACGGAGGGTACCAGAAAGGCCAGCCAGGAAAAACCACGCCGCACGGCTTCGTCGCCGTATTTGGGGTGATGATAGATGTCAAAAATATGCATGGGTCCGCTTCTGTCCTGGTTATGATCGTTCGACCACACTCCGGGTTAAACATCCCAACCGCTCGTCAGCTAATCTGGCTTCCCTGTCGGCGCTGCGAGTTAATTGTAACTCATTGTGTTTCCGTAAAACCTTGCCGTAAGTCATGGGGGCCTGGTGGCCTGTAACAGAGGAAGCGGAAGAGGGATCGCGAAGGAATGGCGGTGGTTGGCGCCGGTCTGGAGCGAGGTTGATAGCCATAGCTATCGGCCGAGTGAAGACCAAGCCAGGCGCCGCCAGACCGAGCGAGCTGCTTTCGATTTCTCTGTTACAGGCCATTACTTACTCAGTTGAGCACTGTACCGTGATTTGCCGGAATTCATCGTCGCTTACCAGTCGCTGCGACTGGGTACCCAGGGCTTTGACCCTGGAGAGTATGGCGGGCACTCTTTCCGCCGGGATTTCCAGACCCAGTTCCACGGCTTTGAGGCGAATGCTGTCGAGGCCACTTTTCTTGCCCAGCACAATGCGGCGCTGGGCGGCCACGATATCCGCCGAGTAAGGCTCAATCGCCTCCGGGATATGAAACTGGCTGGCGACCGCTCCGCTTTCACGCACAAACAGGTTTTCACCTACCACCGGTTTCCAGCCATCAACCTGGTAACCCCCGGCTTTTCTGACCATGCGGGATACTTCGCGAGCTTTGCTCAAGTCCAGTTCCACGGGCATGTTGTACAAGCACTGCAAGGCCAGGGCAACCTCACAGATGTCGGCATTGCCGGCACGTTCACCCATGCCATTGATGGTGCCCTGGATCCAGTGGGCGCCGCCACGCACCGCGGCAATCGCGGAAGAGGTGGCAAGACCAAAATCGTTGTGTCCATGCCAATGGATCGGAACGTGGGCGCCGACATGAGCAGCGATGTCCCGGATCATGGCTTCAACAGCCTCCGGCGCCAGTGCCCCAATGGTGTCGACCACCGAAACTTCTTCTGCTCCGGCCTCCAGGGCGAGGCTGTACACATCCTTGAGGAAGGACTGGTCCGAACGCGTGGCGTCGACGGCAAAGAAATTCACCCGCATGTCATGTTCCCGGGCGTGCGTCACGGCGTTTTTGATCCGCTCCTTGACTCCATCGCGAGTAAAACCGTAAGCCTTCATTTTGACCTCGCTGGTGGAGATCTCGACCAGCACCTGTTCGGTGCCGAGCTCAATGTGTGCGTCGAGATCGGCGATCACGCAGCGCGCGAAGCCCCAGATCTCCGCCGCAAAACCGGCGTCGAGCATACGCCGCACGGCCAGGGTGTCTTCCTCGGAAACCCGCGGGAAGCCCGACTCGATGCGGCCCACTCCAAGGGCGTCCAGTTTGCACGCAATGTCGAATTTTTCCTGTGCAGTGAACACGACACCAATGGCCTGCTCGCCATCGCGCAGCGTCGTGTCATAAAAGCGCACGGTGCGGCTGCGGTCAAAACCACCCTGGACATGCTCATGCTGGTTCAGGGGGCTGATCCAAACCTGGTCTGCACGTATTTTTTGATTCATTTCCGGATCCTTCTGTTTTGCGGCCTGTTCTATAGCGGCCCGCTGTTGTGCTACCCGCCTTTGGAGGACGTGGGGTTCGCTGGCGCAGCGGCGGCATCACCGCTCATGAACCAGTCATAAATCTCATCCGCTGTCGTGAACCACACATCCTCGTGCTTGAGCATGTAATCGTAACCCGCTTCAAAATACCGGATGCGATGGGGGGCGCCCATGATGTATGGGTGCACGCTCATGGACATCACCCGGGGCTGGGTGGCGCCTTCCTTATAAAGACGGTCAAACTGATCCGTCAGGCGTTGCAGCCAGGTGTGCGATTCATGCTGGTGCACTACCATCATGGGCAAGTCACTCAATTCCAGGTTGTACGGCATCACCAGCATGGAACCGCTGCGGGTTTGAATGGGCACGGGATGTTCATCCATGGGCCAGTCGCAGACAAACCTGAAACCGGTTTCGGCCAGGTAATCGAGTGTTTCCAGGGTTTCATGCAGACCCGGTCCTAACCAGCCCCTGGGTGCAACCCCGCTGTATTCCTTGAGCACATCGTAGGCCTGCTGTATCACTTCGGCTTGATTGCTCACGGTGTGCAAAGCCGCCTGTGCATAACCGTGACCGATAAAGGGCCAACCGGCATCACGCATGGCGCGTGCTACCGGTTCCCCCGCGCCGAGGCAGACCCGCGCATTGATGGCCGCACTGGCTTTCAGACCGCGCGCGGAGAGTGCATCCATCAAGCGCCAGATGCCGACGCGCATGCCGTACTCGTGCCAGGACCAGTTCGGGACATTGGGTACCGTGGCAACACCTGCTGGCGATGAGACGTACTCCCGCGCCACGGGTTTACTGATATCCCACTCCTCTACATTGACGATGGTGTAAACAGCGATACGCGCACCGTTGGGGAGTTCCCACTTCGGGCGACGGTTAATCGCTGAATATTCAAATCGCTGGTCAGGGTTCGTCATGCTGCTACAGGCCATCAAGCTCAGTCCGCCACTCCGCACAGCTTGAGCATCAGTTCAATATAGACCTTGGTGATATCCACCATGTCGCCGATGTGCACGTGTTCTCCCTGGTGGGTCGAAAAACCGCCGCCACCGGTGCGGATACGTCCCGCCGAGCCGTAGTTCACCGTGGGGATGCCGTAGCGGTTCATGTGGGCGGCATCGCTGTACCAGGTTTCAGTGCCCATTTGCGGAGGCACACCCAGCTGGTTTGTGTGCGCGGCAATGACGGTGCGCACCAGTTCGTGGTCGTCCGGAATGGAAGTGCCCGGAGCTGAAACAAATATTTCTACCTTGGTGCCCTCAAGCTGAGGGTGCGCGCGAACGACTGCATTCACCATATCGCGCACTTCCATGTAGGCACTCGTCGGCAGTTCGTCGGGCAAGGTGCGCACGTCGAGGTAAATGCTGCAACCATCGGGCGTGCGTGCCCCGCGCCACGGCCAGCCGCCTTCAATGGCGGCAACGTTCACCCGCGGACGGAAATCGCCCAGTGCGTGTTTTTCGACATAGGCCGGAATCCAGTCGTGGATGGCATCCAGGACCAGGCGGCTCTTGTTGATCGCATTTTTTCCTACGTCCGACCAGGCCGTGTGGATCAGGTGACCCGGCACGGTGATTTTGACCCAGGTGGTGCCGCAGTGACGCGGAATGAGCATCATGTTCGTGGGTTCGCCGAGGATGCAGTAGTCGGCAACAGCGCCGTGGGTGATGGCAAACTTGGTACCAACGCCATAGCCCTGGTACTGCGGGCCGTCAAAATTGTTCACTGGGGATTTTTCAATCTCACCGGCAACTCCCGCAATCACCACGTCACCGCCGAGCCGGATTCCGGCCTTGCGAATCGATTCCACGGCGGTTACGTAGGTTGCCATGGCGCTTTTCATGTTGAAGCTGCCCATGCCGTAGATCCACTCATCGTCAATCACCGTGCCACGGCACTCGTAACCAATGCCGCGATGCGCCTGTTCAGGACCGAAAGAAGTGTCCAGATGGCCATTGAACATCAGGGATTTCCCGCCGCCCTGGCCCTGCAATCGCCCGATGGCGTTGTAGCGATCATCTCCGATCGGCTGCAGGGTGGCATCGAAGCCAACGCCTTTGAGCACTTCGTGCACGGCCCTGGCCATATCACCTTCAAAGCCCGTAGGGCTGGGAATATTGGTCAGGTCGACGGTAAGGGTTACCAGGCGCTCGCGGTCAATCTGGTCGACGGCGCGGGCGATGTGATCGGCAAGGTTTTTTTGGCTCATGGAATCAGCTCGCAGTGCAAGTTCAGCCGGGACGGGGACGTCACTCGACTATGTGGGTGGTCAACGTGCCCAGCTTTTCAACAGTACAGTCGATGCGATCGCCGGGTTTGAGGTATACGGGATTTTTCATCCCGGCGATCACGCCGGGCGGGCTGCCGCTGGTCAGGACATCGCCCGGTTGCAGGGTGGTATTGGACCACCACGACACCATTTCGGCAATCTTGTACACCATGTTGGCGGTGCTGGAATTCTGCCGTTCCTCACCATTGAGATGGCACACCATGTGCAGGTTGTCGGGGTCGCCGACTTCGTCCATGGTCACGAGGTAGGGGCCAAGCGGGCAAGAGCCGTCAAAACTCTTACCCAACAGGATCACCTTGTTGGAGTGCTCACGGGCCTGGATATCACGGGCAGAAAGGTCATTAAAGATGGTCAAACCGGCCACGTAGTCCAGCGCATCTTCACGGCTGACGCGGAAAGCGGTCTTGCCAATGATTACGCCCACTTCAATTTCATAGTCGAGTTGCTTGGTGAAGTGAGGTATGGCAACGCGGGCCTCGGTCGGCACGACCGAGGAAGGTGCTTCCAGGAAGCCCGTGGGGTGCTCGAAGTGAAAATCGCCCCAGTTATGCGATTGCCATTCGGGCTCATTCCAGGTGGTCAGTTCTTCCAGGTGGGCGGAAAAATTGCACGATGTGTGCATGATTTTGCCGGGTTTGGGCACCGGTGCCTGCAGGGTGATTTCATCCATGGTGTATACCGGACCCTTGTCCGTGCCGGCCAATTGCCGTGCCTGCGCCATGGCGCCAGACCCGAGCTCAAGAAATTCGATCATGTTGGCAGGCAGGCTACCGTTGCTGGCCGCGTGCAGATTCAACAGGCCCCGATCGAGCACGACGCCGATGGTGGCTTTGCCGGAAGACTTCAGACGAAAACTGGCGAGTTTCATGATTGCATCATCCTCGATGAGCGGCCGACGGTCCGGCCTTAAGATGGGGAACCACGTGCTCGCCCATCAGGCGGATGGTCTCCAGGTTATCTTTTTCGTTGGCACCAACTACCTCCAGCAAAGGCAGGTTCAGCCCGGAATCAACCAGTTCCTGGGTAATTTCCAGGCACTCATCCGGTTCGCCTGAAATTACCGTGAAGCGACGCATCATCTCATCGGTCACGAAGTGAGTCACTTTGTCATCCGTGCCATCGGCAATGGCTTTGCGGAACGGCGCCCAGGTTTCATCCGGCAAACCGGAGCCACCGAGGATGATGTTGTTCTTGATATTGCGGATCTTGTTGACAATGTAGGTGCCGGTGTAGCTGCGGGTGGCATCGCGTGCCTTTTTGCCGTCCTTCGAGCAGGCGCACAGGATGACGCCGCCCACCGGGAAATCAATCGGCAGGGTCCGGTTCACCGACTCGGCGCCTTCCTGCATGTTTTCTATGGCGTACCGTACGAAATGCGGTGCGGTCAGCCCGGCCAGCAGCATGCCATCACTTGTCTTGCCCGACAGTTTTTGCATCAACGGACCGGTAGCGCCAACATAGATCGGGATTGCAGTGGCCAGGCCCGCCGCAGCGCGATCATATGCAGGCATCTGGGATTTAAAGAATTCACCCGCGTAGTTGAATGCTTCTCCCGACCAGACCTTGCGCATGATGTCCATGGATTCACGATGAACCGGCACCGGCTTCATTACCTTTACGTCATATTCCAGGTAGCCAACACCCACCATGCCTGCGCCTATACCCATGATGAAGCGGCCGTTGGAAAGCTCGTCAATCGCGGCTGCTTCGTTAGCCTGTATGGTCGGATGGCGCATATACGGCGAGGTGATGCCAAGGCCTATGGGTATCCTTTTGGTTGCCATGGACACGGCGGCCAGCGTGGTGAAACAGCCGCGGGACTCGAGACCATACTGGCGAAACCAGTGATAGGCTTCGGCAATCCAGAAGCCGCCTTCCATGTTGGACGCTTCGCTTTGCGCTGCATATCGCTGCATCGCCGCCAGGGGTTCATAGGATTTGAAAATTACGCCCACTTTGGGGCTGACCATGTTAGGACTGACCACTTTTGGGCCATTTGGGGTCGTCATTGATTGCTCCTGGAACTAAAACTGCGCGGCAACAGGGTCGTGTCACTACAGCACCTTGCGTGCGTGCGCCGGGTTCAAAGTCTACCGTACCATGTTAGGGCCGGGGCAGGCACGGGTCTTGTCCATGCAAGTATGGGTTTTGACTGCAAGCGCAGCTCCTTGCCTTGACACGCCCTCCGGCTGAACATACCGTTTGGGTCCGGTCCAGACCCCCTGGAGATTATTGCCAGCCATGCCCGTCCCAAAGCGCAATAGAGCAAAAAAACAGGCCGTCGCCGGGGCTGGCAGCGCCGTTGAGCAGCACACGGAGCTCAGGTCCTTGCTGGATATCGCCTCGAGCGCCATTTTCCAGATTCTCCCCCAGCCGATTTCCGCTGATTTTGAATATTACTCCATTACCCGCCACCGCCTGGCGCAACTCTCGATTTACCTTTCTGCCAGCGACCCCTTCACGGTGCACCGGCGCAGTGAAGACATCGAGGATGATTCGGCATTTGATTACCTGGTGCTGGTGCAATTGGAAGGCAGTGCAGAAGTCGCGCAAGGCGAAACGCAGTTTTCGGTTAATCCGGACTCGCTGGCCATTATTCCCGGCGGATTGCCCTATACCTTAAGGTTTCCCCAGACCGGCAGGCGCTTGCTGTTGCGCGTGCCGCTGCGACTGTTCCATGAGCGCATCCTCGGAAGGCAAATACGCGACTTTGGGGCGCACGTGTTCAGCGGGGTCGGCCTGGTCCGGATCACTACCGACCTGCTCAAATCACTGGTAATGCAGGCCACACACCTGACCGAGACCGAGCAATTCACCATGGCCGAGGTCACCCTGAACCTGATTGCAGCAGTGGTGCATACGCAAGCGGGCCTGGGGGAAAACCAGCAGGGTAGTTCCCAGGTGGCGCGCATGAGTCGCATCCTGTCCTACATGGAAGAGCATTATGCCGACCACGATCTGACCCCTGCCAAGGTGGCCAAATCCAATTCGGTCTCGACCCGCCACTTGCATAACCTGTTTCAGCATTCCGGGATAACTGTCACCAAGTGGATCTGGGAACGGCGCCTCAAGGCGGCACGGGAAGATCTGTTGAATCCCGTCCTGGCGGAAGAGAGCATCACGGAGATCGCATATAACCGGGGCTTCAATGACTCAGCGCATTTCAGTCGCGCCTTCAAAGCGCGCTTCACGATTTCACCCAGCCAGTTGCGCAAAAAATCCCGGCAAGAGTCCCCACAACAGAATCAGGCGTGAATCCGGTCAGAGATGGCTCAAGGCGGCCACCTGTCCCGTGCCTTGCGCAGTCAGACAAGGGGGCCTGCGTTGCCGTCCAAGCTCGATTGCAGGATTTCCGTTACTCTGGGCAGCCATTAATGTTGAACGATTAGCCACAAAAAACGGGCAGAGAGAAAGCGGGTATGAGAGAAATAAGACGCACCTGCGTAGTGGGCGCCGGCACCATAGGCAGCCTGTTTGCAGGTCACCTGGGCAGCGTGGCGCAGTCCACCGTGCTGACGCGACGCGCTGAGCACGCGGCCCAACTCAATGCTGAGGGACTGCGGGTCAGTGGCAAATCAGACACGCATTGCCCGATTATCGCGTCCACCGATCCGGCCGAGCTCGGTGATGTCGACCTGGTCATCATTGCCACCAAAGCCAATGCAGTGGAAGACAGCGCGCGCATCCTTAAAGGCCATTTCCCCCAAGCGCTGGTCATGACCGTGCAAAATGGCCTCGGCTGCGAGGAACTGGTTTCACGCTATGGTGACTGGCCCATCATTTCCGCGGTCACGTTCATGAGTGGCCGACGTCATTCCGATGCGCACGTGGAGTACGAGCTGGACACTGCGACCTGGCTGGGTCCCTGGGCCGGTGGAAGTGCAAGTTTTGCCCAGGCGCAGGCGGTCGAATCACTGATCAAAGCCAGTGGCCTGAAGGCCGAGGCCTTTCCTGACCTCCGCCCCGCGCAATGGTCCAAGCTGATCTTCAATGCGGTGATCAACAGTGTTTCCGCCGTGACCGATCTGCCGCATGTAAAGTCGTTCGCGGTACAGGAGAATGTCTCGGACCTGGGCTTGCTGGTGCAGGCCGCCATGGACGAGGGCAAGCGCGTGGCGGCTGCCTGTGGCGTTGAGCTTTATGAAGATCCCTGGCATATGAACGTGAAGGCCACCAGCCATGGCCAAACCGGCAACGAAGACTACGCCCACGTGCCGTCCATGCTGGAGGACGTGCGTGCGCGGCGGGCAACCGAGGTGGATTGGATTACCGGTGCGATCGTGCGTGCCGCCGCCAAGGCCGGGGTGCCGGCGCCCATCAATGAAACGCTGTATCGTTTGGTCAAAGCTCGCGAAAGCAGCTGGAAGCTCAAATAGACTTTAAGGAAGGATTGATTAATCATGATTACGTCATTCCCGCGAACGCGGGAATCCAGAGATTTACATGATTTTTCCGGATTCCGGCTCGTGGGCCTTCGGCCCGTGGCCGGAATCACAGAATTACTCAGAGTTTCCTGAAACACGAGGTTAAAATGAAAATATGCATCGTTGGCTGCGGGGCAATCGGCAGCCTGTTTGCAGCCCACCTGGGCAAACTGGACGACGTGGAAGTGTGGGCCTTTGACCTGGATCAGGCTCACGTGGATGCAATCAATCAAAACGGCCTCAGGTTGACCGGGCTGAGCGATATCGTGGTGCC
>JANLTO010000065.1:0-20602 GCA_031362985.1 Lysobacterales bacterium | reverse complement strand
GTCAAACCCCCGTCGTGCGGAATCGTCGGCTTGCTGATTACGCAGCTCGGTCAGGATCGGGTCTTGCAGGGCGAGCGCTTCGCCCTTGATCGCGAGTGCAGGAACTCCGAGACTTGCCTGCATGGCACAGGTTGCCTCCAGCCCGGGAGCGGCCGGCGAATTGCGTGCGCGCGCCGCGGCCGCCGCCTCGCAGACCGTCAAGTGCGAGCTTCCCGGCGCACCATCAAGTTTCACTCGCGCCTGTGCCTTTACGGTAGGTGGTTGGGCCAAAGCGGTCGCCGAGTCGACGGTCCGATCGGATGCGACGCCGCTGCTGGCGATCCCATCCGGGAACTGGCCCACGCACCACGCAGCGGTCGGGCTCCAGCCGCCGGAGTTGCTGGCCCAATGGGCGGCCAGGAAACTCGATCCAGTCGATTGCCGGACCGTCAGGGTATTGGTTCCGCCGTTGTTCCAGACCGCCGCGAGATCGGTCTTGCCGTCGCCGTTGAAATCGCCGGCGGCCCATTTGGCGTCGCCGATCCAACCGCCATCGCGCTGGCTCCATTGGCTCCAACCCGCGAATCGACCGCCGCTCGACGGATACACGGCGATCGAGACGCCGTTGCCGTCATGCCAAACGCCGGCAAGATCGAGGCGGCCATCGCCGTTGTAATCGCCAGCCAGCCAGACCGAAGTGTCGTTCCAACCGCCGGCATTCGTGGCCCAATGCACCGGCGCGAAACCCGAACCGGTGGATTGGCGAACGGTGATGGTATTGGTGCCGCCGTTGTCCCAGACGGTGGCGATGTCGGCCTTGCCATCGCCGGTGAAATCGCCCACCGCCCATTTCACGCCATCACCCCAACCGCCATCGCGCACGCTCCACTGTGTCGGCGCTGCGAATCGGGTGCCATCGGACAAGTACACTGCGATCGAGGTCTGGCCCCCGTCGTTCCAGGCCCCGGCGATGTCCATGCGGCCGTCGCCGTTGAAATCACCCGGCAACCAGACGGTGGTGTCGGCCCAGGTTCCCGCCTTGACCGCCCAGTGCGCGACCGTGAACCCAGTGTCCGTGGCCTGGCGCAAAGTAAGGGTATTGTTGCCGCCGTCGTTCCAGACGGCGAGCATGTCGGTGGAGCCATCACCGCTGAAATCCGCAGCGGCCCACTTGGCCGTTGCCGCCCAGCCGCCGTTGCGCTTGCTGGCATGGAAGGGCGCGGTGAAATGCGCGCCGTCGGACGGAAATACCGCGATGGAGGTGGCGTCGTGATCGTCCCACGCCGAGGCAAGATCGACCGGACCTTTGGTAATCGCGCTGGAGACGCAGGCATTCGCGCCAAAGGGAGCGGGATCGGCCGGCAGCACGGCCAGTTCTGCCCCCGTTGCGGCCAACTTCCTGCCAGCCCTTTCGCAGGCCGTCCGGTCGCCGTTTTTGCAGGCGGCCACGTCTTCGGCAGCGCCGTCGATGCCTTTCAGCGGCACATTGTCCTTGATGGCTTCCTTGGCCAGTTCCCAGCACGTGTCCTTGTTGCCGTCCAGGCAAGCCTGGCCATCGATGATGGCGCCGGTCAACGAGCCGGTATCGATGCCGCCCGCGTCGGCGGCGGCCCGGCCCAGGCGCACGCAGGCAGCGAATTCGCCGTCGTTGCACTTGCGCGAATTTTCGAACACCTCGGCGCCGGGAATCTCCAGGCCAATGGCCTTGGCGCCATACGCACCCAGGTAGGCGCAGGCAACGACATCGCCGTCGATGCATTGCGGCGCCTTGTTGGCGATGCGCACGGCGTCACCGACCTCGGTGGGAATCTTGAGTCCGGCCTGGTCGGAAATTTGCAGGGCCAGGACCGCGCAGGCGTAGATCTGCCCATAGATGCAGGTCAGGCCCAGGACGCTTTCGGCCACGAATGGCGCGGCCGTCAACAATCCCTCGCCGATGCCGGTCCAAATATGGATGAACTGGTCGCCAATGCTGTCAGCATGAAAATTCGGCGTGCATTTGAGGACGCGTCTCTGACCCTGCCAAGTCCCGGGAGCATCGATGTAGCCGATCACTACACGGGCATCACGGTCGGCGCAGTATTTATCGATGCCAAAAAGCTCACTGCACCGTACGACGTACTCGTCGTTGTCATAGCCATAGCTCCACTTAATGAAGAATCGCGTGCAAGCCCCGGCAGGGCTCATCTGCCTGACTCCGTGGCTGTCGGCCGCTCGGGTCGGCGTCGCCGTCAACATGGCCAGCATGAGGACCAGCGCGCTGGCGATTCGTTGCATGTGCATGATCGTTCTCCTCAGAGTTCGCGCCTACTGTTCCAGCTGGCACTGCGCCGAACAGCCATCCCCGTTGTACGCGTTGCCGTCGTCGCACTGCTCGCCAGGGCCGATGACGAGGTCGCCGCAACGTATCGCGCTCACCGCAGCTGCATCGGTCGTGCCTCCGGTGGCGGCGGATTGGGCCTGGCGATTGCGCTCGAGCGAATACGTGGAGGCGACCTTGTAACCCACCTGTTCAGCTGGGGCGAGCGAATCCAGGCGTGCCTGCTGGCCCGGACCCCAGAGCGTATGTTCTTCCGTCCCGCCCATGCCGATATAGAACCCGTACAGCATCTGGTCGCGCAGCGCGGCGGCCTTCGGGTCGGACTGGGTGAGGACCTTTCCGCGATCGGCCAGCGCTTTGATCCCCGGCGAGTGCTGATCATCATCTCCGACTGGTGAAGCGGCGGCATTGTCAGCCGGAAGCGATGCGTCGCCGTCGGCCACGACGTTGATGAATTCATTCCAGCGGTTGTTGTTGCCGTAGGCCTCGAGGTCTTCGTAGCCTTGATTGAGTACGCAGCTGATCGGCGTTTTGCCGGCGGCGGTCGGCGTCCAGAGCTGCCGTGCCTCGTGCTGCCCACCGCGGGGATCGCCCTGGAATGACAGATTCTGGGCTGCTTGCCCGCCGATCTGGATGATGCCTTGCCAGGGCTGGATAGAAAAAACGAACGCACTGCCCACTTCGTTGACGACGTAGTTGCAAGTGATCGCGACCGGCAATCCAACTTGCAACTGCCTGACGTTCTGGCCATCCTGGGAATAAGTGATGCGCCCAACGATCAGGTCGTGCGGTTTCATAACCGGCGGAGCATCGGCGACGGCGAGTGCACAAGCCAGCAGGGCCGCGGTCGCGCAGATCGTCTGTCGACAAGGAAGTGCTGGGGCACGCATGCTCGCCTCCAAGTGAGTTCGGATGCAGTGTGAGTCCAGGAAGCATTAAGCGCCTATTTACTGATTCAGGCAAGTAAGGTCCAAGTGAAAATCGGCTCTGAGCGACCTTCATCCCAGCACGCAAGCGCTGGTGAACGTCGCCAGGCCGATGAAGATGTGGAGTCTAAATCCAGAAGCAGTCAGAGAAAGCCCGGAATGAATTCAAGCCACTTTTTGCCTGGCCTGCCAGAGATCATAGGCAACCTGCTGGCCAAGCCAGGCGTCAGCACCACCGCCATTTTCTATTCCGAGCCATGCTTCCAGGCGTAAAGCCATCTCGGGTGATATGGCTGCACGGCCATTTAACACCCTCGATAAAGCAACGCGGCTAACGCCTATTTCCTTGGCTGCTTCAGTAATCGACAAGCCCAATTCAGGCAGTACGTCTTCGCGCAGCGTTTTGCCGGGGTGTGGTGGATTAAACATTCGGTTCATTTCATTTACGCTCAGTGATAATCGCCATAATCAACATCGAAAGCGTGACCGTCACGGATTTTAAAAATCAAACGCCAGTTACCGCTAACAGATATTGCCCAGTGACCGGCAAGTTCACCTTTCAATGGGTGCAGTTTCCAACCAGGTATATTCATGTCGGCCGGGGTTTTTGCCTGATTCAACCTGGCTAACTGACGCGCCAGTTTCGACGCGTGTGCCGATTGAATTCCAGCCTTTGAACCGGCGTCATAAAATCTCTTGACTCCTTTGTGGCTGAAGCTCCTTATCATCACCGATGAATGTATCGCGTTACGATACACCATTCAAGAGCAGCCTTGACCAGGAAAGTTTCATCATTGCCAATGCCTATCCAACTCATTGGAAATAGCAATTTGACCTATTGGCACCCAAACCCTAAGCTCGGTCCAGGAACCAGTCGCACATTTTCGGAGGAGAGAATCATGTCAAACGAATCCCAATGCCCTTTCTCGGGCTACGCGCGCAAGCACACGGTGGCCGGCGCGCCGTCAAACTCGGACTGGTGGCCCAATCAACTGAAACTGGGCATCCTGCACCAGCATTCTGCCAGGTCCAACCCCATGGGCGAGGCGTTCGACTACGCCAGGGAGTTCACTAGTCTCGATCTCGATGCCGTGGTCACGGACCTGCATGCCTTGATGACGGATTCACAGGACTGGTGGCCCGCTGATTTCGGCCATTACGGGCCTTTGTTCATTCGCATGGCTTGGCACAGCGCGGGTACCTATCGCATAGGCGACGGGCGCGGCGGTGCAGGCAATGGCACGCAGCGATTTGCGCCGCTTAACAGCTGGCCGGACAACGTCAACCTCGACAAGGCGCGCCGCCTGCTGTGGCCGGTCAAACAGAAGTACGGGCGCAAGATTTCCTGGGCCGACCTGATGATCCTCGCTGGCAACGTCGCCCTGGAATCCATGGGGTTCAAGACCTTCGGTTTCGCCGGCGGGCGCGAAGACATCTGGGAACCAGAAGAGGACATTTACTGGGGGTCTGAGGGAAAGTGGCTGGCAGACGAGCGCTACAGCGGCGACCGCCAGCTCGAAAATCCGCTCGGCGCGGTGCAAATGGGCCTGATCAACGAAAACCCGGAAGGCCCGAACGGCAATCCGGACCCGCTGGCCGCGGCGCGGGATATCCGCGAAACCTTTGCGCGCATGGCGATGAACGACGAGGAGACTGTGGCGCTCATCGCGGGCGGCCACACCTTCGGCAAAACCCACGGTGCCGCCGATGCAAAACTCGTAGGACCCGAGCCTGAAGCGGCCGGCATCGAGGAGCAGGGCTTTGGCTGGAAGAGCAGCTTTGGCATCGGCAAAGGGGGCGACACAATCAGCAGCGGACTGGAAGTCATCTGGACCACTACCCCAACCAAATGGAGCAACAACTTTTTCGAGAACCTGTTCGCTTTCGAGTGGGAGCTGACCAAGAGCCCGGCCGGTGCGCAGCAGTGGACGCCGAAGCAGGGCATGGGCGCCGGTTCGGTGCCGGATGCCCACGATCCGTCGAAGCGGCACGCGCCTTCCATGCTGACCACCGATCTCGCCCTGCGGTTCGACCCTGCCTATGAGAAAATTTCAAGGCGCTTCCATGAGAATCCGAATCAGTTCGCAGACGCGTTCGCGCGGGCTTGGTTCAAGCTGACGCACCGCGACATGGGCCCGCTCGCCCGCTACCTTGGCCCGCTCGTGCCGAAAGAGGAGCTGATCTGGCAGGACCCCCTCCCTGCAGTCAATCATGTATTGATCGATGAGCAGGACATTGCTGCCCTGAAGAGCAAGGTCCTTGCATCCGGACTTTCCATCTCCCAACTGGTCACAACCGCGTGGGCTTCTGCGGCAACGTTCCGCGGTAGCGACAAGCGCGGTGGTGCAAACGGCGCTCGTATTCGCCTGGCGCCACAGAAGGATTGGGAAGTCAACCAGCCGACGGAACTGGCGAAGGTCCTGCATAAGCT
This sequence comes from Lysobacterales bacterium, assembly GCA_031362985.1. GTDB lineage: Bacteria > Pseudomonadota > Gammaproteobacteria > Xanthomonadales > SZUA-36 > SHZL01. The sequence continues at coordinate 14,946 of JANLTO010000065.1, read as the reverse complement.
GGCAACGATCCAGCAGGACTTCAACGGCCCCAAGTCTGTTGGTAATCAGTCTGCCGATAATCAGGTCGGCGGCAAGAACGTTTCACTCGCCGACCTGATCGTCCTGGGCGGCTGCGCAGCCGTGGAGGCAGCCGCGAAGAAGGCTGGCGTTGAGGTGAAGGTTCCTTTCACACCGGGGCGGATGGATGCGTCACAAGAGCAGACCGATGTGGACTCGTTCGCCGTGCTGGAGCCGACCGCAGACGGGTTCCGCAATTACGCCCGCAAGGGGTTCGAGGGATCAGTGGCTGAATTGCTGGTAGACAGGGCGCAGTTGCTCACCCTGACCGCGCCTGAGATGACGGTTCTGGTCGGTGGCCTGCGTGCGCTAAATGCAAACACCGGGCAGTCCCAGCACGGTGTGTTCACCCAGCGTCCCGAGACCTTGACCAATGACTTCTTCGTGAACCTGCTCGACATGAACACGAAGTGGCAGAAGTCCGCCGCATCTGAAGGGGTGTTGGAGGGGCGCGATCGGAAGACTGGCGAAGTGAAGTGGACGGGTACTGTCGTCGACCTGGTATTCGGTTCAAATTCCCAGCTGCGGGCGCTGGCAGAAGTCTATGCGAGCAGCGATGCCAAGCGGGCATTCGTGCGTGACTTTGTGGCAGCCTGGACCAAGGTGATGAACCTGGATCGCTTCGATCTCAGGGTATAGTTGCGGAGCTCAAGAGTCGCGCTTGCTGCCTACAGCAAAACCCCCGACACGCAAGCGCTGGTAAACGTGGCGAAGCTAAGGGTCAAGACGAACCGCTCAGCCCGTAGTCGACGACCATTGGCTCGTGTCCGTGCTCTCGAACCCATCTCGGAAGAAGGTGAACGCGACACACACTTCGCTCAATTCGTAGACGGTCCCCGACCGGCCGGCGATCCACAGGTGCCCGGTCGCGTCGTCGACTGCCAGTCCGCCGATCTCTCCGACTCCGATCCCGAGCCCACTCAGGTCGAGATCCCCAAGCCACGTGCCGGCAGAGGACAGGCCCCGCACAAAGCTGTACTCCGTTCCGGCCACCAGAAACACATTCTCCCCGGGGCACGACTCGACATCACCGAAGTAGATCCCGAACGTGGGGCTCCCGGGTGGGTATATGCTGAAGGAGCCGAGCACGTGGCCATCGCCCGGATCGAGCTCGGCGATCGTGTCGGTGCCCCAGTCGACACCGAAAAGTGCGCTCGTTAACGGCATCACGAACCCGCCCTGAAGGGCGATCGCTGCGGCAACCTGTGTGATCAAAGCACCGGTACCCTTGTCGAGGGCCTGGATCTTGGCCGCATCGCCATTGAACTCGATCAGCGATCCAGCCGGCAGAGTGATGCCGCCGAGGGTGAAACTTGAGGTCACGAAATCGAGATCAGTGTCGTTGAATGATCCCGCCCCGGCCGGAATCATCGGCAGAACCTCGACACCTGCGGTGGTGAACTCCCGGATTACGCCACTGCCGTCATGGAACAGGAACAGCGTTCCGGCGACCGGGTCGAACGCAATCGCCTCAAGCGATCCGAGACCGGGGTTGAACGAGGTGACGAGCGTGGCAGCGCATACTCCCGTCGGAGCTGCGACAGCGACCAGGATTGCAGCAAGCATCGGTCTGGCGAAGCGCGTCATGTCGGTCAGCTTGCACCTTCCAAGCCTCAAACGTCAATCGTTGAATGCGTTCATCACGAGTGTCTAAATGGCGCCGCCCGATTGGGTCATAGCAATTATTTTGCTGTCAATCAAGTTCGGCCAGAATTGAATGAATTGTTTCTATCGTCATGAACAGCGTCATCGGCTGCAAGGGTGATTCCACGAAGCCGCGTGAAAGATAAAACTGCCTGGCCTGGTCAGAAAGCGCATGAACCAATATGGCGAATAAGCCGGCATCACCGGCCACGTTGACTGCCCGCAGCATTGCATCGCGCAGCAATGCCTGCCCAATTCCCTGATTGTGATAGCGTCTATCGACGGCGAGCCGGCCGAGCAGGAGGACGGGCAATGGATCGGGCATGTTACGCCGCATCGCCTTGGGCGCCGCCTCATGGCTGATCGCACCTGCCGACAGGCTGTAGTAAGCAATGACGTCCGCACCGGCACACAACACGAAGCAACGCGAAGCTCCGGACGCATGGTTCCTGAACGCGCGCTTTTTGAGCCATTCGTCCAGGGACAATTCGCCGCAGTTGAAATTCGCCAGCGCGTGATCGGCCGTGATCGTCGCGGGTGGCGTGAAATTCAGCGTGGTCACTTATCCCAGGGTGTTTTCGTCTTGAGCAAGCGGCGTAGCTTGTCAGACGGTGGCAACGGGCGATCGAGCAGTGCCTGAAATTTGGCAAAGGTGCCTTGGTCAACCGTAAAAAATGCCTGGTCGAGCAACACGTCTTCCGCTTCGCGACAGGCGGCCTCCAGCATAAAATCAGACCGACTGCGGCCCAGACGATCTGCGGCCTCGTCAATCAAGTCGCGCTGCCTGGCTTTGGCGCGGATGTTGATGGAAACTGAAAGCATTTCTTTGGTTTGTACACGTGACATGGCCAAGCTCCTTTGTGTGCAATTTAAGCATACATTATTGTATATACTTTTGCGACACAATAAATGTGCAAATGAAGCCGGACATGGTCTTTGCGGAATTGGCGATGAGCCCGGTCACCACGATGCCCATCAGTCAGGTGACCGGGACGAGAGCTTAGCGGAGCACGCGTTCCAATGAGACGGGACGGGTGGCAACTTCAGGCAGCATGCCCAGGATCAAGCGGAGGTGGTAGCAACACGGCGCTCCCGACGCGCCTAACAACCGATCTCCACGAAGACCAGCACACCAGGGATGGACGCGGCTAACACCGAAGGCCACGTGCATCCCATCGGCTCTCCACCCGTTCCGGAGTAATTCACCAAGCCGCCGTTCGCGATCAGGGCAGCGCCATTGACTCCCGTGGCCGTGAGGGCTGCATCGACGTGCACTCGCTCGGCTGGCGCGGTGTCGGAGAAGTAGTAGTCCTTGCTGGCAACGGAACTTCCGTTGAGAGTTACCGTCACGCCGGCCCGAGGGGTGGCGCCCACGCTGAACTGCAGGAGGACCGCGCCTACGTCCACGAAGCTGCTCGCACCGAAGGGTGAGCCGGCGGACTGGGTCCAAAGATCCACGGTGTCGTTGCGCGCGGCGACCACGTTAATACCATCGACTCGCACATTGGCGCCAAGCGCGTGCAACGCTTCGGCGGGCGTGTGAAGGTCACTCTCCAGCGCTGGATCCGCATCGTCTGCGACGATGGCGACGATTCCCAAAGCGGGCGGAGTGATGCCGGTAATGCGGAATCGCCCGCAGCCATCAATGATCTTCTCGTCACTCGGGAGCGGCGTAGCTCCGCTAGGGTTGCCCGCAAAATCCAGGGCATCGTACAGCGTTAACTTCAGGTCGCAGGGACCGCCGATGGCGCCGTCGCCGCAGACCTGCTGGGCTTTAAGGAAGGCACGCAGGGGCACCCCCGATCCCGCCGCTGTCAGTTGGCCCGAGATGCAGGACTTCCCGGCCGCTGGAATGGGGCAGGCGAGCACTGCAGAGCAATCGGGCGCAGATTCGAATCCATCCACGTAGATGAATTCGCCGGCCGCGGCGCGTTGCGAGGACGCCATGCTGGTAAGGGTTGCGATCAGCGTCATCAGCATGACCTGGAGCGTGAACCGACCCGGCGCACGATGAGTTTTCATGATTCGGCCCTCCCAAACGACAATGCCACTGATCTACCGACGCACTTGCGGATTGTACGTCGGAGTATAAGTCGGAGCACAGGTCGCATAAAAGCCCTTTTCCTGCTGCCCGTGGAAGCGAGCGAGGTTGGGTCCTGGCTTTCGGCGTATACTAAATTTGGAACAGACGCTTATTGAGTCTGATTTATGGTCTGTCCGAAATGTGTGCGCTTTATCTCAAGGCTGAAGGCATGCTGGGTTTACATCTGCAGCCTTGTTGGCGCCTTGCTCTATCCAGGTGTCGCGACCAGACCGGGAGGAAAGACCACCCACGGCAGTGAAGCCCCGGAGAGCGTTTCAGATCAAACGAGGGTGGAATTGGCGCTGCGGGAGAGCGAGGCGCTGTTCACAGCGTTCATGAACAACACGTCGGTGTTGACCTGGATGAAGGATGAGGCCCTTCGCTACGTTTACTGTAATGCGGCTTTCGAGCGCCAGCAGGGGGTCACGCTGGCTGCAATCCGGGGCCAGGATGACTTTGCGCTCTGGCCGCCGGAAACGGCTCGAGTGCTGCAAGCACATGACCACGCGGCGCTTCAGTCAGAAAAAGTGCTGGAAACCCAGGAGCGCGTGCAGGACCGGCAGGGCCAGCTGCACGATTCCCTGGTCTTCAAGTTTCCGTTTCGGAACGCCTCAGGAATGCGGTACGTGGGCGGCATGGCGATTGACGTCACCGAGCGCAAGCAAACGGAGGAAGCGCTGCGGGAGAGGGAGAGGCTTTTGTCGGAGTGCCAGCGCATTGCCCACATCGGCAGTTGGCGCTGGGATCTGACCGGTCCGCACCAGTGGAGCGACGAAACGTATCGCATCTTCGGTGTCTCGAGGGAGACGTTCATTCCGGACGAAGTGGCTTTCCTGGGCTCGCTTCATCCCGAGGACCGGGCCGCAATGCAGGCGTGGATCGCGGCTTGTGAGTCTGGAGCGAAACCCACCGACCTCGAATTTCGCACGCTCCATCCGGACGGCACGATCCGTTGGCTCAACGGTCGCGGCGAACTGTCGTATGATTCCGCAGGCAAGCCCGCCCAAATATCCGGCACGGTGCAGGACATCACCGAGCGCAAACAGGGGGAGGCGACGCTGGAGGAGGCCACCCGCATGCTCAATTCCATCGTCGACCGTCTGCCCGGCTTCATCTATCGCTGCGCCAACCACCCAGAATTTCCGCTCGAAGCGCTCAGTCAGGGCGTCTTCGACCTGCTCGGCTATCCGGCTGAGGAATTCCTGAGCGGGCAACGGGCGGTGAGCTCGACCATTGAGCCCGGCGACAGGGCCCGCATGTGGACGGAAATCCAGGCCGGACTCGAGAGCTGCGGTTCTTTCGTGGTGGAATACCGGTCGATCCGCGCGAATGGCAAGCCTTGCTGGGTGTGGGAAAAAGGCGCGGGCGTATATGATGGCGACACGCTCGTGGCGCTGGAGGGCCTCGTCATTGACATCACTGAGCGCAAGCAGGCGGAGCAAGCGCTGCGGGAGAGCGAGCTTAAATTCCGCACCATGATTGAAGCATCTTTGGTGCCTTTTGCATTGGCTGACGAACGAGACAACATTACCCATTTGAATGCTGCGTTTGTCGCAACCTTGGGCTACAACCTGGAAGATGTTCCCACTGTGGCAGATTGGTGGCCCAAGGCTTGTCCTGATGCTGAATATCGCCAATGGGCGGCATCCACATGGCAGGCGCACTCGGATAAAGCGGAACAGACCGGTACTCCGTTTGAACCCATCGAGCTGAATATCCGTTGTAAGGACGGCACGCTGCGAACCGCGATGGTTTCTGAGGTTTCGCTTGGGAAAAGATTCAAGGGCCATTATCTGATTACGATTTACGACATTACCGACCGGAAACTCGCCGAGCGTTCACTACTCAGTCTCAATGCCGAGCTTGAGCAACGCATCGTTGAGCGGACAGCAGGCCTTGAACGAGCGGTGACCGAGGCCGAAAAGGCCAACAAGGCAAAGGGGGAGTTTCTCTCGAGAATGAGCCATGAGCTGCGTACGCCGATGAATGCAATACTCGGCTTCTCGCAACTCCTGGAGACCACCAGCCTGGATGGCGCGCAGCAGGAGAGCGTTAATCACATCCTGATGGGTGGCCAGCATCTGCTAGGCATCATCAACGATATCCTTGAGATTACGCGTATCGAGAGCAGCACCTTCAGCGTCAACCTGACACCGGTTGACCTGCGCGAAGTGCTCTCGGAATGTGTTGACCTCATGCTACCGCTTGCAACGGAGCGGGGGGTTGCTTTAACGCTTGCAAAGTCGGCTTCCGCTCATGCTGTGGCTGACCGCCAAAGACTTCGCCAGGTGATCCTGAACCTCGTCTCGAACGCCATCAAGTACAACATCCGGAACGGCCAGGCGAGCATCTCGATTGTCGACACTAACGCGGAGTCCGTCACCATCGAAGTGAAGGATACGGGCATCGGAATATCGAAGACCATGCTCGGGCGGCTGTTCACCCCGTTTGATCGATTGGGAGTCGAAAGCACGGGCATCGAGGGCACGGGCCTGGGGCTTTCGCTGTCCCGGTCTCTGACCGAATGCATGGGCGGGAAACTAACTGTCGAGTCGCAGGAGGGCGCTGGCTCATGCTTCCGAGTCCACCTACGGAGTTTCAGGAACCATTCAACCGCGCCCGTGACCCCATTGCAGGAAAGGGTGAGTGCAGGCCCAGCCTCGGTCAAGCGCAAGGTGCTCGCGATCGACGACAATCCGGTGAATTTACAGCTATTGCAAGGTATTTTTGAGGAATTTCCAAACCTCGAAGTGGTTACCGCAGTGCAAGGAAAGCTGGGGCTGGAACTTGCCGCCAAACACCCCCCCGATGTCGTCTTACTGGACCTTCATCTACAAGATATGGATGGACGTGATGTGCTCCTGGCCCTGCGTGGCAACCCAAGCTTCGGTGGTGTCCCGGTCATCATGATCAGCGCGGACGCCCATTCGGCCCAGGCGGAGCAGCTTTTAAGGGATGGCGCATTTCGGTATATCACCAAACCCTTCAACATTCGCGAACTTGTGAACGCCGTTCATGAAGCTATTGAGACGGGGCGCGACCGGGTATAGCTTTTATTTGTCCCGGCTTTCGCCAAAAGCGCCCACTCTTGATCGCCCAATGCCTTTGAATTTTCATCGAAGGTGTAGTTCAGGAACTCAAAAGGCGTGCTTAATGGCTACAGCAAAACCCCCACCACGCAAGCGCTGGTAAACGTCGCCAGGCTACCGGCCACCAGCGACTTCAACCCGAAGTTCAGGATCTCCTCGCGCCGCTCGGGAACCATGGTGATCAAACCCGTCACCATGATGCCCAGGCTGATGAAGTTGGCAAAGCCGCACAGCGCGTAGGTGACGATGGTCCTGCTGCGCAAACTCAATTCATCGACCGGCAGTGCACCCAGGCGAACATAGGCGATGAATTCGGTCAGCACGGTTTTGGTGCCCAGCAGTTCACCGGTCTTGAGGGCCTCGCTCCACGGAATTCCCATCAGCCAGCTGACCGGCGCGAGGACATAGCCCAACAGGCGCTCCATGGACAGGGGGCGGCTCGCGACATCGGGCAGCAGGCCGAGGAATGCATTGAGCAAATACACCAGAGCCACGATGACGATGATCATGGCCACGATGTTCAACACCATCTGCAAGCCCACCTGGGTGCTGTTGGCCACCACGTCCATCACGCTGTTGCCACCGCGATCGATGGTGCTGTCGTGGGACGTCACGCTGCCGGTGTTGGGCATCAGCAGGTGGCTGACATAGACCACGCCAGGCAAGGTAATCAACGAAGCGCTGAGCAGGTGGCCTACTGCGTTGGGAAGCACGTGGCTGATGACTGCCGCTTCAATCGCCATCATAGAGCCGGCAATGGTTGCCATGCCAGCGACCATCACAGTGAAAAATTCACTGCTACTGAGCCTGGATAAATAAGGCTTGATCAATAGCGGTGATTCAACCATGCCGAGGAAGGCATTGGCTACAATCGCGAGGCCCGTGGCGCCACCAATCCTGAGGGTTTTTTCCAACAGCAGGGACATCAGCCGCAGGATCATCGGCAGAATACGCCAGTAAATCAGCAAACCGGAAATTACGCTGATAACGATGATCATGGGCAGGGTTTGAAAGGCCAGCACCAGGCTGCCATGTTCAATGGTTTCTGCATAGGGCAAAGGTCCGCCACCAACAAATCCGAATATGAATGACGTGCCGGCCACGGTGGCTGCCTGCAGCACTTGCATACCTTCGTTGAGAAACCAGAACAGTTGTTGCGATGCCGGGAGTTTGATCAGCATGAGTGCCAGCAGAAACTGCAGTACCACGCTTTTGACAACCAGCCATGGGCTGATGGCGGAGCGGTTGCTGCTGAACAGTGCGCAGGACAAAACAATGACCGCGAGGCCGAGAACACTTTGCAGGTTTTCCATCAATTTATTCTGTCCTTTTTGATGTTTGGAGCCGCAGTACGCTGCTGCCTGGCATTTGCGCTACAATGTATACATTGCATACCAGAGCACTTTCTTCAATGGCAAACCTTAGCATACGCGTACCCGAAGAGATCGGTGAAAAGCTGGACAAACTGGCGGAATCTACCGGCCGCACCCGATCATTCCTGGCCCTCGATGCTCTGCGCCGCTACCTGGCCCAGGAGGAATGGCAGGCGCAGGCGGTGCGCACCGCTGTCACCAGGGCGGACAGCGGAACAGCAAAATATGCCAGCCATGACACCGTCGACCGGTGGCTTGCCGGCTGGGGCACCACTGCGGAGGGAGAGCCCCCGCAATGCAAATAAGGTGGCAGGATGACGCCATCAATGATCTGGTGCAAATTCGACGCTTCATCGCTATCGACAATCCTACAGCCGCCGCCAGGGTGGCTGATCGCATCCGTACCGCCGTTCCCGAACTTGCCGATCAGCCCGGTTCCGGCAGGCCCGGTCGAGTTCCCGGCACGCGGGAACGAGTGCTGGTCGATGTTCCCTATTTCATTGCTTACCGTATGGAGGGCAACAGCATGGTGATACTCCGGGTTCTGCATACGTCCAGGAAGTGGCCTGATTCCATCAACTGATTTTGTTCTTTTCTTTTTTGGCCGATTCTTCCCGGGTTAATTCTTCCTGCACCAGCAATCGAAAAATTCGACAATTCTCGCTGATGCGATGCCCTTCCCGGTGCATGGCGCCACCCACCAGGTATACGACCCCCGCGCCGTAAGCGTTAACCATTTCCGGAATATTCTTAATGTTCATACCGCCACCCGGTGACGGAAAAATCGCTTTGGTTTCGCCCATGTTGCAGGTGGCACCGGCGACAATGTCCAGGCAGGCTTCGCGACTGGGTGAAAAGCGCCCGCCATAGTTGGTAAAAATACTCACATCAGCGCCGGCAAGCCGCATCAACTGGCCAAACAGCACATAGGGCGAGAGCCCGCTCTGTGGCGAAGCCATGAAACTGCCGAGCAAGGCCGGATGCGCCAGGATCGGTAGCGCGATGCGGTCATCATCGGCCAGGCAACGCATGGCGTCGAAGCCCGAAATGCCCGGCAACAACAGCAGTCCCCCGGCGCCTTGTTGTTTTGCCCACAGTGCATCCTCAAGAAACCGCTCAACGGGCGAGTTGATCGTGGGGACATACTTGCAGTGCATACCGGTCTCGCGATTCGCGCGCTCCACCGCTGCAACGCACAGGGGTACGCGCTCACGGAACCGGGAGAACAGCTGGTCCGAGATGCCGTGATCATCCTTGATCAGGTGAAAACCGCCAAGTGCAAATTCATACGCCTGTTGCGCAAGCTGGTGTGATGACAAGCCCATGGGCTTGAGCGCTGAGCAAAACAGCGGGCCAGTAGGTTCGCGACACAGTTCCCGTAACCCGGCCTGGCCGAACCTCGGCCCTTTGAAATGCGCGGTGAAGGAATCAGACAGAAGCAAGCGATCCACCAGCACGCCCGGTTGCAGGCTGATATTGCCAAAAATGACGTTGAGGGTTTGGTTCAGGCTGTAGCCGGTGATTTCACACGCATAAGAAATCGGCACTTCCCACAGGTCTTCCCCGATCTGCGTGATGCTCACTACCTGGCCCATGATGTGGCGGCGAATGTCGTCATCACCGATAAGATGAGCGGGAAACTCGATGGTTTGCTCAATGCAGATGTGTTCTGCGCGGCGTTGCGCTTCTTCTGCATCGCCCGTCAGGTGGTAGCAGACGGCGAAGCGCTCGCCCGACAGGTCCAGCTGGACATCTTTAATCACAGGGCTTCGACCTTTTCGCTGTCATCCATTTCCCCGGTTCGGGCAGCTTCCAGCTTGAGTTCATCAATGTCCAGACTCACACCCAGAAGTTTCTGCACCGCTCCGACCAGGCTGCCGGCGTCCAGGCCGTACTCCTTCATGAGATAGTGCAAACTGGCGCCATGGGCATAGGTATCCATAAGACCCAGCCGGAGCAAGGGTTTCGCCACTGCGTGTTCTGCCATCAACTCTGCCACCGCAGAACCCAATCCCCCGATGATGCTGTGATTTTCCATGGTGATCACGCCGTGGCGGCTGCTGCATATTGCATCGAGCACGGTCGGGTCGGAAAATGGTTTGAGCGTGGACACATGCAGATGCTTAAGCGACACGCCCTTGGCCTTCAGCGCTGCCACTGCGGGGAGCGCCGCCTCGGTCGTCACGCTGGACGTCAGAAGAGTCAGGTCTTCGCCGTCGCTCAAAAGGCGCGCACGATTGAATATCATGGGCTCGTTTTTGGAAAACAGCCGCGGCATATCGCCACGCAGCATGCGCACATACACCGGTCCGTCAACGGCATGGGCGACATCGAGCACCGACTCCACGTCCGTGGCATCGCCGGTATCGAAGATGGTCAAATTGGGCGTGGCGCGCAGGATGGCAACATCATCAATGGCCTGGTGGGTGACCCCGCCCGGGGTCACGATGCCTGGCAGGAAGCCCAGCATCCGCACCGGCAAATTCGGATAGGCAATGGACATGGCCAGCTGATCGTAAGCGCGCCGGTAAATGAACACGGCGAAGGTGTGGATGAAGGGTGAGAAGCCTTCCCTGGCAAGGCCTGCGGCAAACCCCAGCATGTTTTGCTCGGCCATACCCATGGAAAAAAAACGCTCGGGATAGGTATCCCGCCACAATCCTACTTCGCAGGAATTGGTCAGGTCGGCAGTGAGGACCAGGACTTCGGGTTTATCACGACACCACTCGATAAAGCTTTTTACGTGCGGGCGGGAAACCATCTCCACGACTCAGGCTTCCAGAGCCATGGCGTCGTAAGCCCGTTGAAAGGCCTGCTTGTCTGCGGCGGAGGCAAAGCGCAGGAAATGCAGAGTCGGCCGCTTGGTATCCAGCAACTCAACGCCGCGGGTGGGATTGGTCCTGGCCAAGATGAATAAGGGTTTGCCTTTGGTGTCTGTTTGCGCGAGCCGGTCAAACGCTGCGACATCGTGGCCATCCACGCTCACTGCATGGGCGCCGAAAGCATTGAGTTTTTCTGCCAATGGCTCGATCGGCATGACGGCATCCATCGGTCCATCGCATTGCTGACCGTTGACATCGACGATGACTTTCACTTTGTCCTGCTGGTAGTGGGCCAGGGTCTGCACCGCTTCCCAGGTTTGGCCTTCCTGGAATTCACCATCGGACATCATGACCCAGGTTTTTCCGCTGTGCCCTTTGAGCTTTCGCCCCATCGCTATGCCGGCGGCGACACTGAGCGCTTGCGATAGGGACCCGGAAGTCACCTCGGCCCCGGGAGAGTGTTCGGCGCTGATCAGCTCCACAGTGCTGCCGTCGATATTGAAGTTCTTTAAACCCTCGGCAGCCATGCGGCCGACCTCGATCAGGGTGACGTACAGCACCAGCGCATAATGCCCCGGCGAAAAAATAAAACGGTCCAGTTCGGGGCTGGTTGGCCCGTTGTATGCGGCGCCGGAAAGCCTGGCTTGCCCCGGACCGGGCACCGCCTTGAAGGGCACAGGAATCATCGGCGCCTGTGACGAACCGAGGCGCATACCCCGGCAATAAAGATAGGCAAATATTTCCGCGGAAGAGCAAATCTGGCTGAGGTAGCCGCCATCGTTCTGCAGCACATAGGCAAAACCGCGACGGCGAATTCGGGCCGCCACCCGGGTCACTTCCGCGGCCCAGTCTGCATCTGCTTTCGAGGGCAAATTCACCGTACTATTGCTCCTTCAGCCGGCGCAAGCTTTCTGTGAACGGCGGATAAGCCACGCCTTTCTCGGTGATGATGGCAGTGATGAATTCAGCGGGTGTCACATCAAACGCCGGGTTGTAGACCGCAACGCCCCGGGGCGCGACCCAGCCGCCATTGATGATTTTGACCTCGGCAGGGTCGCGTTCTTCGATGGTGATGTCGGCGCCACTGCCGGTCGCAACATCAACACTGGACAAAGGAGCACAGGCGTAGAACGGCACGCCGTGGGCCTTGGCCACGATGGCCAGATTGCAGGTCCCAATCTTGTTGGCCACATCGCCATTGGCGGCTACCCGATCCACGCCGACCACGCACATGTCCACCGCAAATGTTTTCATGACCTGCGAGGAAGCGCCATCGACGATCAGCTGGTGGGAAATTCCCTGGTTTTCCAGTTCCCAGCAGGTCAGGCGCGCTCCCTGCAGTCGCGGCCTGGTTTCATCAACAAAGACGTGTACCTTCAAACCCGCTTCGTGCGCAGTGCGAATCACACCCAGCGCAGTGCCGAAATCGACGGTAGCGAGTGAACCGGTATTGCAGTGATGAATGAAGGTTACTTTCTCTGCCGGCATCAATGCCATGGCAGCCTGACCCAATGCGCGGTTGATGTCGATATCGTCTTTCGCCATCTTATGCGCGCAGGCGAGAAGGGCCTGCCTGTACTCCGCGCCACTTGCAACTGAGTTCTCGTTTACCCTGGCCAACATTTCATCCAGCGCCCAGAACAGGTTGACCGCCGTTGGCCGGGAAGCCCTGAGCACCGCGGTGGCTTTTTGCACTGCGCGTTGAATGGTCGCAACATCATCTGAAGATTCGCGATACGCCGCAACCACCAGGCCGTAGGCTGCAGTCACACCAATGGCCGGCGCACCGCGCACGGTCATGTTGCTGATGGCGGCTGCTACGCTGTCTACGTCGGCCAGTAGCTGGTAGGCGATCTCGCCTGGCAGCAACGTCTGATCCAGCAAGCGGATGGCTTTGCTATCGTCCAGCCATTCAATGGTTTTATACGCCGCCATCTCTTTCGTCCTTAGTCTTCATCCATCGCCTCATCCTCAGCGATAAAGGCAGTGAGAAAATGCGCGGGTTTATTGTTCTTGGTAAGCTCCAAAGGATAGCACTCCTGAATCACCCGCAATACCGGCGGGCCCCCGAACCGCACCTACACTGATTCACGTAGAACATTCGCCATGCGTGTCTGCCAGCCCGGGCCAGTAGCCTTCCATCGTGCCAGCGTATCGGGCGACAACCTGAGACTAATTGCAACTTTCGATTCCGGAGACTTTGGACGCCCACGTGGCTTTAACATGGTGGCCGCAATACGGGCACCAAAGATTTTGGGCAAGACTTCTTTTGCCGGGCGAGCCTTGGCAATCATCTCCATCGTCCATTCCGGATTATCGCTAACGGCTTTTTCAGATTTGGATCGCTTTTTCATATCTTCTCACCTCTCGCTTGTTCGCTTTTCGCAGACTGATGATCCGGGGTTTTCCCTCGCGGGGTGTGAACACCACGCTATGCAGGCGATCCTTAATGAAGCCAAGCACGCAGTAGCGACGCTCCCCATAGTCCTTACGCTCGTCTTCCCAGATTAGCGCCGTGGCCCAGTTTAGGTGTTCGGCAAGGTCCAAAGAGAGGCCATTACATGCCCTCATCGAAAACGCCCGCTGACCAATGCGGGTCTCATTCAACAAAGTCTCCGCTAAGTTCAAGGCAGTAAGTTTTCAAGCGTATTCCCTTATGTGAGTTTGGCACCAAGTACCTGGGCGTAACCGGCCTTGCCGTAATTCCTGATTTTACGATCTGCCGTTACCAGTCGCAGCTTGTGGACACGCGCAGCGGCGATAAGAAAACGGTCGGCTGGGTCGCAATGCGGGTTGCCGGGAAGTTGGGTGCTTTCAAAAGCAGTTTCGGCATCCAATGTCAAAAGACGCAAGCCCGGCATGGTGGTAGCACGCCGTATCCACTCGCCGGTGGGCATGGACAGGCTGATTTTCTCCTTGGCGCACAGCATCCCAATCTCCCAGATACTGATGGTCGAGACATGCAGGCAGTGCGCTTTTCTGGCCTGTTCGATGGCCGAAAGTGTTGTTTTGGACAACAACCCTTCGAGGCCTTCCGCGTACCAGATCCAGACATGGGTATCGAGCAGCAGGGCAGCAGTCATTTCCTGCGCTTGCGGGATTGCAGGCCTGCGTACAGGCGATCTTCGTCGCCGCTTTCCGCAGACCAGACTTCGTCCAGCGGCGCGACGATGTCGCCAAGTATCGTGACAGTCCCCTTCATGTAGCCGAACATGCTGGCGGGCACTTCGTTCACTATGGGTACCACCCTGGCGACGGGCTTGCCGCGCTTGGTGATGACTAGCGGCTCATGGGTGGCGGCAACTTCGTCGATCAATTTCAGGCACCTGGCTTTGAATTCGGCGGCATTAATGTTCATGTTTATTCCTTCATGACCATATCAAGTGGTCATGTTAAACCCGTGCTTGATTGGAAACAAGCCAGAGGCTTGACGGGTGCAGGATGAGGGGCAGTCGTTTTGTTCAGGGCTCACTGTTTCCCGCCGTCACGAGTTTACTCCTCGAAGCAAGACCAGACTGCGGTACACCTGCCCTAGCTTTGCTTTATTTCTGATTCTATGAGTATTCGTGCATGATTGAGTATTCAGGTTCAAACAGGTGGTTTCACTATGCACACGCAAAATTTTCAGGCTGGTATTTCTGTTGCTCATCGAGCGCTGCTTGCCGTCGTCATCACCGTGGGCATCACTGCGTGTGACAAGGATCAGGAATCACCCGCGACCGCGGTCACTGCATTGGCGACCAACCCGGCGCCGGCCGCACCAGCGCTACATTATGCGGATGTAATCTACCGCAACGCACACATTTATACCGGGGACCCGGGGCAACCCTGGGCCGAGGCATTGGCGGTGAAGGATGGAAAATTGCTGGTGGTCGGT
>JANLTO010000041.1:0-2293 GCA_031362985.1 Lysobacterales bacterium | reverse complement strand
CCGACGGTCATGTAGATGGAGTGGCGGCATTTATTGAACCCGGACGGGTTCTGCTCGAGATCAACCCGGACAAAACAGACCCGCATTTCTATGTCGGCCAGGAAAACCTAGCCACCCTGCGCGGGCAGACCGACGCACGTGGCCGTAAACTCGAAATCGAATTCATTCAGGAAGGGCCCTATCACCCGGGCGTGTGGAATGAAGGCTGTAGTTCCTACATCAACTCCTACCTCGCCAACGGAGGCGTGGTCGTACCCGCCTATGGCTACGACCGTGACCAGGCAGCGGTGGAGACCTACCAGCGCCTGTATCCGCAACGGGTGATAACGCAGGTGTACATCGGCCAAATCGCCCTGGGCGGTGGTGGCGTGCATTGCATTACCCAGCAGCAGCCCTCTGCGGCCTGAAGGCCATGCCTCCCAGGCAACAAATCGGATTGCGCAAGACCCACACCGCGGTGCACAAACCGGGCATAGAGCGGCGCAGATTGTTGCTGCAAGCTGCCTATGGTCTGTTGTGCGAGCAGGACATTGAAGCAGTCACGTTTCGCGATATCGCAAAAAGAGCCGGAGTGCCGGAAGGATCGGCCTACCACTTTTACGCCAATCGCTTTGACCTGTTCACGGCGCTGGCGGATGACCTGAGCCGCCTGTTCGTAGAGGCTCATCAAGGTCCCGTGCCCGCTGCGCGCCGCCGCACCTGGCAGGACCTTGCGGCCTGGCTGGTGGATGTCGGCGCGCGGGTCTATGCGGAAAACCCGCCTGCCCGCCAATTGTTGATCGGCGGCAAGACCCCACCCGAAGTGAAACAGGCAGATCGCATGAACGACCGCCAGGTCGGTGAGTTGATGTACGACGTTTTTGCGCGCTACTACAAGGTGCCCGACACGCCAGAGCTGCATGCCGCGTTTTACTACTTCATCGAGATCACCGACCTGATCTTCACCATATCCGTGATTGAAAACGGTGAGATCACGCCCGGCATGCTGGCCGAGGCCAAGCGTGCCGGGACCGGCTACCTCGGCACCTATCTTGACGGCGTGGAACCCGCAGGGTCCGGCTCTTCTTCCAGCAGTTTTTCCGGGTGATGCTGCGTGCGGAACAGCAGGATTGCCAGGAACAACATGAACGCCAGGAGGCCCCGCAGGGCGTAGTCCTGTCCCCAGCTGGTGTGATCGGCTACGGCGCCGAAGACCAGTGAACCTCCCGCTGCCCCGAGGTTGCCAATCGACATGTAAATGGCGAACTGCGTGGCGGATTCGGCGCGGGAACAGATACTCATGGCCAGGGCCAGCGCGCACACCATGATCACCGGCAACAGCACGATCCAGGCCGACATCATGAACAAGACGTAACTGCTGTTGGTCCACAAGCCCTGCAAGCCGGCTAGCAGGAAGGCATGCACGGCCATCAGGAAAATCGTCAGTCCCAGCATGCGTTTGGCGCCGAACATGTCGATCATGGGCCCAAGACCCAGGGCGAGCACGGCGCCGGCGAGCCCCATGACCGCATTCAGATTCGCCCATCGTTCCGGAGTGAAATCAAATACGTTTATCGCAGCTATGGGCATCAGCGCCGCACCATAACCGCTCACCAGGCCATCGAAAAACATGATGATGGTGATGACCAGGCTGGCCCGGGTCCAGAGAATGTGATTAAGATCGGAAAATACCGCACGGAAAGACGGGGGCCGTGGATTTTGCGGCGAAGCCTCACCCCTGGACCAGGGCAGGAGCCGCTCACCCGGGCGCTCACGCACGAGCGCCAGCAATACAAACAGGAAAAATGTACCCACGGCGCATACCTGGCCGGTGACCGTGATGCCATACATGACCAGCAAACTCCCGGTAACGGCGGCGGTAGCAGCCCACCCGGCAGACTTGCCAAAGCTCATGAATGCGTTAAGCCGCCCCTCTTCCTCCAGAGGCACGAGGTCTATGGACATGCCATCGACCGCCACATCCTGCGTGGCAGTGAACACATTGACCATGAAACAAATAGCGGTCAACAGTCCGAACTGGCCGATGGGATCGTCGATGAGCACCAGTGCCAGGAAACTCCCCACCCTGCCCAACTGCGCGCCAAGCACCCATGGCCTGCGTTTGCCCATGGGCAGGAATTCGAAATGATCCATCACCGGGCCAATCAGGAGTTTGAATGCCCAGGGCAGCGTGATGATGGCAAGAAAGGTAGCGATCTGCATCGCCGGTACACCCGAAAACGCCAGCCATGCAGGGAGTGCAATATGCATGAAGCCAGCCGGAATGCCCTGGGCAAAATACGCCACGGCGCCG
>JANLTO010000083.1:0-8359 GCA_031362985.1 Lysobacterales bacterium | reverse complement strand
CGGAGTCGGATGAATAGAGCAAGCAGACCCCGATTCCAGTCACAATGATGCGCGGCGGTACCTCCAGGGGTCTGTACTTCCATCGTTCCGATCTGCCGGTGCGCGAGTCAACCCGAAACCAGGTGCTTTTGGCCTGTATGGGTTCGCCGCATACGCGCCAGGTGGACGGTCTCGGGGGCGCCCATCCACTGACCAGCAAGGCTGCGATTATCAGCCCCTCCGCTGATCCGAGCGTCGACGTCGACTACCTGTTCCTGCAGGTGATGGTCGATCGTGCAGAAGTCAGCGACTCGCAAAACTGCGGCAACATTCTTGCTGGCGTAGGGCCTTTCGCCATTGAGCAGAACCTGGTTCGGGCCAACGACGGCGAAACCAGCGTTCGCATCCGCATGGTGAACACCGGAGGACTGGCGGTTGCGCGGGTCCAGACACCCGGCGGAGTGGTTAGTTACGATGGTTTGGCAAGAATTGATGGGGTACTTGGCACGGCGGCGCCTGTGATGCTTGATTTCCTTGACCTATCCGGCGCAAGTTGTGGTGCCTTGCTGCCCACCGGTAATGCGACTGACCTCGTGGCCGGAATGTCTGTTACCTGCATTGATAATGGGATGCCGGTGGTCCTGATACGTGCGAACGAGCTGGGCAAGACGGGTTACGAGTCGCCGGCAGAACTGGAGGCGGACACGGAACTGAAACAGCGGATCGAAGTGGTGCGCCTGCAAACCGGTCAGTTGATGAACCTTGGAGACGTTGCTTCCAAGACGGTGCCAAAAATGTGCCTGATTGCAAGGCCGCGCAACGGCGGCACGCTTTCGACACGCACTTTCATTCCACATCGTGTGCATGAAACCATCGGCGTTCTTGGAGCCGTGTCCGTTGCCACCGCATGCATGTTAAATGGGAGCGTTGCGTATGAACTGGCTGCCACGGTCAGTGGCGCAACCCGCAGAAGTCTCGACGTGGAACACCCGGGTGGGTTTTTCACGGTCGAGATAGAAACCGCGCAGAACGCTGCTCAACTGGAGGTGAAGCGTTCCTCATTGCTTCGCACCGCACGAAAAATCATGCAGGGTCAGGTTTTTGTCCCTGCAAGTGTGTGGGCGGGACTGTGAGTGGCATAAAAAGACTTTGCTTGCTCGGGTTTGGCGAGGTAGGCCAGCGACTCGCGTCAGATCTCCGTGATCGCACGGATGTGTTGCTCACCGCTTTCGACCTCAAATTTGATCAGGTTTCCAGTTCTCCCCGCCAGGCAGTGGAACGCCTGTCGTTCGTGAAGCCGTGCGCCACAGCTACGGAGGGAGCCGCGAATTGCCAGCTGATCATTTCCGCAGTAACCGCCGCAGAGACGTTGGCGGCAGCCCAATCGGTTCGCCCGGCATTGGAACCGGACTGTTGTTTCCTGGATCTCAATTCAGTATCTCCCGTCACTCGATTGCGCGCCGCTGAATCGGTCGAACAGCACGGGGGCAGCTATGTGGAAGCTGCCGTTATGTCGGCCATTGAACCGTATGGGATTGCATCACCGATGCTGCTGGGTGGTCCGCATGCGCAGCGGCACCTGGGCATGCTGCAGGAGTTAGGATTCACCCGTGCTTCGTTCTTTTCCTCCAGCCTGGGCAGGGCATCTGCAACCAAGATGTGCCGCAGTGTATTGATTAAGGGTATGGAAGCGCTATTGATGGAATCACTGTTGACGGCGCGCCACTATGCAGTCGAACTCGATGTGCTGGCGTCGCTCGGCGATCAGTTGCCGGCGCCGGACTGGCTGGGAAAATCTCACTATATGATTTCCCGCAGTTTGCAGCACGGCACTCGCCGCGCCGAAGAGATGAGGGAGGTGATGCAGACTGTGCGCGAGGCCGGCATTGATCCCCTGATGAGCGGTGCCTGTGCCACACGACAGGACTGGGCTGGGAGCTACAGCGCTGCACTTGAACAGAGCAACTTACCCCAGTTGCTGGACGCGATCGTGGCGATGAGCCGGCAACGCACACAGGGAGGCTCGCGGAAGCGATGACTGACATGCTGGTCATCGACTGCCATGGGCACTACACCACAGTGCCCGAACAACACCAGGCTTTTCGCAAAAGGCAGCTGGACTATTTCGGCAATGCGACGCTCCCCGCGCCAGTTGCAGCGGTAATCAGCGATGACGAGATACGGGAAAGCATTGAAACCAATCAGTTGCGCATGCTGCGTGCACGCGGGGCAGATTTGACCCTGTTCTCTCCCCGCGCATCGGCGATGGCTCATCACCTTGGCAATTCGGCTACCTCCCAACAGTGGTCGCGCGCCTGTAACGACCTGATTGCCCGGGTAACCGGGCTATACCCGGACCATTTCGTCGGCATTTGCCAATTGCCACAATCCCCTGGAATACCAATTCGGGAATCGATTGCAGAACTGGAGCGTTGTATCAACGATTTGCATTTCGTGGGTTGCAACCTGAGCCCGGACCCTTCCGGCGGACGGTGGACGGGCAAACCGTTGACCGACAGGGAGTGGTATCCCTTATTCGAAAAAATGACCGAACTGGACGTGCCAGCCATGATCCACGTTTCCAGTTCCTGTAACGAGAACTTCCATGCCACAGGCGCACACTACATCAACGCAGACACCACGGCGTTTATGCAATTCATCGAGGGTGACCTGTTCCGGGATTTTCCCGACCTGCGTTTCGTCATCCCTCATGGCGGTGGCGCCGTGCCCTATCATTGGGGGCGTTACCGCGGTTTGGCAGCCATGCTCAAGCGGCCACCACTGAGCGAACACGTGATGAAGAACGTCTATTTTGACACCTGCGTGTATCATCAGGCCGGCATCGATCTGCTGTTTGAAGTAATCAAAATCGACAATATCCTGTTTGGTTCTGAAATGGTGGGTGCAGTGCGCGGCATCGACCCGGAAACCGGTTTTTATTTTGATGACACCAAACGTTATGTCGATGCAGTGGCATTGACGCCAGAAGCCCGGCACAAGGTGTTTGAATTGAATGCAAGGCGAGTGTATCC
This sequence comes from Lysobacterales bacterium, assembly GCA_031362985.1. Lineage (GTDB taxonomy): Bacteria > Pseudomonadota > Gammaproteobacteria > Xanthomonadales > SZUA-36 > SHZL01. Next base: position 5,348 of record JANLTO010000083.1, on the reverse strand, counting down.
ACGCCTCGATCAAGCCTTGAAAGCCCGCGGTTTGTAAGCCTGATGAAGGAACCAGAATTCAGCATGGACCCGGATTGGCTTGTTTATCATCCCGCGCCTTCCACCCCGGTGTACGCTCCTCCACCAGGTGCGGTAGACGCGCATTGCCACGTATTTGGCCCGGCCAGGCAGTTTCCCTTTGCACCAAATCGTAAGTACACGCCATGTGATGCCCCCTGGGAGGTACTCCGGGCCTTGCGCGACCGCCTCGGATTTGAACGCAACGTGATTGTGCAGGCAACGTGCCACGGCAGTGACAATCGCGCAGTGTGCGATGCCGTGAGGCGTTCAGACGGCCTGGCACGCGGGGTGGTGAGCGTGGCACTGGATGTGAGGGACGAAGAATTGCTTGTCCTGCATCGAGCGGGTATTCGCGGTGTACGGTTCAATTTCGTGCGGCGCCTGGCAGACTGGCAAGCACCTCAATCCCTCGCTCCCGTCATCGAAAAGATCGCGTCACTGGGCTGGCACGCGGTGGTGTATTTTGAAGCGGCGGATCTGCCAACCCTGTATGACTTCCTGGCAAATCTGCCGGTAATCGTCGTCGTGGATCACATGGGTCGCCCTGACGTATCGCTGCCCGTGGAGGGCGAAGCGTTCGGTTTGTTCCTGCGTTTGATGCGAGAGAACCAACACGTCTGGACCAAGGTCAGTTGCCCTGAACGCCTGTCCCTGGAGGGGCCGCCGGACTATTGTGATGTCCTGCCGTTCTCGCGATGCCTGGTTGAGGCTTTTCCAGACCGTGTTTTGTGGGGCACTGACTGGCCACACCCCAACCTGAAGGACCACATGCCCGACGACGGCTGCCTGGTGGATTTGATCCCGCGCTTCGCGACGACTTCCACATTACAAAAGAAGCTCCTGGTGGATAACCCGATGCGACTCTACTGGACCCAATAGAAAACTTATGGCCCTTGAAAAACCCTACAGCGACATTCCGGGGACAACCATTTTCGATGCCGACATGGCCCGGATTGGATACCACCTCAACCAGTTCTGCATGTCACTCATGAAGGCTGAGAACCGCGACAGATTCAAATCTGATGCGCGTGCTTACCTTGATGAATGGCCTATGACCGAAGATCAAAAGCAGGCCGTGCTTGCACGTGATTACAATCGCATGATTTCGTTGGGCGGCAATATTTATTTCCTGGCCAAGATCTTTTCTACTGATGGCCTTAGTTTTCAACATGCGGCCGCCACCATGACGGGTCTATCACAGGAAGAGTACGCCCAAATGATGCTCAACGGCGGCCGTTCACCAGAAAATTGCCAGTACAAGGAGCCCCCGGGGGATGGCTAGGATCACAGCAGGCGTTAGTACCTCACACATTCCGGCCATCGGCGCGGCCATTGACCTGAATAAAACCAGGGAACCCTATTGGGCGCCGGTATTTGCCGGGTATGAATTTTCCAAACAGTGGATTGCCGAGGAGAAACCCGACGTCATACTCCTGGTTTATAACGACCACGCGTCGGCCTTCAGTCTCGACTTTGTGCCTACCTTCGCGATCGGATGCGGCGAAGAATTTCTGCCTGCCGATGAAGGCTGGGGCAGGCGCCCGGTGCCGGTGGTAAAGGGGCACCCGGAACTGGCGGCGCATATTGCCCAGTCTGTGATCCAGGATGACTTTGACCTCACCATCGTCAATCGCATGGACGTGGATCATGGTCTCACCGTGCCTTTGTCCCTGATGTTTGGGCAAGTCGAAAGCTGGCCATGCCGCGTCATTCCATTCGCTGTCAACGTGGTTTTGTATCCGCCTCCCTCGGGGCATCGTTGCTACGAACTGGGCAAAGCCATACGTCGGGCCATCAGTAGTTTCGATGCCGGGCTGAATGTCCAGATCTGGGGCACCGGCGGTATGAGCCACCAGTTACAAGGTCCACGCGCCGGCCTGATCAATCAGGAATTTGACCGGGATTTCCTGGATCAACTGGTGGATGACCCCGCACGTCTGGCGGCCATACCGCACATAGACTACGTACGCAAGGCAGGCTCGGAAGGCATCGAACTCGTGATGTGGTTGATCATGCGCGGCGCCCTCAACGACCAGGTGACCGTCAGACACCGTTTTTACCACGTACCTGCATCCAATACTGCGGTAGGTCATTTGATCCTCGAAAACCAAATGGGAAAGGCCTAGGAGAGCTCCGTGTCCATAAAGACCATACTCGCCGGAGCCGGCGCCTTTGGCATCAAACACCTGGATGCCATCAGAGAAATGGACGGAGTCGAAGTCGTCAGCCTGGTTGGCCGACAGCTGGAAACCACGCGTGAGACGGCGGACACATACGGCATCGGCCATGCCTGCACGGAGCTGGGTCAGGCTCTGGAGTTGCCTGGTGTGAAGGCCGTCATTTTGTGCACGCCGACACAGCTCCATGCCAAACAAGCCATCCAATGCATGCGCGCCGGCAAACACGTTGAAGTAGAAATTCCACTGGCTGATTCGTTGCAAGACGCGAAAGACGTACACGAAGTGCAGAAGGAGACCGGGCTGATCTGCATGGTTGGCCACACCAGGCGTTTCAATCCTTCCCACCAGTGGATCCATCAATCAATCAACCGGGGTGAACTCCGCATCCAGCAAATGGACGTGCAAACCTATTTTTTCCGCCGAAGCAATACCAATGCACTAGGCCAGCCGCGTTCCTGGACAGATCACCTATTGTGGCACCACGCTGCACATACCGTGGACCTGTTCCAATATCAGACCGGCGAAAACGTAGTTCAGGCCAATGTCATCCAGGGTCCTTTACACCCGGAGTTGGGCGTCGCGATGGATATGTCCATCCAGCTGAAGTCCGCGGGCGGCGCCATTCTCACACTGTCGTTATCATTTAACAATGACGGCCCGCTGGGCACGTTCTTCCGCTACATTTGTGACAACGGCACCTTCATTGCCCGCTATGACGACCTGCTGAACGGCCGGGATGAGGTTGTTGATGTGTCTGGAGTGGACGTTTCCCTCAATGGAATAGAATTGCAGGATCGCGAATTTTTCTCCGCCATCCGCGAAGGGCGGGAACCCAATTCTTCGGTTGCCCAGGTGCTGCCGTGCTACCAAATACTCGACCAGTTGGAACTGCAACTCGCAGACCAGCGCCAGGACAGCTAGTCTTCTGACGTCAGCGACGTTTTCTCCAGGCATCCTGTGCCTGGTACAGGTGATCATCCGTTCCATGGCGTCCGCGGTGCAGTTCCGGACCATGCTCAAACCACCCTGTTGTTGACGGGCGTTCATGGGCGAAATCGATGAGCTCAAGCCGCGTTTCTATACGCCACTCACCCGCCCGACGGGACATGCAGTCCAGGAATCGTGCGTCAACCACTAGATCGAATAGTTCGCCCTGGCGTTTCAGCGTGTGCAGTGCGCAAACCTGACTTTCGCAGAATGCCCGGTCGCCGGTCAGATCAATCAGCAGGTTAGTGATTTTGTGCTGGGTGTGCTCCATGGCGCCCTGGAACTCAAGGGCAAACGGAATAAACGTCGCGGGCTTACCCTGGTAAATACCCGGGCCATAGTCCAGCCGCGCATCAGCGTGGAACACCGTGGCGAGAAGCATTGCGTCCAGGCGATCCAACGCCCGACAATATCGATAGATCACATCGGTGATCAGCTGGCGGTCTTCAATTGCCTGGACTCTTCGCTCCAGACTCAAGGTCGAGGCTTGTGTAGTTCCCACCGGTTGAACCCTCAGGAAATTTCGACCACGCCGCTGCGGTTGTCGACGACGACGGGAGTATCGAGGAAAGTGACTTCAGGCTCCGCGCCAAGCTGGCTCTTCATTCTGGCCAGGGCGATCCGGTAGTAAGCATCCGCCGATGCGCGGTCCTCCCACAGATAGATGCCGGCACCGTGTCCCTGTTCAAGATCAATGCCAATGTATTTCCGGATGAGGCCGGGACAACCCTGGTACACCTGGATGGTGCTTTTGATGTCCTCGATAATAGCCGCGCGGTCAAGGCCCGGCGGCAAGGGAAAGCGGGTAATTGAAGTAATCATGCATCGTCTCCTTGAGGTAAAAACGGCACCATGCCAAGTCGTAGCATCTCGCGGGTAAAATCGCAGGCGTAGCCGATCCAGGCATCGTTCAGGTAACGGCCGGCGGGGTATTCTGCAGTGATGCCATAGCCGCCCAGGATTTCAACGGCGCGCTGGGCCGTGCGGATGGCGACATCGACGGCGTGTGTCTTGGCCGCCGGTGCTTTCAATGTGGCTGCTGCCATAGGACTGGACTCGGCCGCGACGGCCGCATCATAGACCAGCAGGCGCGCAGTTTGCAGGTCGATGTACATCTCCGCCAGTTTCAGTCCTACGGACTGATGCTGGTTGATGGTAACGCCGCCACTCCTGCGCGTTGTGGCATAGCTCAGCGCACAATCATAGGCTGCCCTTGCCAGCCCGACGAAACAGGCCGCCAGGCATACCGGCATCTGTGGTAACCCGCCCATTATCCGCGCGGCGGCACCTTCTTCACCAATTCGACTTGCGGCCGGAACGCGCACCTTGTCCAGGTAAATTTCTGAATGCCGCGAAGTGTGCCAGCCTATCATTTCGGTGCGTTTACCCACGCTCAGCCCTGGCGTGTCGGCAGGCACGTAGAAAATCGAGATGCTTTCGAACTGGGGTTTATGCAGATCGGTACGTGCCAGGATAAAGTAGTGATCCGCCATCCCCGCATTGGTTACGAAAGCCGATTTCTGACCTTCAATAATGTAATGGTCACCATCACGGGCTGCGAAGGTTTTGATACCTAATTTCGGGTCGGGAACCGGGCAGAAGAGCTCCGAGCCTGCCACGTTGGGTTCGCTCAGGGCGCCGCTGAGCATGCCCGACGTCCCGCTGCTGATGTCATTCAGCCAACGGCTTTTCTGCTCCTCACTGCCCGCCGTCAGGATGATCAGTGGCACGGTGGCATTCAACGAGAAGTAATCTGCTGCAATGCTGATATCCTTTGCAGCTAACTCCTCGAACACGATGACCGCGTCAAGGCAGCTCAGGCCCAGGCCACCATACCTCTCTGGAATCAGCAAGTTGGTGAAACCGAGCTCCTTGCCCTTGCGGTACATGGACTGACAGTGCGGCCAGGGGTCGGCATTTTTGTTCTCCAACAGGCGAACCCGCTCTGCCGCCGGCAGGATCTCGCGACGAGCAAAGTCCCGCGCAGTTTTCTGCAACAACTGTTGTTCTTCGCTGAGTCTGAAGTCAATCATGTGCTCACTGGCTCCTGTGTCATCAAGCAGGTAAAACCACGCGCGGTAATCAAAATCCATTTGACCCGAACGCGGGACACCCATAAAG
>JANLTO010000168.1:0-2021 GCA_031362985.1 Lysobacterales bacterium | reverse complement strand
GGTGGCGCTGCTGGCGCATGGCCGCGTGCCGCGCTCGCACCTGGGGGTGGCGGTGCAGCCGGTGACGCTGATCAAGGATGACAAGGCGGCCGATGGCGCGATCACCAAGGTTGACGACCATACTGTCAAGCTGAAGACCACACAGTCAGACATCACCATCATTGCAGGCATGGCCGATTATCCGGCGATGATCGTGCACCGTGATTTCGACAAGGCACCGGACATGTTGAAGACACCAGGCACCGGACCTTACGAACTGGTTTCGTATGAAGTCGGCAAGTTGGCGGTCGTCAAGCGTCGTGAAGGCTTCACCTGGTGGGGCGGCGAGCCGTTCCTGGATGGCGTCGAATTCATTGACTATGGCGCGGAAGCCAATGCGACCGTGGCGGCGCTTGAAGCTGGCGAAATCGATTCGGTTTACCAGACAACCGGTGAAACGGTCGCGTTGCTGGATGGCATGGGGATGGTCAAGCAGGAAGTCGTCACAGCGTCGACCATCGTGCTGCGCACCAACATTGCCAACAAGCCCTATGACGATGTGAAGGTCCGCAAGGCCCTGCAGCTCGCCGTTGACAATGAAACCGTATTGAAACTTGGCTACAACAATGCCGGAACAGCGGGCGAAAACCACCATGTTTGCCCGATCCATCCAGAATATGCAGAGTTGGCGAAAGTTCCGCGTGATCTGGAAAAAGCCAAGGCCTTGATGACTGAAGCCGGTCACATGGACACTGAGTTCGACCTCATCTCGTATGATGCGGACTATGTGAAGAACCCAGGCGACGTTATCGCGGCGCAGTGCCGTGAAGCGGGCTTCAAAGTTAAACGCACGGTAATCCCGGGCTCTTCGTTCTGGAATGACTGGACCAAATATCCTTGGTCGACAACCGAATGGAACATGCGTCCGCTCGGGGTGCAGATTCTGGCACTGGCATACCGTACTGGCGAAGCCTGGAACGAAGCGGCTTATACCAACCCCGACTTCGATACCAAGCTGAATGCGGCCCTTGCAGTTGCTGATGCAGGCAAGCGCAAGGAATTGATGGTGGGCCTCGAGCAGATACTGCAGGATTCCGGCATCATCATCCAGCCATTCTGGCGGGCGCTGTACCGCCACCATTCACCCAAGGTGATGGGGATGTTCATGCACCAGACCTTCGAAGTGCAGCTGGACGGCGTCTGGCTCGACGCATAAATCATGCAAGCGAATGGAGAGGGGCAAATCGCCCCTCTCTTTTTCTCGGCAGCAGGCTCACCTGACTGCGACGCAATATAATCGACAAGGCGGGCCAACCGCTGAACGGATACGGGGAGCGTTGGATGCTTGGATTCATATTGCGGCGCCTCAGCGTGATGGCGCTGACGATGTTCTGCCTCAGCCTTGTGGTGTTCATGTTCGTCAACCTTGAACCCAATCTGCGCAAGCTGGCAATTTTCCAGACCGAATCCAAAGCCACATCACAGGACCTTGAGAAGTGGCTGGCGCGAAATGGCTACCGTGACAATTTCTTCGTCAAATACGGCCGCTGGCTTGGCATCGCCGCAAAGCAGCCGGTAATCGACCCTGTTACCGGTGCTGCCGCGCCGCGTTTCCGTTACTGCGATGATCCAATTGTTCCAACTGTCTCGGGGGTTTTGCAGGGTGATTTCGGCTGCTCAACTGCATTTCGCGGCCCGGTAACTGACCGGCTTGGCGAATCATTGAAGGCAACCGGCGTTTTGATGTTCTGGGTGATGATCATCATGGTGCCGATGGCGTTGCTGATTGGCGTGCTTGCCGGAATGCGCGAGGGGACCAGGACCGACAGAACCCTGTCTGTGGCCTCGATCGCCACCACGGCAACGCCGGAATATGTTTCGGGCGTGTTGTTCACGGCGTTGTTTGCGACCGGGCTCGGCTGGCTCAACGGCTCTGCGGCAACAGCAATCACCCAGGGCATCAGCGTTTACAACTTTGCGCTGCCGGTGATGACCATGGCGATCTATGGGATCGGTTACATAGCCCGCATGACCCGCGCCTC
>JANLTO010000151.1:0-3616 GCA_031362985.1 Lysobacterales bacterium | reverse complement strand
TTCGGCGACGAACTCGAAGCCGGCATCCTGCATGGCCTTCATGACGAAACTCTTTTTCAGGTAGCCGTGTGATCCATCGGCAAATTCGGCGGAACTGTCCTCAGGCGCCTGGTGCTGGACGATGCCCACGATGCCACCGGGTTCGAGTATGTCGAAGGCTTCCTTCAAGGCCTGATCCAGATATCCTCCATCGCCATTGAATCGTGCCAGGTTATGCAGGGCGCGAATGAACAGGACAGCATTGGCGGTGCCCTTGAATGCGGGCGGCATATCGCCAAATGCAAACGCTGAAACCGTGGCGCCGTCCGCGCCTGCCCAGGTTTGTGCCTCCGCTGTCCAGGTGCTTGCCCAGTTTTTCTTCTCCGCCATGAATTCCGGAGTGACATCTTCGAACTTGGGATACATGTTCAGTGCGTAATCAACCCCAATGAGCGAGCCATCCTGGCCCAGGTAAGGCAACAGGATTTTCGTGTACCAACCCTCGCCGGGGAAGGCCTCGACCACATTCATCGCCGGCACGATGCCGAAAAACTCCAGGGTCTGTTGCGGATGGCGCCATTCGTAGCGGGCTTGCACCTCTGCAGGCTGGGCAGCCAGCACCTGGGTGAGACGCTCTGAATCGGCATCGGCGGCAAATACGCTGGCGGAAAACGCCAGGGAAATCAGTAAAGCGGTATACTTGCGCATGAATGAATCCTCTATTGAATCGGAAATAGAACAAAGCCTGCACAAGTCTACTGCAATACGTCTTATCAATATCTAAATGCAACAAGAACCTCTGCACTCACACAAATGAACTTTTACAATGCCCGCATCGTGCAGCGCTTGGCTGCACCCGCAGGAAGCGACGATGGTTGTATGCGCGCCCCTGTGCAGGTGTCGACTGCGCGATTCGTGCAATTTAATTACATAGGTTAGATAGTGACACTTACGAGAGTAAATGTTATTATTTCGTTAGAAGTGAAAATACTCATTCGGTACGCAAACCGAAGACGAACACCATCACTCGAACCACAGACCTGTTTGTTACTGGCGCGTTTGGGTCAGCAGTTCCTGATTTTGGATTAATAAGCACATTTTTGCTGGTTCAGCCGTCAGGCTGTTAATTTGCATCCAAAAGTGCACCACTAACCCCCGGTATTTGCATCCATTATTGCCCCACGTGTAACCCTAGTTCCTGCTGAAGACAGAGCAGGAGCGCACAAGGAGTGATAGACGTGGATTTATTGAGTGTCATTCGACGATGGCATGGGCGTGACCATCTCTGGCCAGTGGCATCACGCAACCGAAGTACCCGCCACGGAACGGTGTCAGCAAGCTTGATCCTTTTGCCGAGACGCTGTCGCTGTGGCTGGAGCGCGAGTGTGGTCGCAACCGCAAGCGGCGTCGGAACCTGAAGCACCTCCATGGTGACCTGGTAACGCTGGGTTATGCGGGGTCCTACGACCGCGTGGCCGCCTTTGCTCGTGACTGGCGCCAACGGCAACGCGAAGCAGATAACCAGGCCAGTCGTGGCACCTATGTGCCGTTGATCTTCGCCCCCGGCGAAGCCTTTCAGTTCGACTGGAGCGAGGACTGGGCGCGGGTCGGTCCACGCCAGATGAAGTTGCAGGTAGCGCACTTTAAGCTGTGCCACAGTCGGGCGTTCATGCTCAGAGCCTATCCGCTGCAGACCCACGAGATGCTGTTTGATGCGCATAACCACTGCCTGGCGGCACTGGGCGGCATTGCGCGCCGCGGCATCTACGACAACATGAAGACCGCCGTGGACAAGGTGAGCCACGGCAAGCAGCGTCAGGTCAATGCACGCTTTCGTGCCATGCTCAGTCACTTTCTGTTCGAGCCAGACTTCTGCAACCCGGCGGCTGGTTGGGAGAAAGGCCAGGTAGAGAAGAACGTGCGCGATGCCCGCCAGCGTATCTGGCAGGACGCACCTGGCTGCAGCGATCTCGCGGCGCTCAACGCCTGGCTGCAACAACGCTGTCAGGACTTATGGCACGAGATCCGGCATCCGGAGCAGTCCGACCGCACCATTGCTGCAGTGCTGGCCGATGAACGCAGTGCCCTGATGGCCATGCCACCACCGTTCGATGGTTTTGTCGAACACGCCAAGCGGGTCTCACCCACCTGCCTGGTGGTGTTTGAGCGTAACCGTTACAGCGTACCCGCATCTTTGGCCAATCAGGTCATCAGCCTGCGGGTATATGCTGACCGGCTGGTTTTGGTTGCACGTGCTGCGGTGATCGCCGAACACGTGCGGGTCTTCAGCCGTGATCACTCCAGCCCTGGCCAGACCTGCTATGACTGGCGGCATTACCTGGCAGTGGCGCAGCGCAAGCCAGGGGCGTTGCGTAATGGCGCACCCTTTGCCACATTACCCGAGAGCTTGCGCACCCTGCAGTCCGTATGGCTAAAGCGCGTCGGCGGCGACCGGGAGATGGTCGATATTTTGGCCCTGGTGCTGCAGCACGATGAGCAACTGGTTGAACAAGCGGCAGGCGAGGCCATTGCCAGCGGTGTCCTGACCAAGACCCATATCCTCAACCGTCTGGGTCGGCTGCTTGATCCACCGCGCCCCGCCGTGCTGGCCACGCCCCTGGGGTTGACCATCAACGACGAACCCGTCGCCAATACCGGACGGTACGATCATCTGCGGGAGATCCGCTATGGCGACTGATGCGGTGGTATTGAGCCTGAAGTCCCTCAAGCTGTTCGGCATGGCGGGGGCCGTTACCGAGCTCGCCGCACAAGGCGCACCGGCCTATCAGCAGTCCACCGCTGTGCTGGACCAGCTGATCCGCGCCGAAGTCGCCGAGCGTGAGGTCCGATCCATCAACTACCAGATGAAGATCGCACGCTTTCCGGCGCATCACGATTTGACCGGTTTTGCCTTCAGGGACAGTGCGGTTAACGAAGCCCTGGTCAGAACGCTGCACCACTGTGAGTTCGTGGAACAGACCGAAAACATCGTGCTCATAGGCGGACCCGGCACCGGTAAAACACACCTTGCTACCGCGCTCGCTATAGAAGCCATTGTGCATCACCACCGGCGGGTGCGATTTTTATCTACCGTTGAGCTGGTCAATGCGCTGGAACAGGAAAAACGCACCGGCCATCAAGGACGATTGGCCAACCGCTTTGTCCATGCCGATCTGATCATCCTGGATGAACTCGGCTATCTGCCATTTAGCCAGGCCGGCGGCGCTTTGCTGTTTCACTTGCTCAGCAAACTGTACGAGAAAACCAGCGTGATCATCACCACCAACCTGAGCTTCGCAGAATGGGCCAATGTATTTGGTGATGCCAAGCTGACCACCGCACTGCTGGATCGGCTGACCCATCACTGCCACATTCTGGAAACCGGTAATGACAGTTACCGTTTCAAGAATTCAACGATCAATCGTAAAAAGGACAAGAAAACCGGCAAAACAAGCTAAATCTGAGCCATAATCAGGCTCTCAGGGTGGGGCAATTTTCAGTGCAAATCCTGGGGCATTTTTCGGTGCAAATAGACAGCTCAGCCAATTTCTGCCAGTGGGCACAGAAAAAACAGGAGCAATGTGGCAAACCGCTAAAATAAATCGCATGCTCATTGAGGTGAACGCCCACACGCTGG
>JANLTO010000120.1:0-158158 GCA_031362985.1 Lysobacterales bacterium | reverse complement strand
CAAATAGTTGGTGGTGCCAAACACAAGATATAGTGTTGGCTGGAGTTAATAGGATAGGCCTTACTAATATACAGTAATATAGATTATTAATCCATCACATTCATAGAGTTAAATTAACTTTTATTTGAATTTTTGACGCAGAATTTCAGACAGATGACACAGGTAACCGGCGGATATTTTTGCCGGATTCGCCCGCCACGTTCAGGGAAGAGCCTAATATCTTTGTAGCTGTAGTGTTTCCAGTGTATCTCAACCAGCTTTTTGGTTGGATTCATCTCTATGCTTACAACGATCGCCCGGGATTCCCAGTGAGCCTCTACACCAGCGGAAGCTACCGGCTGACGAGCAACCTGGACCTCACCTTCCTCAATCCAGACATTGCGAAAGACACGACGGTCATAGTTGTTCAGGGCAGCAACACGGTGGTTACGATCGACCTGAACGGGTTTGCGCTTATCGGCCCGACCTTTTGTGGTCTGAGCTGCACTCCTCTGGGCAACGGGCAGGGAGTCACTTCCAATAGCGGCGTGCAGTTCATCATCCTGCGCAACGGCTTCATTCGCGGAATGGGCGGCTATGGCACTGGATTCTCCAAAGCCCTTGTCGAAAACGTGACATCCGAGCACAACGGAGGAGCCGCATTCCTCGTGCAAGGAGGGGTGGTCCGCAACTCGTTCGCTAGCCGCAACGCCAGTGGAATCGACGCTCCCGGCTCGTTCGTAACGGGCACCACCAGCAGAAACAATCTGGGCCTCGGAATACGTGCACAGCGGATCGATAACAGCGAAGCGATCGCCAACGCTGGAGTTGGATTCGAAGTGACCGGCTCCGTGAGCAACTCCTCGAGCTTCGACAACACAGGCGCCGAGCTGGCATGTGAAGCCATTTGTCCGCTCTCTGGGAATTATTTCAGTGGGTGCAGTGGCAGCGGCTGTTTTGGGGGTGCTGGGACCTACCTTCAGGTGCCAGCTGACTCCAACACCTGCGGCAGCGCCATCTGCCCGTGAAGGCGCAAGGTATTTCCGCCAGGTGGCCGTCAACGGTCCCGCGATTAGTGGTGATTCTTTGGTTTCAAGTTGGAGTCTCAATCTCCGTGTCGGCCGCACCGCAATTGGACGCGATCGACGTTTCGAACGACATCACATGGAAGGCCGATGCGACGACGATCAACGACGAAGGCGCCCGGCGTGTGACCCTGCCTTCCGCTGTCACGACGATCAACCTCGGAGCGCTACCGATAAACGCCGACCTGACCGCGATTGAGCGTCTGAAGGACGGTCGTTGGATTTTCACACTCGACACTTTTGTTGACCTGGGCGATGGGTTGACCGCAGGTCCCGAGGACATCGTGGCGTGGAACGGATCTAATTTCGCGATTTTCCTCGATGGTTCCACGACTGGAGTTCCCGCCGGCACTATGATCGATGCCGCGGCGCAGGTGCAAACTGGTGAGGCAGCCCAAACGATCCTTTCATTCGATGTTCCGACCGCCCTGCCCGGTGGATTAACGATTGACGACGAAGACCTCGTCGCCTGGACTGGCACGAATTGGTCGATATACTTTGATGGTTCCGCGAACGGCATCCCCGCGACGCTCGACATCGACGGCTTCGATTTAGATTCGCCTGGTGGCACGCTATATTTCTCGTTTGACACGAGCGGCAAGATAGCAGCGGTCAATTTTGACGATGAAGATATTGTAGCCTTTGACGGCATTTCCTGGAGCCTCGCCTACGACGCTTCGGCAAACCTGGATCCAACTTTCGTTGCCGGCGACCTCGACGCCTTCTCCATCTATACCGCCCTCATCTTCCGGGACGGCTTCGAATCCGGCCTGACGTTGCAATAAACGGAAGTAGCACCCGGGCTTTGCACAAAAGCTCATTCCCGCCGGTATAGCCCACAACCCACCCGGCCGTTATCACCCGCACAGCACCACTGCAAAGCAACGTGCCGGTAAGGATGAGTTTTCTGTGGCATGATTGGCTGGCCGATCTATGCCATGCTCTGCATCAGCCGACAAAACATCACGTCAGATTATTGGTACCGCACTATGAACAATCCCTCCAGGAACACCATTGAAATCAGGGAAGTCACCAACAAAAAGGATCTCAAAACCTTTATCCGCGTTCCCTGGAGCATTTACCGCGACGACCCCAACTGGATTGCGCCCCTGCTGCTCGACCGGAAGGAAGCGTTTTCGGCCAAACACCCCTACTTCAAGCATGCAATCTGGCAAGCCTGGGTCGCCTGGCGCGACGGCAAACCGGTGGGCCGCATTTCGGCCCAGATCGATGAGTTGCACCAGCAACGCTATAACAATAAGACCGGGTTTTTTGGCCTGATCGAAGCTCCGGATGATCCTGCGGTATTTGCCGCCCTGTTTGCCACTGCCGAGAACTGGCTGCGGGCAAAAGGCATGCGCCAGGTTGTTGGCCCGTTCAATCTTGGCATCAACCAGGAAGTGGGCATTCTGGTCGAGGGCTTCGACACGCCGCCGCGTATCATGAGCCCGCACTCGGCCCGCTACTACGGTGCCGCCATTGAGGCCTGCGGTTACCAACCTGCACAGGATTTACTGGCCTACGAGGTCGACATCAAAGACTACACCGTGCCTGAGACCATGCTGACCCTGGTCCAAAGAAGCGCCGAGCACGTGAAAATCAGGCCATTGGGAAAAAAAACCATGGCCACCGACCTGGAACTGATGCGGGATATCTTCAATGATGCCTGGCAGAACAACTGGAATTTCGTTCCCTTTACCAGGGAAGAGTTCTCGACCATAGGCAAGGAATTGCTGATGGTCATACCGAGCAACTTCATCCAGATAGCGGAAATGGACGGTGCAGCGGCCGCATTCATTGTCCTGCTTCCGGATATCAACGAGGCAGTTGCCGACCTGAACGGACGCCTGCTTCCGTTCGGCTGGGCCAAGCTACTGTGGCGGTTAAAAGTGCGCTTCCCCAAATCCTCCCGCTTGCCCCTGATGGGTGTGCGACAAAAATATCAAAACACCATCTTTGGGCCGGCCATGGCGTACCTGTTGATCGAGGCTGGATTCAAGGTCGGGCGGGCCAAAGGACTGGAGCGGGTGGAAATGTCCTGGATACTGGAAAGCAACAAGGGAGTCCGGAACATCATCGAAAAGTTCGGCAGCAGGATAACCAAGCGTTACCGCATGTACCAGAAAACCCTGGCCCAGCCCAGTCGCTCCGAGCAGGTTGATAACCCATAACGACATGTCGAATAATTCGCTGGAATTTCTCAAGGCAACCTCGGTCGAGCAGGTCCATTCTTATTTCTCAGATCACACCGCGGCACTGAATAACAGGTATTCAGGGTCCGGGAAGTTGCCGGGGAAATGCTATGTCTGCCGGACCAATTCCGCGTTCACGTTCGTCGCAGACGCGGATCAGGTGAATTGGCGAGAGTCGCTGGTTTGTGCTGGGTGCGGACTCATTAACCGCTGGCGCAGCAGTTTCCATCTGTTCGAGCAAGCATGTTCTCCCGACAAAAATTCCTCCGTGTACATCACTGAGGCAGTAACTCCGCTCTACAGGCTGTTGCATGAGAGATATCCGAAGACCAGGGGCAGTGAATTCAATTCGCAGTTTAAGCCTGGCGATTTTTTTCCTCATTCAGATCAACTAATTCAAATGCAGGATGTCACTGCGCTCACGCATGAAAATGCGGCGTTTGAGGCGGTGCTGAGTTTCGATGTGCTGGAGCATGTGGCAGATTATCAGCGTGCTTTATCCGAGTTTCACCGAGTGCTCAAACCCAGGGGCCATGTGCTCATCAGTGTTCCCTTCACCTTCCAACATGAAACCGAAGTCCGGGCGCTGGCACAGTCTGATGGGACCATAAAACACCTCATGACCCCTCAATATCACGGTGATCCCCTGTCCGCGGGCGGCGTACTGTGCTTTCAGGTTTTTGGAATGGATCTGCTGGCTCAAATGGCCTTGGCAGGCTTTGAGGATTCCTACCTCGGTTGTTACTCCACGGAAACCTGGGGATACCTGGGTGCAAATATCCTGTTTGTTGGCCGCAAGCCTG
The DNA here is from genome assembly GCA_031362985.1 of Lysobacterales bacterium. Lineage (GTDB taxonomy): Bacteria > Pseudomonadota > Gammaproteobacteria > Xanthomonadales > SZUA-36 > SHZL01. The sequence goes on along the minus strand of JANLTO010000120.1, from coordinate 154,099 downwards.
GAATGTAAGCAGGAAGCCGGTTACCCAGCCCACGCCTTCGGCCGCACCACGTTTTTCGCCAGTCCAAGGCCTTCAAGCAAGCTGATGACCCACCACGACATGTCGAGCTCCCACCAGCGATGCCCATGCGATGCGGCTTGTGGATCGGCGTGGTGATTGTTGTGCCAGCCTTCGCCGTGCGTAAACAGGGCAACCAGCCAGTTGTTGGTGCTTGCATCCTTGGTTGCGTAGTTGCGATACCCGAACATGTGAGCCAGTGAGTTCACTGACCACGTTCCATGCAGCACCAGCACGGTGCGAACGGCCACAGCCCACACCGCCCAGCTTGCAGCATAGCGCAGCGCTTCACTTGCTCCGCCCGCAATATAACCAACCACGGCGCCGGCAGCGATGATCACCGCGGCATGAGCGAGGAAGACCAGTAACCATCCATTATTTCGTTCCATGCGAAGATAAAACGGATCCCGCAACAGATCGCCCACGTAGGGCGCGTAATGAATGGTGCGGTCAAAAACCTTATGGCGGTGCACGACCCAACCGACATGGCCCCAAAGAAAGTTGACCAACGGCGAATGCGGATCGGCCTGCTGGTCACTGTGGCGATGGTGCATGCGATGGATCGCGACCCAGCGCGCGGGGCTGTCCTGCAGATTGCACATGCCGAGCACCGCCAGCGTATGCCCCAGCCAGGCGGGGCAGGTAAAGCCGCGATGAGTCAACAAGCGGTGATAGCCGATCGTAACCCCGAGCATGCCAAAAACGAAATGACCAAGAATGGCTAGCACCAGGCCTGACCAGGTGAACAACCACGTGAATGTCCAGGGTGCGAGAGCCAGCAATGCGGCCAGGTGCATGGCAGTCAGCACGATCGCAGCCGACCAAAGGATTTTCAGGGGTTGCACTTCTATTGGCAGCGGCAAACGCTGACTGTTGACCTGGGCAACCGGAATTGCTCCAACGGGAGTTGCGCCGATACTTGCAGGCCACGGATCTGAATCTGGAGAAAGCTGAGCTTCGGATTCGTCTTTGAATAGTGATTCTGACATCTGACGGATGTTTCGCCATTTTCCCTGAATAGTCCAGAAAAAATTGGCTGGTTGCCTGATACATATCACATTATTTACAACCTGCTGCTTGAAAATCGACGATAATATCCTCACTACAGAGCCAAGAAGGGTAAGCGGTTAACCCGCGAGAACATGAGATGTCAGCAACCATGAACACCGAACGCACAGAGCGAATACCAGAACACATGGCGCCCCAAAAGGGCGAGATTCGGCTGTTCAAGAATCCGCTACTGGAAAGCCTCAGCAAAATTTCGCCCCTTACGGTGCTGACGATTTACCTGCCGGTCATCGGTTTCTTTATTTGGCAGAGTTTTGCTGTCGGAATTTCCTTCCCGGTCTTCATCGCCGTGTTTTTGTATGGACTGACGTCCTGGACTTTGTTTGAGTATGTTTTTCATCGCTACATATTCCACTTCACGCCACGGGGTGATTTCCAGAAACGCGTGAGTTTCCTGTTTCACGGCGTGCATCACCAGTACCCGAATGACAAGAAGCGCCTGGTCATGCCGGTAGCCCTGAGTTTACTCATTGGAGTGGTGTTATTTGCCCTGACTCGTCCCTTGTACGGTGATTGGACCTGGGCCAATTCGGCCGGATTCGCAGTCGGCTACCTGGCTTATGACATGATGCACTACAGCATTCACCACTTCCGGCATCCAGAGGTGAAATGGCTCAAGACTCTGTGGAAATCCCACCTCGACCACCACTTTCGTGATTCAAGCAAGGGCTACGGCGTGTCATCGCCTGTTTGGGATGTCGTGTTTGGTACTCTGAAAGTACAGAAACTCTGATTGCCAACAAGCAAGTCGGACTCAAACCCGCCGCATACAAAACTGCATGACATCTATGGTTCCTTTACGAAACTGCTCTGCGCACCCGGTCAGGTATTTCGTATAGCGCTCATAAACCGTCTGCGAGGTCAGTGCAATCGCCCGCTCCCTGGCGCTGATCAGGCTCGCAGCCCAGCAATCGAGAGTGCGCGCGTAGTGCAGGCGCAGCGACTGAACGTGATAAATATCAAAACCACCTTGTCTCGCCAGTGACTCGATTCGTTCCGGAGCGCACAACTGCCCCCCGGGAAAGATTTCACGCTTGATGAACCGCGCAAACTTGACGTCTTCCTGGAGGGGCTCGATGCCCTGGTCGAACAAAGACTTAAGGGAGGTCATCACGATGCTATGCAGCATCAGAATACCGTCCTCAGGCAGGATTTCCCTGCACCTGCTGAAAAATGCTGCATGGCGGCTCTTGGTGAAGTGTTCAAACGCACCGATGCTGACTATCCTGTCGACCGGTTCCTTGTAGTCTTCCCATCCCTGCAGGCGAAATTCCACCCGGTCTGAATAGCCGGTTTCAGCGGCGCGCTGCGTTGCATACCGGTACTGGTTCTCGCTGAGCGTCAGGCCAACGGCATTCGCTCCGTATTTTTCAACAGCGCGAAAAACGGTTGATCCCCAACCACAGCCCACATCCAGCAGTTTCATTCCCGGAGTTAACTCACACTTGCGCAACGACAGGTCAATCTTGGCCTGTTGCGCCTCCTCCAGGGTGGCGTTCGGGTGATTGAACCAGGCACAACTGTAGGTTCGCGTCGCATCCAGGAAGAGTGCAAAAAAATCATCGGACAGGTCGTAGTGAGACTGAACGTCCTCGAAGAATGGCCGCATTTCCGTCATGTCAGAGTCTCTCTAAAGCTCACGCAAAGCCGTGGCAACGGGTTGGCGCGCAGCGCGCACGGCCGGAAACAGCCCACCGACCAGGCCGATCAGTAAAGCAAACGTTATGCCCTGCACCAGCAGGGCGGGCGTAACTTTAAACGCAAAGGCCACCTGGCTGAAGCTCGCCCAGTTCAGCGTAGCCGCGCGGAAACCATCAAAGGCCCACCAAGCGAGACCCGCACCGATGATGCCGCCGATCAATGCCAGCAGCAGCGACTCGAACAGTACCGACAGGATCACAGGCACGGTACGAAAACCCAGGGCGCGCAGCGTGGCGATTTCCCTGCCGCGGGCCGCAACCGAGGTATACATGGTATTGAGCGCCCCGAAAGTTGCACCCAGGCCCATGATCACGGCGATCAGGGTACCGAGTCCGGTGATCAGGTTATACAAGGTCGTTGCCTGCGAGTCGTAGTATTCCGCTTCGCGCATCGGTTTCACATTGAGCTTCGGATCGGCTGTGAGGGCATCTTTGAAAGCAGTGAATGCATCAGTGGATTCAAGTTTTACGTACACCGCCTGGTAGGAATTCCCGCGCCGGAAAGCCGGTTGCAGCACTGCGGCGTCCACCCAGATTTCGGACTCCGCCAAGCCTCCCGCGGCATCGAAGGTCCCGACCACGGGCCAGAGCTCACTCCCCACCGGCACGGATGAACCCACGTCCAGCCCGGAGAATTCCAGGTTCGCACCGCGGCCCACTATGACTTCGTTAGTCCCCCACCCGAACATGCGTCCGGAAATGATACGAAACGAATCGCGCACCGCGACCGCATTTTCGCGCACGCCACGCAAGGGCACGTTGGCTTCCGTGCCGGTACTGCGCTTGGGCAGATTGAGGATGACAAACAGCTCAGGTGAAGCCAGTGCGCCGTGTTCATTGCGCGCAATTCCCTGGGCTTGCGCAATGATTTTTACCGATTCCCCATCAAGGCCACTCATCATTTCGGTATTGGCACCGCTGCGCAAGACGATGGCATTGAGTGGTGAAGCCGAGTTTTGCATGGTAGCAAGGATGCCCTGGGCAATGGATAAGACCCCAACCATTACCGCCACAACGCCGGCAATGCCGAAAATGGCGGACACGGAAGACCCGACACGTTGCGGCAAGGTCAGCAGGTTGAAGCGGGTCACGGCCGCGACCTGCATCAGCCAGGCTACTAAACCGGACATCATCGACGCAGCGCATCCGCGATATGCAGACGCTGCGCCCGCAGCGCCGGCAGGATTCCGGCGATCAATCCCATGCCAAGCACCAGGCCCACACCGATGATCATTTCACGGACAGGGAAAAAGAACACCGGCAATGAACCTCGGGTTGGATCGCCCAGCGAAATCAGCAGCCAGGCCAGCACGAGGCCCAAACCTCCGCCGAGGCAAGTAAGCAGCATGGACTCACCCAGCACCAGGCCCAGCACCTTGCGGTCGCTGAAGCCAATGGCCTTGAGCACCGCCAGTTCATTGGTGCGTTCGCGCACCGAGTAAGCCATGGTATTACCCGCAACCAGCAGGATGGTGAAGAACACCGCCGCGACAATGGACATCATGATCTGGCCGATATTGCCAATCTGGTTGGCAAAGCCCTGGATAAACGCGCCCTCGGGTTCGGTTTTGGTCTCCGCCGGCGAATTGGCAAACTCCTCGTCGATGGCGGCCGCCGTTTCAGCTGCTCGGGCCGGATCAGAGATACGCACGGTATACCACCCCACCAGGCCGCTGCCCTGGGCGCGGGTTTCCTCAAAAAAATCGTAGCGGAAGAAAAACCCGCTGGTATCCGTATTCTTTTCCACACCGGTGTAAATCCCGACCAGATCGAACTCCCAGGTGGCGCCACCATCCTTTTTGAACCAGATAGTGGCATTGATGGGAATGCGGTCGCCTATTTTCCAGCCAAAACGTTCAGCCAGCACTTTTCCGGCAATAGCCCCGCTGCGAGTTGCCAGCCAGGCCGCGCGCTGTTCGGCGGGCAGTACGTATTCAGGATACATGTCCAGGTACCGTTCCGGCTGCACTGGCATTTGCGCAAAAAAATTACTGGGCTTCTGGTATATGCCACCGAACCAGGTGGCATGTACCGCGCTGTTCACCCCCGGAATCCGCTCCATGCGCGCCTGGTAGCTTTCCGGCAGCAATTGGATCAGAGAAACCTTGTGGCGCACCACCAAGCGATTGGCGCCGGCCACGCTGATGCCCTGGTTGAAACCCTGGCGGATAGCGCTGAGATAACCAAACAGCATGAACGCGACCAGGATGGACAACACCGTTAACAGGGAGCGCAATTTTCGGCGCTTGAGGTTGCTCCATACCAGGTAGAAATACTTCACGCCGCCGGCTCCGTCGACATCTGGCCCTTTTCAAGGTACAGCGTACGCCGGGCTCGCTCCGCCGCGTGGTGGTCGTGCGTCACCATTACGATGGTCTTGCCCTGTTCGCGGCTGAGGGCCTGCAACAGGTCGAGGATCTCGTCGCCGGACTTGCGGTCGAGATCGCCGGTAGGCTCATCGCACAGCAGGACTGTCGGATCGGCAACAATGGCACGGGCAATACCCACGCGCTGCTGCTCGCCACCTGAGAGCTGGCGAGGATAGTGATTGCTGCGCTGCGACAGGCCGACGATGTCCAGCGCAACTGCCGCGTGTTGCCGGCGTTGTGCCCTGCTCAGCCTGGTCAGGAGCAAGGGCAATTCAACGTTTCGCTGCGCAGTCAACACCGGCATCAGATTGTAGAACTGGAATACCAGGCCGATGTGGCGCGCACGCCAGGCAGCCAGGCGGGACCCGGAAAGCTGATCGATGCGTTCACCACCCACTTCGATACTACCCTCGCTGGGGCGATCCAATCCGCCAATCAGGTTGAGCAAGGTCGACTTACCGGAGCCGGACGGGCCCATCAGGGCGAGGAAGTCGCCGCGTGGAATTTCCAAGTCCAGTTTATCGAGCACCTGGATGGTTTCTGCTCCGCGCTTAAATGATTTACCCAGGCCGCTGATCTTGACCAGCACTTCATCTCCGAGTACTTCAGCACCCGGTACTTCATCACCCAGTACTTTATCACCTGCCGTCATTAATCCCTCTCCCTGACCATGACGCCGTCGGCCAGGCCGGCCGGGGCATCGACTACCACCTGCGAGCCGCCCGTCAGGCCACCGCTCACCACGACTTCCGTGGCGGTCTCGGTAACTACGCTGACCGCGAGGCGCTCAACCCGCCCTTCATTAACTAACCACACCAGGCTGCGGCCGCCCTCGGTTTGTAGTGCCGCACGCGGCAGGGTTACGCCGCTCGCCGTTGTTGCGCTGCTACCGGTCTCCTGGAAGGCCACCTTGACGCCCATGTCCGGCAAGATGCGTGGGTCCAGCTCATCAAAACCCACCCGCACTGCCACGGTGGCCCGCTGCCGGTCGGCGGTAGGGATGATGGCAATCACGCGGCAGGCAATGCGCCAGTCAGGATATGCATCCAGCGTGGCAACTACTGGCTGGCCCGCCACCACGCGATTGATATAGGCCTCATTTACGTCGATTTCGATTTCCAGCGAACTCATATCCACTATGGTGCCAATACCGGTACGGGTAAATCCACCGCCCGCTGAAATGGGTGAAACCATCTCACCGGGTTGCGCATTCTTGGCCACCACCACGCCGGCAAACGGAGCGCGGATGATCGTATCCTCTACTTCCTGGCGATATACATCCAGCTGCCGTGCAACAACTTCTACCTGCGCGTGCTCGCTTTCAAGCCGGGCTGCCAGCGTATCGACCTCGGCTTTGCTGCGATCCACCTCCGCGGTACTAACCAGTTTCTTTTCCACCAGGGACTGTTGCCGGGCAAGGTTGCGACGTGCCTCGGCCAGCAACACCTCAGTGGATTTTAGCGTTGATTGCGAGGCCCGCAGCTGTGCCTCAGCCAACCGGAAACTGGCGTCAACATTGCTGCTGTCGAGCCGCGCCAGCACCTGGTCATTCGCAACAACCATACCCTCCTCGATCAACACTTCGGCCACCTTGCCGGTGAACTTGGACGAGACCGTTGCCTGGCGCCTGGCCGTGACGTAACCGGAAGCATTGAGTATCGTGCCCGCATCTTCAGCTTTGACTTCACGTGCCGTGGCAGTCCTGACTTCGATCACGGCAGCGGGCTTGAAAACGAACCAGACAGCGCCGGCCAGCAAGGCCAGAACTATTCCGGACAGCACCCAGGGCCTCGTCGCCGCAGGTTTTTTTTCGGGAGCGCGTTCAATGCGCAGCTGCTCAAGTTTTGCTTTTTCCAAGACAACCCCTGGTGAACCGATGATGCGCAGCACAAGGACTACTATGCAATGGTAGCGAAGTATAAACTATTGATTATGGCGATTCCGGCGCAAAGCTCGGCTGTGCAAACCCCAGGCGGTTCAAGGGCCCTCACTGCACAGCAAATTGACGAGTATCATCGCGACGGTTTATTGATCATCCGCCAGTTGTTCTCTGCCGATGAACTGGAACCCCTGCGACAGGCATATCGGCAGGATCCAACGATCAATGGGCATATCTATGGCATGGAAGACAACAACGGCATGGGACACCCGTTTTGCACCTGGACCGACCTCGGCGACGACATCGTTGGCGTGATTCCGCGCATGGCGAGGATGGTAGCCATCACCGAGGCATTGTTGGGAGAGCCCTGCTATCACTGGCACTCCAAGCTCTCGGTCAAGACCTCAAGCTGCAAGGCACGCGTGGATTGGCACCAGGACTTTGGCAGCTGGTATGACGACGGCGTGCTATTTCCACAGATGTTGACTGCCGGCATTGCTGTCGAGCCGACGAACAAGGCCAACGGTTGTGTGCAATTTGTTCCCGGCTCACAGCAGTTGGGGCGGATAGATCACCCGGCGGGTGCGAACGGGCCAAAAGCTTTTGCAGCCCGGGTAGAAAGAGCCCGCCGGCAACTGGGGGTAGTTCATGCCGAAATGGATGTTGGCGATGCGGTGTTCTTCCACTGCAATACCCTGCACGGCTCCGGCCTGAACGAAACCGATACGCAGAGGGTAATGATTTTTTCCTCCTACAACGCGGCCTCCAACCTGCCCTTTGCCGATATCCGGGGTGATAACAAGGAAGGCGCCTACATGGGTATCACCGACCAGGAACGGGCCTTTCGTCCCATCGTCAAATTGGCTGATGATGTCTTGTCGAATCGCTCCTTCCGCTCCGCATTTTCGCATTCGACATTCACCGAGCCCAATTGGAATTTGAGCGGAGATTACTGCCGCGCCATCAAGCTCTCCCAGTAGCCCGTATCCCGGCCTTTAGGCCGTCCAGCGGGTGTTTTGCGCAATCCGCGCCAGCCTCAAAATTCAATTTACCCGGTACACAATCTAGGCTAAGGTGACACCCTGATAAGCACTCCTTAAACCCGTTTTGGACTCCGTCATGGCACAAAATTATTTCAATACCTTGCCGCTACGCCTTCAGCTCCAGGAACTGCGCAAATGTCGTTTCATGGACCGCAGCGAATTCGCCACCGGCTGTGACTATCTCAAAGGCAAGAAACTGGTCATTGTCGGCTGCGGCTCGCAAGGACTTAACCAGGGGCTTAACCTGCGCGACTCCGGCCTGGATGTCAGCTATGCACTGCGCGCCGACGCCATCAGTGCCAAGCGCCAGTCCTGGAAGAACGCCAGCCAGAACGGTTTCAGCGTAGGTACGTTTGAAGAAATGATTCCCCAGGCTGACGTGGTGTTAAACCTCACACCGGACAAACAGCATAGCGGCGTGGTCAAGGCCATCATGCCCCTGATGAAACAGGGCTCTTGCCTGGACTACGCCCATGGTTTCAACCTGGTCGAAGAAGGCATGCAGATTCGTGCGGATATTACTGTAGTGCTGATGGCACCCAAGTGCCCCGGCACGGAGGTACGCGAGGAATACAAGCGCGGCTTTGGCGTACCCACCTTGATTGCCGTGCATCGCGAAAACGACCCCAGGGAAGAAGGCCTCGAAATCGCCAAGGCGCTGGCTTCCGGTACCGGCGGGGACCGCGCGGGAGTGCTTGAATCTTCGCCGGTCGCCGAAGTGAAGTCCGACCTGATGGGCGAGCAGACTATCCTTTGCGGCATGCTGCAAACGGGTTCGCTGCTGTGTTTCGACAAGATGGTTGCAGAGGGTGTAGACCCGGGTTACGCCTCAAAGCTGGTCCAGTACGGCTGGGAGACTGTAACCGAGGCACTCAAGATCGGTGGCATCACCAACATGGTGGACCGCTTGTCGAACCCGGCCAAGATCAGATGCCACGAGTTGGCAGAAGAACTCAAGTCCATCATGCAAGCCCTGTACCGCAAACACCTGGATGACATCATGTCCGGCGCGTTTTCCAGGGGCATGATGGAGGACTGGGCCAACGATGACGCCAACCTGCTCAGATGGCGCCGTGAGACGGGCGAGACTGCGTTCGAAACCACCCCGAACGGCAGCATGGAAATCTCCGAACAGGAATATTTCGATCATGGAATCCTGATGGTGGCCATGATCAAGGCCGGTGTTGAACTGGCTTATGAGACCATGTTGGAAGGCGGCATCCTGGCGGAATCGGCCTACTATGAGTCTCTGCATGAAACTCCGCTCATCGCCAATCTCATTGCACGCAAGAAGCTCTTTGAGATGAACGTGGTCATTTCCGACACGGCCGAGTACGGTTGCTACTTGTACTCTCAGGCCTGCGTGCCATTGCTTGCCGATTTCATGCGCCGGCAGAGCGCGGACGTGATCGGCAAGGGACTCAAGCTTAAAGACAACGATGTGGATAACATCGAGCTGGTTAAAGTCAACGCAGCCATTCGCAACCACCCGGTGGAAGTCGTCGGGCGGCAACTGCGTGGCTACATGACTGCGCTGAAGCCCATCATGTAGGGCTGGCGTTTAGGGCTGGTGTTTAGGGCTGGTGTTTAGGGCGGCAATTCACTCAATACGCGAAACGATTCAACTATTTTCCTGGAGGAACACCATGAGCGAACAAACCCTGACCGGTTCCTGCCTTTGCGGCGCCTTGCACTACAGCCTTAGCGGCGATCCGACACGATTCATGCATTGTCATTGCTCGCGTTGCCGCAAATCCTCAGGCACCGGGCATGCTTCCAACCTGTTTGTAAACAGCGCGGGTATTGCCTGGACCGGGGACACAAGCCTGGTGAAGTTCTTCAAACTTCCGGATGCGGAGCGCTTTTCCCGTACGTTTTGCGCCGTTTGTGGCGGGCCTTTGCCAAAGCACATTCCCAGCATGGGCATGGTGTTCATTCCTGCCGGTACGCTGGATGTCGAACCCAACATTGCACCGCAGGCACGTATTTTCCAGGACTCGAAAGTATCGTGGTCATGTTGCGGTGATGCGCTCCCGTGTTTCCCGGAGTATCCCGCTTAAAATTAGCCGGGCTGCGACCGGCTGGCAGACACTTTTTATTCAGCCACCATTCAGCACCTCCGATGCATGATGTCACTGCAATAGTGCATCACGGAGGAAACGTAATGAATAAGCTCATCGCTACAGTTATTGTCGGCTTACCACTGCTCGCTGCGACCTCGCTGGCCCAAGCCAATGGGTGGGCCAACGGATGGGGGAACGGAGGTGTCCGGGCTTCAGTAAGCATTGGAGTTCCCATCGGCAATTATGGCTATGCCGTGGTGGGCACCGGGCCTGTCTATTACCCAGCTCCTGTGTACTATCCGACCCAGGCGTATTATCCGGCTCCGGTTTACTACCCTGCACCTTATTACTACGCCCCGAGGCCGGTCTATTACGGCCGTGGATATGGCCCTGAATATGGCCAGAGCCACGGCCCGGGCTACGACCCGGGCTGGAAACACGGCAAGAAACACCACGGCCATCATGACGACAGGCGCGGTTACTACAACGGGTATGGGTATAGCAATTAGTCGGCAAACCTGAACCTGAATTTGTAACGCAGGGCTGGAACCCGGCTCAAATCGACCGGGTTCCAGCCCGTTTTTTTGTCAGCTCACCGTGTCGATGCACCCGGTTACTTGGCCTGCGCGGCTCTTATGGGCGACAATACGCCCGGCCAATAGTATCCAGCGGAGTTTTCACCCATGCCCCCGGCTTTCCCGTCTTCCCGTTTTGCAGGAGGCTTATTGTTTTTGGCGGCATCCCTGGGTCCGTCGGCTGCGACTTATGCCAGCGACGTAACCATGCACACCACTTTGGGCGATATCAAGGTGCACTTGTTCGACGAACAAGCCCCGGCGACCGTGGATAATTTCCTCAAGTATGTTAATGACGGCAGCTACAACGAGTCCTTTATTCACCGCAGCGTCCCGGGTTTTGTCATCCAGGGCGGCGGCTTTACATTCAAGAACGAACAGGCGGTTGCCATTCCAGCGAATGCGCCCGTTATCAATGAGCCAGGAGTTTCCAACCTGCGTGGCACCATTGCCATGGCCAAGCTGGCCAACCAGCCAAACAGCGCGACCAATCAGTGGTTTTTCAATCTTAAAAACAATTCAGCGGAACTGGATCAACAGAACGGGGGGTTTACTGTCTTCGGGCAAGTCACCAGTGGCATGGATGTTGTGGATGCAATTGCTGCCCTGAAGGTATGGAATGCAGGCGCACCCTTTGCCGAGTTACCGCTGATCGGTTTTACCAACACGGGACCGGTGCGTGCCGAGAACCTCGTGTTGCTGACGGTCACCCAGGACAATAGTTTCGAGATCAATTCGGGCCTGAACGATGCGTGGTCCAGTGCCGCAACTGCCGGCCAGGGGTTCTTCATCAATGTTTTCCCGGAAACCGGCAAGCTGTTTCTTGCCTGGTTTACCTACGATGTAGAGCGCCCGGCAGATTCTGCAACTGCCGTGCTGGGTGAACCCGGCCACCGTTGGTTGACGGCTTTTGGAAGCTATTCCGGGAACTCGGCAGAACTCGAAGTGGAAATTACCCGCGGCGGCGTATTTGATTCAGCCCTGCCGGCGCCCACCCAGGAATCCGGCGGGACGATTTCAGTTGAATTCACTGACTGTGAGAATGGCACGGTCACCTACGATTTCCCTGCCATAGCCGAGCACGGTGTCATCCCCATCAAGAGAATTGCATTGGATAATGTTGCACTGTGCGATCAGTTGGCCCGCGGGCCGCTCACACAGGCAAGACACCGCTAGGATCATGTGGATATATTGTATGCTCGCGCCCGACCGCCTTTTGTTGATCATCTTCCGCATGAAAACTTCTTCTGGAGCACCGCTGTGAACAATTCGCAGAGAAAAAGCAACTTGAGCAACTTCTCATTTCCAGCACTATTGGTGCTGGCATCGTTGGCCATGCCCGAACGTGCCCGCGCTGCAGATTTCGACATCCTCGGATTTGACCAGACCGGCAGCCTGGAACAGCGGGCAATCGAAGTGCAACTGGATGCATCCATCAACCCCAAGGACCTGGATGAATGGTTGCGCAAGATGTCCACCACGCCGCACCACGCGGGGTCCGAGGCCGGCAAGGTCAACGCAGAATTCATTGCAGACTTGTTGAAGTCCTGGGGCTATGAGGTGGCCATCGCCCAGTATGAAGTGCTGTTGCCCACGCCGAAAATCCGCGAAGTCGAGCTGCTGTCCCCCGGCTCTTTCACTGCTTCGCTAACCGAAGAGACTTTGCCGGAAGACCCCAGCACCGCAAGGCGCGAAACCCTGCTGCCACCCTATAACGCGTTCTCCGTGGATGGCGAAGTTGAGGGCGAACTGGTTTTCGTCAACTACGGCAGGCCGGAGGACTACGAGGTCCTGGAACGCAACGGCATAGATGTGAAAGGCAGGATTGCCATTGCCAGGTACGGTGAGTCGTGGCGCGGGATCAAGCCTAAACTGGCAGCTGAGAAAGGTGCGATCGGTACGATCATCTATTCAGATCCCGCAGACGATGGATATGGCCAGGGCGATGTCTATCCGCAGGGCCCGTACAAAAATGACAGCGGCGTGCAGCGCGGATCGGTGATGGACATGCCCACGTACCCCGGTGACGTGTTGACTCCCGGCGTGGGCGCCACATCAACCGCCAGGCGCCTGGATCGCGAAGATGCTCCAACCATCACGAAAATTCCGGTGCTGCCCATTTCCTATCGCGATGCCCTGCCCCTGCTTGCAGCCATGGGCGGCGCAGTCGTGCCGGATGAATGGCGTGGCGATTTGCCGATCACCTACCACTTCGGACCCGGCCCGGCGCGGGTGCGTCTGAAGGCAGAATTCAATTGGGACATGATTACCGTCTACAACGTAATTGCCCGCCTCACCGGCGGCACCTACCCGGACGAATGGGTGATTCGCGGCAACCACCACGATGGCTGGAATCACGGTGCAGCGGACCCGCTGTCCGGCCAGGTAGCTATGCTGGCTGAAGCCAAGGCAGTGGCCAGTCTTGCAGCACGGGGGCATCCGCCCCTGCGCACCATTATTTATGCTGCTTGGGATGCCGAAGAACCCGGCTTGATCGGGTCCACTGAATGGGTTGAGGACCATGCTGCTGAACTGCAACAACATACCGTTGCCTACCTCAACACCGACGGTTACAGCCGGGGTTTGGTCCAGGTTGGTGGCAGCCACACCCTGGAAATGTTTTTCAACCAGATACTGGAAGAAGTATATGACCCGCGCATCGATGTCTCCCTGAAGGAGCGCCGACACGCCTATGACCTGGTTTACGCCGAGGATGACAAAGCCAAAGCTGAAGCCAAAGACCGCAAGGATTTGCGTATTGAGCCGCTGGGTTCGGGTTCAGATTTCACTCCCTTCCTGCAACACCTGGGCATCGCGTCTGCCGACATCTCATTCTCTGGAGAGGGCGAGGACGGCAGCTACCACACGCTCTACGATACCTATGAGCATTTCACCACCTGGCAGGATCCGGGGATGATTTACGGCACGACTTTGGCCAAGGTTGCCGGCCGCGCAACTCTGCGGCTGGCCAATGCTCCGCGCCTGCCCTTCGAATTCAATGGTTTCGTGGACAACATAAAGCTGTACGTCAGTGAACTCGAAGAGTTAGCAGACAAGCAGCGGGAAACCACCGCGGAAACCAACCAGATGATTGCCGATGGCACCTATGCTGCTGCACTGGACCCAAACAAAACCCTGAGACCGCCAGCTAAAAATGAACCCGTGCCTTTCTTTAATTTCGCGCCGCTGAACAATGCGGTCGAACAGCTGGAAACAGCGGCGAAGGCATTCAGCCTCGCAGCTGACGAGCATGCGACCTCGTCAGCTGAAATCAATCAACTGCTCTATTCCAGTGAGCGCTTGCTCACGCGCAAGGATGGGTTGGATGGCCGCCCATGGTTCAAACATTTCATTTACGCACCGGGCTACTACACCGGCTATGGCGTGAAGACCATTCCCGGCGTGCGTGAAGCCATTGAGCAAAAGGAGTACGCCAAGGTAAATCCGCAGATTGAACTTGCTGCACAGGTGCTCGAATCAATGGCGACACGCATCGAGCAGTTGGCCAACGTGATCGCCCGCCCGGCAGATCCACAAGCCCCGGGCCCGGATACGCCTTAAATATAGCCGTATAGCGGCAGAGTTCCGATTGGGCATTACCCCATTTCTACCGTATATTGCACACTGGACTCCTACTGCGGGCATTGCTTCATGATCACACTGCATCACCTGGAAAATTCCCGCTCGCAGCGCATCCTGTGGTTGCTTGAAGAACTCGGAGTAAAGTACCGGATCAAGCGCTACCAGCGCGATGCGAAGACCAGCCTGGCCCCGCCGGAACTGCTGGCGGTTCATCCGCTGGGTAAATCACCGGTGATTACGGATGGCGACATCACCATTGCCGAGTCCGGCGCCATCGTTGAATACCTGGTCGGCGCCTACGACAACGGACGACTGCTGCCTGAGGCTGGCACTCCGGAACGACGGGCATACACTTACTGGCTGCACTATGCCGAAGGCAGCTTCATGCCCCTGATGATTGTGTCGCTGATACTGAACCGCATTGAAACCGCCCCCATGCCGTTCTTCATCAAGCCCGTCGCAAAGGGAATTGCCGCAAAAGTGCATGTCAACTACCTTGACCCGAACGTCAAGCGCAACCTGGGCTTCATGGAATCAACCCTGCAGGCGACGGACTGGTTCTGCGGCAGTGAAATGACCGCCGCGGACATCCAGATGAGCTTCGCTGTCGAAGCGGCTGAAGTCCGCACCAACCTGACTGCTGACTATCCACACCTGGCTGCATACCTGGCAAAGATTCGCGCCTTGCCGAAGTACCAGGCTGCGCTGGAGAGAGGAGGCCCGTACCAGTTACTGGGTGGTGGTCCCGCGCGCTGACCCCTTTTTACGGATCGTTTAAGCGCTTGGAAATGCCACGCAGGAACCATCCGATGACGGGCATCTTTTGGGCTCGAAATATGTGTTGACAATTTTTTGGTCAGGTCTATATTAACGCTCCAAACAAGCGGGGTTTTCCCGCACGGCTCGCCGGGCAGAGTCGGTTTTCATCAGCAGGTCGCCCATCTGCGCAAAAGGAACTTGAATGAAAACCGCCCGAGTGCTCTCTGAGGAGCCTCCAGGGGGAGCCATAGCTCCCCACCCCGTATCTTCCCCATCACCCGCTGTAGCTCCAGAACCACTTTCACCGCCAAAACTGACCATCGCACCCCGCGTGAAATCCGCATTCCGTGTATCCGCCCGCTCGGCCGAATTTCTGCGCAGGTACTATCCGGACGCTAGCCTCAGCGACTGGAACGACTGGCGCTGGCAGAATCGCAACCGGGTACGCACGCTGGCCGATCTGCAACGCATGATCACGCTCAGTGACGAAGAAAATGCCGCAGTCAAACGCCATTCAGGTGCACTGCCTGTTGGCATCACACCCTACTACGCCAGCTTGCTGGACCCCATGGACTCCAGCCAGGCACTGCGCAAGACCGTGGTCCCGGTGCTCGGCGAGTACCAGCTGACCCGGGGTGAAAATGAAGATCCGCTGGGAGAGGACTCACACAGCCCGGTTCCTGGCCTGGTGCACCGCTACCCCGACCGCGTGCTCCTGCTGGTCACCAATTTCTGTTCGGTGTATTGCCGCTATTGCACTCGCGCACGCATGGTCGGTTCGGCGGGAGAGCGCAGCGTGAAAAAAGCAGACATCGAACGGGCGCTAGACTATATCGAACAGACCCCGGTGGTGCGAGATGTGCTCATTTCCGGCGGCGATCCGCTCAGCCTCGACGATGACCGGCTGGACTACATTCTCGGGCGCCTGCGCAAAATAAAACACGTCGAGTTTGTGCGTATCGGCAGTAAACAGCCGGTGGTTCAGCCCATGCGCATCACCAAGTCTCTGCGGCAGATTCTCAAACGCCATCACCCGCTGTGGATGAGCCTGCATTTCTCCCATCCCGACGAGTTGACGCCCGAAGTTGCTGAGGCCTGCGGACGCATGGCAGATGCCGGCATTCCTCTGGGTAGCCAGACCGTGTTGCTCAAAGGCGTGAATGATGATCTTGCAACGCTAAGGAAACTGATGCACGGCCTGTTGAAAATCCGTGTCAGGCCCTATTACCTGTATCAATGTGATCCGATTTCCGGCTCAGCCCACTTCCGCACCCCTGTTTCTCAAGGGGTGGAACTGATTCGGGGTTTGCGCGGCCACACCACCGGTTACGCCGTGCCGACTTTTGTGGTTGATGCGCCCAATGGTGGCGGCAAAATACCTATTTCACCCGACTATGCCGTCGGCTACGACAACGACGACCTCTTGCTGAAAAGCTACGACGGCGGAACCTACCGCTACCCGGATTCCGGTCCACCCCTGATCATTGCCGATGGAGCTCATTCATGAATGCTGTAATTACCCGCGTTGGCCTGACCTTCGACCTGCGCGACACCTACCTCAAAGCCGGATATAGCGAATTGGAAACTGCCGAGTTTGATGGGGTAGAAACCATCGACGCGATTGAAAATGCCCTGCAGCAACTCGGCTACACGGTTGATCGCATTGGCAATGTGAAGCAACTGGCAACACGGCTGGTCGCGGGCGACCGCTGGGACCTCGTATTCAATATCTGCGAAGGCATGCACGGCATTGGCCGCGAGGCACAGGTGCCCGCGCTGCTGGATGCCTACCAGGTACCCTACGTTTTTTCCGATACGCTGACCTGCGCGCTGACTTTGCACAAGGGCATGACCAAGGACGTGGTTCGGGCTGCAGGCGTGGCCACACCGGAACATTTCATGGTGCACAGCCGTGGTGATATCAAGAACGTCAAACTCCCGTTTCCGTTGTTTGCCAAGCCGGTTGCAGAAGGCACAGGCAAAGGCATCACCGCCAATTCAAAAATCACCGATGCCACCCAGCTCAGGATTGTCTGTGAACAGTTACTCAAAGACCACCATCAGCCGGTGCTTGTGGAGCGTTTCCTGCCCGGTCGCGAATTCACCGTGGGCATACTGGGAACCGGAACGAAGGCGGCTGCACTGGCGACGCTGGAAATAGAACTGCTCGAAGGTGCGGACTCGGAAGTGTATTCCTACCGCAATAAAGAAGGCTTTGCCGAACTGGTGCGCTACAAACTGCTGCCCGCCGGCAAGCTGCGGCGTGACATCGAGTCACTTTGCCTCAAGGCCTGGCAAGTGCTGGGCTGCCGCGACGGGGGCCGCATGGATGTGCGACTGGACGAAGCGGGAAAAGTGCATTTTCTGGAAGTGAATCCCCTTGCCGGCATTCGCCCTGAATATTCTGACCTGCCCATCATGGCTAACATGGCCGGCATGGAATACATCACCCTCATCGAAACCATCATGAACTCGGCGGTCCGTCGTTGCGGTGCAGTGCTGAGTGCCAACACGAAGGCCGCCTGAGAATTCACCACCTGTCTTACCAGCCCGGCAATTTCAGGCTGGTAAGGCGGGGCTGACAGGACCAGCCGGCCCATGAAACAACGTGCTCAAACAATGCTGGTGCTGCATCAGGAAATTACTGACAGCTCACGGCTGGACGAACTGGACACGCTGGTGCAAGTGGAGCAGATTTGTTCAGCACTGCAAGAGCTGGGCTGGAAGGTTGTGTCCCTGGCTACCGGGCTGGATCTTGCGGCTACCCTCCACTCCATTCGCAGTACCAATCCCGCCTGTGTTTTCAACCTGGTTGAGTCGCTCGGCGGCGAGGGGCGCCTGATCCACTTCATACCCGCGCTCCTGCAAAGCTACCGGATACCCTTTACCGGCTGCGGCGGCGATGCCATGTACCTCAGTTCGCATAAATTGCTGGCCAAAGCGCTGATGCGGCAACGCGGCATTGCAACTCCCGCCTGGGTTTCGCCTGGTCTCTCAGGCCAGCAGGAACAGGCCGCACAGGGTCAGTGGATAGTGAAGTCCGTATGGGAGCATGCATCCTTTGGAATGGACGACGGCTGTGTGGTAGACAGCGTGGCGGACGCACATAAGCGCATTGTCGAAAGCGCCCGGCAACATGGCGGCGAGTGGTTTGCCGAGCAATTTGTGTGCGGCCGTGAATTCAATATCTCGGTGCTGCAGCAGGACGGACGGCCCCGCATTCTACCCATGGCGGAAATGACGTTTGTTGACTATCCGGTGGGTAAGCCGAAAATCGTCGGCTATGCGGCCAAGTGGGATACAGATGCCCCAGAATTTCATGCTACCCGCCGGGAATTTCCGCTGCTCTCACCGAAATTGCACACCGCAATTGAGCAGGCAGTTTTACAGTGCTGGAACGGGTTCGGTTTAAGTGGATACGCGCGGGTGGATTTTCGCGTGGACGAGGCAGGCAAGCCCTGGGCACTCGAAATCAACGCAAATCCCTGCCTTGCGGACGATGCCGGTTTTATTGCCGCGGCCCGGCAACAGGATATTGCGCTTGAACAAGTGCTTGAGCATATTGTGCAAGCCGCATTGCGGCCCTGCGCCCCAGCGTAAACCACAGCAGGGCAAACCCCGGATTGATCATGCGCCAGTAGCGCAGAAGGTACAAAAGCTATGCGGTGGCGAACCGTCGTACAGAGCAGTGACGCAGAGGCAGTCCGCATCCTTGTAGCGGAAACGGGTTTCTTCTCGGACGAAGAAGTGCTGGTCGCGGTTGAACTGGTGGATGAAACCCTGGCGCGGGGCAAAGCCAGCGGTTACGAATTCCTGTTTCTCGATCAGCCCGACCATCCCGGACGCCTGCAGGGCTACACCTGTTACGGCCTGATTCCCGCAACGGAGTCGAGTTTCGATCTGTACTGGATTGCGGTCTCGCCCCAATGCCAGGGCCAGGGTTTGGGGGCAAAGCTGATGCGGGAATCGGAACTGCTGGCGCGCGCTGCTGGCGCTACGCAGATGTATGCCGACACCTCCGCGCGCGAACAATACCGGCCAACGCGCGCGTTTTACGAGGCCATGGGATACGAAAAAGCGGCGGTACTGAAAAATTTCTTTGCCATGGGCGATGACAAGGTCATCTATGCCAAGAAACTTGAAGCTGGGCAACTTGGGCACCAGGCAACCTGGCTCCAGACAACTGGGGGGAAGCGATCACTGGTGCATGTAAGCCTGGTGGTGCGCGATTACGACGAAGCCATCGCATTCTTCACCACGAAACTGGGGTTTAGCGTGATGGAAGACACCTTTATTCCGGAACAGAACAAGCGTTGGGTGCTAATTACTCCCCCGGGTTCGATCGGCACAAACATACTACTCGCGCGGGCGTCATCCCCTCAGCAGGAAAGCGCCGTTGGCAATCAGACCGGTGGTCGCGTGGCGTTCTTCCTGCAAACCGATGATTTCTGGCGGGACTATCGGGCCATGTTATCCAAGGGAGTCAAGTTCAGAGGCGAGCCAAGAAACGAGGCCTACGGCACGGTTGCCGTGTTTGAAGATCTATACGGTAATCTTTGGGACTTGCTGGAACTGGCGATCGGGGGCACTGCTTAAGCCGCGAGCCCCACATCCGCCAGGAAACTAATAATTTGCTCTGCACTAAACCGCTTTCCCCTGTCCAACTCTACTTGGTTAGTTAATTGGACTCCAAAAGCTGTTGCTACTCAATTAAGGGGGGACGTCGGTTGAAAAATTGAATTACCCTTGAATTCAAACGCCTCGCTCTGTATTCTTACAAAACATAGATGGATACAAAAGGAGTAAGAATGCACATCGCAACCCTCACCGAGAAATTTCAAATTGGCATACCCAAGGCATTTCGCAATGACCTCGGACTTAAGGCCGGGCAGCAGTTCGTTTTTGTCGCCAAGGGCGACGCTATCATCATGATCCCGCGCCGGGAAATGAGCGAAGTGCGCGGCCTGTTCAAGGGTGCCAACACAAAAAACGTTCGCGACCGCTCGGCGCGTACCTGATGCACGTAGTGGACACCTGCGGGTGGATAGAGTGGCTGATCGATGGCGCACTGGCGGATAAGTACGCGCCCTATCTGGCAGACAACGATAACCTGATCGTTCCAACGCTGGTGCAGTTCGAACTCTACAAATGGTGCCTGCGGGAAAAAGATGAAGCTACCGCACTGGATGTGATCGGCATCACCGAAGCCTGCCTGGTGCGTGCGCTCGACACACGAATTTCACTATCGGCAGCCGACCTTGCTATACGCCACAAACTCGCCATGGCAGATGCCATCGTCTATGCCACTGCTCATGCTGTCGGGGGACAGCTTGTGACATCCGATGCGCATTTTAAGGGATTGCCGGAAGTGCTGTTCTGGCAAAAAAAAGCATGACATCTATACGAAACTGATCACTTGGTAAAAACTAAGTTGTCTCCGGTACATTTGGGTGCTCGTTGAGCGCTTCACCCGCACATGACTTGCATCAATCAAAGTGCTACTTTAGTATCACTTCATGAGAACTGAACTTGTAACAACCCTGAAGCGGAAAGCGACCGAATTGCTCACCGAGCTTTGTCGCCACAAGGAACCGATTCTGATCACTCAACATGGGCTTCCTGCGGCTTACCTGGTTGATGTAGACAGCTTTGAAAATCTTCAGGGCAGGATCAAGTTGCTTGAGGGTATAGCCCGGGGCGAACGCGCGGTTGAAGATGGCCGAACTCTCTCGCACAAAGAAGCAAAATCCAGAATGTCGCGATGGTTGAAATAGTTTGGACCGAACCGGCAATTTCGGATCTTGATGCCATTGCGGACTTTATCGCATTAGATAATCCAGTTGCCGCACAGAAGTTGGTACGAACAATCTTCGCGCAGGTTGAGCAGCTTTCAGATCATCCTGAAATTGGCTCGAAGCCCGCCGAACTTGAAGGATGGCGTTATCGTCAGATTGTAGAACCGCCATGTCGGGTGTTTTATCGTCATGCAGAAAATCGCGTTTATATTCTGCATGTAATGCGCAGTGAACAACTGCTCCGAACCAGCAAACTCGAACGAGGTTCCGGGCGTGACAGTCAATGAATCACTCAACAGGAACGCCAGTTCACCGGCGTCAAGTCCATTGCGGTCTTTAGTTTTTCTCAGCCGTACTCGAGCCAGATTTTTGACGCTTTGCGGGCCAGTTTCTTATAGGCGTCCAGTTTCGTTTTGGGCACCGGCACTACAAATCCGTCTACATATCGAGCCATTTCACTGCCTCCATAGAGCTGTCCATACTCATGCTTTTTACAGCAATGCTACCGTGCCCGACAAGCGCGGCATTATACTGCCCCACGGCCGCACCCATAATCGTTGCCCCCTCATTGCCTGCAGGTACCCCTGATGTCCAAACCCAGCCCCACTGTCGCGAGCTTCAAAGAGCTGAATCTGCCTGCTCCATTGCTGCAAGTGCTGGATGAACTGGGCTACGAAACTCCAACCCCGATCCAGGCTGAATGCATTCCGCATTTGCTCAATGGGCTCGATTTGTTTGGACATGCACCCACCGGTACCGGAAAAACTGCCGCATTTGCTCTTCCCCTGATCTCACGCCTGGACATGGCGAACCAGAAGGTCCAGGCCCTGGTGCTCACACCCACGCGTGAACTGGCCATCCAGGTAGCAGAGGCTTTTCAACGTTATGCCTCACATATAAAGGGGTTTCACGTACTGCCTATCTATGGCGGACAGGCTTATGAAATACAGATCCGGCAACTGAAGCGCGGCGTGCATGTTGTTGTGGGCACGCCGGGGCGGGTCATGGACCATATGCGCCGGGGCACGCTGAAACTCGATGGCTTGCAGACCCTGGTGCTCGATGAAGGCGATGAAATGTTGCGCATGGGTTTTATCGATGCGGTGGAGTGGGTATTGGAACAAATACCACAACAGCGACAAATGGCCCTGTTCTCAGCCACCATGCCGCAGGAAATCCAACGCATTGCCAGCAAGCACTTGCGTGATCCACAAAACATTTCCATCAAGGCCCCCACTGCCACGGCGGTAACTATCCGCCAGCGTTACTGGTTGGTCAGCAGCATGCATAAACTCGACGCGCTGACTCGCATCCTCGAGGTCGAACCGTTTGATGCCCTGCTCATGTTTGTACGCACCCGCATAGCCACTACGGAGTTGGCTGACAAGCTGGAGGCGAGGGGTTATTCCGCGGCCGCGCTGAACGGTGACATGGCGCAAAAAACACGGGAGCTAACCATCAACCGGTTTAAGCAGGGTTCGCTGGATATCCTGGTTGCTACCGATGTGGCGGCCCGTGGACTGGACGTCGAACGCATCAGCCATGTGGTCAATTACGACATCCCCTACGATATCGAGGCCTATATCCATCGCATTGGCCGTACCGGTCGCGCCGGTCGCACGGGTGAGGCCATACTTTTCGTAGCGCCGCGGGAGCGGCGTATGCTCAGCGCCATCGAAAACGCGACCCGGCAGAAAATTGAGCAACTGCAGTTACCTTCAACGGAAGTCGTCAACAACAAGCGCATCGCGGATTTCAAACAAAATATCAGTAAGACACTGGCTGCAGGCGAGCTTGAGTTTATGATCAACCTGCTCAAGCAGTATCAGCAGGAGCATGATGTTGAACCGTTGGAGATTGCCGCGGCGCTGGCCAAGCTCACCATTGGGGATAAACCCTGGCTGTTGAAGAATGAGCCCGAACGGCCAGAGCGGCACCGGGAAGAATCGAGGCCTGCATCATCCCATCGCAAGGATTTCGACAAACCGTTCAAGGGCAAAGGACCGGGACCGGGAACAGGCCCAGGCAAGGGCAAGGGCAAGCCACGCAGCAGCATGGTGCAATACCGCATTGAAGTAGGCCACGAACATGGCATAAAACCGGGCAACATCGTAGGCGCCATCGCTAACGAGGGTGCCATGGATTCCCAGCACATCGGCAACATTGCCATCCAGGGAGATCACAGCATTGTCGATCTTCCGGCAAACATGCCCGCCGAAGTATTGGACAAGCTGAAGAATTCCCGGGTATGCGGCCACCGCATGAATATTTCCCGCGCGTCACCGCCTCCGGCCGGAGCCTATGAAAAGCGCAAACCTGACGGAAAAAAACCACGCTTCAAAAAGCCGGACCCGCGAACCCTTGGACCGGATAAGCCGGCGAGCGCCAAGGCCAAGCCGAAGAAGAAACGTGCAGACAAGAACAAAGGAGCGCCCAAGGGAAAGAAGCCAGCAAAGCCCGTTGACAGCGCCAAGCGCAAGGCATAGCCGGTTATCGGGCGCTGCTGCGCGGAATCCTGCGAGCCTGCTGCAACCATACGCCCAGCAGTATGATTGTGCCTCCCACGGCCAGACCCAGGCTAATGTGTTCATCGAACAGAAGAACTGAAAACAGCGCTGCAAAGATCGGCACAAACAGAATATATGGCGCCACATCAGACACCGGGTAGGTTCGGTAGAGGAAAAACAACACGGCCTGGCCCAGCATGGCCGAGATCAACGCAGAGAAAATCAGTGCCACCCAGTGTACGGTTTTTATCGTTGCAGGATCCGGAAACAGCGGACCTCCCGCCCAGGCAAGCAAGCCCAGCGGCACGATGGCAACGGCGGAGATCCAGGCCAACAAGCGCCAGATGCCGATTGACTCTGTTTTGCTGGCTACAATGGTGCCAATTGAATAAAAGGTCACTGATATCAAGGTCAGCCCAAGGGCCAGCGCGGAAACGCCCAGTCCCGTCGCACCCGTGAGCATAATGGCGCCGAGTGTAGCCACCATGATGCCCACCCACTTACGCCGCGTGATTTGCTCCTGGTACAGAACCAGTGCGATTACCGCGGAAACGGGCACCATCAGCTGTGTGCCTATTGCTACTGAGGTCAGGCTCTCCGTTATCCTGATCGCCTCGTATATCAGGTAATACGAAGCTACGCCAATGGCACATGCGGCGCAAAGAAATTTCACTGACACGCGGCGCCACGGCTGCCAGAACGGCAGCAATAAAATAAAGGTGATCAATGCTCGCCCAAACGCCAGTTGCGCCGGACTGAATGCCTCGAGCACAACGCGCGTGGCGACGAAATTCAGACCCCAGGCCGCTGCAGTAACTATCATCAGGAACACGTGCAGTGGCTTCATCAGGAATTTATTTCCGCTATCTACACAATGGGGCGGTTCGGGAAGATCGATCGAAGAGCGTTTTGGCCCGCGTAAGGTTGATATTAACTGCTACGCGCACCCGGTGGCCAATCAGTTTCTTGACCCAAGACAGTGTCGCAATGGCGATGATTCTGGTAAATTCGCCGCATTGATTCATCCATGCCCCTCTGAACAAGTGGTTGAAAAAAAGGAAAGTCCTTTGAAAAAAACAGCGTATGTGCGGATTCTGTTGGTTCTCTGCTTTATCGGCGTTATGGCGTTTTCGTCGACTGCCCCGCTACTTGCAGCGGCCCCGCCCTGGTCCGTTGCCCGCCAGTGGAACGAATTAATGCTTGGGGCGATCCGTCGCGACTTTGCGCGCCCAACCATCCATGCGCGTAACCTCTACCACGTTTCCGCCGCCATGTGGGACGCATGGGCTGCCTATGACGCCAATGCCGAGACGGTGCTGAACCACGAACACCTGGGTAGCAGCGACCTGCTGGCTGATCGGGAAGAGGCCATCAGCTACGCCAGTTACCGCATTTTGGTTCACCGCTTCGCGAGTTCGCCGGGTGCAGCCACATCACTGGCGTCCTTTGACGCCAAAATGGCTGCTTTGGGCTATGACAAGAACTTTACCTCGACCGCAGGTAACAGTCCGGCGGCACTGGGCAACCGCATTGCCAAGACCTATATTGACTTCGGACTCAGCGACAATTCCAACGAGGCCAACGGCTACAAGAGCCTTTTTTATGCACCCATTAACGCGCCCCTGGTGCCGGCTCTCCCGGGAAATCCGAATATCACCGATCCGAATCGCTGGCAGCCACTGGCACTGGATTTCTTCGTGGACCAGGGTGGCAATGTCATCCTTGGTGGGTACCCGCCGTTTCTCAGTCCGGAGTGGGGCAAGGTAAAAGCCTTTGCCTTGTCGCAGGCAGACCTGAAGGTCTACCAGCGCGATGGAAATGACTACTGGGTGTACCATGATCCAGGCCCGCCGCCCATGATCGGCGGAGTGGGCGATGACAAATACAAAACCGGCTTTGAGCAGGTAGTGCTGTGGAGCGGATTGTTAGACCCGACGGACGGGGTGATGATTGACATCAGTCCGGCTTCCAATGGCAACAGCCCGCTTGGAACCAATGACGGCCAAGGCTATGACCTGAACCCGGCCACCGGCCAGCCCTATACGCCGCAAATCGTGCCCGCGGGGGATTACTATCGAGTACTGGCAGAATTCTGGGCGGACGGCCCCAAATCCGAAACGCCGCCCGGGCACTGGTTTACTATTGCCAACTACGTCTCTGATCATCCCCTGGCAATCAAGAAATTCGGCGGCAAGGGTCCGGTTCTCGATGATCTGGAATGGGATGTCAAAATCTACCTCTCCCTGGGCGGAGCACTGCATGACGTAGCAGTCACCGTCTGGGGAATGAAGGGCTGGTATGACTGGGTGCGCCCGGTCTCGGCCATCAGGTATATGTGCGACCAGGGGCAATCGTCCGACCCCCAAGGGCCATCCTACGACCCCGAGGGCATCCACTTGTACCCCGGCCAGATTGAGGTCATCACAGACGAAACTGCAGCCTTGGGCGGCAGGCATCACCATCTCGCCGGCAACCAGAATCAACACATTGGCAAGATTGCAGCTCGTGCCTGGCGCGGTCCAACCTACATAAACAATCCCGCGACCGATACGGCCGGTGTTGACTGGATCCGCTGCGAGGACTGGTGGCCTTACCAGCGCCCCTCGTTCGTCTCACCGCCTTTTGCCGGTTTCGTTTCCGGCCACAGCACGTTCAGCCGCGCGGCCTCGACGATTATGGCCAAGTTTACCGGCAGCGAGTTTTTCCCCGGTGGCATGAGTGAATTCGAAGCTCCCAAGAACGAGTTCCTCGTGTTTGAGGAAGGGCCCAGCGTAGACATCACCTTGCAATGGGCCAAATATTCGGACGCTTCGGATGAAACCAGCCTGTCACGCATATACGGCGGTATCCATCCAACAGCAGATGACATTCCCGGCCGATTCATGGGGGTGGAAATAGCCAAGGATGCCTTCAAGCTTGCCCGTGAGCTTTTCGGGTTTAGTGCGCAGTCCAATCGCGCCACTTTCCAGGTGAGCAAGCATTTCACCGACGGCAACAACCCCACGGAAGTGGAAGTAGAGCTCAACTGCAATACCGGCCTGCCTTTACAGCAATCCCAAAGCATTTCTGAAGGCCAGGACGTCACGTTCGTGGTTGGCAGCTTTGAGTTCGGTGAACTCAATTGCACCGTGACCGAAAACCTCGATGCGTTGGACGGCTATACCCCGACCTACCTCGCGGCCGGCCCGGGTAAAACGGACAGTACCAACGGCTGCCAGTTCAGCGAAGTTGAGGCCGATGCTGAAAACACCTGCCAGATCACCAACGTTGCAGACCCGGTGAAGATCACGATTGAAAAAGCCTGGGTAGTTGATGGCGCCAGTGGCGATCAGGCTGATACCCATTACCAGTTGACCCTGTATTGTGATACCGAGATTGCAGGGGGCGAGAAGTCCTGCACACCGCTCCTTTCAGGCATTGATGGCCCGCAAGGAGTTCCGCAAAATTACACGTCCTGCAAGGAATTTGCCGGCAATGGCCCCGACATCTTCACCGCTGAACTGACGCCGCAGTGGCCGAGTTCGCACTGCTGGGTGGATGAGTCAAACTACGATGCTGCGGTTGAAGTAGACAATGGCTGCGAAAACCTGGTGGTCTCGGCTGGTCACGATGAGTCCTGCCTGGTTACCAACACCATGTTCTTCGAAGGAATACCGACGCTGAACCAGTTTGGCCTGGTCGTTCTGGCCCTGTTGATGCTGGGTATGGGCCTGATCGGATTCCGTCGCTTCAGCTGATGCCCTGCTGAAAAGAGGTAAACGGCTGCACATCCGACCTCGCGATGACTTCATCGCGGGGTTTGCCATTTTAGCTGGCATAATAATTCAGCACCCCTGGACTGGAGCAGGACCAAAGTGAATCGCACACTACTTTTACATTTGCTTGCCGGCACGCTGCTCTGTGCCTGCGCCACCAGTCCAACCGGTCGCAAGCAATTCATGCTGGTTTCGGAGGACAGCGCGATCCAGTCCTCGTCCCAGGCCTATGTGCAACAGGTGGGGCAACTGCAAAAGGAAGGGAAACTTTCAACCGATGCGGCATTAATCAAGCGCGTCGACACCATCACCGGGCGCCTGATCAGCCAGGCCATCATCATGCGGCCGGCTACCGCCAGGTGGAATTGGAGCGTAGCAGTCATTGATGACCTTAAAGCCGTGAACGCTTGGTGCATGGCCGGCGGGCGCATGGCGATTTACACCGGACTGATCGACCAGATCAAACCGACCGATGATGAACTTGCCCAGGTAATGGGCCATGAAATCAGCCATGCCCTGGCCAACCACACGGCGGAGAAAATGTCAGTAGCCATGGCCAGTAGCCTGGGCGTGCTGGCGGTTGGTTTGGCCACCGATAGCCAGGGGGTCGCGCTCGCAGGCGCAGCAGCAGCAGCCGTGGCCGTGACCCTACCGAATAGCCGAACAGCGGAAACAGAGGCCGACCGTATAGGCATTGAGCTGGCAGCAAAGGCTGGCTACAACCCCGAGGCGGCCGTGACCTTGTGGAGAAAAATGAACGGCTTGTCGAAGTCAAATCCACCGCAATTCCTGAGCACACACCCCAACCCGGAAAATCGCGAGAGGGCACTGGCTGCGCTGGTCACGCAAATGGAGGTGTACTACCACCCCGCGGCAGAACATCCCGTATATGCCCTCAAGGGGCAGCCGGCATTAAATTGAGCAACGACACCGCAGCGGTTAAGGCAACCGGGCACAATTCACCTGCGAATTCTCAGCTAATCCGCGTTCTGGGCGGAGGGTTTGCGGTTGCGGCCAGTGTCGGCACGGTCATCGGCATGGGCATCATGCGTGTGCCCGGTGAAATCGCTGCGGTATTTTCCAACCCTTACATTTACCTTGGCCTGTGGGTGGTGGTAGGGCTGTTCGTTTTGATGAACATCAGCGTGGCTGCAGAGTTAGTCGGAATCACGCCACGGTCAGGTGGCTACTATGTGTTGGTGCGGCGCGGCCTGGGAGCTTATCCGGGTTTTCTCATGGGCTGGGTTGACTGGATAAGTTTTCCCGCCACCATCGCCATCAAGACCACGGTGATGACGGAATACCTAATCCTGCTCATTCCCGCCCTGCAAACATGGAACAAACCACTGGCAATCCTGATTACGTCCTGCTTCGCTGCTCTGCAAATCAAGGGCGTGGTGCTGGCAGCAACCATCCAGCAGGCCGCTGCTGCCATCATGTGCATCATCCTGATCGGCATTGCCCTGGCTCTGTTGCTGGCTGACCCGGTGACTGTCGCGAACCAGGCTGCAGTAGTTCTGCCCGAACCTGATTTGAAACAGTACGGGCTGGTCCTTGCCGCCATCGTATTTACCTATGACGGCTGGCTTTCGGCGGCGTATTTTGCCGGCGAAATCAAGGGTGGTGGTGGCGCCCTGGCCAAGGCGTGTATTCGCGGCGTGCTAATTATCCTGGTGCTCTATATCGGTTTGAATGCGGTGCTGGCATTTACCGTGCCACTCGAGCAATTAGCCGGGCAGGAACTGGCACTTGCGCATGCATTGGACATTACCTGGGGAGCCGGGTCCGGAACATTTGTCATGATCGCAGCCGTGTTCATACTCATGGCACACCAAAACGGCAACTACATGACGGCGCCGCGTACGCTGTACGCGCTCTCAATGGATGGCTTTGGCCTGGGCAAAGCGAAACGGGTGAATAAAGGTGGCAACCCCATATTTGCCGTGTTACTCACCTGGATCGCGGCGGTCACGCTGATCCTGGCTGGCGGTTTCGAATACTTGCTCAATCTTTCAGCCATGTTTTACATCGTGCTTTACGTTGCGGTGATGTTTGGCGTGTTCATCCTGCGTCGCAAAGAGCCCGAAACCGAACGACCCTATCGTGCCTGGGGCCACCCGTTCACCACCGTTTTGAGCATTATCGGCTGGACCTTGATTACCGGCTTCATGGCATATACCGCGCCCATGAGCGCCTTGAGCGCCCTCCTCATGACGGGCCTTTCGGTACCGGTTTACCTTGTGCTAAGCAGGTTGCGGGGCCAAAACCACCTGTAAAAACAGGCGTCCAACCCTGCCAGCCATGACGATCCCGGTCTAAAAACACGCGCCAGCACAGTTGGTGGGGAGATAAACAGGTGGTAATCTAACGCGCAATTTGTTGCAAAGTTTGATTTTTCGGCGGAAAAGCGTATCTGCCCAAAGTGGATGACTAAAGTCAAACAAATGATAAACTTAACTTATTGCTTAACAAATCCTTTACCACCGGTTAAAATGAATCGATATAATGCGGCAAGAAACCAGAGTAATTTCAGGATTTAACGGTCGGAAAGAACTAAACAATCTTGAATGGTAAATTGTTAGGTGTTCGTCAGGAATGTGTCCGGGCTGGTCAAGCATCACTAGTTTTGCTTGGCTATCCTTTTGCTTGTATTGGGGTTTTGCCCGAGTCACAGTTTCTCAAGACGAATAACGTAGTAGTGAGCTCGGGCGCAGTATCGGTGAAATAAAAATGAAATCTAACGCACAACCACCGATAAGCAAGCACGCACAAGGCTGCTGTCACGATGAATGAGAACTCCGGGGTAGAGCAATTGCAAGCGGCAAACACACCTGCAAATCATCTGCAACCAACATCTGTGAACCGTGACTTGGCACTCAAGAGTGACGGGTTTACCGGCTTGGCCGATGCTTTGGTTTATGCAGCACAGGGCACCAGCGGTTTCAATTTTTATGATCATAGCGGACAGCTCGAAACGGTACTGAGTTACCGGCAATTGCTGGCGGATGCACAAACCCTTGCCCGGCGCCTGGCTGGACTGGGCTGCCCCCGGGGTTCACGCGTCGGCATTGTGGCCGAGACTGACCCCATGTTTCACCGGTTTTTCTTTGCCTGCCAGTTTGCCGGGCTGGTGCCTGTTGCTGTCCCCGCAGGTATTCAATTGGGTGCGCACAAAGCGTATGTAGGCCAGATTCGACGCATGCTGGAAAGCTGCGGTGCATCCATTGCCGTCGCACCCGAATCTCATGCCGGTTTCCTGGCAGAAGTTGCCCGGTCCCTGAAGCTGGTCATGAACGGCACACCCGCGGACTTTGACCTGCTACCCGAATCAAACGAAGAACTCGTGCCCTCAACCGGGGACGATATCGCCTACCTGCAGTACACGTCCGGCAGTACGCGATTCCCGCGCGGTGTTGAGATCAGTCAGCAAACCGTGCTGCACAACCTCGGCGAGATTGCATTGCACGGGCTGAAGCTCACGCGCAATGATCGTTTTGTTTCGTGGCTGCCGTTCTACCACGACATGGGCATGATCGGTTTTATCCTGGTGCCACTGAGTTGCCAGCTTTCAGCTGACTATCTTGCGTCCCGTACCTTCGCCATGCGTCCCAGGTTATGGCTGAAGCTGATTTCGGACAACCGCGGTACGATTTCCTCCAGCCCGACGTTCGGCTATGCACTCTGTGCCCGCAGGCTGAGGTCATCTGATTATGAGCGTTATGACCTCAGCACCTGGCGTGCAGCCTGCGTAGGTGCAGAGCAAATCAAACCCGAACCCTTGCGTGCCTTCGCCGAGAACCTCGCTCCTTGCGGGTTCAATGCCAAAGCATTCATGGCTTGTTATGGCATGGCGGAAACCGTATTGGCTGTTAGTTTTGCGCCCCTCGACGCCGGTTTGCAGGTTGACTATGTCGACTCTGAGCTGATGACAACCACTGGCGCAGCCCAGCCTGTTGCAGCCAGCGAAGCCAATGCAGCAGGTTATGTAGATTGCGGTGCGGTTCTGCCAGGTTTTGAAATCAGTATCCGCGATGCCCAGGGCGGCGTTCTCTCTGACCGGGTGTGTGGAGAAATATTCCTCAAGGGACCGAGCGTGATGTCCGGGTACTTCCACGACGCAGAATCAAGCTCTGCCGTGTTGTCCGCTGACGGCTGGCTCGATACCGGGGACATCGGATATCGCATTGGCCAGCACCTGGTGATCACCGCCCGCAGCAAAGACGTTATTATCATCAAGGGGCGCAATATTTGGCCACACGATATGGAAAGCGTGGCTGAGAAACTGGATGAAGTTCGTCTCGGCGGCGTTGCCGCGTTCGCGGTACCGCAAGACGACGGAGAAGACCAGGCGGTGCTGGTTGTTGAAACCCGCGATCGTGACGCCGAGAGCCGTGATGAGTTGATCCACTCCATCTGGGCGCTGATGCATGAAAACTTCGGTATCAACGTTCTGATTGACCTGGTCAAACCAGGCACGCTCCCTCGTACTTCCTCAGGCAAGTTGTCACGCTCCCAATCCCGCGCTGGATATTTTGAACGCATGGCCGAAAGCGGGCAGGTTCGCGCGATACCGGGGACCGGTAACCGCAAGATCGCCTGACCATCCCGGGCGTATCGCCCAAAACGTTGCCGAAGTCAAATCCATCGAGTCCCCAGTCCCGCAAGGCATAGTAGTCCCGCAAAGCATGGGCACTACGCCAGCATTACTCACCGGCGCTACCGGGTTCATTGGCAGGCGCATCCAGTCTGCACTGCTTGCTGCAGGATATACCCTCAGGGTCATTCTGCGGCCGGGTTCAAAACACGCGCAACACCTGGACCCGCGCTGCGAGGTCCTGAACTGCAGCCTGTCTGACTCAGCGGGTTTGCGCCGTGCTGTGCAGGACGTCCAGGCTATTGTTTACTGCGCCGGTGCCGTGCGCGGCAGGTCACTTAATGATTTTCTGCCCGCAAACGTCGCTGGAGTGGAAGCAATCCTGCGGGCACAGGCGGAGGTCAGGTCGCAATCCCCATTTCTTTTGATCAGTTCGCTGGCCGCGAGCCGGCCGGAACTTTCCCACTACGCCCTCAGCAAATACCTGGGTGAGCAGAAGCTGCACGAACACGCTGTTTCACCATGGACCATTTTGCGCCCACCTGCTGTGTACGGACCGGGAGATACCGAAATGCGACCCCTTCTGAAAATGGTGCAACGCGGCCTGGTGTTCGTTCCAGGCGGAAAGCCACAACACCTGTCACTGCTCTATGCCGATGACCTCGCCGGCGCCGTGTTGGCCTGGCTGCGCACCTGGCAACACTGCCGCAATGGCACTTATTCAATCGATGACGGACGTGAAGGCGGCTACGATTGGCCAGGCATTGCACAAGCAGCGGGTCGTGCCCGCTACCGCAGCCTTGGCATACCTGGTGCCGTATTGACGGTAGCGGCATGGATCAACTTGCTGGTTTCCAGAGTAGCGGGCTTTGCTCCTATGTTAACTCCCGGCAAAGTGCGGGAACTGACTCAGACGGACTGGTTATGTGACAATACAGCCTTCGTGCAGGCCACGGGCTGGAGTCCGCGCACCCAGTTAGCCAGCGGGATTCGCCTTAGCCTTGCAGGCCATGACTGAAATCACAAAATGATGGAGCTATCTTGAGCAACACCAATGCAAGTATCGAACAGCAGATCATATCCCTGCTGGTCTCCTACCTGGCGCCCCGTTGGGAATCAGATCCACAGGCCCGCACTGAAATCACCGGTGCGACCAATCTAACCTCCGATTTAACGCTGGATTCCTTCCAGGTCATGGAGTTTCTGATGGAGATCGAAGATGCCCTTGATCTCGCCATTGACATGAACAGCCTGTCCGATGTTCACACTGTCTCGGATCTCGCCGCCCTGGTGGCGAGCCGGTTAAACGCCTGACCCGGGAGCTTACGTGGCCTTACTGGACAAATTCCAAGCAGTAGCGTCCGTTCGGGCGGGGCTGAACACCAGCGCTCATGATCCGACCCGGGTCTTGATCGACACCATTCTTTCGGCCACCGAAGGCATAGTTGAGGGCCGCCGCACCATCCTCGCAGGTACCAATAACTACCTCGGGCTCACTTTTGACCCGGCGTGCGTGGCTGCTGGCCAGAGCGCCCTGGCCAGCCAGGGTAGTGGAACCACCGGTTCGCGCATGGCAAATGGCAGCTACGCAACCCACGCTTCCCTGGAGCAGGAGTTAGCGGAATTCTACGGGATGCCCTATGGTATGGTGTTTTCCACCGGCTATGCAGCCAACCTCGGGACCCTGGCAGCCTTGTTGACGCAAGGTGACGCCGTATTGCTGGACGCGGACGCACATGCCAGTCTTTATGACGGCTGTCGTATGAGCGGTGCCGAAATATTTCGCTTCAAGCACAACGATGTCGTCAGCCTGGAAAAACGCTTGCAGCGCCTCGGTAAGCGGGTAGAAAACTGCCTGATCGTGACCGAAGGACTGTACAGCGTGTTGGGTGATTGCGCGCCGCTGCGGCAAATTGTTGAAGTCGCGCAGCGCTTCGGCGCAAAGCTGCTGGTAGACGAAGCGCACTCCCTGGGTGTCTACGGTGAGCACGGGCGTGGTGTTGCCGAAGTGGAAGGTGTGCTTGACCGCGTGGATTTCGTAGTCGGCACGTTCAGCAAAAGCCTGGGCGCCATGGGCGGATTCTGTGTCAGCCCGCATCCCGAGCTGAAACTTTTTCGCTACGTCTCGCGACCGTTTATTTTTACCGCCTCCTCCAGCCCCTCGATTATCGCCACCACGCGCGAAGCCTTGCGACAGTTAAGGGCAAGGCCGCAATTGCGTCAAACCCTGTGGCGCAACGCCCGCCAGCTTTACCAGGGTTTGCAATCCATAGATTACACCCTGGGTCCTGAAGTCAGCCCGGTGGTGGCTGTTCGAATCGGGGAGAAAGAAGCAGCGCTAGAGTGCTGGAACCGTTTGCTGGAACTCGGCATTTACGTCAACCTGATGATTCCACCGGCTTCGCCGGACAGCTTCAGTTACCTGCGCTGCAGTGTCAGCGCTGCCCACACCACGGCACAGATAGATACCATCCTCGAAGCGTTCCAGCAGCTACGCAATTCCTGAACCTCTTGCGCACTGCCCGGCACGAACCTTTTAGCGCAGTCCCCGCACCAGCCTGATATTCAAACTCAAGGTCAGCAACGTGGCGCAGATGGAAGCCAGCCCTGGACCGAGCAAGTCAAACTGGCTGGTGAACAGGTAGAACGATCCCACATACACGACTATGCCCAGCAGGCTGATGCGCAACAGCTTCGAGGCGTGACCCATGGCATAGGCCGCAGCGCGCAGCGATGCGCTGGCCAAATCAAATGAGGCCGCGACCAGCAGCAGCACCATGAGCGGTTTGGCTGGCACGTAGTCTGTTCCCACCAACGCAAGGATGGGCGTGCCGACGAGGTATGCGAACGCAGCGCAAAGCAGGCCGGCACCGCCGGCGATCAGCGCAGTCTTGAAGGCCAGCTGGCTGAAACTGGTTTCCTTGGCATTCCATGCACGAGTCAGGTCGGGAAACAACACCTCGCGCAAGGTGACCGCAGGCTGGGTCAGTATCGAGGAGGTTTCGCGCGCGAGACGAAACAAGCCGGCGGCCGCAGGACCCAGAAGATTGCCCGCAAGCAAAGTCGACAGATGCTTGGGTATCAGGTCCACATTGGTCTGCCAGTAGACCACGCCGACAAACCTCCAGAAACCGCCTTCCTGCTGAGTCAGTACGCGCCAGCGGAAACCTTGCCAAAGTGGAGTCTGCAATTTGCCGCGCAACTCGGCAAAACCACGAACGACCATGTACAAATTGCCGACACAGAAGCCCAGGCCCCATACCACGACAAATACCAGCATTGGTGCATCCAGGGTCCAGGCGATCGCTACCAACACCACCCTCACCAGCGGTCCGACCGTGTGCTGGATTCCCAGCACGTCAAAGCGGTCGTAAAGTCGCAGTATGCCGCTACCGGTGTTTACCGGAGTAGTGAGCAAGACCAGCGAATACCACATGGCCCAATGGCTCATTTGCGCATCCCAATGCAGCATCCAGGTGGCAAATGGCACTGCAGCCAGGGCAACCAGGGTCGCGACCAGGGTAGAGGAGAAATCCACTACCACCGTGGCACGCAGCAGGCTCTGGAGTTTTCCTTCCTCTCCCCGGTCATGCATGGGTATGCCAAAGCGCACGATGGCCTCGAACGTGCGGAAATTCACAAAGCCTTTGATCACCATGATGTAGGTGTGCAACAGAATGACCAGTCCGAATTGTTCTACCGGCAGCGCATTGGCCATGAGACCGGTCGCTACTACGGAGCAGATCCCGGCAATGCCGCGCCCGCGCAACACGCGGGTAAAATTTGTCAGCACCCTTTTTAGCATTGGCCCGAACTCACCGGCGCGCACTCACTTGCCCGCGTCCATTGGACAAGCAGTCAGTGGCCCGCACTACGCAGGTCGCACTCAACGGAACGAACCACGACGATATAACTGCCACAGCAGCGGCCAGCCAAACAAGAGCGGATATTTGCGTTGCAGTGGGGTTGGCTCGATGGCCGTCTGGGAATGACGGCCAATTTTCCACAGCAGGTAGTCGAAACCGCCCGCAAAAGTAAGCGCTGCCTTGAGCACGCGCAGAGCTGACAGCACCTTGCCCTGAATTCTCCGCAACGCCCAGGACATGGATGCCCACTGCCGCTGTGCCCGGCTGGATTCGTTCACCAGACAGTTCTCGCTGGGGCCATGACGGAACGCAAGATCGTTGCCTGCAAGCGCCGCGACCAAGGACCGGTAATACCCTGCGTTGTACTCAAACAACCGGGTTGCATGCGCAGGAGACTCGGAGCGCAATTCACAGCGGTACGTCAAGGAAAGGCCGGTGCTAACCAACTCAGCTGCAGTGAACTCCCCAGGCAGGCAAGGTACAACCCGTTGCACAAACGTGGTTGCAGCCTGGCTGATCGCAGCCACAATTCGAACACGCGTCGCATTGTCACGGCAGTACGCCAGGCCACTGGGCTGAGCGAAGCGTGCCCAGAAATAGGAATGGAAATCATGGCCCATGGCGTGCTCAAACCGGCTCAGAGTCATCAGGGCATACTTCGCCCGCGCCTCGTTCGGTGATGCACCAAATCGCACCTGGTATACGTTGGGCGACAGGATGAAGGCCAATGCCGCCTGCCAGGTAGAACGCATAGCGGCGTAATTATCCAGCACTACATAGAAATCCAGCATGGTATCGCGCTGGCCGCGCAGGTAGGAACCGTAAATAAGTACCGCGCAAACTCCCGCACCGTAATGCTCACGTATGGCTTGCAATAACCCGTCACGCTGTGCGTCCGGCCAGTCGCAGGCAGCGCCAAGCTGTCCAGCCACAAGTTGCTGCAAATTTTCAGGCTTTGAATGCGCCACGGGTACCACCAAAAATTTGGAACGCGCGGGCATGCGGACCAATAGCCACATTGTGTGCGCCAAGCCATGAGGTTAACGGACCGTGCATGGATCGGGACACCAGAGCCTGCGCAAGACGCACGAACATTATTCCGGTCGTTAATACGGTCCAGCCAACCACGCCCAGGAAGCCCCAGTCCGGGCGGCCAATCAGCACGCTGAGGGTGAGCAGGATCATGCAGGGATTGCGTCGCGCCGTCACCAGTCGGAACCAGGAATCGAACGGCCTCCAGGTGAATATGGTGCAACTTCCCAGCTGGCTAAATATCAATTCAACCAGGCGTCCCAGCCCGTAAGCAATGATCAGAGACCAGCTCAATGCATCGAGGCCCAGGCCCAGCACCAGCGGCAGCGGGATCAGCGACTTACCCCACAAAACATACCAGAATGGGGGATGCAGCAGGTCGATCAGGTGATCATACAAGTGGCCGAAACGGCTCGATTGAACGGTTACCCTGGCCAGCTTGCCATCAACCGTATCGAGCAGGGTCATGACCCATCCGGCTGCCAGCCCCGCTGCATAATGCCCTTCTCGGAATAAATAACAAGCCAGCAGGACCAGCACAAACCCGATGGTGGTTACCATGTTAGGTGTTAAGCCAAGCCGGGCGCACACATGCACCAGCTTGCGCGCTGGCCGGGGAAAAAGAAACTTGGTTACGAGGTCGGTGACGCCGCGATATGCATTGCCGTACAGGAGATTTTCGAGTTCATTCTTACGCTGCTCGGTTATGAGTTCCAGCAAGGGCGGGCGAGCACTGCGCAAAGCCGCGTTGAAAGCGGCAATATCTCCAATCTCGAGCCGATTCATCCCGGCGGGAATGACTTGCGATCCGGAGACGAGAAACTCCAATACGTCCTGCGCCCGGGAAGCAGGGACGAAAGCCGCAGCAGGCATGCCATTGCTTGCCACCAGCACCGATTCAGGATTGCCCATCAAGCCCTTGAGCGTGCGCGTCTCAAACAGGAAGCGCCCATTGAGCAGCAGCACTTCACCTTCCTTGGGGAGCTCACCGGAGTCACCCAGCCAATTGACTACGGCAATCTCGCGAGTTTGCCGGCGCAGGCGCTCCAGGGAGCTCAGCCCCCACAAGCGGGTGGGAGCTTCTGACAGGACAAGGGCGGAAAGGGTCATGTTATAGTTCGCTCGCTGGGCCAAGAACTCGGGAAAAGCACACCCATTGCCGGGCACCGGGCCGGGCGCGGGAGATTATAACAACACCGGCACGATAGTGAGTCAGAACGGGCATTTACTGTATGCGTCTTATCCATATTACCGACCCCCACCTGAGCACATTAACCGCACAGTCCTTCGGCGCACTGAGCATCAAGCGCCGTTCCGGTTACCTTTCCTGGACAAGAAAAAGACACTTCATCCACCTGCGGGAGACTCTGCAGCAGCTGGTAACGGCTGTGAGCGTTGAGTCGGCTGACCAGATCATCCTGACTGGAGACCTGGTGCAAATCGGCCTTGAAGATGAGATTCGTCAGGTCAGTGGTTGGCTCGCGGAACTGGCGCCGGCGCAGCAGATATTTTTTGTACCCGGGAACCATGATGTTTATGCCAAAGATTCCTGGACAGCCTTGCGCAAGCACTGGGGTTCGGTGCTGGCGCCCATGGCGGCAGGAGCGCAGGATACCTCGCAATCAAGCTATCCACTGCTGAGGGACATCGGCAGCATCCGCCTGATTGGCGCATCGTCAGCCTGCGTTACTCCTCTGTTTTCGGCCCGCGGCGCACTGGGTCCCGACCAATTGGCGCGCCTCGCGAAAGCGCTCCGCGAAGCGCGCGAGCAGGGACGCCTGCCCTGCCTGGCAATTCACCATCCGCCGCTGCCAGGCATGGCTCCATGGCGCAAAGCGCTGCGTGAGGTAAAAGCGCTCAAGGAAATGATTTCAGCTTTCCAACCCGCCCTGGTATGGTGTGGCCATTTGCACCACAACAGGGAACTCATGGAGCGGGACTCGCGAATTTTCTGTACAACTTCCGCGTCCCTGGTGCAGAGCGCTTCCTACCGCGTGTTCGATATCGGGCAAATCATGGAAGGTGGACGCCCGGCCTGGAGCATTCACATGCAGCTGAAAAGCTGCACGCCTGGAACTGACGGATTCCATACTGTCAGTGAGCAGCGCTGGAACTTCGGGCTCTAGTCACAGCACGGCGCAGTTTCGCCCGTCTTTTATGGCTGTCCAGGAACTGGGCATACACGGCGACCATAAGAACCACCACGGCCGGCGTCAGTATGATGCCCGGCGGATTCCATTTCAGCAGGCCGGCAACATGACCGGAAAGCTGCTGTAAAAGGTAAAAACCAATACCTATGAAACCCCCCATCACGACGCGCTGACTGGCAGGTATGGCGCGAATAGATCCTTGCAGCATAGGCAAGGCCAGCAATGCCATGCCAATCACAGCCACCGCTATGCTCAATTGCTGCCACAATACCACCCGGTAACGGTGCGTATCCAGGCCATTGTCGCGTTGGAAATCGATCAGTCGCCACAGGTCGGACGGGGCCAGTGCTTCGAGCGGCAGCACCAGGATGGCTACTTGCTCAGGACTCAGCAATGCTGGCCAGTGCAATTCTTCATGTTGTTCCAACTCCACCCCATCGCTGGTAATCGAAGTAATGGTCACGTCCCTTAGCACCCAGTCATCTGCATCGGCTGCCCTTGCCTGTCCGGCCTGTACCAGCCGTACGAAACGGCCATTTGCATCCATGGTGTAGACTTCAACGCCACTTAGCAGCAATCCGTAGCGCATGTTCGTGACATGCACAAACTCATTTCCGGTGCGTGCCCAGAAACCAGCGCCCCCAAGCGCATCAAGCCGTGTTTCCGCCAGTGTATGTGCGCGCAACTCGTTGGCTCTCTGCTCGCTAACGGGCACCAGATAACATTGTGCCAATACAGTCAGAACGGCGATCACCGTGGCCAGCATCAGCACCGGACGCGCCAGGCGCAGGCGCGACATACCGCCCACTTTGGCAGCGATCAGCTCCTGGTGATTGGCCAATACGCCCAGCCCCAGTAATCCGCCCAGCAGGCAGGTAACCGGCAACAAATCAATCACGCGCCGCGGCGAGGTGTACAGTACAACCAGATAGGCATCAAACTGGGTATAGGCACCCTTGCCGACCTCCTCCAGCTCTTCTGCAAGAGCCATGAAACTGAACAGCAACAGCAGCAGCAACAGGACCGGGATCATGCCCAGGATGAAATTCCGCACAATGTAGCGATCCAGCAGGGTTATGCCCGGAAAAGTCATGTCTTACCTTGCGCCGGCCTGAGGCTGTTTTGAGACTTGCCCAGCCACTTGCGCCACGGCAGGTACAAAGCAACGACCAACAGCATGGTGGCTCCTGGCACCCACCAAATAGTGGGGGCAGTGCCCTGCTCCACCCAGGTACGGCTCATGTCCAGCAGGTTGAAATAGACTGCATAGAACAGCAGCGCCAGAAGCACGCGAGCATAGCGCCCCTGGCGGGGCCGGCCACGGCTAAGCGGAATGGCGAGCAGGGCCAGTAGCAGGGCGGAAACCGGGGTTGACAAACGCCATTGCAACTCGGCACGGTCCGGGCCGGCCACGGCATTGACCAGGTTACGCGTAGGGCTGGCCTTGGTCTTGTACCCCACGGGCTTGGCTTCTCCCGCGGGCAGCCACATGGAAAAAGACCCAAGCTCGGCAAAAAGATCGGGCGCATCCTGCACGGACTTGAACAACTGGGCATCGAACAGTGTCAGCTGGATAAAGTCCGGCCGTTGGCCGTACTCCAGTTTGCCGTTAACCGAGGTGATGAGTTGCAGGTCGGTGCCTTTGCCGGAGCGAATGAAGACACCATGGATACTGCCAGTTTCTTTGGCAATGTGCGCGATGAACACCGTGCGCTCGGAGCCCTTGAAGTGGTAGAACTGTGCGGGCTGGATACGGTCGATGTCAGAAGCGGCGGCAGCTTCGGCCAGGATGAGATAACTGCTTGCATAAGCCCACGGCCGGGCCATCACTGACAGAAAGCAGGT
Organism: Lysobacterales bacterium; assembly: GCA_031362985.1. Classification (GTDB taxonomy): domain Bacteria; phylum Pseudomonadota; class Gammaproteobacteria; order Xanthomonadales; family SZUA-36; genus SHZL01. Next base: position 113,460 of record JANLTO010000120.1, on the reverse strand, counting down.
CACCAGGGCAAGCAGCAGCGCCAGTACCATAACCGGTTGCATCAGGCGCTTTTCGCTGATACCGCTGCTGCGCATGGCGTATATCTCGGAATCGCTGTACAAACGACCCATGCCAATCATGATGGCGAAGTAAAAACTGAGTGGCAGCAGGACTTCCAGTGAAACCAGCGAGCGCAACAGGGTCAGGCGCACCACCTCACCAGCAACCAGCAAGCCACTGTTGGCCTGCACCAGATACCTGGTCAGGCTGTAGGTGGTAAATATGATCAACAGTACGGTGGCAATCGCCAGGAAAGGCAGGCCCACCTCACGCGCCATGTAGCGATCAATGATCATTTGTGTTACTTCTCAAGGACTGCCTCCGGCTAGCCTGTTATCATTTTGATCATTCTTCGCCAATACGCCCATCAATCATGCGAAATTCCACCCGGCACAATCAAGGTTCAAAGAACCGCGCGACGTCGGCGCTGCAGGCGCGCCCGCCTCCTTATAGCGCAAGTGGGCACGGGCTGATACCTGTCCTCGCGGCCGTGTTACTGATGGTACCGCAGGCTCGCGCCAGCGGCGATGACCAGGGGTTTCGCATCGGCCACGAAGATGTGGTTTCCATCCGGGCTGATACAGCCTGGGAAGACACCCAACCGGATGTCGTGCATTTCGAAGGTCGTTTTGAGATGCATGTGCGCGACTGGATGGTTCTTGCCGACCGCGCCGTCCTGTTTGGCAAACTCGATGACCCGGACCGCGTGGTGCTGGAAGGTTCACCGGCGCGCATGGAGCTAAGTTACACACTCGGTGAGCGGACGGAAATCGTGCACGGCCAGGCAAGTAAAATTGTGTACGACCGGGAGGCAGCACAGATTCGCCTGAGCGGTGATGCGCAGATGGGCCAGGGAGACAAGATGTTACGCAGCGGTGAGATCAACTACGACATCAGCACCGACCGGTTCCAGACGAAAAGCGAAACCGGCATCAGTATCCGTCCCGACATCAAGAATCAGGGAGTTCCTGATTAGTGGGGTAGTGGCTTTGCTTCCCGCGAGGTGCTTTGCTCGGATGCAGAAGCTTCCGCCGCAGAAGATCTGCGCTGCCAGCGAGCAACTGCATTGTGCGCATGATTCAAATCATCCAGGTCGTCGACTTCGCACCAGCCGCTACCGTGAATGGGACAAATACCCACATGTCCAGCGCGGGCAAGTTCATCAATGGCTGAAAGGTACCACCGCGCCAAACCGTCCGGGCCACCCATCAACGACTCGACCTTGTTGACGAACGCAGCTGCCCCCTGCTGGTTAAACAGCATCATGCCGATGGATTCGCCATTAACCTGGTCCAGTTCCAGTTTCTTGCCAACTTTCAGTAGCCGCTCACCTTCTGCAACGATTTTCATATCGTCGCTGTCGTACTGGTTCTTGTAATCGGTAGCCAGGGTGATGGGAAATGCGCTGGCTGACTTGAGCAAGCGATCCAGTACCGATATCTCGAACAGAGTGTCGCCATTGATCAGCAGGAAAGGTTCCTGCATTTCGCTCCGGGCCACCCAGCAGGTCCCAAGGTTGTCGGACAATGCATAAAACGGGTTGTACAGCGTACGGACGGCAATGCCAGAGATGCGACCGACAACATCCTCAACCACGTGATGAGCAAAACCGGTAACGACCACCACTTCCTTGATACCATTGGCCGCCAGGGCCTTGATTTGCCATTCCAGTAAAGGCAGGCCGTCAACTTGCAGACAACATTTGGGCATGGCTTCGGTCAGGGGCATCAGTCGCCGGCCCTGGCCCGCACTAAGGATAATGGCTTTCACTTTTTGTTCCCTCATAACGATCCATAAACCGGGAAGACGGGCAAAAGCCTCTATCACCCAGCTGGCACAACAACTCGGGCGAATTTTACACTGTTTCCCGCGAACAATCCGTAAACCCGCAATTGACCCTGCTGCCCTTTCCCGGCAACTTAACGTGAGCAAATAGTACTGGTTGCGCAAAATGCCTGCTTGACCCAAACGGACCATGCCTTGACAGCATCGGATGCGCCATTTTGCATGGCAATGCAATACAATTATGCCGCTAAACCCCGAAAGGAGAACCCTGTGCTGACCGATTTACTGAACGCAGATCATGCAATGACCGTGCATGCTGATGTCTGCGTGGTCGGTGCCGGCGCAGCAGGCGTGGCCCTGGCCAGGGATTTAAACATCTCCGGGCGATCGGTGTGCTTGCTCGAAGCGGGTGGCCTGGACTTTGAAACCGATACGCAAGCCTTGTCGGCAGGCGACAACCCGGGCATGCCTTACTACGATCTTGACCGCTCGCGATTGCGGTTTTTTGGCGGAACAACGAATATCTGGGGCGGGCGTTGTGTGCCGCTGGACCCGATAGATTTCGAACGCAGAGCCTGGGTGCCCCACAGCGGGTGGCCCATTAGCCGGCAGGACCTCGACCCGTGGTATCGCAAAGCGCACGAGTCGATGCAACTCGGTGAGTTTGAATACAGCAATTCCCTTTGGAAGAAGCTGGGCCTGGAGCCCCTGGCCTTCGATCCGTCTGAACTATCCACGCGTTTCTGGCGCTTTGATACCATGCGTGAACGCTTTAACCACAGCCAGAGTGAGGACCTCATGAGGGCAGAGTTTGTGCAGATTTTCCTGCACGCCAACGTGGTTGCAATTCACGCCGACGAATACCATAAGCAGGTCACTCATATCGAGGCCCGTTCCCTCAAGGGCCACCAATTAACCGCACGTGCGCGACATTTTGTATTGGCTTGCGGCGCGATCGAAAATGCCAGGCTATTGCTGATTTCCGATGGCAAAGTGGCCGGCGGTATCGGCAATGCCCATGACCAGGTTGGCCGTTACTTCATGGAACATCCACACGGTCGCATTGCGCATGTGGATACCACAGATCCGGGCGCTTTCTGGGCCCTGTACCGCAAGCGCTACCCACGCAAGGGCGTGCCGGTGATGCCTGCCCTGGTTACCTCGGAAGAGCTGCAGCGGAAAGCCGGCCTGCTCAACAGCGCTGCCACTTTCAAACCGCTGCGCAGCCCGGAAAAAGGTGTTGCCGTAAGTCAGCAGGTATACATGAACCTCAAGCACACCCTGAAGCCATCACGTTCCGGGCGGAGCTTGTGGCACAGTTACCGTGCTGTCACGGATTTCTTGCAACGCAACGTTTCCATGCCCTTGCTGCGGGCCGGAATAAAGATCGCACGGATGCAGTTGTACGTGATTGCACGCGCCGAACAATCTCCCAACCCGGACAGTCGCGTCAGGCTGTCGGACCAGCGTGATGCACTCGGTTGCAGGCGGGCAGACCTCGACTGGCAGATGTCTGACCTGGATAAACACACCGTGCGTGAATTGGCTTTATCGTTGCAGCGGGAATTCAGCCGCCTTGGGTTGGGCAAGGTCACTACCATGGACTGGTTGCACGATGGTTCAAGGGATTGGCCGGTGGATCCAACTCTCGGCAACCACCCGATTGCCGGCTACCACCACATAGGCACCACGCGCATGAGCACTTCGCCGTCAGAAGGCGTGGTCGACGCAAACTGCACCGTACACGGCATCGACAATTTGCACATCGCCGGAAGTTCCGTGTTCACCACTGGCGGTTGGGCAAATCCGACCTTGACCCTGCTGGCTCTGACCCATCGCCTTGCCCATCATATCGACACCGTCTTGCTGAAAAGCTGAACTCGCCAGTGAGAGAGCCATGTGGTGAGCCATGCAGTGAGCCATGCCGGCCCCTGCAGACCCGCCCTTAGAACGTGTAATTGAAGATAACTCCGTAGGTGTTTGGAATGTCCCAATTAGCCTGCAAGGTAGTGATATCCGGGTTGGCGGCAGGGTTGTAAACTCTCGAGCCGTTCAGCGTCGCCTCGTCGCTGAAGTTCAAATAATAAAACTGCAGATTGAAACTCTCCTTGGGCGACTGCCACATGATGCGCAGGTCGGTGCGGTACTGTGAGCCCTGCTCCAGTCCAGGCAGGTTGATGTCGTTGATATAGTAGGCTCCGGCATAGGTGGTTTGCGCATAGGGCGTCAGACTGCCCCAGTCCTTGAAGTAGAAGGTGTACGCGGCACGCAGCCCAACCACCCAGTCCGGCGACAGCGCGGGGCTCCAGCCATCGAAGTTCAACATGTCACCTTCCGAATGTCCCGAAATGTCAGGGAGGCCGGCATAACTGGCGGCAGTGTAATTTCCAAACCTAGCGTGGGTATAGGCAATGTTCGCGGAAAGATCCCAATTCTCGGCGGGATTCCACTGGATTTCAGCATCTACACCACTGGCACTGAGCGGCCCGCCGTTACCGGTATATTCCGTGGCTTCAGGTGAACCCGGATAGGGCAGGACCAGGAAAGACTGTGATTGCACGTCCTTGAATTCATTCCACCAGAGCGATGCATTCAATCTAACCGTGTCATCAGCCCACAGGCTTTTCATGCCCAGCTCGTAGGCCGTCAGTTTTTCCGGCGCCCAGGTTGGATTGACCCCGGTCGCCGTGTTATTACCACCCGCCCGATAGCCGGTCGAAATCGACAGGTAGCTCATGATGTTCTCATCGACATCATATTCCAGCGCTGCCTTCCACAGCAGGTCATCCCAACTACCCTTCACGCCCGTGCGGGTGGTTTTCTTTTCATCATTCCAGCGCAACCCACCGGTTGTGCGGAAACGGTCGGTGATGGCGTAAGTCAGTTGCCCATAGACCGCCGAGGTTTTGGTGTTGTAGGTGCCGTTGGTGTCCCAGGTCGGTTGCGAAAACTTACCATTATCGTCCTGCAAATATTTCCAGTCTGCATCCCGGTTCGACTGGTACATTGCCGCCAGCCAGGTGAGGTCTGAATCTCCATTGGAGGTCAGGCGCACTTCGTTGGACCATCCCGTCTGGGCCGTTTTCCAGCCCGCAAAAGCCGTGGTGTTTACCTCTCCCAGGTTGGTGTAATCGTTGTCGTAGGTCTGCTTGCCGTGGAACGCGGTGTAGTTGAACAGCCACTGCAAGGAAGCGAAGCCCATATCCCAGTTCAGGTCGACTGTGTTCAGCCAGTTTTCGAACTCTGCCGTGCCTATCATGTTCCGGTCCACGGTCCAGGGCCCGCCATCGGGTGCGGAGCCTGCGCCCGCGAATTGATTGCCGGGTTGTAACTCACCCTCAACGTAGGCGCCAACCTGCTGGTAGCCCCAGGGAGCAGAACCGTTGCCGTTTTCGTCCAAATACCGGCTCCAGAACAGCACGCTGAACACATCACTGGGCTGCCACAACACGCTCGCCTTCATGACCTGCATCGCACGGTCATTCATGTCATCGGCATCCCCTGAAATGTAGTTGTTATCAATCAGGCCGTGTTTGGTATCCGACAAGCCGGCCAGGCGAAAGGACAGCGTGTCAGATGTTGGAATATTCATCGCCATACGCCAGCGCGTCTTGTCCGGCAGGCCGTTTTCCAGCTCGGCATAGCCGTTAAAACCCTCAAACGTGGGCTTGTTGGAAACCACACTGACTGCACCGGCATAGGCCTGTTGCCCGAAACTGGTGATCTGTGGTCCGCGCAGTACATCCACGCGCTGCACATCCAGCCAGGAATTCATTTGCTCGGTGGTGGTAGCGATATTTATCCCGTCTTCGTAAACAGCAACCACCGGGGATGACTCAGCCCCGGTTGAGTTGGTCCGGGCGCCGCGCATGGCTTGCTGCGCTTCGTGACCGGTCTGGCCGAAACGCAGGTTGGGCACCAGGTATTGTAGGCGGGTCACATCTTCCACTCCGCCGAGTTCCAACTCTTTCGGGCCAAGCAGCGAAATCGAAGTCGGGGTGTGGAACTGTTCTTGTTCAGCGGCGAGCACCCGTGCCTCACTATAGGCTGCCACAGCCTGGGCCGCAGATTCCCCCGCCACAGGCACTGCAGTTCCGGCCTGCGTTACTGAAGTCGAAGCCGGGGCCGCGCCGGGAGCCGTGCCGGGACCGGAAGCCGCAGCGGGGTCAGAAGCCAAAGCCGTGGAGCCTGCGCTTGTGCCCGACTGGTTCTGCAGGTTTGCTATGGTCTGGTTGGCCGCCCTGAGCTGGGCCTGCAGTGCACGTATCTGCTCCTGCATGGCCTGTTCACGCTCCGTCAGCGTCGAAGAGTCCGGCTCAGAAGCAGCGAATGCGCCGCTTGAAAGAACCAGTACGGCAATAGATGAAAGTAATAGTGATCGCATATGGATCTCCAGTCAGTACAATGTTTTGGGGTTGTTCATGGGCGGCAGCCCTTGGGGCGCGATGGTAACTGAAACACAAGACCCCAAAGTAAAGAAATCGTTGTTACTTTCACTTTTACTGATCCGTTTCAGGTGGGCTGTTCGCCAATCGCCGGGGGCTCTATGCTCATGCACACGGGCGTTTGAGCCAATAACCCAAGTCGCGATTCAGTACCCGGGAAAGCAGCGCAACATCGTCCCGCAGAGCTTCTCGCAGGACATCCAGCGTCTGCTCGGAAAGAGGGTCCGGGGACTTGATAGTCCTGTTCAGACCGGTAATCCGCTTGACCAGGCTTTTCCGTTTTGACCCGTCCTCATTATATTTCCGGCTGCTCCGCTGCAAGGTGTCTACTATTTTTCCACCGCGCACGACGGGCGCAAAGAGCAGTTTCTGCAACCAGCCGTAACGATACATCTGGCTGCCCAATTTACGTTCAAATGTGGCCTGTCCGTCGTAGTCCACGCCAAGAAATTGCACAACCTTCTGGTAAACCGGCAGGGGTTCCGCAATCAGGTCATCGAAAACAATCACGTGCGCCTGATCACGTCCGGCGATCTCAAACAAGCGCTGCACCTGGTAACCCAGCTTTGCCACCTCGCTATACAACAACAAGCGGTAATCCAGGCAACGCTGGGGCAGGCTTTCCTTGCGCGCTCGCAATGGCTCCAATTTCCACGCAGTGGCAAAGTCCTGCTCATCTTCCTGCAGCAGGAACAGCATGCGCTGGTGATAAGACGGCAGCATGGTCAAGGGATTGCGCACCATTGCGATAAACCGTGCTTGCGGGTTGAAGTGCAAGATCGCCTGTAAGGCTTCAGGCAGATGCAGGTAGGAAACAGATCCTTCGCCCATCACCCGGTGGCGCTCGGTGCAATGGGCAAAATACCGCTCGAGATAGTCGTGCTGCAACTCAGCTTCAGTCGGGAGCCCATGAATACGCGAAAAATAGTGGGATTCTTTTGGTCGTGAAAAGCCAATCTGCGGATTGCGCGCCAGGTAACGGCCCAAAGCAGTAGTGCCACAGCGTGGCGCGCCCACGATGAAAAAATCCGGGAAGCGGTTGAATTGTCCCATGTGTTTTGCTCGTGCGGTCACTGCCAGGCGGACATTATCATTGATCTGGCAAACAGATGTCAGGCGCTATAGCCTTGTTGCAGTAATACAGACTGTGCCAGGTCACGATCCGCCACGGTATCCACATCCACTGCCGCCCTGGCTTCGTTGATCAGCACATAAGACACTTTGCAGCCACATCGGCCTGACAGTTGCTGCAGTGCCTGCTGCAGCGAGACCCTGCGCAAGGCGCAACGTAAGAGAAATCCGAGTCCAAGGGCTTGTGCGATTTTCCACGGCCGCTTGCGCTCTGCTTCAACTGTTTTCCAGAATTCCAGTGCAGCCAGACCCGTGGGGTTCATCACAGCAAACAGATTGGTGCCGCAAAAACTGCCATCACTGTACCGCTGCACGGTACGTTTTGAGTGCGGAAATGCTGCATGGACAATGGCATAAGGGGCAAGGCCAACGACGATGTCACCACCGACCGTTCGCGCATTCCGGCAAAAACTGTCCACCAATACCGGTGTCAGCAATGCATGGTCGCCGGTAGTGAGCAACACGGGGTAATGCCCCAGCGTCAACACCGCCTTGATTGCACTCACGCTCGGCCCGCTTTCGGGTTCGAGCCACTGAAACGAAGTCCCCTTGAGTATGCGTTCAAATTCGGGGGCATCCTGGTATACGCTTTTTGCCGGGCCGCACAGCAAACCGCCACTGACCTGGTCAGCCCCGGACAATGCTTCCACCACGCGCTGCACCGCGGGCTTGCCGGCCACATCGATCAACACGCTGGCCTTGAGCCCCAAAGCCCGGGTGAGTGGACTGCCGCCCGGCCGTTCCCCGGCCAGAACTACTGCAGAAAACATATCATGAGAACCTCTGATCAATCCGGGTTGTGGCCTTGCCTGCCGAATGGTACACGATAACAAAGTCGAGTAAAGTTCGACCGGGAAACGTCGCAAGCAGGCATGGCAGAGCGGGAAATGAGCAAGTCATCACGCAAACATGAAGATGCACTAAGCCGTGCCGGTACCTACGCCGAGTGGCAGGAGGCGGCAAAGGAACTGGATCGCCTTGACGGTAATGCGCAGTGGCTGGAAGCAGAGCAGTCGACAGACTACGACTATCGCCTGATCGCCTCACGGGTAGCCTTGTTGCATCGCTTACGATTGAAAAAAGATTACGACCAGCTGGTGTTCCGCTTGCGTGAGGAGTTGCACGGTAATTTGGGGAACATGGCCAATCCCGCCCTCTATCAACATGCGCGCTCCGGCAGCAAGCGCTTGATCACCGACTACCTCGATGAAGTAAGCGCCGCACTGAACCTGCTGTGCGACAGCAACGTGAAAATCCTGCCCCCCTCGCGCAAGCGGCGGTTTTTCAACCGGGCTGCGCGCAGTTTCGGCCGCTCGGCGCTGCTGCTCAGCGGCGGTGCTTCACTCGGGCTGTTTCACGTGGGTGTTATTGAAGAGCTGATGGAACAGCACTTGTTGCCCAAAGTAATAACCGGCTCCAGCGCGGGCTCGATCATTGGCGGGTTCCTGGCGACGCATACCGATGAGGAACTTGAGAAGGCCTTGCAGCCGGATGAATTGAAATATAAGTGGATACGCGTCTTCGGGTTTGCAGACGTGATCAAGGGCGAAGGCCTGTTCGATCCCCGGCAACTGCGCCTGTCGATTAATCGCAATATCAAGGACATGACTTTTCTCGAAGCCTATGAAAAAACCGGTCGCATCCTGAACATCTCGGTTTCTCCGGCTGAGCCAAACCAGTTTCCCCGCCTGCTTAACTACCTCTCCTCACCCAATGTGCTGATACGGCAGGCGGCATTGGCGTCCAGCGCCATTCCGGGCCTGTTTCCCCCGGTGCAGCTCAGGGCACGTAACTACAACGGAAAATCCGTTTCCTATATGCCGCAAAGCTACTGGATCGACGGTTCTGTGCATGAAGATATTCCAAAAGAAAAAGTTAACCGGCTACACAATGTCAACCACTACATCGTCAGCCAGATCAATCCGCACGTGGTTCCGTTCCTCAACGACGAGGCCGAGAAAACCGGCGTGCTGCCCTTCCTGCAGGAGGTCGCGATCAAAGGCCCCATGTTGCAGGTCGAACACGTGCTGGACCTGGTGCAGCGCCATTTCGATGTGCCGGGACTTGGCTCCATCATCAAGAAAGCGCATGCTATCGTTGGTCAGAACTACAGTGGCGATATAACCATCTATCCGCAGCGCAGTGAGTTAAACATGCGCAACCTGTTTGCCAACGCAAGCACCGAGATTGCACGGCAATTGGTCCAGGCCGGGCGGCGGGCGACCTGGCCAAGGATAGAACGCATACGCAACACGACCCAGATCAGCCGCACCTTTGACCAATGCCTGCAGCGTCTGGGCGATCGCTACCACTATGTAAAACGTTAACCGTGGATTGGGAGACGACAAATGAAATGGATTTCGGCTGGTATGTTGATGCTGGTGCTGGCGCCAACTGCGGCAGCCCAGGATGGTGTTGGCTTTCTTCGCACACCTTCCGCTACCCCCTTCCCGCCAACGCAGCAAAAAGATCGCCCGGCTCTGTCTGCAGGCAAGGTGACGCTGAACCCTGCGGAGCGGAACACTTTGTTGCATGCTCCCCGGGGCGCTGTGCTAAGACTGCCCAGCCTGGATGCGTTCGCTGGCAATACCACGGATGTGCTGAACTACCGGCGCATCGATTTGTTTGTGCCCGGCGCTAAAATACTCCGGGTCAATGCGGCAGGCATTCTTGTTTCAGCCATGCACCCGCGGCTGTTTTTCGTCGCGACGAACAAGACCAGCAGCGTAGGGCTTGCTGTAGACCCCGGCACCGGGGCAATCAGCGGGATTGTTGCCAAAGGCGGCGATCACCTCGAGGTTTCGAGCACAGACGGGCTGAACCTGATCCTTGCTGCGCCAGAACCTGCGCCGGAGGGTTCCAGCACCTGCGGTACCGAGCTTGGCGATCAACACGGATTTGACCTCGCAAGCCTGCAAGCGGGTGCGCTGCGCAGCATGAGCGATGCACCTGCAGGCACGGCGCTCACCTACCAGGCTGTAATCGCCATCGACACCGATACGGAATGGATGGCCGGAAAAGGCAACGACATCAATACCGCGATGACCTGGATCACGGATGTGTTCCTGGCCATGAACGTGTTCTATGAGCGCGATGTTGAAACCCGCCTGCTTATCGGCGACGTCACCTTGCGCACCGATTCAGACCCCTACAGCGTGGCCACCGGGGCTTCTGGCCAACTGGATGAATTTGCCCAGTACTGGCGCCTCAACATGGGTTCCCTGGATCGTGATTTCGCAGCCCTGTTCAGCGGCCGTGGCATCGCTGCGGGTAGTTATTCCGGCATCGCGTGGATCGATCAGTACTGCCAAAAAGGCTTCGTGAATGGAAACCGCACTGTGGGCAGTTACAGCTTTCATGCCATCGGCACCAGCCGCACGCCGGCCAATACGGCCATTTATATTGGCCATGAATTCGGCCACAACATGGGCTCTCCGCACACGCATTGTTATAACCCGGCGCTTGACCAGTGCTACAACGCCGAAGTCGGATGTTACTCCGGCCCTGTTTCTTGCCCCACCGGTGGCAATGGCAAGGGCACAGTGATGAGTTACTGCCATGTCAGCGGACCCGCGGGCGCGGCCTGCGGCACCAGCAACCAGGAATTCCATCCGACGGTGCAGAGCCTGATCGAAAGCCGCCTTGCGGCCAATAGTCCGGCTTGCATCGCACCCTTCCTTGACCCGCCCGAGCCTCCCCTGTTCAGCGACGGATTCGAAGCCCCCTGATCGCAAGACGGCCGCCAGACAGCAATACCCTGCGCTAACGTCTGCCCGTAGCGAAATAAAATGCCGTTCCAATAGTGGAGAATACTGCAGTGGTAAGCCACGACTGGCTGGTGGCAAACGTCATCAGCCAGCCGCACAGCATCAGCCCCAGAAACGGAACCAGGTACCCGCCGGGCAGATTAAACGGCTGTGCACCTTCGCCAAGCGCCGTGTGCAGGCGCGGAAGGGCCAGGATACAGGCAACGTAGACCAGCAGGCGTACCACGGTGGACATGGCAGCCAGCCAGACAAAGCTGCCACTGAGTGACAGGAACAAGGCCAAGCCACCCACAAACATGATCGCATTGGCCGGCGTGCCAAAGCGCGGATGGATGGCCCCGAACCACCGCGGCAAGAGGTTTTGACGTGACATGGCGTAGACCATGCGCGGGCCGTTGAACATTATGGACGAGCAATTGCCGCCCACGGAAAACACCGCCCCGGCGGCCATCAGGGCAGCGCCCGCTGACCCCATCAGTACCAGGGCGACATCAGCCAGAGGCGCCTTGCTGGCACCCAGCTCCGGTAGCACGGAAATCGCCACGATTTGAATCGATACATACAGCGCAGTGATGGCCACGACGCTGGAGACCAGCGCCCGGGGAATGTCACGTTGCGGATTGCGCGCTTCGCCAGCGGGAACCACGGCGCCTTCAAACCCGACAAATGCATAGAACAGAACCAGCAAGGTTTCGCCCAGGCCGTCGAATGCTGGCAAGCCAGCGTTGGTGAATACTTCCGGGTTGAGGCGGGTCAGGCCCAGTAGCACGACCAGGGTCAGCGGTATGAGCTTGAGCAGAGTAAGCACAAAAATGGTCTGCATTCCGCGGCGCAGCCCAACCACGTTTGTCCAGGTGAGAAAAGCGCACAACAGGGCCAGGGTGATTTGCCTGGTGATTCCCTGTCCCAAGGGCGCCCAGAACCAGGCTGCATAGGTTAACAGCAGGTTGATATTCGCCGCAAAGGCAGCAACCCGGGAGAACGCGTACAACCACCCGACCTGGAATCCCGCAAACGGACCAAATGCATGACTGACATAAGTCAAAGGACCGCCGGTGCCACTAAAGAAACTGGCTGCGCGGGCCATCGACAGCACCACGGTCATGATGATCAGGCCGCAGATCAGGAACAGCCACGGACTGAACAGTCCAGCAGTGGCGGCGGCAATCGCCGGCAGTGCAAAAATGCCCCCACCGATAACACCATTCAGGGAAATAGCCGCAAAACCCAGGCGGCTGATTTCGCGCTTCAGACCTGCCTCGGTTTCAGCTTCTGTTTTGGCCGATTCAACCACGGCTTTGGCTGTTACAGGCCACTAGCCGTCCAGCACCGATTGCCCGGGACCCAGCCATTCAGCCAGCATATCCTCGTACACCAGCAACGAGCTGTCTTTGAGGCGGTCGATGTACAGCTTGCCGTCGAGATGATCGAACTCATGCTGGAATACCGTGGCCAGGAAGCCTTTGAGCTCCAGTTCGAAGGCATTGCCCTGCAGGTCCAGTGCATGGACCCGCACGTGCTGTGGCCGCTCCACAAAGCCACGTAGCCCGGGAACGGACAGGCAACCTTCCCAGTATCCCGCAAGCTCGCCGGCCAGCACCTGGATTTCAGGATTTACAAAGATTGTAAGGGGCATCGCCGGAATCTCCCCGTAGCGGGAATTCCCGCCGGGAATTTCAATGATGGCCAGGCGCACGGATGCATTGACCTGCGGCGCCGCCAACCCTATTCCGCCCGCATGGTGCAAGGTGTCGACCATGTCCGCCAACAACTCACGTACGGGTTCGCCCGACAGCTCATGCGACTGCAATGGCCGCGCTACCCGGCGCAGTGTTGGGTGCCCCATGCGGATGATCTCTCGAATAGCCATATACGATGTTGTATGCTACAGGACCGCCATGTCCGAATGCATAAAATGATCCATCAGGGACGGGCGTCTGCCTCGCCAATCTGGTACTCGCCAAATTGATCACGAACAGCAGGAAGCCATTTTGAAGCTGGGTCAATTCCGTGCATACCACCCAAAGCAATGCAATCATGGAAAAATTGTCATGAAAAAGCAACTTGCTGTATTGATCGTCGCCAGTCTTGGCTTGATGGCCCTCTCCGGCTGCCAAAAGCAGGAAGTGACCGTCGCCGCGGAAGCAACGGTAGCGCAGGCGCCACCGGTTGCGCAGGCCGCACCAGAAGCTTCGACGACGGAATTCCCTGAACAGGTATTCTTCGGCGACACCCATCTGCATACCTCGTACTCCGTAGACGCCGGTGCCTTCGGCGCACGCCTGACCCCCCACGATGCCTACGAGTTTGCGAAGGGCAATGAGGTGACGGCGTCGTCCGGTCAACCGGCGAAGCTGCGCCGGCCGCTCGATTTCCTCGTTGTGTCCGATCACTCCGATGCCATGGGCTTCTTCCCCTTGATCCTGGCTGGAACGCCGGAAATCATGGCCGATCCGCAGGGCAAGAAATGGCATGACATGATCACGTCCGGGCAAGGCAACGCCGCTGCCCTCGACATCATCGGCAACTTCGGCACCGGAACCATCTCCAAGGCCATCCTACCTTTGCCCGGCACGCCCGCCTATATTTCCGCCTGGCAGGACACCATCAAGGCCGCCGAGGAAGCCAATGACCCGGGTCGTTTCACCGCTTTCATCGGCTATGAGTGGACCTCCAACACCGGTGGCAACAATCTGCACCGTAACGTCATTTTCCGCGACAACGCAGACAAGGCCAATAAGGTCGAGCCGTACACCACGATGAAACCCTTGGGCAGCGACAACCCGGTGGACTTGTGGAAATGGATGGATACCTATCAGCAATCAACCGGCGGCCAGGTACTGGCAATCGCCCATAACGGCAACCTGTCCAACGGGCTCATGTTTCCGACCGTCGAAGCCTTTGGCAAGAAGCTCGACGCCGAGTACGTGACGACCCGCGAGAAATGGGAGCGACTATACGAAACCACGCAAACCAAAGGCACCGGCGAATCGCATCCCTACCTTTCCCCGAACGACGAGTTCGCAGATTTCGAAATCTGGGACAAGGGCAACCTCGATGGCAGCGCGGCGAAAACAAAGGACATGCTTGAATTCGAGTACACCCGTTCTGGCCTCAAAAACGGTTTGCTGCTGGAAAAGGAGTTCGGTACCAATCCCTACAAGTTTGGCCTGATCGGAAGCAGTGACGCACACACCGGTCTGGCCGCGATGGAAGAAGACAATTTCTTCGGCAAGACCACGCCGCAGGAACCCAGCCCGGAACGGCTCACCAAGGTCTTCATGAACAACCCCAAGTCCGGCGTCACGATCATGGATTGGGAAGTTGGCGCCTCCGGCTATGCGGCAGTCTGGGCCACCGAGAACACCCGTGCTGCCTTGTGGGATGCGATGCAGCGCAAGGAGACCTATGCCACCACCGGTACGCGGATGACCGTGCGTCTGTTCGGCGGCTTCGACTTCGAAGCCAAGGATGCCGATGCCCGCACGCTTGCCAAGACCGGTTATGCCAAGGGCGTGCCGATGGGCGGCGATCTGCATGCGGCGCCTGCAGGCAAGGCGCCGATCTTCCTGGTGGCTGCGATGAAGGATGCCATCGGCGCTAATCTCGATCGCTACCAAATCGTGAAAGGCTGGCTCGACAAGGACGGCAAGACACAGGAAAAGGTTTACGACGTGGTTTGGTCGGACAAGCGCGTGCCGGATCCGAAAACGGGCAAGCTGCCAGCGGTGGGGAATACCGTCAACGTGGCTGACGCGTCATGGACCAACACTATTGGCGCGATTGAATTGGTTGCGGTCTGGAAGGATCCCGATTTCGATCCTTCGCTTTCCGCTTTTTACTACGGACGAGTGCTGGAGATCCCAACCCCGCGATGGACCGCGTATGACGTCAAGCGCTTCAAGAACACGCCGCTGGACGGTACGAGAATGACACTTCAGGAGCGTGCCTATACCTCGCCAATCTGGTACTCGCCGAATTGATCACGAGCAGCAGGAAACCAGATTGACGCTGGGTCAATTCCGTGAATACCGCCCAAAGCAATTCAGCCATGGAAAAATTGTCATGAAAAAACAACTTGCTATACTAATCGTCGCCAGTCTCGGCTTGATGGCCCTCTCCGGCTGCCAAAAGCAGGCGGCGCCCGTTGCGGCAGAACCAGCGACCGTCGAAGTTGCACCCGCCGCGCCAGCAGCCGATCTGCCGCCGCCGAACCCTCACAACAACGTCTACTTCGGCGACGTCCATGTCCATACCGGCTGGTCGTTCGACGCTTTCACCAACGGCTCCAAGACCACGCCGACAGATGCTTATGCCTGGGCGCAGGGCAAGCCGATCACCGGCAGCGGCGGGCCGGAAATGCAGATCCAGACCCCACTCGATTTCTACATGGTGGCCGACCATGCCGAGTACATGGGCGTTTTCAACCAGATGGCGAATCCGGACAGCCCACTGAGCAAGACCGAGCTTGCCAAGGGCGTTACCTCGCCCGACGCCAATGTCCGCATGCAGACCTTTGCCGGCATCCTGCGCGACATGAGCGAAGGCAAGCGCGACCCGACGCTTAGCGACCCCGTGCTGGCGCATACCGTCTGGACCGACATCATCAAGGCCGCGGATGCGAACTACCTCCCCGGCAAATTCACCACCTTCGCCGGTTTTGAATGGACCTCGAATCCACAGAAGCGCAATTTGCACCGTGTCGTTGTCTTCCGCGATACCGCGCACCTGCCCGAGCTGGCGCTGTCGGCGCTCGATTCGGACGACCCCGAAACCCTTTGGAAATGGATGGACGAACAGCGCGCGAAGGGTTCGACGCTGTTCGCCATTCCGCACAACGGCAATGCCAGTGACGGCCTGATGTTCGATCTGGTCAAACGCGACGGCAAGCCGATCGATGCGGCCTACAACAAGACCCGCGCCGACAATGAACCGTTGTATGAAATCACCCAGATCAAGGGCACTTCCGAAACCACGCCGTTCCTGTCCCCAACCGACGAATTCGCCGGCTTCGAACTGTGGGATTACACGCTCTCGGCGGATTTCGAACGCCCTTCCCATCCCAGGGGCAGCTTCGCCCGTCAGGCGCTTCTAGATGGCATGAGTCAGGCCGCGAGTGGCGCCGGCAATCCGTTTAAATATGGTTTCATCGGCGATACCGACACGCACAATGCCGCAGCCAGCAACGAGGAGTACAACTTCACTGGCAAGTTCGCCTTTGAGAACAATGCCAAGGAGAGGCTGACTGGCATCCCCGGCGCGCCGGCAGGCCAGGTCCAGCAGATCCAGGAATTCAGTTCGGGTGGTTTGGCCGGCGTCTGGGCCCCGCAGAACACCCGCGAGGCCATCTATGATGCGATGCAGCGCAAGGAGACCTTCGCAACGTCGGGCCCGATGATGAAGCTGCGCTTCTTCGGCAGTTTCGACTATTCCGCCGACGACGTGAACAAACCGGATTTCGTCAAGACTGCCTACGCCAAGGGCGTGCCGATGGGGAGCGACCTGAAGCCGGTTGCTGGCCCGGGCGCCGGCAAAGCACCCACCTTCCTGGTCACGGCGCTGAAGGACCCCAAGAGCGGCAACCTCGACCGTGTCCAGATCGTCAAGGGTTGGCTTGACGCGGCAGGCGAGCAGCACGAGAAAATTTTTGATGTCGCCTGGTCAGGCGACCGCAAGGTCGGCGCCGACGGCAAACTGCCGCCGGTCGGCAGCAGTGTTGATCTGAAGACTGCGACGTACACCGATGCCATTGGCACTGCGCAATTGGCCACCGGCTGGACCGATCCTGAGTTCCAGGCGGACCAGCGGGCCTTCTATTACGCCCGTGTCCTCGAGATACCAACCCCGCGCTGGAACACCTATGACGCGGCCCGCCTGAACATGGCACCGCTGACCACGGTACCGGCGACCATCCAGGAACGCGCCTGGAGTTCACCAATCTGGTATATCCCCAATTGATGTGGTGCTGACCGATTGACGAATCACCCTGCGGCGGAGCTTGATGCTCCGCCGCATTTTTATGTGGAGCCGAGTTTGAAGATCAGATCCCTGTGGAGAGAACCGCTGCTGCATTTCCTGCTGATCGGAATGCTGCTGTTCCTGCTGTACGACAAGGTGGCACCGCCATCCGATGATGGCAATCGAATCACAGTCAATCGAACTGTAATCGCGGCACTCGCCGGCCAGTTCCAGGCGACCTGGTCACGGCCGCCGACGCCGGTTGAATTGCAGGGTCTGATCAACAGCTATGTCCAGGACGAAATCCTCTTCCGCGAGGGCGTCGCCCTTGGCCTGGTGAAGGATGATCCGGTCATCAAGCGGCGCGTGCGGCAAAAGCTGGAAGTGCTGATCGAGGAGGAAGGCAAGTCCGGTACGCCGAGCGACGCGGAGTTGACTGCTTACCTGGGCATGAACGCGGCGGAGTTCCGCATGCCGCCCGTGCTCAGCTTCCAACAGGTGTTGTTCGATCCGGCCAACTACGGCGACAAGCTCGATTCTGCGTTGACGGAATCGACCGCCGCGTTGAATAGCGGCGCGACACCAGAATCGCAAGGCAAACCCAGCATGCTGCCAACCCGCGTAGAAAAACTGCCGCTGGATCTGGTTGTCCGGGATTTTGGCGAGGACTTCGGCAAGGCACTGGAATCCGCGCCCGTCGGACATTGGTTTGGCCCGGTTCGCTCAGGATTCGGTGTGCATCTGGTCCGCATCAGCGAGCGCAAACCTGGCTATTTGCCTGCGCTTGACGAAGCCCGCAAGGCGGTCATTCGTGAATGGGAGAATGACCAGCGCGAGGCCGCACTGGCAAACAACTATGCACGCCTGCTCAAAGAGTACGACGTGGTGATTGAAAGCGAGAGCTTGGAGGCGCCAGCCAAATGATGTGCCGCGCCCTCGGATTGCTCGCGCTCGTGCTGCTGGCGTTGGCGTTGGCGTTGCCGGCCAAGGCCGACGAGTTCCGCCCGGCGTACCTGCAACTGACCCAAACCAGCGCTGATTCCTACGACGTGCTGTGGAAATCGCCGGCGCTGGACGAAAACACCCCGTTGAAAGTCCATCCGGTGTTTCCCGCCGGCTTCACTGAGCGAGGCGCCATGCGCAGTACCTTCGCCGCCAACACCCTGCGTCAGCGCTGGCGTATCACGGTTCCCGGCGGATTGAACGGCAAAGCGATCATGTTTCCGGAGCTGGCCGAATCCCGCATCGCTATCCTGGTGCGGTTGCAGCGGCTTGACGGCACCGTGCAACTCGAGCGCATCCTGCCGGGCCAGCCGAGCTTTACCGCCACGGCCAGTCCCGGGGCTTATGCAGTGGCAAAGACCTATGTCACCATCGGCATCGGACACATTCTGCTCGGCTTTGATCATCTTTTGTTCGTGCTGGCGCTGGTGATGATCGTGAAATCGACCCGGCGCCTGTTCGTCACCATCACCGCATTCACGGTCGCGCACTCGATCACGCTGAGCCTGGCGACCCTGGGCGTACTGCATGTGCCCGGTCCGCCGGTCGAGGCGATCATCGCGCTATCCATAGTGTTCGTCGCCAGTGAAATCATCCATCAGCGGCAAGGGCGCGAAGGCCTGGCATCGCGCAAACCATGGGTCGTGGCATTTGCCTTCGGCCTGCTGCATGGCTTGGGTTTCGCCGGCGCGCTGGCCGAAGTCGGCTTGCCGGAGAATTCCATTCCGCTGGCGCTGCTGTTTTTCAACATCGGCGTGGAAATCGGCCAGGTGCTTTTCATCGTCGTGGTGCTGGCGATCTACAAGACTCTATCGAAGTTGTTGGCGGGGCGCTTTGATTTGGCCCGACTCGCTCCAGTTCAGGCGTACGCCATCGGTGGGCTTGCCAGTTATTGGCTGTTCGAGCGGGTGTCCGGATTCTGGGCTTAATGTGGTTACCAACGCACTTGGCTTCATGCCCAATTAAAGGGGTCAGGCTCGATAGTGACGAACAAAAGGCGTCTCCCCCAAAGAACTATGGATATTGAACTGTGGACTTGCAGCCATGCGGCAATGGGCTTGATCTAATTTTGCGCATCTGATTCGCTTCATCGCAAAATCAAATGTCGCCCAAAATTAGGGTTTCTTTTTTATTCAGTGAGTTGAAATTCTTTTGTAATCTGTCAGGTAAAAGAATCGGCTTAAACGCGATTTTTTGCATGTTGACACGTGCCCGATGCGGGAATAGTGTTACCTTCCGTTCAAAGAAATCTGTCAGCCGGAAGGCCGACCCGCCGGAAGGCAGCGACAGGTTACAGAAAGCGGAAAAGCCCAGGTGGTACTGGGCATGTCACCCGGACCGGGCTCTGTCAACAACGGTCCTACCACTAGGGTGACTCGAAAGGGATACGCGGTCCCTGGAGATAGACGCCATTAGCCTCAGGGCGTGACGTCGAAAAAGAAAGACGGAGGTAGAAGATCCGTGACCGGAGCCGAGCGACAGAGCAAGGCGGAGCCGGGCGAAGATGGAAAGGCCTTAGGAGGATCTGCAGTCCACTATAAGCGGAGTTCCAACACTTCTACTCGGGGAGGAGGCGCAAGCCTCCTCCTTTTTTTTGCCCTCCCGTAGTAAACCTTTCGCAATCCACGCAGTCCATTGAGTCGTGCAATTTTACCGGCCTCATGTCGGTCCAATTCCTTTACAATAGCGCAGGCCAGTAGAACTGCCCGGATGTGCCGGGAGTACAGCTGGTTAATGCAATTCTTCAAGAGCTGAAATCAGTATGCCGGAAGCAAGAAAACAAGCCGGGCCTGACCCTGGCCAAGGGGCACGGGCGGCTCCGATTATCCGCATCCGGGATCTCGTATTCCGGCGCGGCAGAAAAACCATAATCGATGGCATCAGCATGGACATTCCGCGAGGGGCTATCGTGGCCTTGATGGGCCCCAGTGGCGCGGGAAAGACTACCCTGCTGCAACTGATTTCCGGCCAGCTCAGGCCGGACGAGGGTTCGATTGAGATCAATGGGACCAATGTTTCAAACCTGTCGGACCGGGAACTCTACCGGTTCCGCAGAAACATCGGAGTGTTGTTGCAAAACGGGGCCTTGTTCACTGATCTTACCGTGTTCGAAAACATTGCAACCCCGGTGCGGGAGCACACCGACCTGCCGGAAGCGCTGATTCGCCGCCTGATCATGACGAAGCTCAATGCCGTGGGCCTGGGTGGCACCGAAGATTTGATGCCGCACGAGCTGTCCGGGGGGATGGCCAGGCGCGTGGCCCTGGCCCGGGCGGTCGTGCTCGACCCACTTATCATGCTGTACGATGAACCCACGACCGGGCTTGATCCAATCGCGGTCTCCACGGTGCGCACCTTGATGCGGGAGACCAACGATGCACTTGGCCTCACCAGCCTGGTGGTCACGCATGACGTGGTGCAAGTAAGCCAATTGGCCGACTACTGCTATATCATCGCCTCCGCGCGAATTGCCGGCGAAGGTTCACCGGAGGAATTGGCACACAGCGCCGATCCGGGCATAGACCAGTTTGTCAACGGTAAGGTAGAAGGTCCGATCGCGTTTCATTACAACACTGCAGATAGTCACTGGAGCCTCCTGGGCTGACATGAGGAGCTGACATGGAAACCGACATCCGCTCCCAAGGCTTCACTGCCCCCATACAGACCGCCGGCCACTGCCTGCTGTTCCTGCTGCGCATGTTGGCCGGCCTGAGGCCGGCACTATCGCAGGTACAGTCGATTCTGCAGCAGCTTTACCTTATTGGCGCGCGCTCGCTGGTCATCATCATGATCTGCGGCTTTTTCGTCGGCATGGTGCTGTCATTGCAGGCCATCAATGCACTGGAGCAGTTCGGGGCTTCCGACCAGGTCAGCCTGCTGGTTGGCAAATCGCTGTTCCGCGAACTGGGTCCGGTTCTGACCGCCTTGCTTTTTGCCGGCCGGGCCGGTACCGCCATCACGGCTGAAATCGGCCTCATGCGCGCCACGAGCCAGATTGACGCCATGGAACTGATGGCCATAGACCCCGTGCAGCGGATAGCCCTGCCTCGTTTCATGGCCGGCCTCATTTCCGTGCCTTTGCTCACTGCCATGTTCAACGCGCTGGCCATCCTGGGCGCAGTGACCTTTTCCATTGGCGTGATGGGCCTTGATCCAGGAATTTTCTGGAGCAAGCTGCAGACCGGAATTTTATTCGGCAAGGATTTTCTCGGTGGGTTCTGGAAGAGCCTCGTGTTTGGCGGCATCGTCAGCCTGGTAGCGGTGTTTTTCGGCTATACCGCAAAGCCCACCGGAGCCGGTGTCGGGACCGCAACCACCAATACGGTGGTGCTCAGTTCCGTGCTGGTGCTGATTTTTGATTTCATCATGACGTCATTTTTAACTTGAGGTTGCACTATGCGCGCCAATTACAAGGTTGAATTCGCTTCCGGTGTCTTTTTGTTGCTTGGAATCGCTGCGCTACTCTGGCTGGCCACCCGCGCCACGGATTACGGCCAGGAAATCGGTAACGACACCTACCAGATCAGTGCGCGTTTCACTAATATCGGTGACCTCAGAAGCCGCGCACCGGTGAAAATTGCCGGAGTTTCTGCGGGCCTCGTCGAGTCGGTCGAATTGGACCCGATCACCTTCGAAGCCATTGTGCACATGAAAATCTCATCCAGGTTCAATGAGCTGCCAACCGACACGGGCGCCTCGGTCCTAACCTCCGGCGTGCTTGGTGATCGCTATATCGGTCTTGAGCCCGGGGGGGCGCCGGATTTTTTGGCAGATGGTGATGTCATCATCATCACGCAGTCTGCACTGGTGCTGGAACAAATAATCGGAAAATATCTTTTCAATACAGGCGAAGGCGAAAAAGAAGAATGAAGAAAAGCGGAATGAAATTACTTACCCTGGCCCCAGCCTTGCTGGCCCTGATCATGCTTGCGCCCTTGGTCATGGCGGTCGAACCTGTCCTGGAAAGCAGCGAGGACCCGGTTGAGATCGTGCGCCTGGCTGCCGGAAACATTCTTGCTGATCTGGATCAGAATCGGGAACAATTCACGGCGCAGCCGCAATTGCTGCGTGATGTTGTGCGTGCAGATCTGGTGCCCTTGCTGGACCTTGAATATTCCGCGCGCCTGATTCTCGGCAAAACCGGGCGTACTGCCACCCCGGAGCAAATCTCAGCATTCTCTGGCGCCATGACCGATGTGCTGATAAGTCGCTATGCAGATGGCCTGGTGGAGTTTCGTTCCAACGACCAACTCGAAGTCATGCCGATGAAAGGGGAAAACACCGACAAGCTAACCCGCGTGCGTACCCGGGTCAAGTTGAACAATGGAGGTTTCGCCCCGGTCGACTACGCCTTCCATAAAACCGCTGCAGGCTGGAAAGCATTTGACGTAACCGTGGAAGGAATATCGTACGTGATCACTTTTCGCAACCAGATTGTGCCTCGCGTTGAAGCTGACGGGATTGACAAGGTGACAGCCGACATCGTTGCCGGAAACCTGCAGCTGAATGACTGAAAAATGACTGCGGACGGACAATTTTCCCTCGACGATGCCGGGCAGGCTCGCATTACCGGGGAGTTAACTCTGGATACGGTGAGCGCGGTATTTCACCAGGCTGGACAGGCTGCAGCCCGGGGTCGCCATATCACCGACCTCGATCTTGCAGCGGTGTCGCGGGTGGATAGTTCAGGGCTGGCCTTGCTGCTTGAATGGCAATCACTGGCACACCGCGGCGGGCGCCTCATGCGCATTCGCAATGCCCCGCCTGGTTTACTCAGCCTCACGAAGTTGTGTGAAGCTTCCGATCTGATGGTGTTTGAGGGACGGACAGCACTTGCTGCTGCCAGCTAGCCCAAGGTAAATTCCTTGGAAAAACCGGAAAAAAATCGGGGATCAACTTAAGATAGCAAACCATGAAAAGTCAAACCACTACTTTGCACTACCGTCACTTTGCCCACATTGGGCTTTCCTTGCTGGCGGTTTTTGCGCTGGCCGGTTGCGCCAGCCAGCCCGCCAAGCTGACCAGTCCGGTGGATGACCCCTGGGAGCACTCCAACCGCAACGTTCACGCCTTCAATATGGCCCTTGACAGGGCAATCGTTAAGCCCATTGCCAAAGGCTATGACGTGGTCATGCCCGATGCGCCGCAGCGGGGCGTGCGAAATTTTTTCCGCAACCTGCACTGGCCAGTGACCTTCGTCAACCTCATTCTGCAGGGGAAGGTTGAAGACTCCCTTATTTCGACCGGGCGATTCCTGATGAACTCAACCCTGGGTCTGGCTGGTTTTTTTGACGTGGCGACCAAGGCGGGCATAGAAGATTTCGATGAAGACTTTGGCCAGACTCTTGCGGTCTGGGGTTGGAAGCAAAGCCGCTATCTCGTAGTGCCGTTCCTTGGTCCATATACGGTGCGCGACCTGGGCGGCGGCGGCGTGACTGGAGTAATCAGTTATCTTAACCCGGTAACCTATATGATCAAGGAGCACAACAACTACGTACCCCTGATCGTAGACCTGGTATCGCTAAGAGCCGCCCTGCTGCCTTACGACAAGGATATCCAGGACGCAAACGACCCTTACGCCTTCATCCGCGACGCGTATTTGCAAAACCGGGAATTCAAAATTTACAATGGCGAGCCACCGGCTCCAGACTATGATGCCCTGCTGGAGGAAGACCCCTAACACCGTTACCGGCAGTTAAACCCCCTCGCCTTGCGTGCTGCCTTGCAGCAGAGCTCCCTTGTTGCCGGGACTGCCACCGGCTAAGCTGAACTACCGTGAAAGGTTGCACTGAAATACTGCGCCACAGGCTTGGTTTCGAGGCCCTGACACGGTTCGCGCCGATGCCGCCCCATTTGCTGTTGTTTGCGCTGTTCACGCTGAACGCGTGCTCGCAGGGTGAAAGCCCCTCAGGCCAGGATACGGCGCCGGGTGTCTATCGCCATTCCATGGACAGCGCCCCGACCGACCTCGACCCGGCCCATGCCTCCAATACCTACGCCAACTTCCTGGTAGTCAACCTGTACGACACGCTGTATCGCTACAAGTACCTGGCCCGGCCCTATGAACTTGTACCCAATCTTGCAGAGGGCTTACCACAAGTGTCCGCTGACGGCCTCAATTACACGATCCGGATCAAGCCGGGCGTTCACTTTATTGACGACGAGGCATTTCCCGGTGGCAAAGGCCGCGAGCTGACTGCAAGGGATTTTGTTTACTCGATCGAGCGGCATTTTGACCCGCAAACCCGTTCCCAGGCCGCGTGGATCTGGCAGAATCGTATTGTCGGCCTGGACGAGTGGAAACAAAACGGCGCCCAGTATGACCAGGCCGTTGCGGGCCTCCGCGCGCTGGATGACTACACCATCCAGCTCCGCTTGAACGGCCCATTCCCTCAGCTTACGCACACATTGGCACAGGGCTTTTCCGCAGTTGTGCCGGCTGAGGCAGTGGCAAAGTATGGCCGGGAGCTGGCAATTCACCCGGTGGGTTCCGGGCCTTACCGCCTGCAGCGCTTTGACAGTGCGGGCGCCAGCCTGTTGCGTAATGCAGGTTTCCGCGCCGAGCCCATCGATCTCGCCGCCGAAGGCTATGATCCTTCAAGCCAGCGCGCATTCGGATTGGAGCGATTGCAAGGCATGATTCCCCCGCTGGCGGACCGTATCGAAATCGAGTTCATCGCCGAGGACGCAGCCCGCTGGAATACCTTTTTGGCAGGGCAACTGGATTTCGTAAAAGTGCCCGTCAGCCAATTTAGCCAGGTCCTCAAAAGCCGTGACCCTCCCCTGCTTGCAGATGACCTGGCTGCCGGCTACAACCTGCTCGCGAACCTTGAATCCGGCTTTGTGCACACTGACTTCAACATGGCAGATCCACGCGTTGGCTACCATCCCGATGCAGAACAGGCTGCCCGCAATCATGCCCTGCGCTGCGCTGTGATCAAGTCTTTCGACTGGGAAAAACGCAACGAGATTTTCTACTCGGACATCGGGCGGGTCTTTCCGGGAGTCATTCCTCCATCAGCCCTTGAGTACGACGCTGACCAGGACCCGGACCCCATACGCCGCGATACCGTTGCAGCAAACCGCCTGCTCGGTGAGTCCGGCTGGAGCCCCGAAAACCTGCCGCCCTTGGAATACGGCTTTGTAAGCTCGGTTACCGAGCGCCAGATGTTTGAACAATTCCGGAGCTTCCTGGCTGGTATCAACTACCCATCGGAGAAGATCCGCCCACTCATGTTCGCCAGCTACGGTGACTATTCCAGGGCATTTATAAACCGTGAAGTGATGTTGGCAACCTCATCCTGGGTGATGGACTATCCGGACACCGAAAATATCATGCAGTTATTTTATGGCCCCAATGCATCACCGGGTGCCAATTCGTCCAATTACGACAACCCCGAATTCAACCGGCTCTACCGTGAGTCCTCAAGCATGAGCGCATCCCCGGGGCGCACTGAACTGTACCGCAAGATGAACCGGATCCTGATTGATGATTGCGTAACCATCAGCGGCATTTCCCGCACCCTGGTGCTGCTGTGGAACCGCCACATCACCATGCTGCCTGATGTCGAGTTCGTCGGGGGATTCTTCTTTCGCTTCGCCAGCCCGGGCAAGGCGGGTTCCTAGTGGCCTTTCTGCCGCGTAAGCTGGCTCATGGCCTGCTACTGATACTTGGTGTCACCCTGGTCAGTTTCCTGTTGATGGTCTATTTTGGGCCGGATCAAACCTACAACCTGCTGGGCAAGAGCGCTACTGCCGCACAGATCCAGGAAATCCACCAGCAACTGGGCTACGACCGCTCTTTTGCCAGCCGCTACTTTGACTACCTGCACGACCTGTTTACCTTACAACTGGGTGCGTCCAACTCCAATGGCGAGAAGGTCACCGACCTGCTGTGGCGCTCCCTGCCCATAACCCTGGCCCTGATGCTGCCCGGTTTCATCATCGGTAACCTGCTGGGCGCCGGACTGGGCATGCTCGCCGCATGGCATCACAACCGGCTGCTGGACCGGCTGATCTCCGGTGTTTCCGTCACCGGCATGAGTATCAGCTTTCTCATAATTGTCATTATCCTCCAGGTCCTGCTGTGCACGCCGCAGGGCCTGAACCTGTTTCCCGCGCGGGGCTGGCAGGTCAGCGACCTGCCGAGCTATCTGTACTACGTGACGGTTCCCACCCTGTCACTGGTGTTCATTACCCTGGGCTATAACACGCGATTCTTTCGCGCGGTTTTCGTCGAGGAAATGGGTCGCGAACACATCCGGACGGCCAGGGCTTTTGGCGCCTCACCGGCGCAGATCATGGGCCGGCATGTGTTGAAAAACAGTCTCCCGGCAGTGCTTACCCGGGTGCTGTTTTCCATCCCCCTGGTTATCGTCACCGGTAGCCTGGTACTGGAAACCTTTTTTGGCATTCCCGGTATCGGCAAAGTCACCTTTGACGCGATGGCCAATGGCGACCAACCCGTGCTGCAAGCGGTCGTAGCCCTGACCGCTGTCCTGTTTGTTGTGATGCAAACACTGGCCGACCTGGCGTACCGGCTGGCAGATCCGAGAGTGGCATGAATGCCGGGCTTTGAACCTTCCAACCGGGTGTGGCAGAAGTTGCGCGCCAACCGTGCAGGGCTCGCTGGATGTGCTCTGGTCAGCCTGTATGGCCTGATCGCCCTGGCCGTTGCCCTCGGGTGGGCAGGTCAGGAGTGGTCCCTGGTTTCAGGCGAGCGCTGGGAATCCGCCAGCAGCGCGCATTGGTTTGGCACCAACCAGCTGGGTCAGGATATTTTCCAGCGGGCGATCTACAGTGTGCGCACGGCCTTTGAAATCGGCCTGCTGGTGGCGTTGACTTCCACTTTACTGGGGTCTGTTTGCGGTGCGATATCCGGCTGGTATGCGGACACCTGGGCCGATCACGGACTGGTATTCCTCACCGGAGTGCTGGATTCCATTCCGTTTTACCTGTTTGCCGCCGCCGTAGCATTCGCATTCCAGGCCAGCGCCTGGGCCATGCAGATCGCCATGGTGGCCACGTTCTGGACTACGACCAGCCGACTGGTGCGTGCTGAAACCATGCGCCTCAAGAGCCGGGACTTCGTTCAGGCCGCGCGGGCCATTGGCTTGCCAACTCACCTGGTCCTGTCGCGGCACGTTCTGCCCAACACCAGCCATATCCTGCTCGCGCAGGCTGCGGCAGTATTTGTCGCTGCCATCAAAACCGAAGTCATCCTCAGTTTCCTCGGCCTGGGGGTAAAAGACGGAGTCAGCTGGGGACTGATGCTGGCGGAGAGCACCCAGGAAGTACTGGCCAGTCAGTTCAATAATCATCTGGCTGCTGCCATTCCGCTGCTGCTGCTGCTGTTGGGATTCAATCTCGTGATTGATGCACTCCAGGATGCACTTGATCCAAGGCAGGGTTCTGCGTGAGCCCCGCTTACGGAGAACCGGTACTGGCAGTACAGGACTTGCGCGTGACTCTTGGCGCGCGGGCCGGCGGGGTGGCGGTAGTTGATGGAGTGAGCATTACCCTGAGGGCAGGCGAAATACTGGGCCTGGTGGGCGAATCGGGTTGCGGGAAATCGATGACCGGGGCGGCTATCATGGGCATGGTGCCAGGAGCTTCCGGCCAGGTCAGCAGCAACTCCATGCAACTGGGCGATCTTGATCTTGCGCAATTGGACGAAAGCGGTTGGCGACGTATCCGCGGGAGCAGGATGTCGATGGTCTTTCAGGAGCCGTTAACCGCGCTGGATCCGGTTTTTTCCGTTGGCAGCCAGCTGCTCGAAGTAATCCGCCGTCACCAGCCAGCCAGCCGCCGCCAGGCGCGCTCCGTTGCGACCACCATGCTGGCGTCTGTTGGTTTTCCGGACTGCGAGCGGGCTATGCGCTGCTATCCACACGAATTGTCCGGCGGCATGCGTCAGCGCGCCCTGCTTGCCATGGCCATGGTGTGCCGCCCGCAGGTGCTGATCGCTGATGAACCAACCACGGCCCTGGACGTGACCACCCAGGCCCAGATCCTGCACCTGATTCGCGACCTGGCGCGGCAAGCGGGAACCGCGGTGTTGCTGATCACACACGATTTATCCATTGTGCAGGCAGTGTGTGACCGTGCCATGGTGATGTATTGCGGGCGTGTCAGCGAGGAAGGGCCGGCTGACGCACTGTTGCGCTACCCCGGTCATCCCTACACGGCCGGGCTGCTGGCAGCCATGCCACGGCTGTCATCAGGCCCCGTTGAGCCAGTGCAGGGTATCCCCGGATCAGTACCGGCTCCCGGTCAGCGCCCCGCAGGGTGTTCCTTCAGCAATCGTTGCGGGCGCGCAGATCACCTTTGCCGATCGCAAGAGCCGGTTCTGCACAGCGCCGACCCTGAAATGTCGGACAGCCCACATCGTCACGCCTGCCATCATCCTTTGGCTCACCCCATCGGTTCCGCCACAGCATGAACCCTGATGCCCCTTTGTTGCGCATTCGCGACCTGTATGTAAGCTACGCGGTGCGCCGCCTTCCCGGGTTCAGCCAAAACCGCCTGCAGGCCGTTCGCGGCGTGAGTTTTGAGGTTCAAAATGGCAGTGTATTCGGCCTGGTCGGAGAATCCGGCTGCGGCAAGACCTCGCTGGCCCGGGCCATCATCCGCCTCGTGAAGCCGGATTCCGGATCGGTGCATTACCGGGATTTCGACCTCAGCCACGCCGATGCTCCGCGCTCACGCCAGGCCAGGCGTGAAATTCAATACCTGTTCCAGGACCCACTGGCGTCCCTGAGCCCCCGCCGCAGCATTTGGCAAACCTTGCTTGAGCCCCTGCTGCATTATCGTATTGGCAACCCTGCCGGGCATCGCACCCGGGTCGGACAGGTGTTGGAGCAAGTAGACCTGTTGACAGATGTCCTGCCCCGCTATCCCCATGAGCTTTCCGGTGGCCAACGGCAGCGCGTTGCTCTCGCCCGGGCTTTGCTGGCAGAACCGGCCCTGATCATTGCGGACGAACCCCTGTCGTCGCTGGATGTATCGATGCAGGCGCGCATGCTCACTCTTATGCGCAAAGTGCAAAAGGAAACAGGACTTGCCATGCTGTTTATCTCCCACAATCTGGCAGTGGTTCAGCAACTCGCCACGGATGTGGGTGTCATGTACGCGGGGGAATTGGTGGAATGCGGACCTGTGGATGCAGTGCTACGCAAGCCGGCACATCCCTACACCCAGGCCCTACTGGATGCGGTACGCAGACCCGCCAGCGGCGGGTTGTCAGCACCGCCCTTGCGCACCTGTGCGCCTCCAGGGTCCTTGACCACGGCTCCGGGTTGCTCGTTTCATAGTCGTTGTCCACACGTCATGGAGCATTGTAAGATCATACGTCCCCACGACAATTTTCTTATCGCGACCACCGCAACCGGTGGAAAACACATTGCCAGGTGCCATCTATGGAATTCATGAATTTACGTCTGTACACCCTTACCCTTGCAAGCTTGCTGCTGTGCACTGCATGCGCTACAGGCAAGATCAAGGGCAACCCGCCATTCGTTGGCATCTCCTCCATGACGATGACGAATCAGGCCCTGGCCGCCAGCTTTGATGTGCGCAATATCAATGAAGTGGAGATGGTTATTGATTCCGTTGAGATCACCATAAGTGTGAAAGGCTCTGAGTTCTCCCGCTATGCGGGTCCTTACAGCCTCAGCCTTGATCCGAATACGACAGAAGCCATCAACCTGGATAACCTACCCCCCGAAAATGCCCGCGAACAGCTGGCGGACCTGCAAAGCGGGAAGATCGCCAGCCTGCCGGTTAACCTGCACGGCCGCGTGCACACTGCCGCAGACGGCTACCTGGACTTCAAGCACGAGGGCTATTTATATCCTGTACCCGGAAAGCCCGGGCAGTTCCGCTCCGCAACATCGCGTACCCGGGAAAAACAATGAGGAAAACAGCCGCAGGCTTTGCTCCGCATTTTCCAGGCAGTGGCTGCAAGGAAAAACAAGAATGCCTATGAAGATCACGTTCGAACTCAGCGATTCCGATCTGGATCACTTCCGCAAAGTGATGGCCCGCTCGCGCGAAGCATCTGCCAGCCTGCCGGACAGCCAGATCATCGAAAATGCCCGCGCTTTGCTCTACCAGGTGTGGCATTCCGAGACATCGGACTTCATTCGAGAGCGCATGCACCGACTGGAAACCATGATCAGCATGGTGGTTGACGAGGGCTGGGCACTTGAGGCGGAAGACCGGTCCCGGGCGCTACAAGCCCTGTTGTATTTCTCCGAACCGGAAGATCTAATTCCTGATGACATCCCGGGCCTGGGCTTCCTGGACGATGCCATCATGATCGACATGGTCACGGAAGAAATGCAGCACGAGATTCAGGCTTACCGTGATTTCTGCGTATTCCGTGATGCTGAAGCCAGTAGCAGCGGACAAGAAGCTACTTCGAGCGCCCAACCTTCGGACTGGTTGGAAGAGCGCCGCCAGCAGTTGCATACAAGGATGCGCCGCCGACGCCAGCGCGGCCGGGGAAACAGCGGCTCTGGCAGCGGCTCGTCGTTCTCCCTGTTCTGACTATTTCCCCGCTCTGACTATTTCCTGCCTTGGCTATTTTTTCGGGTCGTCAGCCGGCACACGCGCCTCGTAATCGCGCTGCAGTTGTTTCAACTTCATCACACCATAGCCCACCACCAGCGCCATGAGGACTACCAGCGCTCCGGCGTAGGTCTTCTCGTCATCATAGTTTCCCAGGCGGTTGCTCGCTGTCGTGGCGACAATCAGCGCAAGGATGGCGAGATTGATGACCCAGTCCAGCCACGGTTTAACCACGAAGTGCAAGGTGCCGAAACCGCACAGCTGATACAGCATGAACGGCAGGACAGCAATTGCCGGCAGCAGCTCTGAAACACCCAAAGCAGTATTGATCGAGTCCGGCGCCCGGGCATGCAGCAGGGCGCTGTTTGCCAGTTCATGGAACAAGGGCGGAACGGCGGCCAAGAAGGGCACTACCGCCAGCAGTTCAAGCACCAGCGCACCACTCCACACCCCGACCCGGGATGCAGCGTCCGAACCCTCAGCCATGGACTGGCTGCCGATGAACAACCCTGCCACCACCGCCGCGGCGCAGGCCAGCGTCAACAGCTCAACCGTGATGCCAAAAGCCGTCGGCTCGCCGGTCTTGAGCAGCAACAATGCCAAAAAGCCCGGGGTGTAAAACATTACGCGCACCATGCGCGCCCAGACACGGGCATCGCGTACAGGTGGTAGTACTGGCAGCGGCTTTCCGTCCGAGCCGATTTTTGCCCTTTCTATGATTTTGGACACGACCTCTCTCCAGTGGCTGGGTTGTAACTGCCCATTGTACTTCCAACGCCTGTACGTTCTAAGCCGGCTTTCCAGTCACCGCCGATATACACCATGCGGCCATCGCTGCATGAATAATTACAGCCGGCCACAACAATATGCCAACCGTTTCGGCTTGCAATCCCGCAGCGACAAGAACAAGCACTACGCCCAGGTTGTACAGCGCCATGGCCTTGGTCAGTCCCAGCCCCGCGGCACTGCCCGCGTCGGTGTGTGCAAACCAGCAGGCCACACCAAGCGCAAACAAGGCGGCGCCAGCAATGCGCGCAATGGCCAGGGCAGGAGCTCCTTCCAGGCCGCTGCCCATGATCAAGTGAACCACGAACCCCGGAATGATGAGCAAGGCCAAACCGGCCCCCGTTTCCATCAAAGCAGTTACGGCCAGCAATCTACTCACTGGTCGTTGCCTTAATCTGTTGCTTTGGCTACGGCTGCAGCGCTAGCCGCCTTGGCACTTGCCGTCATCTGCTCAGGGCCCAGCTTGAAGGTCAACTGGTCAATGGTGCCGGTAAACGTGAACGGCAATTCGTAGCTGTTGTCCACGCCCGTGCGCGTATCAACCCCTATGTCAAACGTTTCATCAATGGTCATCATCAGGGGTATGGAATGTTCGATAGTCTTCGTGGCGATCGTTTTGCCATCCAGCGTGAACACACCTGTGCCGCCCTTGCCGGGGCCGGGGCCGTCGTACTTGAAGTCGAACACCAGCGTGTGTTTACCTGGCTCCACGGCGCGGCCTAACAGATCATCGCCGACGATTCCGCCTACACCGCCTTCCCAGCGAAAGCGTTCGAGGTCAAGCAGGTTGTAGACAAAAATGGGTTTGCCGTTCAGCAGGTACATGGCATAGCCGCCGAAGCGCCCACCCAGGGTGACGATCATTCCTTCTGCGCCACCCTTGGGAACAGTAATTGCCGCAGTAATGGTGTAATCCCGGTCCAACACGCTGGGCGCATTCCCCAGTGGAATGCCGGAATTCTCCCCCGTATAAGTGAATACCGTCTTCCCGGCCACGGCGCTGGGGCGCGGTGTCAGCAAGCGCGAAAAAGCCGTGTTATCAAGCGGTAATACCTGGTATTTCGCGGCTTCGGACAGGAACAGGGCCTGCATTTCCTTGAGCTTCACCGGGTTCTTGGCTGCCAAGTTGTTAAATTGAGAGAAGTCTTCATTGAGGTTGTAGAGTTCCCATTTGTAACCGTCCACCACGCTGGGCAGGGTGCCAGTGGCGAGATCCCACGGCGGGGCGAAGGGCGTAGTGTTCGCCATCCATCCATCGTGGTAAATCCCCCGATTACCTGCCATCTCAAAATACTGGGTGGTGCGCTTTGACGGCGCCTTGGCATTCGCCGCGTCAAAGGTATAAGCCATGCTCACGCCTTCGATGGGTTTTTGCGTGATGCCGTTAACCTCTTCCGGCGCCTTGATGCCGGTCGCTTCGAGGAGTGTCGGAACTATGTCTATAACGTGATGGAACTGGCTACGAATACCGCCAACATC
Organism: Lysobacterales bacterium; assembly: GCA_031362985.1. Lineage (GTDB taxonomy): Bacteria > Pseudomonadota > Gammaproteobacteria > Xanthomonadales > SZUA-36 > SHZL01. The sequence continues at coordinate 80,497 of JANLTO010000120.1, read as the reverse complement.
CTTGATGTGGCCGGGCCAGGAAATCGCCAGACCCTGCCGGGTGCCGCCGAAATGCGAGGCCACCTGCTTGGTCCATTGAAAGGGTGTATCAAAAGCCAGCGACCAACCCACCGACATATGCGGGTAAGTCTTGTCGGTCCCCCAGTCCTCATAATGCAAGAGCTGCAATGGTTCCGGGGCTTTCAGAATGCCGTTGTAGGAAGTTAGCTGATTGTAGGCGCCGGTCAGAGTGCCCTCCGGGCTGGTGCCGTTGTCGCCGCAGATATAAATAATCAGCGTGTTATCCAGCTTGCCCATGTCCTCCACAGCTTGGATGACCCGGCCAATCTCAAAGTCCGTATAAGCGGCATATCCAGCAAAGACCTCCGCCTGGCGCGCGAGGAGTTTCTTGTAGGGTTCAGAAAGCAATTCCCACTTCGGCAGCTCCGGAGGCAAGGGCGTGAGTTGAGTGTTTTGCGGAATCACACCCAGCTTTTTCTGATTGGCGAAAATCACCTCGCGCAGGTTTTCGTAACCCAGGTCAAACTTGCCTGCGAATTTTTTGACCCATTCCTCCTTCGGCTGGTGCGGGGAGTGGGTGCCGCCGGGCACGTAATAAACAAAGAACGGCTGGTCAGGCGCCGCTGCGTTCAGATCGCGGATGTGCTTGATGGCCTCGTCGGCCAGGTCGGTGGTGAGGTTGTAGTCCTTGTTACCTACAAAGGGAAAGATCTGGGTATGGTCGCGGAACAGGAACGGCGTCCACTGGTCGGTCTCACCGCCCATGAAGCCGTAGAAATACTCAAAACCCATGCCCGACGGCCATTGGTCAAACGGCCCGGATGCACTGAGCTGGAAGGCCGGCGTATTGTGGTTTTTGCCAAACCAGGAGGTTGCATAGCCGTTGTCCCGCAGAATGGTGCCAATGCTGGCTTTCTCCGGGCTCATCACGGAATCGTAGCCAGGGTAACCGGTGGAGAGCTCCGAGATCACACCAAAGCCCATTGAGTGATGGTTGCGACCGGTGATCAACGCGGCCCGTGTAGGCGAGCAAAGTGCCGTGGAGTGAAACTGGGTGTAGCGCAATCCCGCCTTGGCGATGCGGTCCAGCGCGGGTGTCGGGATGACGCCGCCGAAGGTGCCGGAAACGCCGAAACCCTGGTCGTCGGTCATGATGAGCAGTATGTTTGGCGCGCCCTTGGGCGGCACAACGCGTGGGGGCCAGTACGGTGTTGATTGAGTAGCGCTTTCCTTGATCACGCCCTTGAAGGGCAGGGGCGGCGGCGGAATCTGCTTGCCGTCAATGGTTAGCGTGGCACCGGGCGAACCGGGGACACCGGTAATTTCCTGGGCTGCTGCGACAATGGAGATCACCGCAAGCAGCGGGAACAGAATTCTGCGAATGAATTTCATGAGGGCACCCTTACAAGATTAATGTCGCTGGATTCTTGCGCATCCCAACGGGACACGGTCCAGTCGCCCGAGTCTACAGCAGCCATTCTTCTCAGGCAACGTGGCCACCACGGGCCCCCTCGATGACGGAACAATCACATACAATGCACTGGAAAAACGCTCAGGAGAACTGAATTTGCAGCCCGATTTCCACCATTTTTTCGTCGCCATAGAAACCGATGCCACGCGCTATCACGGCAGCACTGCTGCACGCCCGCGCCGCCTGGGCGAAAACGAAGCGGAGCAGATGGTGGCACACCTGGCCGCGGACCTCGAGGGTTTGTTGCCGGGCTTTTCCCAATGCAAGCTCGCTGCGGTAGGTGCGTTATTTGACCAGACCCAGGTGCTGAGACCGGGATACCCCTTGTGTTCCGCAATGGAACAACTGCTGCAGTCGGGAAAGGGTGACGAGGGCGAAAGCCCTGGTGGACCGCTGCGGATCAGCCTCGGCGCACAAAGCAATGCAATTCCGGTCGAGGCACTGCAGCCCGAAGATTCAATCCCTCTGGGCATACTGCAATTGCTGCCTTTGGTTGTCAGCGGCGACGCAACCCGATTGGCAGAGTTGGAAACGGCCATGGAAGAAACGTTTTTGCAGACCGGTCAAGTGTCTGCACATACCGCCAGATGGCTGGAATCAGCCTTTTCAATCAAAATCAATCACGCCCGCTTTATGACCATCATGGACCTCAATGCCATGTTCCGCCTGCAACTGGAACATTTTGGCTTTCTGCCCCTATGGCAGCTACTCGATGCCGCGCTGAACGAGCAGAACGCGGAATGCCGGGTGGAACTCGAAAACAACCAGGTGTTTACCTGGCGTGCTGGCGCAGTGCACACGGACTTCCAGACGTTTGACTACTGGTCGCAGCACGGCAGCGGAAAGCGCATCGACAGCCATCGCGGCAAACTGGCCGGGGGGTATGCCGACTGGACCCGGCTTATGCGCCAGTATCTCACTACGCTCGCAGCGCACAGGGTACGCCTTGAGTTCTTCCTGCCTGGCCGGCCCCGGCAGGCCTTGGCGGGATCTTATTTCATCGAGGCCAGCACCCGTGCTGTCGGACATCGCTGCGCCGAAGTCACCGAGCACAGTTTTGCAGACCTGGGAACCGTTTGCCTCAGTGTGACTATCGCTGGTCAACAGGAAAACTACTATCCCCTGGGTCCGCAGGGCCTGAATGACATCCAGCAATCCATTCGCCAGCGCGGTCTTGGCGGCAAGACCGTCTCGTTTCCAGGCACTATCCTGTACGATGAGAGCGAGCGCAGCTTGCTGGCAGAGTCCTTGCCCGGTGACCCCTGGCGTGGACAAAGGCAGCAATAAAGCGTGTTTCGTCCTGCACTTGATTTGCCCAGCAAGGGCCTCATATTAGCCGCTGTGACTGGCAAAGCACCCCCCTTGCCCAACCCGCGGACTATGCACCAAGGAGCACAAACCATGAGCTTGAGTGAAACAACCCGGGAAAAAATTGAGAACCACGTGAAAAGCAACAAGGTTGTCCTGTTCATGAAGGGCACACCAGAGCAGCCCATGTGTGGATTTTCGGCACGGACCATTGCCGCCCTGAACAGCGTCTGGCCGGACTATGCTTCGGTCAATGTGCTGGACGATGAAGCAATCCGCGAAGGCATTAAGGCCTATAGCAACTGGCCTACCATTCCGCAGCTCTATATTGACGGGGAACTGATCGGCGGTTGCGACATCGTGCTGGGCATGCTCAATTCCGGCGAACTGCACCAGACCCTCGGTTTGCCCGAACCTGACCGTACACCCCCGGAGATAAGCCTGACGGATGCCGCAGCCGCGAAAATCCGCGAATCCCTGCAAGGGCATGAAGGCATTGCACTGCATTTCGCCATTGATGCCAATTGGGAATCCCAATTCAGCCTGGCCCCGGCAACGGGAGAGGAGATCGCAGCGCAATCCAACGGCATCACGGTGTTAATGGACCTGGCAACTGCTCAGCGCGCCAGCGGTGCACGTATTGACTGGGTCAAGTCTTTGACGGGCGAAGGTCTTTCCATAGACTTGCCGGCCGCTCCCCCGCCGGTGCAGGATATGTCTGTCACGGAACTGTCAGAAAGACTGCCTTCCGGCGACATTGTGCTGATAGATGTACGCGGGCCGGAGAATCGTGCCAAGGCGTCTTTGGCGCAGGCGCTGGTGCTTGACCAGGAGATGCTGGACAAGTTGGCCCGCATGCCTAAGGACACCGAGCTGGCCTTCATGTGCCACACCGGAAATTCCAGCCGCAAAGCGGCTGAGCATTTCCGGAAACAGGGGTTTACGCGCGTGCATAACGTGACGGGCGGGATAGACGCCTGGTCAGTAGAAATCGACTCCGGAGTACCACGGTACTAAAAAAAGCGGGCCAGAAGCCCGCTTTTTTCAGCCTGCAAGAACTACGCTCAGCGCTGGTTCTCCTCCACCTCTTCCTCGACGGTTGCTTCAACCGCGTCAGTTTGCGCCTTGATACTGGCTTTCATGCTCTCCTGCGCTTCAGCTGCGGCGTCGTCGGCCATATCCGCAGTCTCGTCAGCGTTTTCTTCCGCGACGTCCAGCGCTACGTCGGCTGCTGTCTCGGTGTCCACCGCTTCCTCCAGTTCGACCGCAGCGTCAAAGGCTTCAGCTTCAGCCACGTCGGCAGCTTCTGCATCGACTTCAGCCTCAGCGGCGGCTTCTTCTGCTACCTCTACAACAGCCTCATCAGCCATTTCTTCTTCAACCACTGCTGCCGCCCCAGCTTCCGCATCGTTCACGGCTTCTGCGGTTGCCTCCGCCTGCTCTTCACCCCGGTTGCATCCGCCCAAAACGAGCATGCAAGCCACTAAACTCATCAACATCAAAATTCTGAATTTCATGATCCCTCTCCTCTAAATTAAAAAAACCGCAGCCACGTAAGAATAGCGCATTTTCATCCGGATGAACTGCCCGTGTTCAATATTTTTAGCCTGACCCCGGCCAGCCGCCGGGTTCAGGCATCAAACTCAGCCACAACGGGGGCGTGGTCGGACGGTCTTTCCTGCCGGCGGGGCTCCAAATCCACATAACTTGCCGCGCAGCGCCCGGCCATATTTCCTGATGCCAGAACGAGATCTATGCGCAGTCCCATTTTGCGGCGAAAAGCGTTCATGCGGTAGTCCCACCAACTGTAGACTTTTTCTGCCTGGCCGAACAAGCGGAACGTATCCTTCAGGCCCAGTTCAAAAAGTCGCCCCAATGCAGCCCGTTCCTGGGTGCTGCACAGGATTTTCTCTTTCCATAGTTCCGGATCGTGCACATCGCGGTCATCGGGAGCAATATTGAAGTCACCGAGCACTACGAGATTTTCGTGCTGCCTGGCTTCACCAGCCAGCCAATCGGTCACTTTTCCCAACCAGTCAAGCTTGTAGGCGAATTTCGCCGAACCCACCTCGCTGCCGTTAACCACATACAGGTCAACGATACGTACTGCACCAAGAGCCGTGGGAATGGTGGCGGCAAGGATACGCCTTTGCGGGTCGTCCAGCCCTGGTATGTCGGTGACCAGGTCAGTGGCCGGCTCGCAGCTCAGGATAGCCACCCCGTTGTAAGTCGCTTGCCCTGAAAACACGCTGTGATAGCCCGCGGCCGCAAGCTCATCCGTGGGAAAGCGCTCATCAGGCAGCTTGGTTTCCTGCAAAGCAAGAATATCCGGCCGCGCGCCGTCGATCCACGCCAACAAAAGCGGTAGGCGGACGTTAAGAGAATTTACGTTCCACGAGGCGATTTTCAGCATAGCCGTATTTCAGTTCCTGCAGGTCTTATTGCTCAAGTCCATAGCTGCGCAGCAGCGCTTGGGCTTCGGGTGGGCGCCCGCGAAAGGCTGTAAATGACTCCAGAAAAGGGCGCGCTGCTCCTGTAGCATAAATTTCCCGGCGCAGGGAAAGCCCTGTCTCCGGGTTAAACGGCCCTTCGTCCACAAAACGCTCCCAGGCATCGGCTGCCAGCTGCTCAGCCCACAGGTAACTATAGTAACCGGCCGCGTAACCACCGCCAAAAATGTGGCTGAAGCTATTCAGGAACCGGTTCCATTCCGGGGTAGCGACCACCGAACAGTGCTGCCGCACCTCGCGTACTATTTCCAGCGGATCGCGCGGCGCATCGGGTGCATATTCAAGGTGCAGTCGCAGATCACCCAGCGCAAATTCCAGCTGACGCACCATCATCATCGCTTTGTGGAAATGTCGCGAACGCAACAGGCGCTGCTTCAGATCATCCGGCAAAGGCTCGCCCGTTTCGTAGTGACGCGCGAAGCCATCCAGTAAATGTTCTTCCCAGCACCAGTTTTCCAGTAGCTGGCTGGGCAGTTCCACAGCATCCCATTCGACATTGTGGATGCCATTGATTTGCGGCCAGTCGATTTCGGTGAGCATGTGGTGCAGGCAATGTCCAAACTCATGGAACAGCGTTTGCACGTCATCGTGGGTGAGCAGGCTGGGATGGCCCTCGGATGGAGGCGGAAAATTACAATTGAGGTAGGCTGCCGGCAGCTGCACCTCCAGAGCAAGCCTGCGGCGCGAACGAACCACGTCCATCCAGGCGCCGCTACGTTTGTTTTGACGTGCAAACAGGTCCACGTACATGCCTGCGCAACGCTGCCCATCCGTATCGTGCAGCCAGTAAAAATGGACACTCTCGTGCCACACCGGTACGCGCTCGTCGCGCTCAAGACTGATGCCAAAAACACGCCCAATGATGTGAAACAGGGCAGCAATCATCCCCTGCTGGGAAAAATAGGGCTTGAGTAACTCATCGGACAGGCCCAGTTCAGCCTGGCGATACCGTTCAGCCCAGAAGCCCATGTCCCAGGGCTGCAGCGGAGCGTGGGCTCCCCTGCTCACGGCAAATCCGGTCAGCATCTCCAACTGTCCCGCAGCAGCAGGCAGAGCCTGGCCAAGCAGGTCATGAAGAAACCTCTGCACGGACTCCGGGCTCTCAGCCATGCGTGTAGCAAGTGCATAATCGACGTAGTTCGGGTAACCGAGCAGGCTTGCCAGCCGATGGCGCAAAGCCAGGATTTCCTGTATCACCGGTGTGTTGTCCCATTCACCGGCATTCGGGCCCTGGTCGGATGCCCGGGTCACGTACGCGGTGTAGACCTGCTGCCGCAGGGCGCGGTCATGGGCATAGGTCACTATCGCCGCGTAAGAAGGGTAGCTCAGATCGACCAACCAGCCACCTTTAGCCCGCGCGCGGGCGTTTTCAGCCAGCAAGCGCATCTCGGCTGCGGGCAATCCAGCCAGCACCTGCGCATCTTCGAAGTGCTGACTCCAGGCATTTGTGGCGTCCAGCACGTTTTCCTGGAACTGTGCGCCCAACTTGCTCAGTCGTAACACGATATCGCGGTAGTCCTCGCGGGCAGCATCATCAAGATCAACCCCTGCGAGGTGGAAATCGCGCAATTCAAGAGTGACAATACGCTGCTGTTGCGCGGACAGAACTTGAAACGCTGCTGAACGGTGCAGACCCTGGTAGACCTGGTAGATGCCGCGATGCTGTGATCGCCAGGTTTGATGGGTGGTGAGCAGGTCCAGTCCCTGGTTGTAGACTTCACGCAATCGTGGTTCGTCGGCAACCGCATTGAGGTGCGAAATTGTTGACCATGCCTGTTCAATGGCGTCGGCCCACTCCATTTCCGCTTCTATGAAGGACCAGTCCGGAGCAGAATCCTGCGCAAGGCGCTGCTCTACCCCGGAACGATAGCGGGCCACCAGCGATTCCAGCAAGGGCAGCACCCTATCGATCTGGATGGCTGGAAAGTCGGGCAGGCCGCTGTACGAACAAAATGGCAGCGGGTTTTTTTCGCCCGGTCGCAAGGGCTTTTCACTTGATCGGTTAACGCACATCTATTCCGGTCTCAACAACAAACAGGCAGCCGTCGATGATAGCATGTATCTGTATTTCAACACTTTGAGTGGGATAATCACCCTTTTTTGGAGAGCCCAATGAGAATGTTATGGACCCTGGCCCTGTGTTTTTCATTACCTGCAATGGCACAGAGTGAGGAGACGGCAAAGCCCACACCGCCGCCCCCATGCAGCACCACACAGCACCACCAGTTCGATTTCTGGATCGGCGACTGGAACGTGACTTCGGGCGGCCAGGCAGCGGGTACTAACTCCATCCACCCGATACTGAATGGCTGTGCCCTGCAGGAAAACTGGCAGGGAGCCGGCGTTGGCGGTACCGCTGGCACCAGTTTCAATGTCTATGACCAGGCTACCGGCAAATGGCACCAGACCTGGATAGACAGCAGTGGCACCTTGCTGCAGCTGGATGGTGGGCTGGAGAACGGCAGCATGGTCTTGCAAGGCCAGCGGCCATCGCCCGACGGCAGTGGCATGACCACGCACAGGATAAGCTGGACTCCCGACCCGGATGGCAGTGTGCGCCAGCTGTGGGACGCAAGCCGCGATGGAACTACCTGGACCGTGCTGTTTGACGGCCTGTACCAGAAGTCGGTCGGCACCGATGAACCCCGGTAATCCCGGCCTGCGCCGCATCGTTGCGGCTACCGGCCATTCCATGCGCGGCCTTAAGGCCTGTTGGACCAACGAAGCGGCATTTCGCCAGAATTCAACCCTGCTGGCCGTGCTGTTTGCGGCGGCTTTTTTCGTGGCTCGTGACGCTCAGCAGTGGCTGCTGCTGGTCATGCCTCCGCTCCTGTTACTTATAGTTGAGATGCTCAACAGCGCCATTGAGACCGTAGTTGATCGTATCGGCACGGAGCATAACGAACTCTCGGGCCGCGCCAAGGACATGGGTTCGGCGGCCGTGTTTCTGTGTCTGGTGTTGATCGGGCTGTGCTGGCTGGTAATTCTCTGGAACAACTATTCCTGAGCGGAATGTTCGCCGGCCAGCCGCCGCTTGCGTTGCACATGCATGAGCACAAACGAGATTGACCCTGCCGTATTGAGCAGCAGGGGCAGCAGCAGCGCATAAGACGCGTAGTGTGGCGCCCTGACTGCCAATAACTGGTAGAAACCCACCCCGACAAACGGCACGATCAATCCGCGCAGGCCCGTCAGCGTAACGTGTATAGCCATGTAGTGCGCAGCTGTGCCATCACTGCTGAAATCTTCGTGTCCCAGGTTCCAGCCCAGGTTGCCGCCCGCATAGGCGCCACCGAGGATGATGGATGCTGGCCACAGCAGGGCGGTGTTTCCGAGGATAAGAGCCAGGGAGAACAAGGCGCTGGAAGCGACAAAATACCAGCACTGTATCGCCCGGTAGCTGAATATGTGCAGCCGGTCCAGCAACCTGGCCCAATAGGGAATGGAAAAGCACAAAACCACCAGCGGCAGTGATGACGTAATCACGACCTGTTGCCACTGACTCAGGTCCATACGTTCGCTGAGCAGGATAACGAGCATGGGAATCAGCATGAGGTTGCCCCCGCCAAATATCATCATGCCGGTCATGTACTGACGGAATTCCTTGTTCTTGCGCAAAACGGACACGAGTACCGACACGGTCAGGCGGCGTCCCTTGAGTGTTTCCTCTTCGCGTTCAGCAGTCAGCAGGCGCCGGTGACGCCGTACCCGCGCCTTGCGATAAACCTGGGCGGCAAGCAACGCGCAAATGGCGCCCAGGATGAAGGCTGGGCGAAAGGTCCAGACCCGCCAGTCGAGCAAAAATCCAATAAGCATGGAATATGCGCCAACCAGCAAGGAAGACAACTGCACAATCCGGGCGGTGACCCTGCCACGCCAGTCGCGGTGGTAATTGGTTCGCCAAACAGCGGCACGAACGGTCAGGATCCCGGTCCAGGCAGTTCGGGCCACTATGGTCGCAATGCAGAAAACCGCCAGTCCCACGGCGTTGATGCCCGGTAAAGCCATGATTGCCAGGGACACGGCCATGATGAACATCAATCGGCCTATCAGCACTGGCTTGTCGCGCCCGACAGCCAGGGAGGCGAATAGAAAACTGGAGAGGTTCGTAAAGGAAGGTGCTGCCGCCACGACCGCTGCGGCAAGGTTCACGATCGCCGGTGAAGCAACACCGACAAACTGGTGCATGACCATTACACCCAGCAAGCCACCCTCAAGCGCACCGAGAGCCACGGCGCTCAGGCTCCAGCTGGTAAGCTCTCGCGGCACCAGTGCAGCCGCCATGCGCGGAAGCCGCTGCTTTACCAAAACCGTACTGCCTTCATTATCGGTAGACCACTCCCGGGGTGTCCCTGTGAAAGAAATACACCACATGGACCCCGTAATTATTTAACTTGAACTGTAGCCTAAGGAAACTCTGATTTATTCAGGATTTCCGCGGTACAGGGATGTGCCGCCATTTTCGATGATTGTAAATCATTGAAAATGAAGCCAAACAAAAATTACACTTTTTGTTTGGCGTGCTCTGATCATTTATGGATGAATTATTCAGAGCTTCCTTAATACCGGACCACCCGTCACCGGGGCATTGCCTGATCCGCTACAATGTCACCTGCCTTCAGCTGACTGTAGACCTGATGTGAGCCTGACTGACCAAACCCGGCGCAAAACCACTGCAACAACTCCAGCCGCCGGCGATCCGGAACAGTGCGCCGCCCTGCAGGCCGAACTGCAGCAATCCATTCCCCTGACCCGCGCCATGCAGCTGAAAGTGGGCGCATGGTCCGATCAGGGTCTCACCCTTACGGCGCCACTGGCACCCAATGTTAACGACAAGGGCAGCGCATTTGGCGGCAGTCTCAGCGCCCTGCTCACGCTTGCCGGCTGGGGCTTGATGTGGCTGCGGACCAGGCAGGCCAGCGTGAATTGTGACCTGGTGATCCACCGCGGAGAAATCCGTTACCTCAGGCCGGTAACCGGATTGATCACGGCCTGCTGCCCCCAGCCGGGGGAACAGGAATGGCGGTTGTTTTCGGAGCAGTTCGAAAGCAGGGGTAAAGCGAGGATTCAACTTCGTCCCGTGGTACTGGACTCAGCCGGGCGGGAAGCAGTAACGTTCCAGTCTGAATTTGTTGCCTTGAAGAGGAACTGAAATGAACCGGAAAGTGAACATGCGAAACTCATGCAATCCAGGTACTTGGGCAAAGACGCGAATAAAATTCCTGCTGATCCTTCTGATGGTGTTCACCATGTCTTTCTTTCTGGCGGGTTGCCTCCCGCCCAGCGGAACTGAAAAGAGCCGCACCGATGCATTGGAACAATACGAAACTATTGTGCGTTGGAGTGAGTGGGACGGTGCGGTCGGCTTCCTCGCCCCCTCCTACCTGGAAGAGCACCCCATAAGCCGTCTCCAAATGGAACGCCTGCAGATGTTCAAGGTAACCAGCTACACGATTCGCGCATTTTCCGTGTACGACGAAGGCATGACCGCTGTACAAACCGTGGACATTAAAATGTACAACAGCGCGCAAGCCATTGAGCGCACCATCACCGATGAACAAGTGTGGCGTTATGACCCGGAGCTAAAACACTGGCTCCTCCATAGCGGCCTGCCCGACCCCACAAAACGCAAGTGAGCTGCCATCGGGACGCGGCGGTCGCTACCGGGTCCAGGCAGTCAGTTCAAGGCGCTGCACACAAGCAATGGGCTGCCAAAGAAAATCCGTCACCGGCACTGGCCAACAGCCGCAAGTCGTGCAACATGCCCTCCACCAGGTCACTTTTCATCCAGGCATCGGGTTGCTGTGCGAGACCTAGCCGTGAGGCGGTATTTCCGGCCAGATTCAGCAGGTAGGTTTCCATGGGTGTGAGCTCCCGTTCACTGTAGAACACACGGTAATCCGTACCCAAACCGGCAATGCGCGCCGCGGAATCTATGGCCTGCTGCAGAGTCCCGGTCTGATCTACCAACCCCCGGTCCTTGGCTTGGATCCCGCTCCACACCCGCCCTCGTGCAACCTCGTCAACCGCCTGCTCGGTCATATGCCGGCCCTGTGCAACAACCTGCAGGAATTCACGGTACGTTCTATTGGTTGCACTCTGGAAAATTCGCTTCAGATCCTGGTCGAGCGGCATATCCAGCCGTAACTTCCCGGCCAGTGGTGTTGTACCCACACCGTCGGTATGAATGCCGATCTTTTCCAGTGGTTTTGAAAAAGTCGGGATGAACCCGAATACGCCGATGGAACCGGTAATTGATGCGGGGCTGGCCCAAACTTCTTCCCCTGCCATGGCAATCCAGTAGGCACCAGAGGCAGCAACATCACCCATCGAAATCACCACGGTCTTACCGCTCTCCCTGAGCGCCTGCACCTCGCGGCGAATGATTTCGGAAGCGAAACTATCACCACCGGGGCTGTTAAGCCTCAACACTACCGCTTTGACTGCCGAGTCTTCGCCCACGGCCCGCAGGCGTTCAGCCATGGTTTCAGAGCCGATTGCACCGGGTGGTTGGGGGCCCCGCAGGATTTCTCCTTCGGCCACCACCACCGCAACCTTGTTTGCCGAATCCGGCCGGGACTCCGCTTCTGTGAGTGCGAGATAGTTGTCGAAATCGACCTGGCGGAACCCTTCACCGCCCTTCGCGGGCGCACCCAGACGAGCGAGTTCCTGGTTGGCCTCCGGGCGGGTGATCAGCCGGTCCACCAGGCCGAGATCCAGCGCCAGTTTGGCAAAATCACCACCTGCTGCATCCAGGCGGTCGGCAAAATCGTTGATGGACTGGGCCAGGTCGAGCAGGGGAACACCGCGCTGGCGGGAAATGGTTTCGAGGTACTGCTGCCACAGACTTCCCAGCCAGTAGAGGTTGGCTTCGCGGTCTGCCGGAGACATATCATTGCGGATAAATGGCTCCATTGCGGATTTGAACTCGCCCACCCGGAACAGGTTGACCTCAACTTCCAACTTGTCCAGCCCATCCTTGTAAAAATTCCGATAGTTGGCAAAGCCGTCCAGCCACACCATGCCTTCCGGGTGCATCCAGATTTCGTCCGCCATGGCGGCAAGGTAATACTGTTGCTGGGTAATCTGATCGGTTACTGCCACTACCGGTTTCCCGGAGGTCTTGAAGTCCAGCACCGCGGCTTCCAGTTCACCCAGTTGGGCAAGCCCGATATGCTCCATGTTGTTTGGGTCGATAACCAGCCGCACGATGTGTTTGTCATCGCGTGCGCGGCGGATGGCCTCCACCAAATCGCGCAAACGTGTTTCTGATCGTTGCTCCTCGGTAGCTTGCACCAAAGCCTGGTCCAGCGGCGAGCCACTGTACTCTTCAACGACGTCGCCGTAGGGGTTGACCACCAACGCAGTGTCGGGCTGAAGCAACAGCGCATCACTACTGCCAATGAACACCATCCCGAGCAAGAAAAGCAGTAACAGGAAGACTGCATTGAGCACCAGCTTCCGGGCGCCATCAATAATCTTCCAGATGACGAGGAAAAATCGAGTCAATGCAGATCTTTCGGTATTGGCCATTTCAAGCATCCTGTACAGGGAAACCCATTCTAAAACGGCAACCTGCTCCCTGCACGGCAATCCTTCGCCAGTATTCGGTAATTTACGCCATGATGAAACAGCCCCGGACCTGCATGCTCAGCTCATCTCATTGTTTTTGTGAACATAATTCCTGTGGCATGAATTCTGCATCTACTTCATTTGAACAATGGGCCCTACGCAACAACCACCACAGGAGTCGGCACCATGGGAACCTTTTCACGACTGCGCTACGTGATCGCAGCCAACGTCAATGCACTAATCGAAAAAGCTGAAGATCCGGAGAAGCTGCTGCGTGCACTGATTCGGGAGATGGAAGATGCCGGCGAAGAAACCCGGCTCGCCAGCGCAGAATTGCTGGCCGAGCAGCAACACCTCTGCAGGCTCGAACAGGAACTCAACACCGAAGCCGCACGGTGGCACGGCAGGGCCGAACGGGCCGTGCTGGAACAGCGTGACGATCTGGCCAAGGCTGCAATCAAAGCCCATAAAGAGGTGCTGGACCGGCACACCGCCGTAGTGCAGCAACGGCTGGGCGTGGCAGACCGGCTCAAGCAACTGGAAGCGGATGTGCAGACCCTCAAGAGCAAACTTGCCGAAGCGAAACTGAAACTGAAAAGCGGTTACACGCGGCGCTCAGTCGGCAAGGCCGGACCAGGTACGCCACCGGAAATTCTTTCGCCCTCGGAAAAGCGCGTGCGCCAGGCCTTGGGTCGCTTTGACCGCTTGCAAACCCAGGTGGAAAACCTCGAAGCCAGAGTGCGCTCCTACGAAGTGGGCGGAGCGCCCCCCGCGGTTTGGACTTCGTCTGGCCTGGGAGCAGCCACCGACCCTGTGGTCGAAAGCGAATTACAGCGCCTCAAACAACGCCTGGCTGAGCCCGGCACGCCAGACCGGGAGGCAGCAGCCTGAACCATGAGCTCACCGGCCAATTCAACACCTTTGCTGGCAGGCGTCTGCAGCCGCTTCGCCAACCGCTTGCAATTCAATGTTTGGGCCCTGCGTGCGGTATTTATTATCCTGTTGCTGGCCAAGACCGTACTGGCAGTGGTTGTTTACGGCGTGCTGGCCCTGTTGTTTCACGCCGCCGATCGCCACCGCCCGTTCACCCAGGCTGCGCGCAAACCGGAATCGGCCTGTGCGCCACAGCCAGGCCCGCACGATGAGCGCATCAATGACCTGGACCGGAGATTTCGCGAGTGGGAGGAATCCCTGGGCAAGTAGCGCTGCGACGTATCCGCGTCAGCTATGGTCTGCGGCAGCACTGATCAGCCGCGAGGTAGAGTGCAGGAACCTGCCGGTCAGCAGCACTGCGCCCACGGTCAACCCGGCGATCATGCCGATCCACATGCCTGCAGGGCCAAGCCCGACACTGAATGTGAGGTAATAGCCCAGGCTCATACCCACCAGCCAATAGGCAACCAGGTTGAACAGCATGGGTACTTTCGTGTCTTTCAATCCGCGCAAGGCGCCGGCGGAACAAATCTGGATGCCGTCGGGCAACTGGAACACTGCCGCGTAGAACAACAGGCTGATCGCCATGGTCGCCACTGCCGTGTCATTGGTATACATGCCAACGATCTGGGCGGGGAAGGCGAACATTACGGCCATGTTCACACACTGCATGGCTGCAACCATCAGTATGCCAACGATGCCGGCGTAGCGTGCCGAAGCCGGGTCTTTGCGGCCCAGTGCGTTACCGACACGCACTGCCACGGCGCTCGACATACCGAGCGGAATCATGAAGACCAGGGCAGAAAAGTTGATGGCAATGAGGTGGGCAGCTGAAGGCAAGGGACCCAGGCGCCCAATCAGCAGGGCAGCGCCAACGAACAGCAAACCTTCAAGGGAAACCGAAACGGCAATGGGCATCCCGAGGCGTAACAAGGAAATAATTTCCTTCCGTCTCGGCCCTTCCCAACGATGGAAAAGCGCAAACGGTTTGAAGTGATGGTGGGTATGCAGGTACCAAAGCATCACACCCAGCTGCAGCCAGATAACAATCGCAGTGGCATAACCACAGCCGACGGTCCCCAATGCGGGAAAACCAAAATGACCAAACATCAGCACGTAGTTGAGCGGAACATTCAAAGCTGCGCCAAGGATGCCATAGAACATGGTCGGCCGGGTCCGGCCTGCACCTTCGCTGAAAAACCGCAGGAGGAAGACCAGGCAGAGAGCCGGAGCGCCCCAGGAAATTGCGCGCAGATAACCCGCGGCAACCGGGATGATCACAGGGTCAATGCGAAACAGATACAGCAGGTGTTCGCTGAAGTAGCACACCACCCAGTAGGGTACGGCAATGAACAGGGCTATCCACACTGCCTGCCGGGTCAGAGCTCCAGCTTCCAGCCTTCTGCCTGCTCCATCCAGGTGGGCTACACTGGGCTGCACCGCCATCAGTATGCCAATGGTAAACATCATCAGGGCCGACCAGATCGAACCACCCACGCCCAGGCCCGCCAGCGCAATGTCCTTTTCTGGCAAATGACCGGACATGACAGTATCGACAAAATTCATGCTGAAAATCGCCACCTGCCCCAACATCACGGGTATCGCCAGCTGCAGCGTGCGACGCACCTCGGCAGGATGATCGTGGGATTTGGCTATACTGTTCACAGAGGTAACAACTTGAATCAGGGTCGAAAACCGGCCGGGGCATTGTAACGCAGGGATACACGGTGATGAGTCTTAATGCATTTGTAACCGGCGCGACGGGATTTGTCGGTTCCAACCTGGTTAGGGAACTACACCAGCAGGGTTGGAATGTTACGGTCTTTGCACGGCCCTCTTCATCGCTGGAGGACATCTGCGACGTGCCGGTTACGGTTCATCTTGGTAATCTTGATGATGCGGACGCAGTTCTGCATGCCTTGCCCGAGCGTACCGATGCAGTATTTCATGTCGCTGCCAGCACCAGCGTCTGGGCCCGTAACAATACTGCGCAGAGCCGCGTCAACATTGAGGGCACCCGGTCGGTGATCGAAGCTGCCGTGCAGAAAAATGCCCGTCGCCTGATTTACACATCGAGTTTTACTACCTGGGGCCTGCAGCAAGGCGTGATCAACGAGCGCAGTCCCCGCACCGATACAAGCGACTGGATCAACTACGTACGCACCAAGCATATCAGTCAATTAATGGTGCAAGATGCGGTTCTGCAGGGCCGCCTCGACGCTGTCATTCTCTGCCCCGCGCACATTCTTGGCCCGGGTGACCGGCATAACTGGTCCACCATGCTGCGCATGGTTCAGCTGGGTACGTTGCCGGGCGCGCCCCCAGGCGGGGGTTCGTTTGCTGATGTGCGCGAGGTGGCCAAAGCGCACATTGCGGCCTACCACCTCGGCGCAAAGGGCGAAGCCTATTTGTTGGGCGGGGAAGACGCATCGTTCCTGGAGTTGATCCACCTCGCCGGTGAGCTGCTCGGAAAGCGGGTGCCCTCCAGGGCAACCCCAGGCTGGGTACTGCGCTGCGCCGCTCGGGTGAAGTCGCTGGTGGCTGGAGTTACTGGAAAAGAGCCGGATATCACGCCCGAATCGGCTGTCATGATCATCCACCACATGTGCTGCGATTCAAGCCGCGCACAAGCGGTGCTGGGATACCGCTCTACGCCCACCCGGTCTTTGCTGCAAGACACCATTGACTGGCTACGGAAAGCAGGCATCATGAATTCATGAGCAACAAGGAAGCAGAAACCAGGAGCCCGGCGGGCGGAAAGTCGCTGGTTGTTCCCAACAAACGCTATACCCTGGCTCCGAGAAAGCTGGCCAATTCGGCGCAATGTCTCAATTGTGGCACCGAACTCAAGGGTCCGTTTTGCTATTACTGCGGCCAGCCAGACAAAAACCTGATGCGCTTTTTTCCAGCTTTGCTCCGCGATTTGCTGGAAGACGTGCTGGATCTGGATTCGCGTTTCATGCGCACTCTCAAACCCTTGCTGTTTCATCCCGGCAAGCTAACCCGTGACTACCTCGATGGACGCCGCTTTCGCTATGTCACTCCCATGCGGCTCTATATTTTTTCCAGCATGCTGTTTTTTATTCTCGCTGGTACCCTGGCTGGAGACGCGATCGACATCCTCGGAAAAGCGGATGGAAAGCCCGGTGGCCTGCACCTGCACCTGGGTGGTAATGAAGAAGAAAGCGGCGAAGAAGAAAGCGCCGGTGATGCGGTTGATCCAGGCTCTGCAACACAAGACCCCATGGGGGCCGGGCCGTTGGAAGCCGGCGCGAACCAGGAAGATGAGGAAGACGTCATCAACATAGACGGCACCCCCTGGAACAAGGAAACCAACCCGTTCATCATTCCGGGCCTGCCTGGATTCATCAACGACTGGATCAACGATGAGATCGAAGAGTCGCCGCAGAAAGGCCGGGAAATCGAGGCCAAACCCGGCCTCATCGTGGACAAGATCTTCGACGTGTTGCCAATCGCGGTATTCGTGATGCTGCCACTGGTGGCCCTGCTATTCAAATTCTGGTACCTGTTTGCCAGAAAGTATTACGTCGAGCACCTGATTCATGCACTGCACAACCACGCTTTCCTGTTCCTGATTTTCATCCTCACCCTGCTAACAGACTCGGTCGCTACCTTGCTGGACCCGACAGAATCAGCCGAGCCGAGCAAAATCGCTTCCAGGATTACCATCATCCTGTTGATCTGGATTCCTCTTTATCTGCTGATATCACTGAAAACGGTGTATCGACAGGGTTGGGTGATGACGTTTTTCAAGTTTTCACTGATCGGCGTGTCGTACATGATCTTGCTTGGCCTGGTTTCAGGCGCGGCCGCAGTGGCAGGTTTCATTCTGCTTTAGGGAAACTTTGAATTATTCAGCGCTTCCTTAGCTCTGTCCGGCCCCTGACCGCGCGAAACAATCAGGTGTAGCGGGTTTGCAAAAACCGGAATGCGGCGCGCAGTCCCAGCGCCTCACCACCCTCCGGCCGTCCTGGCCGGCCCGACTGGTTCCAGGCGAAGGTATCGATGTGCACCCAGGGCGTTTTCTGGTTCACGAACTGCTGCAGGAACAGCGCAGCGGTGATACAACCCCCATAGGGGCTTTTCGATGAGTTATTCAGATCCGCTATCGGGCTCTTGATCTGCTCCACGTAGGGTTGGTAGAGCGGCATGATCCACAAGGGGTCTTCGATTTCGTCACCGGCTTGCTGGATCGCCCGTGCTATATCCGCCCGGTTGCTGAACAATGGCGGCAGATCAGCTCCCATGGCTACTCTGGCGGCTCCGGTCAGGGTTGCGAAATCAATCACCAGATCGGGCTCATGCTCGCAGGCGAGCGCCAGGGCATCGGACAATATTACCCGCCCCTCGGCATCCGTGTTGCCAATTTCAACGCTCAAACCCTTGCGCGTAGAAATCACATCACCCGGGCGGTAAGCATTTCCGGAAACTGAATTTTCCACTGCGGGTATCAGCACCAGCAAACGGATCGGCAGCTGATGTTCCATGACCAGCCGCGCCAGGGCCAGTGCCAGCGCTGCTCCACCCATGTCTTTTTTCATCAGGGCCATGCCGGTAGCATTCTTCAGGTCCAACCCGCCCGTGTCGAAGCAAACACCTTTACCCACAAGAGCAAGCAAGGGTGCATCAACCACTCCCCAGGTCATTTCCACCAGTCGGGGTGCGTTGCTTGATGCCCGACCCACTGCATGTATCGCGGGAAAATTGTGACGCAACAGCTCTTCGCCCGTGGTGATTTTGCACTTCGCGCCAAAGCGGTCTGCCTCCGCCACAACGGCATCGGCCAGTTGCTCCGGGCCAAGGTGCTCCGTCGGGGTATTGACCAGGTCACGCACCAGGCATTGCGCCGCACACAGGGGTTGAACCTGCCGGGCGATGTCCGGCCTGAGTTCAAGTATTCGCTGTGGCTGGCCGTTTTTGCGATAGCGGTCAAAACGGTAGGCAGCTAATCCCCAACCCAGACTGGCCTGGCAGACCTGCTCTTCGGTCCAGTCTGAAACAAGGGCATAGGTTCCTTCCGGCAGTTCACGGTAGATAGCCGCAAGCTGATATAGCCAACCTTCGCCCTGCATTCCAAAAATGTAACTCAGGATGTTGCCCTGTTCATCTGGCAAGGCCAGGCATTGGCCAGGCTGCGCTTTAAAACCCGACGCTGCCAGCCACCGGCGCACGCGCTCCGGCGCAAGTGCCAGCCACTCCTCCAGCCCGTGTTTTCGCAGAGGCACCAACGGCACTGTTGCCGTGGAACGCTTCTCGCTGACCTGGTAACTCATCGCAACTCCCATCGCAACTCCTTGAGCGGGCTGGGTTGAATGGTATCTGGGTGGGTGGAATCAATCCACCCTGACAATATAATCCTCACCTTTGCGGTGAACCTGCAGGAGAACAGCGCCCTCGCCGGCTTGCATCAGATCCTGCAGACCGACCAGATCCCTGACAGGCTGCCGGTTGATGCCGGTGATGATGTCTCCTTCGCGAAAGCCCTTATTGGCCAGCAAACTGTTTGCTTCAAGTTTAACCAGCACCACGCCACTGACTCCTTCCGTGCTTTGCCGCGCCGGCATCTCGGCGAAGCGCACTCCCTGCAAGCGACGATCAATTGTTGCCCCATCCAGTTCCTGCGGTGCAGTCACGCCTATGTTGACCTTCACTACTTTGGCTGCACGGATGTAGTCAAGTTGCTGTTTTTGGCCAATGGGTAATTGCCCTTCAGCATTGTAGAAATCCTGCGTGTTACGTATCAGATAGGTGGACAGCGAAGTGATGACGTCCCCGGCCTGTATACCGGCTTGCTGCGCGGGTGAACCATCAACCACTTCGGCTACCAGTGCGCCATGGATATCGCCCGCGCCAAGGGCCGCAGCAAGCTCATCCGTCAGGTCCTGCACATAGATTCCCAACGAGCCGCGACGGACTTCGCCGTACTGCGCAAGCTGTTCCAGCACATAACGCGCCATCACGGACGGGATGGCGAAGCCAATGCCAACGTTGCCGCCACTGGGTGTAAAAATGGCGCTGTTAATGCCCACCAGTTCACCACGCAGATTAACCAAGGCCCCGCCGGAGTTACCTGGATTGATGGATGCATCGGTCTGAATGAAGTTCTGGAATTCAAGACCACGGAAACCCGCCCTGCCCAGCGCGCTGACTATACCGCTGGTGACGGTCTGACCCAGGCCAAACGGATTGCCTACGGCCACGACAAAATCGCCCACACGCAGTTGATTGGAATCCGCCAGCGGCAATGCCTGCAGGCCATCAGCCTTGATACGCACCATGGCAAGGTCCGTGTCCGGGTCGGTGCCAATGACCTCGGCAGTGAAACTGCGTCCATCGGTCAGGGTGACCGATATATCATCAGCACCCTCTATCACGTGATTGTTGGTCAGCACATAGCCTTCTTCAGCATCGACAATGACGCCCGAACCCAGGCTTTGCGAAATCCGCTCTCGCGGCTGATCCGGAACATTGAAAAAACGCCGGAAGAAGGGGTCATCGAGCAAGGGGCTGCGAATCCGCACCCGGGTCTGGGTGTAAATATTAACCACTGACGGGGTAACCCGATCCAGCACCGGCGCCAATGATGGCAGGGGTTCGCCGTCAATCGCGGGTGGAAGGGAGGCCATCGACAGGGTGCTTGCGGACAATCCGAAAGTGAGTATCACGAGGTAAAGGGCTTTTGCTGTGTTGTGCATTGTTATCTCATCCGATTTGACCGGGTTTTGGACCGGGTTCGCGCTAAGAGGTTCTGCTGTCCCATCCATGCCGGGGCCAAGGAGCGGGTGCCGCTGGCCAGCATGGGGCGCTAGCCGTGGCCGGTAGACTTACCCGGGAGACGCCGTGAACCCATCCCTGGGGGCTTGGATGCGGCTTCCCTGCCGCATACACTCCCGGGCAAGTCTCCCCGCCCCAGCTTGCTTAGCTTTGTGATATCGCGGAGTTGTTCAAACTTGCGGTTCCCGGTAGGACTAGGCCTCGGAATCAAGAGTCAAGGACAGGGAGGGGGAGTTCTTTCTGGACCGTCGCCAGCAGGGAAGCTGGTGAGGAGCCTACATGGATGTATATACGGCGTGTCCTGAAAGAACTCACCGATCCCTGACCCCGGCACGGATGCAATAGCGAACTATATACGGTGTCTACCGCCCGCGGCTTGCGCCCCCCTGTGGACAACTGGCACCAACTCGCGCCCCCAAGCTGACCGGCGGCGAGGATCCCCCTGGGACGGGCTCACGGCCCAGCCTTGCCATTTTCAATTAAACCGGATATACAGCCAGTATAAGAAAATACGAAGACGCGATGGTAATGCCTTGTTTTATGTTTACTCCGGTAGCACAGTGAGCAGGCCATGGACCTACAGCAACAGGTTTTAAGAACCGATGTTTCCGGCATGCCTTTGGAATGGATCGACTACCAGGCAGCCGTGCGCCTTATTGCGCTGGATCAGGTTAGCTACTCCCTGGGAAGAGCTCTTTATCGCATCCGCGGCGGCATCAACGCCATTACCGGGGAACGCAGCTCTATCGAAGTTAACGCCATCATCGCAAGCTGGGGCCATCACCCGCACGCGCATCTTTTTGCCAGCGGTTATACACCCCCGCTGAGCAACAAGGCGCTGTTCCGCAGGGATCAGTCTTTGTGCCTGTACTGCGGCCTGCAGTTCCCGAATTTCATGCTTTCGCGGGACCATGTCAAGCCGTTCAGCCAGGGCGGCAAGGACACGTGGGGCAACGTTGTCACAGCCTGCAAGCGCTGCAATAACCATAAGGCCGGCCGCACGCCGGAACAGGCAGACCTGCAATTGCTGGCAATTCCGTTTACCCCGACCCATGCCGAATACATCTACCTGCAGGGCCGCAGAATCCTCGCTGACCAGATGGAGTTCCTGCTGGCGCATTTCCCGCGCAACAGCGTTCTGCGCAAACGGGTGGAACAAGGGCAGCAGCTGTTGGCTTAAGGCATTTCAGTTCTGTGCAATAATCCCTGCACATGAGCCTTCCACCCGTCTACCTTATCGATGCCAGCGTGTATATCTTTCGCGCCTGGTTTTCGGTCCCCGATGATTTTGTCAACGCCAGGGGCGAGCCCACCAACGCGGCTTATGGTTTCTGCGGATTTCTGTGCAGCATGCTGGAACAAACATCCGCACAACACGTGGCCGTGGCTTTTGACGAGTCACTGACCACCAGTTACCGCAATGAAATATATCCGCAGTACAAAGCCAACCGCGATCCGGCCCCGGAGGACTTGAAGCGGCAATTTCAATGGGCCCGTTCGATTGCTGAATGCCTTGGACTCCGATGCTTTGCCGATCCCAGGTTTGAAGCAGATGACCTGATTGGAACTCTTGCAGAACATTGGCGTGCACGCAGCCACTCCATATGCCTGGTCAGCAGTGACAAAGACCTGGCTCAACTGGTACGTCCGGGCGACCACTGGTGGGATTTTTCCCGCAACGAGAAGCTCGGCGCAGCGCAAATCGTGCAAAAATTCGGTGTTTTGCCAGAGCAGATTGCCGACTACCTTGCCCTCGCCGGCGATGCCGTAGACAACATTCCGGGAATACCCGGCGTCGGCCCCAAATCAGCCTCCGCCCTGCTGCAGCACTTTGGCGACCTGGACTCCATTTTCGACCGTGTGGAAGAAGTGCAGCACCTCAGCATTCGCGGCGCAAAATCTTTACAGCAAAAGCTTCGAACCCATCGCGCTGCCGCCGAGCTTGCGCGCCGTCTCACCGTGATCCAAACCGATGTTGCGTCCGCCCTGGCAGCGCCCGAAATCCAGCGCAGCGCGGTAGACACTGCCGGTCTCAACCGCCTGTTTGACCAGTTACAATTTGGCAGCATGCTGCGCCAGCGGTGCCTGCGCGTTTAAGCCGCAAGCCGCCTAATTTTTTATTTTTTTCGCCTTTTTTTCCTCGACGTCTTCTGCGTATTTTCTGCCCTCTGCAGGAGCTATCGGCTCACTTAATACCATGGGTGTTTTCATCACGGTTGTCACAGCCGACTCACCATTTACGCCGCTCATGTTGCCCTCAGCAAAATAGAAAATCGCACCGGTATTAACTACGCCGTATGCAGGTGCATCGAATTCTTCAAGCGCAATGGCCAGCGGGGTTACCTTGGCCACATCCAGACCGGTCGGGTCCAGCTCCAGCCGCAGTAATCTCTGCGGGATAATTCCGCTTTGCAGCATCAACAAACTATTCTCGCTGTAAATCAACCCGGAAATCCCTCCGACATTCAATGTTTCCGGCACGCCCAGCATCGTGGAGGTACCTGCGGCAATATCAACCACCACGATGCCGAGCGCTGCATCGGCGATGTACATCTTGCTGCCGGTATCCGACAAGGCCATGTCCTTGAACCCGGTCATGTCGCCCTTGGCCATAAAGGATGCAACGGCGCTGCCGTCCGCCATCTTGCGAAATACCATGGGCACAGCCCGGTCGATGAAAAAGACATCACCTTGTGGCGTGACGCCGATCCGGCCGGGCACGTGCGGGAGGCCGTCAACAGGAACGTTAAAGCGGTTGAGCAATTGCAGGGTCTTGAGATCAAATTCCAGCAACGCCGCCTGGCCAGTCGCGGCGGGAGGCAGCCCGATGAAAACGGGAACACCGGCTGAACTGAGCCACAGCCGGCTCCTGGCTGCGTCAACCGCCAGGCCGGTGATTGCCAGGATCCCGTTCTCTGGGGAAGCGCTTAACAGTTCTGTGGCTTTTCCGTCCGGTGTGACAGCAAGTAACCTCCCCGTATCCAGCGTACCCACCAGGAATGCTGCGCGACTTTCATCCCAGGCGATACTCTCCGGGCGCATGGTCGTTTCCGGCAAGGTGAATGCCACCCTCCCCTCACCCATCGGTTCACCTGCTTTGATCAACAGGTCGTTGAGGTAGTCGTAGACCTGCGTCTTGCGAACTTTCTCGGTGTCTTCGCTGGAGTTGAAATCGAACGACAGCCCCTGTTGCTGCATGACATGCATGTAATTGTAGGCCGTCGGCTGCTTGCCCAATCGCGCAGCTCCAAACACCATCCACTCCATGTACAAGGGTTCGTAGGGGCGGAGTTCACGCAACTTGATGGTCGCCTGCAGGAACCGCAGCCACTCCTGCTGTTGGTAGGATGCAATTGCCATTTCGTGCAAGCTTTTCAAATCATCCGGGAAGCGTTTCCCCGATTTCGGGTGCGCGTTCTCAGCAGGAGAAGCAGAATTCGCCTGTGCTGACTGTTCCTGCTCTGCGGATGCAGGTTGAGCCCACGCGGCAGGACTGCAGAAAACAAGCGCGCACCACAAGGCCGTGGCGTTCAGGGATTTGAGTTTCATATCAATTTCCAGAGGTGGTCGGAAAATGGCGCCAACAGGGCGCCGCCAAAGCTTCCAGATACAGGCAGGCATGTTTGAGCAAGATCAGTCCGGTTGGTTCCATGAGCCGCACCAGGTTTCCACCCAGCCCCGGGGAATTGCGGAACGAATCCTGACCAAAGCGTCGTGGCTGTTTTACAATGGCGCAATTTTTCCAGAGCGCGGGCATATGAAGAATCGTGAATTATTATATCGGGGAAACTACCTGAGCATGCTAAAAATTGGCAGCTGGGAGTTTGTCAGCCGCAGCAATGCTTCTGGCGTGGTTGCGCTCATAGCCGTCACCGAGCAGGACGAGTTGGTGCTGGTCGAACAGTTCCGCATCCCGGTCAATTCCACGGTGATTGAGTTGCCCGCAGGGCTGGTGGGCGACCTGGCTGAACGGGACGAACCAGTGCTGCTGGCGGCACAGCGCGAATTGCTTGAAGAAACGGGCTTCGAAGCAGCACACCTGGAAGTGTTGATGTTATGCCCCAGTTCGGCCGGCATGAGCGACGAAGTCATTACGTTTGTATTGGCCCGAGGGTTGAAGAAAGTGGCGGCCGGCGGCGGTGACGGCAGCGAAGACATTACCGTTCATGTCATCCCCCTGGGAGAGATCGATGGATGGCTGCAGCACAGGCAGGCAAATGGCACTCCTATGGATCCAAAAATCTTCACCGCCTTGTACTGGCTAGGCCGGGAAACGAAGCGCTGATTCAAGCTCCCGGCAAGGCGTTCAGCCGCTGATACAACATCAGGCTCGCATTAGCGCGGTTAAGGGTATACAAGTGCAAACCCGGAGCACCTCCAGCGAGCAATCGTTCGCACAACCTGCTTACCGCGTCGAGGCCGAAGTCCCGGATTGCCGCTGCATCATTGCCAAACCCTTCCAGCCTTCGTCGCATCCATTGGGGTATTTCAGCCCCGCACATTGAAGAAAAGTGTGACAGCTGACGGTAATTGGTTATGGGCATGATGCCGGGCGTGACGGGGATATGCACACCCATGCGATGGCAGTCGTCAACAAAACGAAAATAGCTGTCGGCGTTATAAAAATATTGGGTCACAGAACTGTCTGCCCCGGCCTCAACCTTGCGCCGGAAATATTCCAGGTCCGAATCTGCCGAGGGAGATTCCGGATGAAACTCCGGATAGCTTGCCACCGTAATGTGGAACTGGTCGGCAAATTCCTGGCGGATGAAACTGACCAACTCGCTGGCATACTGGAACGGGCCGGGGCCGGATACACCATCCGGCCGATCCCCGCGCAACACCACCAACCGGCACACGCCAGCCTGCCGGTAATCCTGCAGCAAGGCACGCAATACCCCGCGGCTCTGCACCATGCAGGAAATGTGCGGGGCGACCGGGACGCCGGTATCCCGCAGTAACGCCATGACGGTTGCGCGGGTTGCATCCAGGGTAGACCCGCCGGCGCCGAAGGTCACTGACAAGTAATGCGGACTGAGTCGCGCGAGCTTTTGCCAGGTGGCCTCAAGGATTAGCTTCTGCTCTTCCGTTCGTGGCGGAAAGAATTCGAAGGAAATGTCGGTAGGCGGCATTTCTGACAGCTGAAGGAAGTTCCTGGTCAAGTGCCCAGGGACTTCAACTCAGTAGCGGTAGTGATCCGGCTTGTACGGTCCGGCGGCATCAACACCGATGTACTTTGCCTGCTGCGCAGTGAGCTCAGTAAGGTGCACGCCGATGCGCTCCAGGTGCAAGCGGGCCACGTGTTCATCCAGGTGCTTGGGTAATACGTAGACCTGGTTCCCGTAGCGCTCGCCGTGACCCCACAATTCCATCTGCGCCAACACCTGGTTGGTGAATGAATTCGACATCACGAAGCTGGGATGGCCGGTTGCGCATCCAAGGTTTACCAGCCGGCCCTGGGCCAGCAGGATAATCCGCCTGCCACTCGGGAAAATGATGTGATCAACCTGCGGCTTGATGTTTTCCCACTGGTATTTTTTCAAGCCGGCAACGTCAATCTCGTTATCGAAATGCCCGATATTGCACACGATGGCCTGGTGTTTCATCTGCACCATGTGATCATGGGTAATCACGTGAAAATTGCCGGTAGCCGTGACGAATATATCGGCCTTCGAAGCCACTTCGTCCATGGTCACTACGCGGAACCCTTCCATGGCAGCCTGCAGTGCGCAGATCGGGTCGATCTCTGTGATCCAAACCGTTGCGCCGAGCCCTTTCAACGACTGGGCGCAACCCTTGCCCACGTCTCCGTATCCGGCAACGACGGCGATCTTGCCGGCCACCATGACATCGGTAGCGCGCTTGATGCCGTCCACCAGCGATTCGCGACAGCCGTACAGGTTATCAAATTTGGACTTGGTCACTGAATCGTTGACATTGATCGCCGGGAAAGGCAATTGACCATCACGCGCCATCTGGTACAGGCGTTTAACGCCGGTGGTGGTTTCTTCGGTAACGCCCTTGATCTGCGCCAATGCCTTGGTGTACCAACCCGGCCGGCTTGCCAGTCGCTGGCGGATGGAATTGAACAGGGAAACTTCTTCTTCGCTGCCTGGATTATCCAGCAGGGAGGGATCCTTCTCCGCCCTGGAGCCCAGGTAAAGCAGCAGAGTGGCATCGCCGCCATCATCCAGGATCATGTTGGCAAAGCTCGTTTCACCATCACCCTGACCCCAGTCGAAAATCCGGTGAGTGAACTCCCAGTATTCATCCAGTGATTCGCCTTTGAAGGCAAACACCGGTGTGCCATTTTTGGCGATCGCGGCCGCTGCGTGATCCTGGGTTGAATAGATATTGCACGAGGCCCAACGCACCTGCGCCCCCAGCGCTTCCAGCGTCTCAATCAGCATCGCGGTCTGAATGGTCATGTGCAGACTACCCGCAATGCGCGCGCCCTTGAGAGGCTTTGTGCCGCCGTACTCTTCGCGCAATGCCATCAGGCCGGGCATCTCGGTTTCGGCAATGGCAATTTCCTTGCGGCCGAAGTCAGCCAGCGAAATATCCGCAACGTAAAAATCGTTCTTGTTCATCAGGTCAAGGACAGCGTTCAAAGTTCTACTCCCGTGTATTTAGTTCGATTCCAGACCCGGTTCAAAGCCCGGCTGCATCGCGCAATTCTTCGGCCAGGGTGGTGGCTTCCCAACTCACCTTCAGGTCTTCCCGCCCCATGTGGCCATAAGCCGCCAGTGGTTGGTAGATGGGCCGGATAAGGTCCAGCATCTTGATGATGCCGTAGGGCCGCAAATCGAATTTCGTGCGCACCAGTTGTTCGATTTTTGCTGCCGGTATTTTCTCGGTGCCGAAGGTTTCCACGCTGATCGAAGTGGGCTTGGCTACGCCAATGGCGTAAGACACCTGGATTTCAACCCGGTCCGCCAGGCCGGCGGCAACCAGGTTCTTGGCTACGTAGCGGCAGGCATAGGCTGCCGAACGGTCGACCTTTGAAGGGTCTTTTCCGGAAAATGCTCCGCCCCCGTGACGCGCCATGCCACCGTAGGTATCAACAATGATCTTGCGACCGGTCAGGCCTGCATCACCCACTGGCCCGCCAATTTCAAAACGACCGGTCGGATTGATGTGGTACTTGGTCTTCTTGTCAAGCCAGGCTTTTGGCAACACGGGCTTGATGATTTTCTCCATCACCAGCTCATGCAGGTTTTTCCGGGAAATATCAGGGCTGTGCTGAGTGGAGAGCACCACGGCATCAATCCCCACCGGCTTGCCGTTTGCGTAACGAAACGTCACCTGGCTCTTGGCGTCCGGGCGCAGGAAAGCCTTGCCCGCCTTGGTGGTACGGCGCACCAGTGCCTGGCGCTTGACCAGTTCATGGGCGTAAAAAATGGGTGCCGGCATCAGCACAGCTGTTTCGTTGGTTGCGTAACCAAACATCAGGCCCTGGTCACCAGCGCCCTGGTTTTCCGGGCGCCCGCGATCGACTCCGCGTTTGATGTCGAGGGATTGCTTGCCGATGATATTGATCACGCCGCAGGTATTGCCGTCAAAACCTACTTCCGAAGAGTTATAGCCAATGTCGACGATGACTTTGCGGATGAGGGTTTCCAGGTCTACCCAGGCACTGGTGGTGATTTCACCGCCGACGATGGCCACGCCGGTTTTTACAAACGTTTCACAGGCGACGCGGGCGCGGCTGGGGTCTTTGTCCGCTTTCAGGATTGCGTCCAGGACGGCATCGGAAATCTGGTCAGCAACCTTGTCGGGGTGGCCCTCGGAAACGGATTCCGAGGTAAAAAGGTAGTCGCTCATGCAGCCTGGCCTCGCTATATATCTTTCAATCGGGATAGGGAGATACATTCTAACCTCAATGAACAGGGTTTGCACCACCCATGCATCATGGGGTGCATGCCGCAAGACCGGCCAAGCGTGACATTGGCCTGTAGTGCCCGACTGCTATACTCTGCGCCTCCAAGGCAAACGCCTGATCTACTCCAACGAGGGATAAGCTGTGGAAATACTGGTAATGACCGACGCGATGATCGCCTCCGCCATCGTGCTGGCTGTTACGTTCATTGGAATTTTCTCTGAAACGCTGCACGGGTTTCACCGTGCAAAGTTTTCCATGATGGGCGCCATCCTGATGATCATCGTGGGCCAGTATTATGGTTTTTACGATTCAATTCTGGCGGTTGAGGCGGTTGACTGGAACGTGGTTTTCCTCCTCGGTTGCATGATGGCCATCATTTCCATCATGATCCCGACTGGCGGGTTCGAGGCCATGGCCAGGTACATGACGCGAATCAGTCGTGGCCACCCGTTCACCCTTTTGGTGCTGCTCGGCACGTCGGTCGCCGGGGTGTCGATGTTGCTGGACAATGTGACCACGGTGGTCATTTTCGGGCCCCTGATCATCATGATCACACGGTCGATGAAAATCACCCCGATTCCCTATCTTCTCGCCGCAGCAATGCTGTCCAATGTCGGTGGTGTCGCTACCCTGGTGGGTGATCCGCCCAACCTGATGATCGGTTCGGCCAGAGGCATCGACTTCAACACATTTTTCTACTACATGAGCGGCCTGGTGTGTGTCGCGGTGCTGGCCGCACTACTGTCCTTCCGGGTTCTTTTCCGCAAAGAACTAGCGCGCAAGCCTGCGGGTGTTTTTGACCAGGTGACGGAGTACAAAGATCGTACCCTGTGGCGCAAATGTGTGGCTGTCCTGGGAGTGATGATCGTGCTGTTTGTGGTGCATCACCAGATAGGCTGGGAACCCTGGATGGTTGCCGCCACAGGGCTGGCCTTGTTGTTATTCATAGCCCGCAACGTGGAAATGGATCACGCCATGGAAGATGTGGAAATTCCATTGCTGATTTTTTTCATCTCCCTGTTTATCGTGGTCGGCGGCGTGGAGCACAGTGGTTTTCTGCGTTACATAGGACAATACATTGTGCCCTTTGTGCAAAGAGACCTGCTGACGGCTACTCTCGTGTTGCTTTGGGTTGCCGCCCTTCTTTCTGCCCTGATCGATAACATACCCTTCACCGCAGCCATGGTCCCCATCTTGCTGGGCATTGAAGCGCAAGGCATCCAGATAACACCGCTGTGGTGGGCGCTGGCCGTGGGTGTGGGTATGGGCGGTAATGGCACACATATAGGCGCAACCGCCAATGTGTACATTGTGACCATTTCCGAGCGGCTGGCGAAAAAAGAGAACAATCCTGCGCTGGCCATAACGCCCTGGGTGTGGTTCCGCTACGGTACGCCGGCCATGCTCGCAACCCTGATCACCAGCAGCTTGCTGTTTTACTTCTTTTTTGATTTTTTCTCGACGCCGATACGCTGACAGCAATAGCCGGCGATTGACGACCTGAAAGGAATTGACACAGCAAATCGGGGAGAGAATCCGCGCAGCAATGCTGCAGACTCAAAGAGCTGGCAAAGAAGCAGGCCTTAGTGCGAACCCTTAGTATGAACCGTTAATACGAACCGGCTATGTACTGGGCCAGTTGTTGCACTTCCACTTCTTTTTCTTCCAGCATATGTTTGACCAGGTCACCGACAGAAATAATGCCTACCATCTCGCCGCCATGGGTCACAACCAGGTGCCTGCAGCGGCATTCGGTCATGGTTTCCATCGCGCTTTCCGGGGAATCGCCCGTGCTAACGGTGATCAGGGGGGACGACATGACATCCCGCAACGGGGTAGTCGAAGAGGATCGCCCTTTGAGAGCTATCTTTCGCATGTAGTCGCGTTCAGTGAAAATGCCTTCGGGTCTCGCACCATCCTGGATGATCATTGCCCCGACGTTGGCTTCGGACATCAGGGTTATGGCTTCCAGCACAGTAGCCCCGCTATGCATGGTTAGAACCGCCCTCCCTTTGCGGTCCAGAATCGTGCGGATCGTGGACATCGCTTCCCACCCTAGATTAAGGATTGACCCTCAGTTTATACCTGCGAAACAGAAATACAACGCCGTTGGCCGGTTTATTCGCGCCGCTGGTTTACCACGGTGTATTCGGCCTCTATGACCTGGCCCTGCGATTGAGCCGGACCCGGAGGCACCATGTTGGCTACCGGATTGCGCCCCAACCACCAAGCGCGCACCCAGAATACGAGGCCAAAGACCAGCAACGCCGCCAGCAGGATGCCCACGACGATCAGGCCGAAAAAGAAGAACCCAAGCAGGGATAATGCGGCTACAAGGCTGGCGAGTAACCGCGAAATCGGGTTCATAGGGGGCGGACTGATGTAGTATTTCATGGGCAAAGCCTACTCCTTTCACCCCGGAAATTCCCTGGATAGGGCCGGAAGCAGGGCAAGTCAATGTCTCAATATCTGTGCAAAATTGAGGAAATCGATGAAAACGGCAGGGAGATTCGCCTTATGGCGGGCCCGGTGCCGGGCTACGTTATGGTTTTCCTGCATGGGGGCACCCTGCGCGCCTTTGTCAACGCTTGCCCGCACCAGGGCAGACCTCTGAACTGGGGTCCTGATCAGTTTCTGTTCAGCCCGGAGCGACACCTGGTCTGCGCGCAGCACGGTGCCACCTTTCTGCTTGAATCCGGCGAATGTATTTCAGGTCCATGTCGGGGTGCACGCCTGAGGGGGCTGGAAATCAGGTTGGAAGACGACTCGGTTTGGCTGGTGGAGGACCTGGCTTTGCAGGTCTAGTGAGAACCAAACAGCCAGTTCACCATGACCAGCATTACGCTCATGAACACCACGCTCATCAGGCTGCCGACCCGGACAAAATCAGCCACCCGGTAGCCGCCCGGCCCCATGATCAGCGCATTGACCTGGTTGGTCGGGAGGATAAAGGCGTTGGACGCGGACAGGGCGATGATCAGCGCATACATCAATGGGTTGCCGCCCGTTGCCAGGGCGATACTAATGGCGATGGGCACCAGGATGGTGGTGGCGCCCACATTGGACAAGACCAGGCTGAACATGGTCGCCAACACGGCCAACGAAATCTGTATCGCAATTGCCGGCATGTCCCCGATGGCCAGCATGATTTCCTGTGCAATCCACGCTGCCGTGCCGGTGCGTTCCATGGCCTGGCCCAGCGGGATCAGGCTGGCGACCAGAAACACCGTTTTCCAGCTTACTGCACTGTAGGCTTCATCCATGCTCAACACACCTGACAGCACCATGCCCAGGGCGCCAACCAGCAGAACAATGGCAAGCCGGTAATCCGTGAAAATGCTGAGCAAGATGGCGATGGCAAAAAAAGCCAGTGCGTACCCAACCTTCTGCGGACGCTGCTCCTGCTTGGGAATTTCGGTCGCAACGATGAAGTCACGTTCACGGCTGACGACGGCAAGGTCCTGCCAGGTGCCGTGCGAAACCAGACAATCACCGGTCTCGAGTTCCATCTCACGAATACCCCGCGTTATGACTTCACCACGGCGGTTAACGGCCAGGACGCTGATGCCATAGCGTTTGCGCAGCCGTTCCTCGTTAATGGTATGGCCGACCATGCGCGACCCTGGGGGAATCACCAGTTCCGAAATCCCTGCACGACTGGAGTTAAACAAGCCACCGAAGGTTCGCAAGCGCGGCTGAACCCTGCATTGGCAATCGATGGCGAATTGCCCCACCAGGTCGCGCGTGCCCATCACGCCCAGAATGGTTCCAACCCAGATCATCTCGTCCGACGGCGGCGCCAGGCGGGGCTCCTCCGTGTTACGAATAGCCAGCAGTATGGGCGCACCATCCAGTTTCTCCGCATCGCCGACTTTCATTCCTACCAACCGGGAATCAACCGTGACCAGCAGCTCGAAAATATCGCCCTTGATGCCATAGACGTCAGCAAAGTAGGACTTCGTCCGCGCCGGAGACCCTGCCGGTTTCTCGCGGATTCTTGGCAGGAGGAATTTGCCGGCAAACACCAGGTACAGGATGCCAATGGGGAGCATGACCAATCCAATGGGCGTAATGTCAAACAAGTGCAGGATTTCCAGGGTCTCAACGTCCGGCGGCAGCGAGCGGTTGGCATTGAGGATAAGGTCATTGAGCAGGATCAATGGCGAGGAACCTATCATGGTCAGCGTGCCACCGAGAACGGAGCTAAATGCCATAGGCATGAGCATGCTGGACAAAGGAATCCTGGTGCGCGCAGCAATACGGGACGTGACCGGCATGAACAATGCAACAGCAGCTACGTTTTGCATGAAACCGCCAATCAGTCCGGTGGCACCGCACACCAGCGGGACAATTCGATTCGCGGTGGATCCACCCGCCTTGAGTATCCAGGCCGCTATAACGAGCATGACCCCGGTGCGGTCCAGGCCGGCGCCAAGAATCATCACCGCGATGATGGAAATAACAGCATTGGAGGCAAAACCATTGAACAGTTCGGAAGGGGGCACCAATCCAAGCAGTCCTACCACCACCATGACCAGCACGGCGGCTATATCAACCCGCACCAGTTCAGAAATGAACAAGCCAATGGTGCCGCACAAAACGACCAATACAAGAATCATGTCGCCAGTGAGTACCAGGCCGGTTTCAGCTCCCATGCTTGATGTGTTCCCCTGATATCCGGTGGTGATGCAGCTATCCTAACCTGTGCATCAACCTGAGCGCACGCGGGAAACGCATCATCCCCGCTTGCGAAAAATCAGGTCGTACACCTGGTGGCCCAATTTCCTGCCACGGTTCTCGTAGCGGGTTACGACCCGCGAGGCGGGCCTGGGGGAGTAATCGCCCATCTCGGAAACATTTTCAAACTGACTGCAAGACGCCATCACGGTAAGCACGTGCTCGGCATAGTCGGTCCAGTCGGTGGCCACATGGAACACCCCGTCATACGCCAGCTTGTGCGCCAGCAGATTCACAAAACCGGGTTGAACAATGCGTCGCTTGTGGTGCCGTTTTTTGGGCCAGGGGTCGGGGAAATACAACCTCACCACGCCCAATGAGCCATCGCTGATGCGCAGGCGGACAAATTCGACCGCATCTTCGCAGGCAACGCGAATGTTCTCCAGTTTGTGCTGTTCGATCTTTAGCAACAGGTGGCCAATACCTGGGCGGTGGACTTCCACGCCAAGGTAATTTTCATCCGGCCGATCGTGCGCCATCTGCCAGGTTGACTCTCCATTGCCAAATCCAATATCGAGAACCACGGTGCCGGTGTTGCCAAACAATTGACGAAAATCCAGCATCCCGGTGCTTTCTGCTATACCGAATCGTGGCCACAATTCGGTCAGGGCGCGCTTCTGGCCTTCCGTCAGTCGACCGCCGCGCAGCACAAAACTGCGCATTGGCCGTGGCTGTGACGGTTCACGGATTGCGGAAATCTGCCCGGAATTCAAAAAATGGTGCCATCCAGAGGCGAGGAAGCGGACGCATAGCGTTTGCGGGGAATGCGCCCGGCGAGGAAGGCCTCGCGACCGGCAATCACCGCATGTTTCATGGCTGACGCCATTAGCACGGGATTCTGCGCGCCGGCAATAGCGGTATTCATCAACACGCCGGCACAACCCAACTCCATGGCGAGGGCGGCATCTGAGGCGGTGCCCACCCCGGCATCAACAATGATCGGCACCGTGGCTTCCTCGACAATGCTCAGTATGTTGTAGCGGTTCTGGATGCCGAGACCTGATCCTATGGGTGCTGCCAGCGGCATGACAGCCACACAACCCATTTCAGCCAGTATCCGCGCCACGATAGGGTCATCATTGGTGTAGACCATGACCTCAAACCCGTCCTTCACCAGGATTTCGGCAGCGTGCAGGGTTTCGGTAATGTGCGGGAACAGCGTTTTGGCATCGCCCAGCACTTCCAGTTTCACCAGCGCCTGGCCGTCGAGCAACTCCCGCGCCAACTGGCAGGTGCGAATGGCGTCTTTGGCGTTATAGCAACCGGCAGTATTGGGCAGAATGGTGTAACGTTTGGGCGGCAAGACATCCAGCAGGTTGGGCTGGCCTGCTTCCTGCCCGATATTGACCCGGCGGATGGCCACCGTGACGATCTCCGCCCCAGCTGCCTCGCTGGCTGCTGCCGTCTGCTCCAAGTCCCGGTATTTTCCCGTACCCGTGAGCAGGCGGGAACGGTAAGACTTGCCGGCGATGACCAGCGCATCGGAAAAACCCTCGGCAGACTCCATCTCAACCACCACCAATGGCGCGGACAATCTCAACCCGGTCACCCGTTTTGAGCTGGCGCTTTTCGTACTGGCTACGCGGAACAATTTCCAGGTTAAGCTCCAGCGCAACACGGCTAACACCTGGCAGTTTCTGCCGCATCAACTCAGCAATGGTCACGCCCTCTGCAAGGCTTTCGGGCTTGCCGTTCAGTGAAATTTCAATCATTCGGCCATTGTAACAAGCCCCACGTAAATATTGGGAGCTGATTTCTGTGCATAAATTGCTCTGGCACGCTTGAAAAATTGTTGGTTAGAGCCCACTCTGCACAATATGGAAACAGAAAAAGGCAAGGTCCATTCCGGCTATCTGGATCGGCAGATGCTGATTGCCATGCCCGGCATGGTGGACGGCAATTTCGCCGGCAGTGTCACGCTGCTTTGCCAACACA
Organism: Lysobacterales bacterium; assembly: GCA_031362985.1. Lineage (GTDB taxonomy): Bacteria > Pseudomonadota > Gammaproteobacteria > Xanthomonadales > SZUA-36 > SHZL01. The sequence continues at coordinate 45,354 of JANLTO010000120.1, read as the reverse complement.
ACAATGAAGGCGCCATAGGCATCACCATCAATCGCCTGTCGGATTTTTCCCTGGGAGAAATCCTGGCCCAGCTGCACATTGACTGCAGGGACAATTCCATCCGAAACCTGCCCGTAGTGGAAGGCGGGCCGGTGGCGCCCGATCGCGGATTTGTCCTGCATAGCCCGCTGGAAGGATTCGAATCCAGCCTGCCGGTCAGCAAGGAAATCATGGTCACTACCTCGCGCGATATCCTTGCGGCCATTGCCAGTGGGAAGGGCCCCGAAAAGTACCTCGTGGCGCTTGGCTACTCCGGCTGGGGCGGCGGTCAACTCGAGGGAGAGCTGCGCCAGAACGCCTGGCTTTCCGTTGAAGCGGACAGCAACATTGTGTTTGACATGCCTCTGCCCAATCGTTTTGACGGCGCACTCAACCGTCTAGGTATCAAGGTCGACCGGCTCCACGTGGAAGGCGGGCATGCCTGATTCCGCGATTCCGCGCGGATACGTATTCAGCTTTGATTTTGGACTACGCCGCATCGGCATAGCCGTCGGCCAGTCCGCTACACGTACCGCCAGCGTTCTGGAAACCGTAGCGCATCGGGCTCATCCCGATTGGGCTGCCATCGACCGCCTCGTGACTCAGTGGAAGCCGGAATTGTTCGTGGTCGGCCTGCCCCTGAACCTGGACGGCGAAGAAACGGACATGTCACGTGCTGCGCGAAAATTTTCCGGTGAACTGGTCAAGCGCTACCAGCTTGAGTGCATCTTCGTGGATGAACGCCTGAGCTCGCGCGCTGCCGGGGATCGATTTGCCGAATTACGGGCCAGCGGCGGCCTGAAACGTAAACATGCGAGTAAACTGGACGCCATGGCGGCCCAGATTATCCTGGAAAACTGGTTACAATCGCTTCCGGCGCAAGGTACGCAAACAACATAAGCAGCTATGTGACCGGGGTACGCAACTTCCCGGGGCAGGAACGGGGGCAAAGGGTACTTCAATGAAAGCAGCACTGAGTCACTTCACCCACACCGACGACTGCAGCACGGAGCAGTTGCACGGCCTGTTGCAGTTGGCACAGCATGTGGCTGCGGACCCTTCAGCTTATGAGCAGATGCTCAGCCGGCAATTGCTGATCAATCTGTTTTACGAGGCCAGTACCCGCACACGGGTCTCTTTTGAAGTCGCAGCCAAACGCCTGGGCATGCACGTGGTCAACATCGGTGCTTCCGGAAGCTCCATCGAAAAAGGCGAAACCCTGCACGATACGTTTCACACCCTGCAGGCCATGCAACCGGACTTCGTGGTGGTGCGCCATCCGCTTGAGGGCACTGCCAGAGATCTCATGACGCTTGCCGACCCCGGTACCCACATAATCAACGCCGGCGACGGCACCGCCGCCCACCCGACCCAGGCCTTGCTCGACGCCCTGACGCTGCAGCAACACTTCGGTGATCTCTCCGGACTGACCATCGTGATGGCTGGCGACATTCGCCATTCCCGCGTGGCACGCTCCAGCCTGGCTTTGCTGCGGCGACTCGGGGTCAAGGAAATCCGCCTCGCTGCACCCGCCGACTTCCTGCCCGGCGAGCAAACAGTTGCACACGACCGGGTGTTTAGCGAGTTTGACCAGGCCCTTGAAGGCGCCAACGTCATCATGATGCTGCGCATCCAGAAAGAACGTATCCACGGCTTGAACATTCCCGACGCCAGTGATTACCATCGTGACTGGGGGCTGACCCCCCGGCGTCTCGCTCTGGCAGCAACGGATTGCCGCGTATTGCATCCGGGCCCGATCAATCGCGGGGTCGAGATTGCTTCTGACGTAGCCGATGGTCCGCAGTCGCTGATTCGTCAGCAGGTGAGTAACGGCCTCTACACGCGCATGGCGCTGCTGCTGGCGCTGTCGGGTGAAAACCATGTCGCAACGTGATCCAGCATCCACAAGGCCGGTCCAAAATGGGCCCCGGATTAAATCCGGGGTGACGAGATCCGGGGCGGGGTGACGGGTTATGGTGTTAAATCGTCATGCCGGGCTTGCCACGTCACTCAATGGTGTTAAATCGTCATGCCGGGCTTGACCCGGCATCCACAACGGCGTCGTTTGCCACGTCGCTCAATCGCCCCAATCCGGTATGCACCAGCCTATGAATAATCCAGATACTTCCCCCCAAAAAAGCCGGCTGGCGCTCTTTATCATCATCGGGCTGATCGCCGGTATTGCGCTGGGTTTCAGCCTCAACGAAAACTATCTCGCGGCAGAAAATAGCCAGCTCGCCGCGCTGGATGCTTCTGTCGGGCAGGTCGACGCCGAGCTCGAACTTGCCTCCGGCACTACACAGAAAGCTGCACTCGAGGCACGGCTAAACGCCCTTGGTGAAGAGCGAAATGCAGTCCTGACAGCACGGGAGAAAAAGGTGGAGCCATTCTCGCTCCTGGCCGATATTTTCCTGCGCCTGATCAAGATGATCGTGGCGCCACTGGTATTCACCACGCTGGTGGTGGGCGTGGCCCGGTTGGGTGATATTGCGGCGGTGGGCCGTATCGGGGGCAGGACACTATTGTGGTTCGTTGCTGCATCGCTCACCAGTTTGCTGCTGGGTATGCTGCTGGTGAACGTTTTCGAGCCTGGAGTGGCGATGCATCTGCCCCTGCCCTATGAGGCGGCAGGCAGTACCATCGTCAGCCCGGGCTTGTCGTTGAAGGAGTTTCTCTACCACGTCTTCCCGACCAGCGTCATTGACGCAATGGCACGAAACGAGATCCTGCAAATCGTAGTCTTTTCGCTGTTCTTCGGCGTGGCCACTGCGGCCATTGGGGAGCCCGGAAAGATGGTGATAACCTTCCTGGATGCCGTTGCACATGTCATTCTGAAGATGACCGGGTACGTCATGTACCTGGCCCCGGTTGCGGTTTTCGGTGCAATGACGGCCATTATTGCCAAGCAGGGGCTGGGTATCCTGGGCGTTTACTCCATCCTGATCGGTGAATTCTATTTTGGGCTTTTCACCTTGTGGGTGTTGCTGGGACTTGCGGCTTACCTGGTGGTTGGCAAACGCGTCATCGAGTTATTCAGGCACATCAAGGAACCCATCCTTTTGGCTTTCAGCACCAGCAGCAGCGAAGCAGCTTTTCCCAAAACCATGGAAGAACTGCGCCGCTTTGGCTGCAAAGACAAGGTGGTGAGCTTCGTTTTGCCGTTAGGCTATTCCTTCAATCTCGACGGCAGCATGATGTACATGACCTTTGCTTCCCTGTTTATCGCGCAGTCCTATGGCATGCATTTGCCGCTTTCCACCCAACTGAGCATGCTGCTGGTCCTGATGATCACCAGCAAAGGCATCGCTGGCGTTCCCAGGGCCTCCCTGGTCGTTATTGCCGGAACCCTGGCAACCTTTGACATACCCGAAGCGGGACTGGCCCTGTTGCTCGGCATCGATCCCCTGCTCGACATGGGCCGCAGCGCCACCAATGTAGTGGGCAACAGTGTGGCCACCGTGGTGGTGAGCAAATGGGAAGAGACAACCGAAGCAAAAAATGCGCGCTAGAGGCTTGACCCGCATCGGTGGGCGCTGATCTACTGACCGAAGCCGCATCGACTACCGGAGTCTGCGCGTGGCCGAACAGCAGTCCATTGTCTATTCACTATTTTTAATTTTCACCGGGGCAGCGCTGGTTGCCACCCTGGCGCTGTACGCGCGCCAGGCGCTGATCATAGGTTATATTTTGCTCGGCGCTGCGTTTGGACCCTGGGGCCTCGCGTGGGTTGCTGATACCAGCCTGATTGCCAACATCGCCCAGGTGGGCATCATTTTCCTTCTGTTCCTGCTCGGTCTGACCCTGTCACCGAAAAAGCTGGCTTTGCTGCTGGGGCAAACGACCCTGGTAACACTGATTACGTCCGTCGTTTTCTGCGCGGCTGGTTGGCTCATTGCACAGGCCTTTGGCTTCACGACCAGCGAGAGCCTGCTGGTTGGTGTCACCGCGATGTTTTCCAGCACCATCATCGGTATCAAGTTGCTGCCGACAACTATTCTGCACCATCGCCACACCGGCGAGGTGATCATTTCCGTGCTGTTGCTGCAGGATCTCATCGCCATTGTTGCCATGCTGGTATTGCGCGGCATGGGCACGGCCAAAGGTGAGGTAATCGGCTACGTCATCCGCGACGTCGGACTGCTGTTCCTGACCTTACCTGCACTGATCGCCGTGGCCTATGCGCTGGAACGTTACGTACTGTTGAAATTATTCCAGAGATTCGACCGGGTGCAGGAATTCGTTTTCCTGCTGACCCTGGCCTGGTGCCTGGGCATTTCCCAGCTTGCCCATACAATCGGACTATCTTATGAAATCGGCGCGTTCATCGCCGGAATTACGGTAGCGACCAGCCCGATTGCGCTTTTTATTGCAGAAAGCCTCAGGCCCCTCAGGGACTTCTTCCTCGTACTGTTCTTTTTTGCCCTGGGCGCCAGCCTCGATCTCGACGTTGCAGGCAAGGTCATAATGCCCACACTGGTGCTGGGTGTGGTCATGCTGGCTCTAAAGCCAGTGGTTTACCGCTTGGCCTTTGGCAGCGTGGCAGAAACACCCAAGCTGGCCTGGGAAACCGGCTGGCGGCTGGGGCAGATGAGTGAATTTTCCTTGCTGATCACCTTCCTGGCGATGCAGAACCCCGCCATCGGACACGAAGTGGTACTGATGATCCAAATCGCCACGGTGATCACCTTTATCGGCTCGTCCACCATCGTGGTGCTGAATTTCCCAACGCCAGTTGCAGTCTCCGACCGTCTGCGGCGTGACTGAACTAAATACCGCGCTACCCGAATAACAATCGTGAAGATCACCGGGCAGTGCGACCAGTGGTTATCCCAGGGCGGGTCGGTAGTCTGACCACTATTGAAGCTGCAACATCACCTGAATGGCCACATCGTCGTACATTGTTTCTCCCAGCCACTGGCTCTGGGCGGTTTTGGGCGTAATGCGAATACCGCAATGGGCGTGAGTGTCGAACAACGCTAAGAAATTCCCGCGAAGGTTCGTCATTCCGGGCTTGACCCGGAATCCCGAGGCCGAGTGGATCCCGGCTCGGGGGCCGGGATGACGAGTCCTTGAAGGCTTCGCGCACGATGGTCTCGCCCGAACTTCCGCTAACCCCTCGCGCACCAGCCGGTGATGATGGCGGCACAGCGACACCACGGTGGTTTATACTTTCCGCTGAACAGATAACCAGCAGAACCTAATGACCATTAAACACCGCCTCGTGGTGATGAATTTCCTGCAGCTCTTTGTCTGGGGCTCATGGCTGATTTCACTTGGCGGCTACATGATCGTTACGCTCAAATTCACCGGTGGCCAGGTGGGCAGCATTTACGCCACCATGGGCATTGCCTCCCTGATCATGCCTGCCGTGCTGGGAATGGTTGCCGACCGATGGGTAAACGCGGAGCGCGTGCTAGGGGCCTGCCATCTCGTAGGCGCAGTCTCCTTGCTCCTGGCCTCCAGTGTGAGCGACTTCGGTTCGATGTATTTCCTCATGCTCCTGAACGCCATGGCCTACATGCCCAGCATCGCGCTGAATAATGCGGTGTCCTACCGGGTCCTGGAAAAGTATGGCTGCGATATCATAACCACCTTCCCACCCATCCGCGTGTGGGGAACCATCGGCTTTATTGCTGCCATGTGGACCGTGGATTTACTGGGGTGGACAGTCAGTCATTTTCAGTTTTACATCGGCGCCGCAGCGGCAGTACTGCTGGGCATTTATGCCTTCACCATGCCCTCCTGCCCGCCGGCACGCGCAAGCCGGGGCGGGTCACTGGTTTCAAAACTTGGCCTGGATGCGCTGGTTTTGTTCAAGCAGAAGAAGATGCTGGTGTTTTTCCTCTTCTCCATGTTGTTGGGGGCTGCGCCGCAGATTGGCGCTTCATTCGGCCAGCCCTTCCTGTATGACTTTACAACGCTCTATCCGGACTCGTTCGCGGTCAATCATCCCGGCTTGCTGATGTCCGTTTCGCAAATATCCGAAACCCTGTTTATCCTGACGATCCCCTTTTTCCTGCTGCGCTTCGGAATAAAGAAAGTAATGCTGATGAGCGCATTCGCCTGGGCGCTGCGCTTTGCTTTTTTCGGTATTGGCAACCCCGGAGCGGGCATGACCTTCCTTATTCTCTCCATGATCGTCTACGGCATGGCCTTCGATTTCTTCATTATTTCCGGCTCGCTGTTTGTGAAAACCGAGGCGCCCGGCAATATGGTTGCCAGCGCCCAGGGCTTGTTCATGCTCATGACCAACGGCGCGGGGGCATTCCTCGGCGGAATGGTGAGCGGAGTAGTAGTGGATTATTTTACGGTTGGCGGTGTGAAAGACTGGCCCGGCATCTGGTTTTCCTTCGCAGGCTATGCCCTGGTGCTGGGCGTGGCCTTGTTTTTCATTTTTGACTACAAACATGACCCGCAGAAACTCAAGGCCGTTCAGCAGTAGTGGCCTGCCTGGCCGAAGAAACAATAAGGGGGAGCCGGACCAATGGGATTTGAACAGATACTCGCGCTGAGCATCGTGGGCGCGGCCGTGGTGCTGGTGGTTAAAGGCTGGGATGTTCGCCTGGTTCTGCTCGGCGCCGCACTGATTATTGCCGCAGTGGCCGGCGACGTGCCGCTGGTTGTGCGCGAATTCCTCGCCACGTTTTCCAACGAAAAATTCGTCGTGCCTATCTGCACTGCCATGGGTTTCGCCTACGTGCTGAAATTTACCGGGTGCGACCGGCATCTGGTCATGCTGCTAATGAACCCCTTGCGCCACTTCCATGTACTGCTGGTGCCGGGTGTTATCGCCAGCGGCTTTCTCGTCAACATTCCACTGGTAAGCCAGACCAGCACTGCGGTGTGCCTCGGCGCGGTGGTGGTGCCGCTAATGCGTGCAGCGGGCTACTCGATGGCAACCATCGGATCCTGTTTGTTGCTGGGCGCATCCATTGGCGGCGAACTACTCAACCCCGGTGCGCCGGAGTTACTTACGGTATTCCGGGAGACCGGGGTGCCCACCACCACCATGGCCAGCGAGTACATGCCGAAACTGGTGTTTCCCCAACTCGCCATTGCAGCCTGCGTATTCTGGGCGTTGAGTCTGTGGTGGGAACGCAAGGCGAAACGCGCCGCAGTGCAGGGTTCGGCGGCGAGCCTCGACAGTGCAATTCCAAGCAGACCGACTCAAGGCAGTGCTGCCCCGAGCAGCGTGACTCAGCACAGTGAGACTGCGGCACACACTGCAGCTTCGCCGTTTCTGACCGGCCATCCAGCCCCAGACGCGGATGCTGAACCGACCAGCATTAACTGGCTCAAGGCGATGATCCCATTCGTGCCACTGGTATTGCTGTTCGCGGCGGCACCGCCGTTCAATTTCATCGATGTGCCCGATGCCTGGGTTATTGCGCCCCTGCCGGACGGCGCGCGCGACCCGGCCTACAGCAGCCGGCTGATCGGCCTTGCCATGCTCATCGGGGTGCTGGCCGCAGCACTGGTCACACCGAATAAGGCGCGCGACAGCGTCAAGGAATTCTTCGCCGGGGCGGGCTACGGGTTTGCCAACGTGGTAAGCCTTATCGTGACTGCCAACTGCTTCGGCAAGTCTATCCAGGCAGCAGGACTGGCAAACTCACTGGGAAACCTCATCGAACAAGTACCGGGCCTGATCAAACCATTAGCCGCATTCGTGCCGCTGACCTTCGCCGCGATCAGCGGATCCGGCATGGCGAGCACGCAAAGCCTCTACGGATTTTTCCACGACCCCGCAGTCGCACTCGGCCTCGACCCGGTTGCCATCGGCGCGCTGGTCTCGCTCGGCAGCGCTGCCGGGCGCACCATGTCACCGGTTGCCGCAGTGGTGCTTATGTGCGCCGCGCTAACACACACCAATCCCTTCACGCTGGTGCGTCGGGTGGCGATACCATTGCTGACCGGCATTACGGTGGTCGTGCTGTTGCGATTGTAGTTGCCAAAATGTGCCCGTCATGCCGGGCTTGGCCCGGTATCGACTCGACTCGAATTGGGACTTGCTGCTTTAAGCCGGATTTAGTTTGTTACGTTCGCTTTTTTCTCCGCCTCTTCGTCTTTCTTGTTGGCGTTTGATACCACTTTCTGGAGCAACTCAACTGCCATTGCTTCCGTTTCGCCGGAGACATCCACCCGGACGACAATAGCCATTTCCCCTGTCAGCAAGGCGCCCGCTTTCCAGCCATCCAGTTCATTGATCACAAAGGCTTCACTACCGATTCCGCTCAGCGCTTTGTATCCGGGCGAGTGATTGGGCTTCTCCCAATAGTCGCCGCTAACCACTGCCACCATCACGAAACCGTCGGGATCATCGGGAGTGTCCCAAACACAGCCACCGGCGCTCACTGCAGCCGAGGACGGCTGCACCGGCATAAGCACAATGGCCTCGAGCTCCTGCGCTGTGATCAAAGTACAGGTGCTTCCCCCCGAGGCCGATTGGACTTCGGTGACACCCTGCAACGCAGCGGCTGCAGACTGAGCCTCATCGCTACCGCCACAGGCAACCATTGGAGCGAGAAGAGCCACGGCCAGGGTCCAAAGTGCGGATTGCGTGATGATCAAGTTGCGCATAAATGCTATCTCTCCAGATCAGTGGTGGTTTTCAACACAGCGGTGGTGGGTTTTCATGGGAGCACGCCGATTGGGCACAGGGCTGTGGCGTTCAGCTCGATGTTCGAACCACAGACACTTGTCCAACTCCATTCAGACGTGAACGTACTAGTTGTCTCCCGCTTTCTGTGGGTGCAGCTAAGACTCCAGTCCAGTTCGACGGAGCCCATATTCGGTAGCGGCGGGCCTTCATCGGCCCAGCGAATGCTGGTAACACGCCCGGAATGTGCGACAGCGCCTACGTCGTCGAGCCAGCAGCTTGGATGAACGGTAATCTGGAATATTGAAAGACCCGTGAGCTTTAGGTGAGGATCGTCGTATTGTTCTCCAGAACCAGGTGATGAGATTACTGTGAACGTCAGCGGGGTTTGAAGCAGATTGGACGGCCGCCACCGCTCCGCCGACACCTGCACGGACTCACGTTCAGCAAAGAACCTAGCCTGTTTCGCGGCCGAGCGCTGCCCGCCCGCTGCAACGACGGTTACCCCCACAGTGCCATCGTCCGCCCCGCTCACGCGTGGCATGACTGCGACGATTTTGTTTTTGGTCCATTCTTCAAACGCCGCCCGCTGCGCCTCCGGCGGTAAATTACCGATCAGTTCGACCTTGCCGGGACGGTCACCAAAGCACGCACCCTTGATGGTGAAGCGGTTGCCGGATGTCACGGTTCCTTCGACTCGCGAGACCCACGGCACCCCTTCGGCGCAGGCTTCCTCGGCCTCCTTGATTGGGTTACTGCGGTTGATGGCGGAAGCAGCAGTGCCTACCGAGGTGTCCGGCATGGCCGAATCGGGTTTGGCCCGCACAGCCTTCGTCGGTGGCGGGCTGCCCGAAGCGCGCTCGAGCTCTGCCATGACTGAACTCCGCAAATCACCGATCCGAACATCGGCACCATCAACAACGATCACGGCACTGTCGTCCATCTTCAGCGCCTCCTCGAGCGATGGTGTCGCGGCCTGAGTCGCGTCGGGAGTAGCCAGTACCGAGGCCTCAGCAGTTATGCCTGCAGCAGAATTCGCTGCCGGAGCAGGCGTTTCTGCAGGGGGAGGGGCCGGTTCCTGCGCGGCACTTGCTGCACCGCGCCGACTGGCGCTGGCCGACGAGATCGGTTGTCCCAATGCGGAAATTGCAAACAGCAACAAGTGCAGGGTGATGATCGTTCGCAAAACAATAACGTTGGATTTCATATCAAACTCCTCAGTAAATTAGCCAAACCGCTTGGCGGTTTCGGTGGCGCAATGCGCCGTAACCAGGCAGTCGTCAGCGTCGAATACTTCGATGGACGCGGTGCCGGTGAACTCGTTGCCGTCTTTGCTCAGCTCGAGGTGACGGGTGACTTTGCGCGTCTCGGCCACGGAGCCATCCGGGTTAAAGTGAAAAAAGCGCAGCACGGCGGAGTAGTTCTGCCCGCAGATGTGCCGCCAGGTGCCCTGGCCGGGGCTGTGCGGTTGGGGTGTGGCATGCACGCCCGTTTCGATCAATGCGCCACCGCTGGTAAAGGTATCCACCGCACGCAGGGGTTTGGTGGATGCCCCGGTAGCACGCCCTGTAGCACGATTACGCAAAGTGACTTCGATATCCCAGGTACCGATCATTTTCTTCTCCCATTTTGTCTTTCTGTTCAATGGCTTTGCCCGATTTAACGAGCTTGAGCCGCTACAGCGGCCCCGGCATGCCGGGACCGGCGTACAGCTTTTCGCACAATGCGATACGATCATTGGTGAGGCGCCGGATCGGTATTACGTTAACCAGAGATCCGCCCGTCCCATCGGGGCCGAAGGCATAAGTGACCTGGCCTGTGGAGCAGTCGGTGAAATCCAGCCGCATGTCTCCCACCACATTCTGGTTGGGTGCGGGTTGCGCAGAGTCGAACCCTCCCCCACCGGTCCATTCGATGGCGAGCTGTGCGGAAGCACCTTCAAACGGCCCGAATGCCGTCATCCAGCGGTGGCCATACTCGTCACCTGGCGCTGGATCATCCGTATAGGTGAACCAGCCCAGGAATGCCTGGTTGAGTTGTTCGTAGAAAGTGAGAAAGAAACCCTGCCCCGGTGTGTCCGGGTTGTACCAGGTGCCGGAAAGACCGGGGTTAATGCGAAAGGGCGCTGGCGGCGCTACGACATAGAAGTACTCACCGTACCTGTCATCACCACACGATTCAGCAACGAAGTAGTAATTCCTTCCGGCCTCTAGTTCGAACCCTTGCCCACTCGCTGCATAGGGCGCAAGATTTTCTTCAAGATCTCTGGGATTGACGGGCGCCGTGTAGATCAGCACGATTACACTCGTCAGATGTGGCGCCCAAACACTGGAGAGGTAGTAGGTGCCGCTGCGGGAGACGCGGATTGGCCCTGACTGCTGGTAGCTGGTGGGTCCACAACCAATGGGGGAAGGACCGACGGGGGAATGATCGATGATTGGATCATTTACACTGAATTTTCCTTGCGTGAATCCGGGCACAGCAACGACGTTGTTCGAACCGACCGATCCTGGGCCAGAGAGCGCTACGGCCCACGCGCCCTCTTCGTTTCCGCACTTATCCTGCACGACCAGCACATAGGTGTCATCCTTATTGAAACTGTAATACCCCTCCCCAGAAGAATATTTCGCATGCAGCTCTGGAGTGGCTGGGCTGAAACTGCTCTCGTACACGTAAGGGCTGACATTCAGTCCGCCTGAGTATTCCAAGTTCGAAAAGACGTCTGAAACTGTGTAATTTCCGGTTTCGGAAACCGTGAAATTGGTTTGGCGATAGCCTGACGGACCCTTGGAACAATAACTGCTCTGCAGGGCGTTAATGTGTGGTTCGCTACCGTCAAACATTCCACTCAGAACAGTATTCTCGGCGCGAAGAGAAGCCGAACCGAACAGACATATCGTCAAGGCCAAGGCTGGTGCTACAACACGTGATAATGTAAACATGGGAATTTTCTCCTTGGGTTTCTACAGGGGTCCGGGCGTGCCGGGGCCTGCATACAGCGATTCGCATAGTGCTACCGCATCGTTGGCATTGCGTTGGATCGGGATTACACCGCTTACGGCACCAGCGCCAGATCCGTCCAGGCCCCAGCCATAGGTGATCTGGCCGGAAGTGCAGTCGTTGAATTCCAGCTGGATGCTGCCATCCACATGCTGTTCGGGTACGGGATGTGTCGCGTCGAACGCTCCCCCCGCTGTCCATTCGATGGCCAGATCGGCGGAACTCCCCTCAAACTTCCCGAAAGCGGTCATCCAGCGGTGGCCATCCACGTCGTCTGTCGCAGGATCGGTTGCGTAGGTGAACCACCCCAGGAATACCTCGTTGCGTTGTTCGAATACGTCCAGGAAAAATCCCTGACCCGGGGTCTCTGGGTTGTACCAACTGTCCGAGAGGCCCTGGTTTATCCGGAACGGTGCGGGTGGCGCCAAAACGAACAGATACTCATCGCTGTTGTCACCATGACACTCCTGGATGACGAAGTAATAATCCTGTCCGGACTCAAGCTGAATGATTCCGAACGAATCTGCTCCCGCTACAAAGTTGGCATATAAGTCATTGGGTTTGAAGGGCGCGGTATATACCAACAGGCACTGCCCTGCACCATTTAAACCATTGAAGTAGTGGGCGCCGTCTCGGGAAACCTGTATCGGTCCCAATTGCTGGTATCGGCCGTATCCCCCACCCCACCCGTCCCAGTAATACGAGCTGTCAATGCTCGGATCATCGTCTGCGAAAGCTCCCAGCGTGAAGGCCGGCACCGACACCACATGATCGGAACTGACGCTTCCGGGGCCAACGAAGGTCACCACCCATGCGCCTTCTTCTGCAGGTGAGCACTGCAGTTGCACGACCAGCACGTAAAGTGTGTCTGCGCTCAGGTTTACATCGCTGACGGCGTAGTAAAATCCCCCGGACGCTATCAGGTTTTGCCTGGGGTGTGAGGCATCGAAACTGCCTTCGTACACCTGCGCTGTCACATCTACCTGACCGACATTACCAAAGTAGCGCATGTCACCGAGCTCATCATGGAAGCGGTAGGCGCCGGTCGCGGACACCTCAAAGGTGCTTTGCAGGTATCCAGAAGGGGCGCTGGCGCATTCTTTTGTCGCCGACTGCGGATCAATGGCAAGCGGTGCAATGACCGGCTCCGAACCGTCAAACATGCCGCTCAGGACGGATCCCGTCGCCCAGGCAGGCGTGGAGACGCACACCGAAAATGCGAGCACTATGGCTGGTGCAAAGAGCAGCCGCGACGAGCCGCGGGTTGATGCGAAGGTCTTTGGGCGCTCAAAGTTCAGGGTACGGTCCATTTCTTGCTCCTGTTAAGCTCTGGTGTGGAGCAATACTCTTCCCCCCTAACGGTGAAAGTCTTTAGAATGTTCTGAAACTTTCTGAAAAATTATGAAGTCCGCATGACCGAGCCACAAGAACAGGTTTATGAGTTCGGAACATTTCGCGTGAATACGGCCAAGCGGCTGCTGTTCAAGGGCGATGGCCAGCCTGTGCCTTTAACCGCGAAAGCGTTCGACGCCCTGCTGTATCTGGTTGAACACCGGGCGGTGGTGCTGAAGAAAGAAGAATTGATGAAAGCGGTCTGGCCGGAACGGGTGGTCGAGGAAAACAACCTGAACCAGATCATCTCTGCGCTGCGGCGGGTGCTCGGGGAGGCCAAGGGCGAACACCGCTACATTGTGACCGTGCCGGGGCGTGGCTATCGTTTCGTCGCTGAAGTGCAAACCCCCGCAACGAAAGCCGGGGAAAGCACGGCTACTGCCCAGGCCGCTGCCAGAGCCATTGCTGTTCTGCCCTTCCAGCCTTTGGTGGCAGAACACCGCGACCTTGCCCTGGAACTGGGCATGGCGGACACGCTGATAGCGCGCTTAAGCGGCATTCGAAAATTGATCGTCCGCCCCATAGCCTCGGTGCGCAAGTACGTTGATGTGGAGCAAAACTCCCTGCAAGCGGGCCGGGAGCTGGGCGTCGAATCGGTCCTGGAAGGTAGTATTCAACGCTGGGGCGACACCATCCGGGTGACGGTACGGCTGATGCAGGTCGCGACGGGCGCCGCCTTGTGGACCGGCACGTTTGATGAGAAATTCTCCAATATCTTTGCGGTGCAGGATGCCATTGCCGAGCGGGTGGTGGCCGCTTTGGCATTGCAGCTAGGCCATGCAGAGCAGCAGCGCTTGATCCGACGGCATACGGACAATGCCGAAGTCTACGAATTGTATCTCAAGGGACGTTTTCATCTTTTTCGCCTGACACTGCCGGAGATGCAGACCGGCGTGGCTTATTTCCAACAAGCCATTGCCATCGACCCGGCCTACGCCGAGGCTTATGTCGGTCTGGCCAACGCGCTGTTCCGGCTACCGCTGGCAGGCGAATTGCGCCCCGGCGATTTTTACCCAGGCGCGAAAGCGGCGGCGCAAAAGGCGCTGGAACTTGACGATACGCTGGCCGAAGGTCATGCCATCCTTGGCTGGATCGCGTTTTGGTACGAGTGGAACTGGAGCGCTGCGGAAAATCACTTCAGACAAGCCCTGAAGCTTGATCCCAACGAACCGGAGAGTCACCTTGGCTATGCGCATTTACTGTCCAACATCGGGCAGCACGCGGAAGCGCTTGCTGAAGTAAAACGCGCCAGGGAGCTCAATCCGCTGCACCTGCTCAGTAATGCGCTTGAAGGTCTGTTGCTGCTGAACAGCGGGCAAGCCGGTGCAGCCCTGGAAAGTTTGCAGAAATCCCTCGCACTGGACGCACAGTTCTGGATGACGCATTTCTACTTTTCAGCTGTTTATCTTGAAATCGGGCGGTTTGCTGAATCTCTCGCCGAAGCGGAGGCGGCACGAAGGCTTTCCGGCGGCAGTACCCTGGCCATGGCGGCGGCAGCCTGCGCGCTGGTGAAACTGCGCAAACGCAAAGGCGCAAAAGCGCTGCTGGATGAGCTGCTGCAACTATCCTTTTCCAGGTATGTCCCGCCTTATCATATTGCTCTGCTCTACAACGGCCTGGGTGAGACCGAGGAGACGCTGGCCTGGCTGGAGCGCGGAATTGAACAGAGAGATCCGAAAATGACCTTCCTGCAGGTCGATTCCAAGTGGAACAACCTTCGTGCCACACCGGGTTTTAAAGACATCATGCAACGAGTTTGGCTTTCATCCGTATCCGCCAATGATGCACCCTGAGCTCCGCATGCCGGTGCGGAGCAGGGACGTGCCCAAGCTTCTACTTATGCCTCTAATTGCGCTTGTGCTTACGCTCGCGCCCGCCATTGTGGCAACGACCGGGTGCATGTCGACCAAGGCGGGCTCGGCCAAGGTGATCCTCGTCAGCACAGCGGGGGAACTCGTGACCGCGCTGCAGCCGCAAAACACGCGTCGACACATCCGCATGCTGCCGGGTGACTACCTTGTCGTTGGCCCACTGACCGTACCGGACGGGGCGACCCTTGAAGGTGCGGGCGTGATGCGGTTGGAGAACGAATTGCCTGCCGGATTTGAACCGGGCACTGCGACAACGATCCGTGTGGTATCGGGGTTTGCCGGCGACCTGTTGACCCTGGGCAACGACTCTGTCCTCAGCGGCCTGCGCCTTGAGGATCTGAAGACTGAGCCTGGCAGCACACCGCAACGCTCGGGCAATGTGATCGTGGTGGGGTCGCGCGCCGCGAATGACTTGGTTTCCGCGGAAATCCGCGATTGCGAAATCATCAACCCGAATCCCATGGGCGTGGCCTTGGACGGCCCGATCGGGCACGATCTCCTGGTGTTGACCCGCAACCCGGCAAGGCAGGACGACCCGCCCCCGCACGAGCGCGCCGCAATCGCGGTCCGCATGGAGCGATCCATCCTGAGGGCCAACGGCGGGGGCGGCGCGGTGTTCATCATCAACTTTGCCGCCCATGGCAAAGTGTCGATCGTGCTTGAAGGCAACGTGCTCGAGGGAGCATTGAACGTTGCTGGCGGGACCAGCCGGCCCGACCTGGTGATCGGCGCCGAAGCAATGTTCGAATCGCGCAACAACCTCTACGCACTGCGTCCCGGCGGATACGATGTCGTTGCCTGGCGGGTCTATGGCGGCAGCAGTTCACACATTCCCGGCTTGGCCTCTCCGGGCGCCAGCTTCAATGTTGCCCGCATAATTTCTGACCATGATCGCATCACCGGCTTCAAGACCGGCATCCGCGCCAGCGGCGCGCGGCGCTGGAAAAGCGCTTCAGGTCCGCTCACGGACAACCGCCTGGAGATGGAACTACGCGGCACACTCATCCAGACTGAAGGAGAAGGCGCGGCTGATCTTATTTTGCAAGGCGCACTGTCGGACCTCGAGTTCGATGACAACCGTGAATTTCCGCCGGGTGACCGGAACATCCTGAGCGTGTTTATGCGCGACGTGACCGGCAGCTCAGAACCGCGCGCGAACAGCTATGCCGATGTATTCGGCCCGGAGCTCGAAGCCAATCGTGGCACCGGTAATCGGCTCGAGCTCGCCGGCAGCCTGGAGGAGTTCACACAATCAAACGCGAGCTTGTCACCTGCGCCACCCGCAGAGTACTTCCGGGATGAGCAATGACGATGGTCCTGCCAGTTGGTTGAAACATTCCTAAGGCTGGTTCTGCCAATAGCGCTGGTGGTGCTGATGTTTGGCATGGGATTGCAATTGACGGGCAGTGATTTTTTGCGCCTTGCGCGCTTTCCAAAAGCTGTTTTCGCCGGCCTGCTGGCCCAGATCATCCTGTTACCGTCCATTGCGTTTCTGCTGGTGCATTTCCTGTCATTGCCGTTGGAGATTTCCGCCGGAATTGTCATCCTGGCGGCGTGTCCCGGCGGTGTTGCCTCCAACTCGTTCTCCTTCCTGGCCCGTGCCGATGTTGCCCTGTCAGTAACACTCACAGCCCTGTCCAGCGTGCTGGCGCTGGTGACCGTTCCGATAATTGTCGGGATGGGACTGGATATCATCCAGCCAGGTGCAACGGAAATCAGCCATAGCGGTGCCATTCAGCTGCCGCTGGGCCCCACAGTCCAGCAACTTCTGGTGATCGTGGTGCTGCCTTTGTCCGCTGGAATGTTCGTTCGCAGGTTTGCTGAGCGCCTGGCGCTGAACGCTGCTCGTTGGTTGACGATTGGCAACCTGGTTGTCCTCGCCATCCTTCTGCTGGGTGCATTTACCGTAGGATTTGATTTCCTGCTGAATAATTTTAAGGTGATCTTGCCAGTGCTACTGGCCCTCAACCTGACTTCCATGCTGGGTGGCTACCTTCTGGCCCGATCATTTGGGTTGGTTACCAGCCAACGCCTTACCATCGTCATTGACACAGGAATCCAGAACGTGGGCCTGGGTATGCTGGTCGCGCTGAACCTTTTGCGGCAACCGGACTGGATTGTGGCACCGGCCGTATACAGCATCGTGATGATGTTGAGCGCTTTCGCCTTGATCGCCGGGCTGAGACTGCGACGTAACACCCCCCGCGTACAATCGTAAACTGACCTGGGCGGATTCGTTTCCAGTATCTGTTGGCCTAATCTCCCGACGTCCTGGGTTCCTGTTGGAGGGAATGCTCCGCCCCGGCGGACATGAAAATCTTTAGAAAGCTGTGAATACTTATGAGAAGTTGTGAAATTTTATGGCTTGCCGACTAAACCCTCGACATCTGGTCGGCAAGGCCATAGTCTAGAACCTGTCCTCTTACAAGTAGCTCGAGATGCGGCAACAGCTTTGGGAAGGATTGCAATGGTCGTCAGCTGCGGCGAGCAGCACCGCGTGACAAAGCGTGCCGGATGGCTGATGGGCCTGTCCACTTTTGGTTTTTTGATTTCAACGGCGGCGTTTCCCCAGACATCCCTGGTCGCAAAGGCGGAGAAAGACCTGCTCGAGGAAGTTATTGTCACTGCGCGCAAAATCGAAGAGAGCGTGCAGCACATCCCCATGAGCGTGCAGGTGCTGTCCAAAGACTTTCTCGAACGGGCGGATGTGACTCGTGTGTACGAACTGCAGTTCAACATCCCCGGCCTGGTGGTGAATAGCGTCGGCATGCTTGGCGCGGGCTTCGCCTTGCGTGGCATAGCCGACCAGGGCGGCAGCAGCCTGTCCATTGCGAATCATCTGAACGGCGTCTATCTGGCCACTTCCAACCTGGCCATAGCCCGCACGTTTGACCTGGAACGCATCGAGGTGCTCAAGGGTCCCCAGGGCACACTATATGGGCGCAACGCAACGGGCGGGTCCATCAACTACATTACCCGCGCGCCACAGGATGAGTTCACTGCACATGTCGAAGCGGCCTACGGCAGCTTCAATACCGCCCGTGCAGAGGGTCAAGTCAATATACCCTTCGAGAAATCCGCCTTGCGCCTGGCTTTCATCGGGTCGGAGGGCGATGGCTACATCAGCAACTCCGTTGATGACAGGAAATTTGCCGAAAGTGATTTTTGGGGAGTAAGAGTTTCCTGGCTGGCCAGCCCAACCGAGAAGCTGCAAATCAACTTCATGGCGCAGTATGTCCGCGATGACGGTGCCAGCGGCGAGCTTTGGGATCCGAACCCTGCCTTCCTGCCCGACCCGGACGATATCTGGCTGACCACGGTGACCTTGCCGAATCCGTACCTGGTAACTGAAAATGATACGGTCAGCCTTAATGTGGAATACGATCTTGGTTTTGCGCAACTACATTCCATTACAGGCTATGCACACAGCAAGGTAAGTGGCCTTGATGATTGTGCCGGAATTCAGCCTGTTTTCAATGACTGCGTACGGGGAGTGGACCCGCTCACCTATGAGCAGTGGAGCCAGGAAATCCAGCTGATCTCGAATGGGGGCGCCGCGTTCGACTGGCTGATCGGAGCCAATTTTTTCAGTGGCGATGAATCTCGCAATTTTCACCTTACCTTGCCTTTTTTCAGTCCGGTGAAGCGGATCGATTTATCCTCCTCTTCAGAAACTGCCTATGCCGGTTTTGGCCAGGCAACGTGGCAGGTTACGCCACTGTGGAGCGTTAGCGGTGGATTACGCCTCAGCCACGAAAAAAATCGAGTATCGAGTGTCGGAACAAGAGTGGCGGGTGACTACCCTTTGAAAGTCGCCGAGGATGACTGGAGCCACGTTTCCTGGCGTTTCGATCTGGAATATGCGCTGAGCGAAAACGTGCTTGCTTATGCAGGCGTTTCCACTGGATTCAAAAGCGGCGGCTTTACCACTACCGTACTCGCTGACGGCGAATTTGACGGCTTTGAGCCAGAAAACCTGACTGCCTTTGAAACCGGCGTAAAGTCCCAATCACTGGATCACAGATTGACGCTGAACGCGTCTGCGTTCTACTACGACTTCAAGGATTTGCAGGTGTCAACATCCGGGGTGATTCCTGTGATCGATAACGCCGCCAAGGCCAAAGTTTATGGCCTCGACTTCGATGGGCTTTTTGCCATCTCCGACCGATGGACGATTTCCGCCGGCGTGGTGTGGTTGCCACAGCGGGAATTTGTCGATTTCGGCGCTGATGAGAGTCATGATGATCTGTCCGGCAACAAGCTCAGCCGTGCACCGGAATGGTCCGGTACGACGGCCATCAACTACGCACAGCCTTGGCAGGACCTCGGCACATTTTCGCTGCGGATTGAATACAACTATCGCTCGGCTTTCTACTTCTCCAAAGATAACGATCCGGTCGAAAAGCAGGAAGGCTTTGGCTTGCTGAATGTATTCCTGCGGTTCGAATCCATGAGCGCCAGGTGGTACATTTTTGCAACGGGCCGCAACCTCACCGATGAGCCATATTTCAACCAGATTTTTATCCAGTCCAGCCCGGGATACCCGGCGAACTACGAAGTGGGTTTTG
Source organism: Lysobacterales bacterium (assembly GCA_031362985.1). Taxonomy (GTDB): domain Bacteria; phylum Pseudomonadota; class Gammaproteobacteria; order Xanthomonadales; family SZUA-36; genus SHZL01. The sequence continues at coordinate 25,906 of JANLTO010000120.1, read as the reverse complement.
GACTGCGTTACTGAGAGAGCCATGAATTCCATTTGCGTCTATTGTGGTTCCAGCCCGGGCAAGTCCCCGGAATATTTGGCTGCTGCCCGCGAATTGGGGCAGGAACTGGTGAAGCGGGGACTGGGCCTGGTGTACGGCGGGGCCAGCGTTGGCGTGATGGGCGCTGTGGCGGATGCAGTGTTGCAGGCAGGTGGGAAAGCCGTCGGCGTCATTCCGAAAAACCTGGCCCAGAAAGAAATTGCCCATCAGCAACTTGATGAATTGTTCGTGGTGGACTCCATGCACGAGCGCAAGGCCATGATGGCCGATCTTTCCGATGGTTTCATTGCCTTGCCGGGAGGCTGGGGCACGCTGGAAGAAATTTTCGAGGCTTTGACCTGGGCGCAACTGGGCCTGCACCTCAAGCCCTGTGGCTTGCTCAACGTGGCCGGATACTACGACCACCTGGGCGCCTTCCTGGAACACGCCATGCAGCAGGGATTCGTGCGCGAGGAATACCGTCCAATGATGATGATCGAAAGCGCGGCATCCGCACTGCTGGATCGATTTGCCAGTTACCAGCCGCCGCTGGTGAGAAAGTGGATCAACGCCGGCGAAATTTGAGCTGCTTGCAGGAAGCTACGCGGGTTCACTCCGAACCAAAGGTCGTTTCAAAACGCCAGGTACGCACAATTTGCAGGATATCAACCTGCCTGGCGATGTCATCCGGCAGCGGCGCATAAGGCCCTGCCAGTTGCACGATGTTCCGCGCTGCGTCATCAATTTCCGGGATGCCCGAACTGCGCATCACCTGGATGCTTTCAATGGACCCGTTCTGGTGAATCCCCACCGACAGGACCAGGTCACCATGCAATTTCCGCTGCCGCAGCTCAGTGGGGTAATTGAGGTTACCCACGCGTTCTACCTTGGAGACCCAGGCACTCATGTAACTGGCGAACTCGTATTGCTTGGTGTTGGCGGAAATCTGCTTGCGCCTGGGCAGTTTTGATACGAACTCCTTACGTTGACTGAGCTCGGGTTGCATGCTGGCCATGTCCATACTCTGCGTCATCAGCCGCGCGGCGCTCGGGGCCGGTATTTCCGGTTGCTCAATTTCGGTCGTCTCCTTCACAGCAGCCTGCTCGGACTCCTGTGCGATGACTTCACGTTGAGAGTCTTGCGGCACAGGCACTTGCTCTGCGCTCTGCAGCGCGTCATGCCCCTGGGCAGGAATAGGCAGCATGCCGCTTTCCGGCTGGGAAGGCCGCCGTTTCTCCTTCGACTGACCTCCACCCTGCTGGTTGGCCTGGGCCAGGTAGTCCGGCTTTTCCGGCTCTTTTTCTGATCGCCACTTGACCAGCACCACGTCCAGCGTGTCGGCCAGCCTTGGCATGTGCTTCAACTCGGGACCAAAGCGCACACCCAGTACGATCACTGCATGCAGGGCGATCGCGCCCACCAGGCACAGCATAAACCGGTCCTGCAACCAGTTGGGTTGTGATTTAGTTCTGCTTCTCATTACCCGCCGTGCTGTTGCTCCATGGCATTAAAAAGATCAGCCGCAATATTGAGACCAAACTGTGCATCCAGTTCGCGAATACACGTCGGGCTCGTGACGTTGATTTCGGTGAGGTAGTCGCCAATCACGTCCAGTCCGGCAAACAGAATGCCGCGACGTCGCAGTTCCGGGCCTACCTGCGTGCAGATCCAGCGGTCCCGGTCACTCAGCGGCACACCTTTGCCCGTGCCGCCCTTGGCGAGGTTGCCGCGAAACTCGCCCGGGCCGGGTATCCGCGCCAGCGCATACGGCGCCGGAGTCCCGTCCACCAGCAGGATACGCTTGTCTCCCTGGGTGATCTCGGGAATGTATTTTTGCACCATGATCAGGTCGCGATCACCCCGGGTGATGGTCTCCATGATGACATTCAGATTCGGGTCGTCCGGCCGCGCCTGGAAAATCGACTCCCCACCCATTGCTCCCAAAGGCTTGACCACCGACAAACCATGCTGGGCGACGAATGCCCGAATGTCCGCGCTGCTCTGTGTAATCCACGTGGGCACACAACACTGCGGGAACTGGGTAAGGAAACACTTTTCATTGGCATCACGCAGGGACTGCGGGCGATTGACCACCAGCACCCCGGCACGCTCCGCGAGATCAAGAATGTAGGTGGTGTAGACATAAGCCAGGTCAAACGGGGGGTCCTTGCGCATCAGCAGGAAGTCGAGCGAGGCCAACTCGCGTTTTGCCGGCTCGCCCAGTGTGAACCAGTTTTCCTGCTGGTCCCGCACCTGCAGTGGACGCATCACTCCCAAGGCGGTGCCATCGTGCACGCTCAGATCCGCTGGTTCCATGTACCAAAGCTCATGGCCACGGCGTTGCGCTTCGAGCAACATGGCAAAGGTCGAATCTTTGTAGGGCTTGATACCTGCGATGGGGTCCATCACCACCCCGGTACGGGATGGTATTACTGATTGCTGCGCGGCTACTGGCATACATTCTTCCTTGTTTAATCCCTGGAGACGATTCCCTGTACAGCACCCCCCGGCAAAAGTGCAGTCCATATTATCAGCCCACGACCCTGTCTGTTCCAGCTTTCGCACAAAAAACGCCGCCCATTGGAAGCCGGAAAAACATTTCAGGTGTTTCTTAGCTTTCTAACATAAGCTCTTGTAACTACTGGCTTGTGCGCCTGAAAGTGGTAGTATATGGATTCCAAGCAAGCTGGGTGGAGAGGGTGTATTCTCACAAGGGAGGCCAGGAGGGCCTGCGGTAGAAATATCTAGGGATGGATTTTATGACTCAGCAACACGCTAACGGGACAGCCGTCAAACTCAACACCACAGCGCGAGCGTCAGGTCTTCGTATCCTGGTCGTCGACGACAGTGCGACCATACGTCGTTCGGCAGAAAGCATGCTGGTAGCGGAAGGCCATGAAGTAGTGACTGCGGAAAATGGCTTCGACGCCCTTTCCAAGGTAGCACGTCACAATCCCGATCTCATTTTTGTGGACATTATGATGCCGCGCCTCGATGGCTATCAGACCTGCGCCATCATCAAGAACAACGCACAGTACCGGGCCACTCCCGTCGTCATGCTGACCAGTAAGGACGGCCTGTTCGACCAGGCGCGCGGACGGGTGGTGGGTTCAGACCTGTACCTGACCAAGCCATTTACCAAGGACGAGTTACTTGCAGCGGTGGCACAGCACGCAGCCACCCGTTAAGCCAAAGCCCACCAGCACCATCGAGGTCCACGAACACGGAACGTGAAGGGACAGATGAAAACAAAAAATGACAAGGCGGCTTTCCGCAAGCTGCAGGAATACCAGCGACGCGGCGAAGCGTTCAAGCCAGGCACAGGTGCTGGCGGCGGCCATTCGCTGGAATGGAGTGGCGTGACGTTCCGCCTGGGTGACTCCCATCTCGCCTGCAATATCGAAAAAGTCCAGGAAATAATCCCACTTCCGGAGGCCACGCCCGTGCCGGGAGCGAAACCCTGGATCCTCGGTTTGGCCAATGTGCGCGGCAACCTTATGACCGTTATTGATTTTGGCTGTTACCTGGGGGGTGCAAAATCACAACTCACCCCGCGTAGCCGCTTGCTGTCCACTGGTCCGCAAAAGGCCCCGGTAGGGTTGCTTATTGACGAGGTTTTCGGCCAGCGCCACTTCCTTAACGGCGATGCACAAGATGCCGAGCTGCCGGACAGTTCACCCCTGCAACAACTGGTGCGCAAGCAGCATCGTCTCGGCACCGAGTCCTGGCATGAACTGGACCTCGATCAGTTGTTCAAGACAACGGAGTTTCTCAATGGCTCTGCATCTTAGAATCCTGGACAAGCGGGGGCAAGCTACCCAAAAAGGCTATTTACTCAATCCCGAGAAAGAGCAAACGCACATGAAAAGCGAATCTTCCAGGCCGGCACTGCAGCGCTCGGGGCTTTTATACATCATGGTCGGCTTACTTGTATTCCTGTTGGCCTTTGTTGCAGTGACATTTTTTCTCATCACCCGTGACAGCCGTAACCAGCAAATTTGGATTGGAAATACCACCAACATCCAGGTGCTTTCCCAGCAAATGGCGAAATCCGCTTTGGAATCGGCTGAAGGGACCGTGATCTCATTTTTCGAACTCGGTGATGCGCGCGGTGATATCAACCAGGCAATGACGAGCCTGATGACGGGCGACCCGGCGCAGTCCCTGCCGCCACTGCCTCGCTCAATGCGGGAGTCCATCACGACTCTTAACGATACCTGGGAGCGCGTGGATTCAAATGCGCAAACCATCCTCGAACGGGAAGAACTCGTGATGAGCCTGGCAAAGTCCAGCGCTCTGTTCATCGACACACTGCCAAAAATGCAGGCATTGACGGATGAAGCAGTACGGGTACTGACCAAGAACGATGCGTCCAGCCAGCAGATCTTCGTCGCCGGCAGGCAGCTGGTGCTGTCCGACCGCATCCTGCGCCACCTCAACGAAATCCTGCGTGACGGCAATGGTGTCGCCGGCTCAGTTAACAGTTTCCGCAAAGAAGTTGACTACTTCGAGCAGATGCTCAATGCCCTGCTGCACGGCAGCGCCAAGGTGGGTGTAACCCAGGTGCGCAATACCGATGCTCTCAATTCCCTTGCCCAAGTCAGTGATCTGTTCACCGAGATCAAGCCGCAGATTGATTTTATCCTCACTTCGTCAGCAGACCTGGTGGCCGTGCGCAATGCTGCCGACAGTATATTCCTGGACAGCAAGGATATGTTTGACCAGGCGCGCCTGGTTGCCGAAGTCATCCAGGGGCTATCGAGTTCACAGGTTTGGCCCTCGCTTTGGTCAGGCTCTCTGGCCTTGATACTGATGTTGGCCATCGTCTCCTGGCTGGTGCGCGCCTTCCTGATCGCCGAGCGCAAACGCGCACTGGAAGCAGGTACGCAAAACCAGCGCAATCAGCAAGCCATCATGCGCCTTCTGGATGAAATGGAATCCCTGGCCGACGGTGACCTGACGGTCCATGCCACCGTTACTGATGACATGACCGGCGCCATTGCGGATTCGGTCAACTTTGCGGTGGAGCAACTGCGTGAATTGGTCACAGGCATCAACATGACTGCCCTGACGGTCGCTGAATCGGCGCAAGAGACCATGACGACCACCACCAACCTGGCCGAGGCATCAGGCCGACAGGCTGAGCAGGTCCGCGCAGTAACAGACACGATCAACGAGATGGCTGGCTCCTTTGACAAGATGGCAGCGCGCTCAAGGGAATCGAGCGAAGTAGCTGAACGGTCGGTTGCGATTGCCAACAATGGTTCGCAAATGGTGCAACAGACTATTCGCGGCATGGATACCATTCGTGACCAGATTCAGAAGACGTCCAAACGCATCAAGCGACTTGGCGAATCGTCGCAGGAAATCGGCGATATCGTCGAACTCATCAACGGCATTGCCGAGCAAACCAATATCCTGGCCCTGAATGCGGCGATCCAGTCCGCCTCGGCCGGTGGTGCCGGACGTGGTTTTGCAGTCGTAGCAGATGAAGTTCAGCGCCTGGCCGAGCGTGCCACGAATGCTACGCGCCGCATCGAAATGCTGGTGCAGAACATCCAGACGGACACTGCCGAAGCCGTCGTTTCCATGGAGTCGACGACTTCAGAAGTGGTCAACGGCGCCAAGAAGGCAGAAGACGCCGGTGAAGCCCTGGGCCGGATTGAATCGGTATCGATCAACTTGTCACGCATGATCGAGGAGATTGCACAAGAAGCACAAGCACAGTCCGTTACGGCAACCAAAGTGGCTGGGGAGATGAATGCGATTCGGGACATTTCCATCCAGACATCCGAAGGAACAAACCAGACGGCCCGTTCCATGGGCACGCTGGCAAACCTGGTTGCCCGGCTGCGGGAGTCGGTATCCGATTTCAAGCTGCCAGTGAAGAAGCAAGCATGACCGGTAATCGCCGATTGCACAGGGAGTGATCAGGGATGATGCTTGAAGGAACCAATGCCAGTGCGGCTATCCGCTGGGTTCGCCAGGATCTGGATGAAGCATTGCAGGTCGTGCGCGACAACCTGGAAGCGTTTGCCGCCGACACAGCGGACCGCGCGCCATTAAGAATTGTTCAGGACCGACTCGAGCAGCTGAACCTGACCTTCCTGACGATGCAGCAAAAAGGCGCCAGCATCCTCACCGATGAAATGATTGCCGTGGGCGGGCACATGCTGCACAACGGCAAGGCCGGTGACAGCGAGTCCCTTGCCGCCTTGAGCGAAGCAATTATCGTTTTGCCGTCCTATCTCGACCGCTTGCAGGCTGGTCATGATGACTTGCCTATCCTGTTGCTGCCAACACTGAATGATCTGCGGGCAACCTACGACGAAACCCTGCTTTCCGAAGGCACCCTGTTTGCGCCACAGCTTGATGTCATTATTCCGGAGCTTGGCGGCAACGAATCGAGTGCGACTGCGGCCACCGATTTCGGCGCGTTTGCCAAGCGCATGCGCAATCAGTACCAGATGAGCCTGCTCGGCTGGCTCAAAGCTCAATCGAAAATTGAACTTCTGCAACCGCTACAGCAGGTGTGCACCACGCTGCACCTGGGCCTGTCCCGGCACAGCTTGCGCCGCTTGTGGTGGATTGCCGAAATGACCATCAATGGCCTGCGCGATGGCGCAGTGGACAATGACCTGCCCTTGCGCCGCATGTTCGCCCGCCTCGACCTGACACTCAAATCGATGAATGACGATGGTCAGGCAGGCCCCGCGGAAGACGGCTTGATCGCGCTTTCGCGCGCCCTGCTATTTAACGCTGCCCAGGCCCGGCCAGGCAGCAAATCCACGGACTTGCTGCGTCAGCGATTCAAGCTGGACGAGTTGATTCCAGACCGGGAGGCCATGCTGCGCGCGCGCGGCGCTGTTTCCGGCCGCGATGCTGGTTTGTTCCACTCCATTGGTGAGGCCATCCGCGAGGAAATGGCGCTGGTCAAGGACACCCTGGACATGGAACTGCGCACCGGGCGCGTAGAAAAGGACCAGAGGGAGTCGAGCATTGCATCACTGCGCCAACTCGCAGACACCCTGAACATGTTGAATCTGCCAGTTCCCGCACGCGCGGTGGAAGATTTGCTGCCCGGGCTGGAACAAAGCGGTGACGTGATCAACAACGAGCTGGACTCACCCCTGCTGAAGCTGGCAAAAAAACTGATCGAAGTTGAGTCCATTCTTGATTCCCACATCCGCCTGCTGGGCGAGCCGGTGGATGCCACCGCAGAGGCTGGATACATTGAGTTATCAGCACACGAACAACGCCTGATCGTCAGTTGCGTGCTGGACCAATGTGTAGCCAGCCTGCACGACGTACAGGAAATCGTACGCAAACACCTGGCGGGTGACACACAGGAAGATTTTGCCGCACCTTTGCTCTCCATCAACGGAGCCTTACTGCTCGCTGGGCAGGGTGAAGTTGCCGCGCTGACTGACAAACTCGGCCGCGCACTCCAGGCAGGGCTTCATGCCAAAGCTCAGGGCGCTTCTGACCAGGACGCTCACCTCGAAACGCTGGCGGACGCAGTCGCTGCACTGGAGCTGTATCTGACCGGCTGCCGCGATGAACAATCCAACAGCTTGCGCTTCCTCGAGATCATGCACCAGCGACTGGACGGTCTGCCGGAAGCGAGCCCCAGTGGCGAAGCCCTCGAGCACACCAGCATCCAGTTGCCTGCAACTCCGCTAGCGGCGTCTGCTGCTTCCATTGAAGGAGGGACCGGCGCAGCTCCATCCATTGATCCTGAGCTTCTGGCCGTTTTCCTTGAGGAATTCGATTCGGTGCACACCCAGTTGGGTGCGTATGTGCCAAAGTGGCTGCAAGACCTTGAGAATGCCAGGGCCCTTACCGATGTAAAGCGCGGATTCCATACGCTCAAGGGCAGTGGTCGCATGATAGGCGCAACCGAGATCGGTGATTTTGCCTGGCGCGTGGAAGACGTGTTGAGCCGGGTGGCCGAAGGCCGCCTGGCTGCGAACGAGACGGTTACCGGCCTGGTGCGCATAGCCGTTGATTTGCTGCCTGAACTCAAGGCGCGGTTGCTGCAGCAGGGCAGCGCGCTGCAGCCTTCGGCCATTGCCAGCTTCAATGCCTTCGGCCAGAAACTGGCACGTGGGGATGCTCTTGCCCTGGACAGTTTACTCGCCCTGCTTCCCGGGGAATCGCAGACGGAAGCGGAAGCGGCCGTGGTCGCAGACGAAAATCAGCCGAAGCAGCATGACCTTCCTGATGAAGAACTAGCCTGGTCTGTAGCAGCATTGCCCGCGGCGGGCGTAACCCTGCCGCAGCTTGATGCAGAACTGGCGCAAATCATGCTGGCAGAGATCCGCCAGCTCGTTGCCGTTATCGATGCGTTTGCCACATCCTTCAGCGGTCATGCGACTGCCACGATCAACACCGAGCTGGTGCGGACCGCACACACACTGGCCGGCGCTCTCGCCATGGCGCCCGTGGGCGAGGAGCATCTTGTCGCCCGGGCCCTGGAACAGTATTTCATCGCCGCAGAACAGCGCCAGGCAGCAGTGGATGAGCGCGCCGTCAGTGCCCTGCAGCTTTGCCTGCACCGCTTCCGGCAGCGCCTGCATATTCTCGAAGACGGTCAGGCTGCAAGCTATCCACTGCAGGATGAGAAGTTGCTGGCACAACTGTCCATGCTCACGGACGAGGCGAGAGAACCTCAGATCACCGCGGCGGCAGCAGTCGAGCTGGAACTGCCTGTGGTAAGCGAGCCTGCGCCTCCGCCACCAGACGAGCCCACAGTCGTGTCCGCCGGCGAACCCACAGCCCAGCTCGTGGCGGCGCGCGACCCGGCACTGGTCAAACTCGAAGAGGGTGGCATTCTTGATATTTTCCTGGAAGAAGCCACCGAAGTCCTGGAGCGCTGCGACACACTGCTCAACACCTGGCGCGACCGGCTGGCTGATCAGAAACTGGTCAAGAACCTGCAGCGCGAAATTCACACCTTCAAGGGTGGTGCGCGCATGGCCGGCCTCGATGCGCTGGGCGACCTCAGCCACGCCATGGAAAGTCTGCTGGAGCAAATAGCGGCCAATCGCTTACAAGCCACGATTGCTGCCGTGCAGGCATTAGAAGAAGGCTGTGATCGATTGACTCTGTGGGTAGAGCAGATACGGGCCGGGCGCATGCCGCAAGCCGGCGATGCGCTGGCCAGCTTCGAACAAAAAGCCAGTGCACTGAGTCTGTTGCCGGGAGGCAAGTCCGTCCTTATGCAGGTGGCGACGAAACCAGCACAGCAGGCCTACGTACCACCAGCAGGACCAATCGCCACGCCTGCAGAATCCATCGTAGTGACTGGCCTGCCTGAACAGGCGCCACTTGCCACCCAAGCCGCTCTGCAGGAGCAAAAAGTTCCAGCGACAGAGCCATCGCGCCGCCGCGCAGCCTCCCAGCGCCCTGCCCCGGAGGCACCGAAGCGCGAATTCCACGACGTGCAGGATCAGCCACTTGCAGATTCCGGCGACGACAGCAACAGCCAACAGCACATTCGAGTCGCGGCTGAGCTAATGGACTCGCTGGTCAATTGTGCCGGTGAAATCAGCATCTACCGTGCGCGTCTTGAGCAGCAGCTGAGCACCGTGCGCTTCAACCTGAAGGAGGCTGGACAAACGCTGGGTCGGTTAAAGGAACAGTTACGCCAGATGGATGGCGAGACCGAGGCGCAGATGCTTTCCCGCTACCAACATGCCTCGACCAAGGGCAGCTCCGAGTTCGACCCCCTCGAGCTGGATCGTTTTTCCAACATGCAGCAACTGTCCCGTGCATTGACCGAGTCGGTCGGCGATCTGACCAACCTGCAGGACATGCTCGGTGAGTCTGTGCGGGAGACCGAAAGCCTGCTGGTGCAGCAGTCCCGCGCGAGTACTGAGCTGCAGGAAGGATTAATGCAAACCCGCATGACGCCCTTTGGCAGTGCTGCACCGCGCTTGCGTCGCGTGGTGCGGGCAGCGGCGGCTGAAACCGGCAAGCTGGTTCGACTGCAGCTGAAGATGGCCGGAGCCAGTGACCAGCTCGATCGAAATGTGCTGGAACGCATTACCGCGCCATTGGAGCACATGTTGCGCAATGCCGTGGTGCATGGAATCGAAACACCCAGGGTGCGCGCCAGGCAGAATAAACCCGAAGAAGGCGAAATTACGGTAACAGTGGAAGCGGAAGCTACTGAGTTCGTGGTGCGGGTTGAAGATAATGGCGGTGGCGTAAACCTCGAAGCCGTGCGCAATCGCGCAATCGAGCGCGGCATGATGACCAGGAAAGAAGACGTACCCGAGGCGCGCCTGCTCAGCTTCATTCTTGAAAGCGGCTTCTCCACAGCCACCACGGTAACCGGGCTGGCCGGGCGTGGCGTTGGCATGGACGTGGTCAGCAACGAGGTCAAGCAGATCGGCGGCTCCATGGAAATCAAGTCCGTGGCCGGACAGGGGACCTGTTTTACGCTGCGCATCCCGTTCAGTCTTGCCGTGATGCAGGCCATTGGAGTAACTGTGGGCAAGAGACCTTTCCTGGTGCCACTCAACAGCGTAGGCGGCGTAGCTCGCATGCCGCCGGCCGACTATGCTGCATTGCGCGCCAGCGATGATCCGGTCTACGAATTTGCGGGAGACACTTACCCGGTACTGGAACTTGAACCCTTGCTGGGGGAGCAATCCATCCCGGTCGACAGTGGCAGCGTTTCTCTCCTGATGATTCGATCTGGTGAGCACAGAGCCGCCTTCCGGGTGGCCGAACTGCAGGGACACCAGGAGGTCGTGATCAAACCGGTCGGTCCGCACATCAGCAGCATCCCGGGCATTTTGGGAGCGACCATCAATGGTGAAGGAACAGTCGTACTGATCCTGGACATGGGCCCGGTGATTCGTCGTGGACTGGCAGCCGCCAGCAACACCCAACCGGTGGTGCAGGCAACAGTCCAGGACGCAAAACGTGCGCCGCTGGTCATGGTGGTGGATGACTCCATTACCATGCGCAAGGTGACTTCGCGTGTGCTGGAGAACCACGCACTCGAGGTTATGACTGCCCAGGATGGCGTCGACGCCCTGGAGCGCTTGCACGACCGTATCCCCGACCTCATGCTGCTGGATATCGAAATGCCGCGCATGGACGGCTACGAACTGGCTGAGCATGTGCGTGCAGATCCCCGGCTGAAACACATTCCCATTGTCATGATCACTTCACGTGCCGGGCAGAAGCATCGCCAGAAGGCACGTGATGCCGGAGCCAATGCCTACCTGACCAAGCCTTACCAGGAAGCTGACCTTGTGGCCAAAGTGGGCGAAATGTTGGATATGAAACTGGAACCGCAGCAACGGAGGCACGACTGAAATGCCTGTTTTGAATAAGAGGAAATCACCAGGACGCAAGCCCACCAGCATCGGTAGCGGCAACGAAACGGCACACCAGGAACTCTCTGCTGCGCGCCCGATGCATAACAAAGCCGCGGCAGTCACCCCGGTGAATTGCACTCTTGCTCCTATAGAAAGTGAATTCCTGCTGCTGCCAACCAACGTCATCACCGAGGTCATCGAATTCACCCAGCCCGAGGCTGCCCATGCGGCGCCTCAGTGGTTCCTCGGGCATATCGTCTGGCAAAACCGGCAGGTTCCGGTGTTCAGCTACGCAGCCCTGATCAGCGGCAACGATCCAGACGAGAGTACGGCGAAAACCCATATCATGATCGTGAAATCACTTTCCGACTCCGCCCGCATGCCCTACCTTGGGATTGTGATCAGTGATATTCCACGATTGGTTTCCGCGGGTGCGGACGAGATTGTCCATACCAGTGACGAACGCAAGTCCCTGGGTGTGTTCTGCCACATCGAACTGGATGATCAGCCGGCCATTATTCCCGACCTCGACCGCCTCACCCACCTGGTTACGCACGCTGCCTTCGGGATTTTACCCATCACCCAGGTAAGCAACTGATCAGGACAGGTCCCCCGCTAGCGCTTGCAAGATGGTGATAGCCGCAGCGCCCGCAGTTTCCGTACGCAGTATCCTCGGACCGAGACTCGCAGCTACTACTCCCTGCTGTGCCAGCACTTCCAGTTCGTGGTCATCAAAACCGCCTTCCGGCCCGACCAGCAACTCCACTGCAGACCGACTTGCCATGCTGGCGAGAGACACGCCGGCACCGGGCAGACACACAATGCGTTTGCAGACCGGTGCACTGCGCGCCCACTCTTCCAGGTCGGCCGGGGCATGCAGCTCGGGCAACCGGGCCCGGCCACTTTGCTCACAAGCGGAAATCAGGACTTTTTTCCAGTGCTCCATACGGCGCAGGAGTTTTTCTCCTTTCAGGCGCACCTCGGTGCGGACGCTGAATACCGGGTACACCGCGCTTACTCCCAGTTCCGTTGCTTTCTGCAAGGTAAGATCCATGCGCTCCCCCCGGCTCACGGCCTGCACCAGCGTGATCTGCAACGGCGACTCGGACCGTGCGGGCAGGCGACTGTGCACCAGCAAACCCAGGATACCGCGATCGAGGCGGCTAATTTCAGCGGCATAATCAAAACCGTCTCCATTGAAAACCACTATGCGTTGGCCCACGATCACGCGCAGTACCCGGGACAAGTAGTGCGCAGCATCTTCAGCCAGCTCAACACTTCGTTCCGGCTCAAGCGCCTGGTCGGTGAAAATGCGATGAATTCTCATGCTGAAGACCCCTTCCCGGATGCCGGAAAACATTCCCGCAACGTGCCCGCAAGCGATTTTGCTATCATGCTGGGTTTAGCGGGCAAAACGTTACCGGCACATTATCTCATGGTCCCATTGGAGCGCCAGCAGGGCCGCAACAATGCGGGAGCAGAACGGAGTTGAACATGGAGTCTTTCCTGCAAGCCGCCCTTACGGCCGCTCTGGATGCCGCCGAGTCATCGGCCATTTTGATTCGGCAGTATTACCGCGGTGAATTCACTGTCGAACTCAAACCCGATCAGACTCCGGTAACGGTGGCCGATCGCGAAGCGGAAGAAGTGATTCGCAGCATCCTGCTCGGTGCCTTCCCCGACCACGGGTTTTACGGTGAAGAAGGCGGCCGCAGCGGGCCGGACGCGGAATATGTCTGGCTGGTAGATCCCATAGACGGCACCAAAAGTTTCGTCGCCGGGTACGGCATGTTCTCCACACAAATAGCACTTATGCACCGTGGAGAACTGGTGCTGGGGGTTTCCTCCGCCCCTGCCCATGATGAAATGGCCTGGGCATGTGCCGGCAGTGGTGCACAGGTACAGGGCCGTGCAGCACGGGTGCGCGAAACGCACAGCTTGCAGCAGGCAGCCATATCAACCGGCAACATCCAGTCACTGGCCACCTCACCGCGCTGGAGCGCACTGGGACGTATTCTCGCCGCAGCCAACCGGACTCGCGGCTATGGTGATTACTACCACTATCACCGACTGGCGGCCGGCCAGATCGATGCGGTGATCGAGTCCGACGTTAACATCCTGGACATTGCCGCGCTGGTGGTCATCGTGCGCGAAGCAGGCGGGGTGTTCACTGACCTGGAGGGCAATCCACCCAGCCTCGACACGACTTCAGTGCTCGCAGCGCCACCGCACTTGCATGCGCAATTGCTCGACATGCTCAATTCGGGGTCAGGTTCATCAGGGACAGGTTCATGATTGATAAAGTCCACCCGCTGCCCATCATCCACGAACGGCGCCTGCGCGACCCAAGCAAACTGTTTGAGGTTGAGCAACTGGATCTTGAGTTTTCCAACGGCGAACGCAGAACCTACGAACGAATGAAATCCCGCGGACTGGGTGCGGTAATCATCGTTCCCATGCTGGACGAGCACACTGTGCTGCTCGTGCGAGAGTATGCCGCGGGGCTGCATCATTATGAAATAGGCTTGCCCAAGGGTCGACTGGAGCCTGGCGAAGGATTGCTCGAAGGCGCACAGCGGGAACTGAAAGAGGAAATTGGCTATGGAGCCCATGAACTGATTGAACTCACCCGCCTGAGCCTCGCGCCGGGCTACATGACCCATATCACGCGCGTGGTCCTTGCACGCGACTTGTACCCGGAAAAACTGCCGGGCGATGAACCCGAAGAACTTGAAGTTGTGCCATGGCCCATCAGTGACTTGCTGTCCATCACAGCCCGCGACGATTGCACCGAAGGTCGAACCATCGCCGCGCTCTATATCGCGCGGGATTACATGGCCGCAGAGAAATCAAAATGATGCTAGCTGCTTCCCGCCGCCTGCAACAGGATATTCTCGACATCAGCCGCAAGGCAGGTGCTGCCATCATGCGGGTATACGACGGGGAAATAGAAGTCGCACAGAAGGAAGATGCCTCGCCCCTGACCCAGGCCGACCTGGCCAGCCATCACCTCATCATTGCAGCCCTGCACTCATTGACGCCTTCCGTGGCGGTGTTGTCTGAAGAATCGGCCGTCCTGGACTTTTCCACGCGTTCGCGCTGGAGCGAATACTGGCTGGTGGATCCGCTCGATGGCACCAAGGAGTTCATCAAGCGCAACGGCGAGTTCACCGTGAACATCGCCCTGGTGCAAAACCACGAACCTGTGCTGGGCGTGGTGCACGTCCCGGTCGGTGGCATCAGCTACTGTGGCCTCAGGGATGTTGGCGCGCAACGCGTGAGCGCCAACGGAATTGCTGAGTCCATATCAGTGCGCATTCCTTGCGCCGATCCGGTAATCGTGGTCGGCAGCCGCTCACATCCCAACCCGGTATTGCAGGAACATCTTGCACCCCTGGGGTCCTACGAGCTGGTGAGCATGGGCAGTTCCTTAAAGTTCTGCCTGATTGCAGAAGGGAAGGCAGATTTCTATCCACGGCTTGGGCCAACGTCCGAGTGGGACACCGCTGCCGCACATGCGGTGGTCAACGCCGCCGGCGGCAGCGTCGTCACGCTTGATGGACAGCCCATGCGCTACAACACCAAGGCCTCCCTGCTCAATCCCGAATTCCTCGCCATCGCCGATTCCAGTCGCGACTGGCTCAGTCTTTTCTCCACGTACCCGCGCAGCTCGACTTAAGGGCGCAAGTCTGTGCCTCCTTTCGGCTTGGGGGCGCAAGCTGCGGCCGGTAGACTTACCCGGGAGACGCCATAAATACATCCCTGTAGGCTTGGATGTTTCATCCCTGAAACATACACTCCCGGGCAAGTCTCCCCGCCACAGCTTGCTTAGCTTTGTGACATCGCGGAGCTGCGAACCCTCACCCCTCAAACCGGCGCGGTGACTCGAGGCAGGGAGGGGGGAGTTCTTTCAGGACCGTCGCCAGCAGGGATGCTGGCGAGGAGCCTACAGGGATGTATCCACGGCGTGTCCTGAAAGAACTCCCCGCTCCCTGTCGTTGGCGACGAGCCTTCACGGCACCTCTCCCGGGAAGTGATACGGAACCCGGCTCGCACCCCTCAGCTGACTAGCTGCGGGCAAATCAGAACGGTTTCACCACTGCCAGGATAACAACGGCAAACAGGATCAGAGTGGGGAGTTCATTAAACCACCGGTACCACACATGAGTGCGCCTGACTTCGTCTCGCGCCAATTGATGCACAATGGCTGCACACCAGACGTGATAGATTGTTAAAGCAAACACCAGAACGAGTTTCGCTTCCATCCATCCCTGGCTCAACAACGCTGGCATCTCAAGCAACATCGATACACCGAAGAGCCAGGCGAGGGCGCCACCTATATGCATCATTACCAGCAAGCGCCGCTCCATGATTTTCAATGTCGCACGTACTGCAGTGTCTTCGGCCATTGCGTGATAGACGAATAAACGAGGCAGGTAGAATAGCCCGGCGAACCAGGTGACGACGAAAATGACATGCAGGGATTTAAGCCAGAGCATTAAAATTCTTCCTGTTCGCCGACAACGAATGATTACTTTTACTTGACTGAGTCTGGTACAACGCTGTATAAAACTCAACCAGTTGCAGGGGACTTTCCTGGAATTACAACAATAATATAAAACACAAAGAAAAAAATTCAGAAAATAAGCGGCTCCGGCCGCTTTTTTGTTCCTGCAGTACGGTGCCATGATGGCGCACCAATTCGAATATCCATCGCGACAGGACCGATGCAACGTGTGATGAACTGGAGCTTTAGAAAATCGCGCAGCTTTCGCATCTTCGGAACGGTGTTCGCTGTTCTCGGCATTGCGTATGCGACATATTCCATAACACTGACCACCGCCTTGCCACAACTTTCCAAAGCAAAGGCACGCATCAAAACCCAAAAAATAGAAGTCAAGATACTCACGTCCCGACTGGAAGCGAGCAAAGCACAACTGCAAGTCGCTGAGCAGGAAGCGGCGGTGATGCGCCGGGCAAACCAATTGATCCGCGAAGATGAAAGCAGCCGCCAGGCAGAGCTCAACCGGCTGCAAGGTGAGTTGGATTTCTATCAACGTCTGGCCGGCATCAGTGGAACGCAGGCGGGGCTGGCAGTGTACCAGTTGGAATTGAGGCCGACCGGATCAACGCGCGTGTTTCAGTTTCTGCTTACGCTGACGCAGAACCTCCAACGATCCGAAATCACCAGCGGTATTGCGCGCATCAACGTTGATGGCACCATGGGCGATCAACCGCTAACTCTGCCCTGGTCACGACTGACCGAAGGTGAAAAGCCTTTGCCAGAATTTCGCTTCAAGTATTTCCAGCAGTTGGATGGATTTATCGTACTTCCCGAAGGCTTCATGCCATCGCAAGTGCGGATCTCGCTGGAAGCGCAGGGGCAACGCGGTGAGCCGGTGAGTCGCAGTTTTGCCTGGAATGAGCTGGCTGAAGCAGCTGCAAACAGCATCAACGCTGCGATAAACACAGAGCCGGTTACCCGGACAGAGCAGGATCCTGTGTCAGAAGAAGTTCCGGACGACCATTGAGTTCCGGGCGTGCGCCGCCATATTGTGAGTACACCATCTGGGTTATACTCATTCTCCATGGACACAACGATGAGCACAATCGCACCAGGCATAGTCTTCACTGAAGCTGCCGCGCGGAAAGTCCGGGAACTGATCCTGGAAGAGAACAATGCTGAGCTCAAATTGCGCGTGTATATCAGTGGCGGCGGCTGTTCGGGTTTTCAGTATGGCTTTTCATTTGATGAGGAGCAGTCTGCGGATGACATCGCCGTGGCGAAGGACGGAGTGATGCTGCTGGTTGATCCGTTGAGTTTCCAATACCTGATGGGCGCGCAGGTTGACTACGCGGAGAACCTGCAAGGCGCACAGTTTGTCATCCGCAATCCCAATGCTGCCACCACTTGCGGTTGCGGCTCATCCTTTTCTGTCTGAGTCATGCCGCCGGTTGATTTCAGCGCCAGCATTGACCAGATATCGCACTCCCGCCGAAATCGTTTTACCTCAGTACGTCTTGATCGCCTGGTTGAATACCGGGACGATTTCGCGTGGGTTAGCCGCGCCCTGAATTCCGACGCAGCACGGTTCGTACCCATGTGGCGCAGCCGCAGCCTCATCGAAGTGAAAGAAACTGGCCAGCTGGCGGTTTATCTGAGAAACGGCGAACTGGAATCGCTTGACAGCATTCAACCTCCGACCCTGTTGGGCACGGACGGCAAACGGTACTTCTTTGCTGTATCGGTCAACGATGCACAGCGCGAGGCGATCCTGGAATCGCATCCGGAAGCCAGTTTCCTGGACCTGCGCCGCGCTGCAGTCGACATGGATGCCAAGCATGCCGGCGTACTCGCTTATGCGAAAGCCTTGCACTACTGGCAGCACCGGCACGGGTTCTGTGGCGTTTGCGGGAGTCCGAATCAATTGCAGACTTCCGGCCACAAAATGGTGTGCAGCAATGAAGAGTGCGGACGGCAGTCCTTCCCGCGCATTGATCCTGCCATCATAGTGCTGGTCACCCAGGGTGATGCCTGCCTGTTGGGGCGTAATTCAGCGTGGCCCGAAAAGCGCTTTTCTACGCTTGCTGGATTTGTGGAGCCAGGCGAAAGCCTGGAAGATGCGGTGGTGCGCGAGGTATTCGAGGAATCCCGCGTGCGCTTAAAGGAAATTCGCTACGTCTCCTCACAGCCCTGGCCATTCCCCGCTTCTTCCATGTGCGGATTTTATGCCGAAGCGGAAACCCGCGACTGCGTGCCATCGACTGAACTGGCCGAGTTGCGCTGGCTCACGGCAGATGAGCTTACTGGGGCTGTGAACACTCGCGAGGTGCTGCTTTCGCCGCCTGTGTCCATTGCTTTCCGGCTGTTGGCCGACTGGTACAAGCTGCAAGGCTGTGGTGACCTGGAAAATGTGCAACGGGCGGCGCGCCTGGATACCCCGCCCGGCATCCGCTGATTCATTCAATGCCGCGCTCTGGTAGAATCATTCCATTGTGTACTCTCTCCGCCTTGGATAAGGACGGTTCAGACTAATGACCATTATCGCGATCCTTTTTGCATTTGGGTTGTGCCATTTCATCCGCGAACTGGGCAGGGTGCGGAATCACCAATGGCTTGAGGTCTGGGTGAGCCGTGCCGATGAACTGTTTGCAAAATTACCCGGTTGGAACGACCTCACCGGCTTTGCCATTATCCTGCTGCTGCCGGTATTGCTGCTTGGAGTAGTCAACCAGTTGGTGTTTACCGCATTGGGTAATCTCGGGATTTTCCTTCTGGCCATCGCCATGCTGGTGTACACCTTCGGGCCCAGAGACCTCGATACCCAGGTGGCCGACATCATTAATTGCCCGTCCGAAGACACCCAGGAACAGGAACTGGCCGGATTGTTGCGCAGCGACGTGCCGGATGAACCCGAAATGTGCCGTGTGGCAACCATAGATGCCGTTTTCGGTGAATCGCTGCATCGGTGGTTCGGGGTCATTTTCTGGTTTGCTCTGCTCGGTGTAATAGGAGCGTTCATGTACCGCATTGTTGACTGGCTGGCCAGTGAACCATCCGGCCTGTCCGCTGCACAGAAGCAGCTTTTTGCCCGGGCGCGGCAAGTGCTTGACTGGCCGGCAGCGCAACTCATGACCCTGGCTCTGGCCATTGCCACCGATTTTGATTCAGTATTCCTGGCCTGGAAACGCTACCACGATGAACAGGGGCACGGGCTGTTTGAAGGCAATAATGGCTTCCTGCTGGCCAGTGCGCGGCAGATCGTTCTTAGCGGACACGCCGCCAGGGACGGTTATGCGGATCAGTTGGACGGGTCGCTGGCAACGTTGAAACAGTCCATGGACCTGGTGTGGCGAGTTCTCGGCGTGTGGGTTACCGTGCTGGCGCTGCTGCTGCTCATCGACGTCATTACCTGAATCGCAGGCACCCGCGATACGGGCACCTGATGTATCCCGGGCAATACCTTGCTAGATCATTGACCCCAGTCCTGGCATTAACCCTGGCTTTGGGGCTGCCCCTGCACAGCCTGCCACTGGCGGCCGATGTCAAGTTGCCCCAGGTCGAGTTACTCCAGGCAGACGGCACCATCCTGGTGCTGCCCCAGGCCGCGCAGTCCATCATCACGCTGGCGCCCAACCTGACGGAACTGGTCTATGCTGCAGGCTCCGGTGATCGCCTGATTGCCACGGTGGAATACAGCGATTACCCCGCAGCAGCTACCCGGTTACCCCGAGTCGGTGATGCCTTCCGTCTTGACCTCGAGCAGATTCTCAGCCTCAAGCCAGACCTGGTCATCGCATGGAACAGTGGCAACCCACAAGCAGCGCTTACGCGCTTGCGGTCACTGGGCATCGCAACCTGGTCGATCGAAATCCGCGAACCCGCAGACATTGCGCTGGTGCTTGAACACATTGGGAAGGCTACCGGGAACCCTGATTCGGCCCGGGAAGCTGCTGCGCAGACGCGGGTTAAGCTGGCACGGCTCCAGCAGCAATATGCCGGGGCCACAGCTGTGAGTTATTTTTACCAGGTTGCTTCCAGCCCGCTCTACACCATCAACGGCCAGCACCTGGTTTCCCGTGGTTTTGCATTGTGCGGAGGCACCAATATTTTTCAGGACGCCTCAATGCTCGCGCCACAGGTGAGCCACGAGGCAGTGATCGCCGCTGATCCGCAAGTTCTATTCGCTTCTGCATCTGCAGGCGAAGAAAATTCGCTGGACAGATGGCTGGATTGGCCGCGCATGCAGGCAGTACACCAAGGTGCTTTGTTCACTTTGCCAGCGGACGAAATCAGCCGCGCGACGCCACGAACCCTGGATGCATTGGCTGAGGGCTGCAGGCTGTTAAACGAATCAAGAATTCGAACTCCGCCATAAGCAGTCGCATGCTCATGCATAGGGGAGCACTGTTTGGTATGTGTGTTAGCGAATGGTGCAAGCGCCTAAAACGATAAAACCAACCGCCTCCCCGGCGACTGCCAGAGTCATGCTGCCGGTTTCCTCGGAAATCATCATGCTCCAGGCGTACTCGTCATCTGTGCCTTGCACGCTCATACGGTTGTTGGGCAGATGCTCCACCGCATCAATCGTGCTGGTGCGCGCCACCACGTGCTGGCGGGTGGTGGAAGCGGTTTTGCCGGCAAAATCGATTTCCATGAACACCGGGAAACCCACCATCCAGGGTGCTCCAGAGGTGCAGACCTCCGACTCCTCATCGCACGAAGTCGCGTGGATAGCTGCACACAGCAAGGGTTTAGAACCATCGAATGGGCCCGCAGCCTGCACCAGTAAAGACCAGCTCAGCAACGCAGTAGCCATTACGCAACAGCGAACATATTTTCCCATTTCAATTCCTCGTCTGGTGACCACACGTCGGTGCTATTGGCTGACTGTGTATCCGCGCCCTTGCAGGCATACCGTGTAGGCACGATTAAAATTCGCCTGTTGTTGCGCATAGTTCGCAGCCTGTTGATCAGACCAGGCCTTCTGCTGCTGAGCCTGCTGCTGCTGTTGCTGGTTTTTACTCATGCCACCCACCAATGCTCCGGAAGCAGCGCCAATGGCGGCTCCCTTGCCTGCGTCACCGGCAATGGCACCGACGGTAACTCCCACCAGTGCGCCCTTGAGCAGGCCTTTGCCCGCGCTTGAAGTCGGTGCACTCTGGGGGGGTGGGGGCGAAGTGGGCTGCATTGGGGCGGTGGGATTAAAACCGGTTTGGTCAGAAGCCCAACTCATGCAGGCGCCCTCGTCTTGCTTTTGCTGATCTTTTGACTGCCCTTTGGCCGGGTAAACAAACACCTGTCCTGCCTGCAGCGTGAACGTTAACAGGAGCGCTGCTGCACCCGCAGTGCAGA
Source organism: Lysobacterales bacterium (assembly GCA_031362985.1). GTDB lineage: Bacteria > Pseudomonadota > Gammaproteobacteria > Xanthomonadales > SZUA-36 > SHZL01. The sequence goes on along the minus strand of JANLTO010000120.1, from coordinate 4,696 downwards.
CCTTAGAATTTAGCATATCGTAGGCTCCATAGCGCCTGGAATTGTTGCTCGTACTATCTGGATTTGCTGCTGGCTAACATCCAACGACCGGAACGCAGGGTGCGTTCCAGCCGTTGAATTCTGACTGCACGTTACTTATCGGAAACCACCATGGCATTCCAGAAATCGCCGCTCGTCTGCTCCGCAGAAGTAGCTTTGGTGTTTACTTTGGCGCCGAGGAAGTAAGTTTCCTTGGCTGCTACATCAACACTGATTTCGTCATAGTAAATGTTGTCTGCGGTCAGGCCCATGCTGGTACCCCATTCTTCATTGAACACGAGGCTCACTTTTACTACGTGCGTGCCGGGCGATACGGGTGCATTGGCGCCTGGGTCAGGCAACTTTCCATCAATCTGCTCAATGTTCACTCTGAATATGCTGTCTGCAGGGCGGTCATTGGGGATAACAGTCAAATAACCCCATTCTGCAGCCGACACCTGGCCAGCAAAAAGGGCCGAAACGGCAACTAAGGCCAGGGCGAAAATTTTCTTCATGATTAAAACTCCTTCAAGTTGATAACAAACTACGGGTACATCCTAACCTTCTACCTCACTCACGATCAACCGCAAAAGCAATTTCCTGCTGCGGAACTGCTACTGCGCTGGCGCCGCCTGCTGCGCTTCCCCCAGATGCGAAATGAGCAATTCAGCCCAGCGCCGCAGAATCTGGTCTGCTTCCATGGTATTGGTCACGCTGTTAGCCGCCATACCGATACCACCCTCCTGCCCGGCTTCCGGGTCGATCACCCGCGCCAGTAAAGTGCTGGTGGCTGAATCATACAATTCCAAATAAAGCGTCATTTGTCCGGCAGAAGCCACAAAGGTGGTCTCCATACCGGCTGTCATCATATCCGGAGCGGTGACATCGAGGTTGATAATGGCCGGGCGCAGTAAAAGCACGTCAGGTCCGGTCGTATCGACCACTGGGTGGCCATTCTTGACCATTTCCTCGGTGAAAACCCTGGTAAATTCAGCCGACAACTTGGTGGTGATGTTATTCATCTCCATCGTAGTCATCTGGCCTTCAAGCCCAATCTCGTTCATGTTGTAGTTGCGCTGGTAATTCGCTTCGAATTGCACAAAACAGTCGAGAATCTTGACTTCGGTGTACTGTGACAGGGAGGTGATACCGGGCTTGACATAGAGAGCATAAACTTTGCTGTGTGGCACCAATTGCAAACCATCTGAACTGACCTGAGGTAGCTGAGTTTCTGCCATGACAGCTGAACACAGGCTGAATGCCAACATTGCAAAGGCCAGAAATCTGGCTGCGGCGAAGGCGGAACTGCGACTAAGGGTGGGGCGCAAAGGATTCTCCAAAAGTTAAAGTGTTTTTTAGCTGGCCAATAGACCGGCCAAATCCCCTATTACTGGCAAGCCCGTTCATTTTACCGGCCAGCCTGCTGCCAGCGATCTGGCACGCACTGAACAGACCGCCCCGTGGGGCAATGCGCGGGCACCTAATGTACCAAATCCCGGTTTGAATAAACAACCCGGGCAGGTTCGAACAGGTTCCGGCCCAAACCGGATTGGCGGACCGGGTGCAGCAGCTGAAGATATAGCGTGCACTGCTTGAATTTCTTGCGACAAACTGGTGACATAGGATATAGAATCCATTCACACCAGCGCCTTCAGCTGCATTGGCGCTCAGTGCTCGTTAGAGAACAGACGCATGGTAACCCACAGGAGCATGATCCAATGTACCAGCTAGCCGAAACCTATACGATTCAGCGCACTACACCGCGGTTACATTTCGGCATGGGCCCCGTGATCTGGAAATTATGCGGGATTTGCCTCACCCTCGCCTTGCTGAGCGGGTGTGCTTCATACGGTGTCATTGCGAACAAGCCAAAACCGGCGGAACGCACCGGCCCTGCTTACTCCCTGAAAACCTGGGCTGAGTTCAAGAAAGCCAGCGATATCAGTTTTATCATCTCATTTTCCGGTGGGGGAACACGTGCCGCGGCGATGGCCTATGGGGTGCTGGAGGAACTGCGCGACACCAATGTGGTGATCGACGGCAAACCGCGCCGGCTGCTGGACGAAGTGGACCACATCAGTTCGGTGTCCGGCGGAAGTTTCACCGCGGCCTACTATGGCCTCAATGGGGATGGGATTTTCGACACGTTCGAGGATGCGTTCCTGCGCCGCGACGTAGAAGGGCATATGACCAGGAGCTTGTTTAACCCGCTGCACTGGTTTGGCCGCAAAGGCCGGACTCAAAGAGCCATCGAATACTACCAGGACATTTTGTTCCACAACGCCACGTTTGCGGACATGATCAACCCGGACCGACCGATGATCGTCATCAATGCTTCAGATCTGGCCAAGGGCTTCCGTTTCTCGTTTATCCAGGGATATTTTGATCTGCTCTGTTCGGATCTTTCATCCTACCCCGTGGCCAATGCAGTGGCAGCATCCTCAGCCGTACCCGTGGTGATGAACCCGGTCGTGATTGAGAACTTTGCCGGCTGCGATGGAATGCAGTGGCCGCCCGCCGCTGCACAACTGGCGAAAGACGATGCGGAATTCGCCATTCTGTACGAGGGGGCGAATTCTTACAAAGACAAGGAGAACCGCAAGTTCATACATTACGTCGATGGCGGCATCACCGATAACATGGGATTACGTGCCATGACCGATGTGATGGTGGCTTCCGGCGGCCCCAGTGCCCTGCTCAGTGCCTTAGACAGGAAGGCGCCGAACAAGATTGTGTTTGTCTCGGTCAATGCGTCCACCGAGCAGGATTCTGAAATGGACAAAACTGCCAAGCAACCCAGCATGCTTGCGTCCATGAATGCCATGACCGATGTGCAGTTACATCGCTATAACGCGGCAACCATTGATATGGTCCAACAAAAACTGCGCACCTGGGCAGAAAAGACATCCACACCGGACAATCAGATCACCCCTTATTTCATCAACATTGGTTTTGAAGAGGTTCCGCAACCTCAATTGAAGTATTTTCTGAACAAGATTCCCACCTCGTTCAGCCTGTCCAGTGAACAGGTCGACACCCTCATTGCAACTGCCCGCGAACTGTTGCGCAATGACCCCACGTTCAAGGAGTTCCTGGGCACGGTTTCCGGCACACAACCCACCGAACCCCCAGCAGACAACTAGACCTGCCCAAATGCACGCGAGCCCGCTCTACAGCAGCGGGCTCATCATGCCCACGGCGTTGTTCCACAACCGACGCCCCATTGACCAGGCAGCCACATCGGCCAAGCTAACTTGCCGTGATGCAGCGAGGTAGGCGCCCTGGCGGGCCTGCACCATTGCGGTCAATTCGCTGCTGAAGAACAGGATGTTGTTCTCGTAGTTAAGGTCGAAACTGCGGCGGTCCATATTGGCCGAGCCGATGAGGGTAATGTCATCGTCCACTGTCATGGACTTGGTGTGCAACAAGCCGCCCATGAACTCGAACACCTTGACCCCGGCTTCCAGCAGTTCCTCGTAATAGCTGCGACTGGTTGCTGCCACTTCCCAGGAATCGTTGCGCGCCGGAAAGATGATGGTGGTGTCGACCCCGCGGTGCGCGGCGGCACACAACGCCGCCTGCATGGACTCCTTGGGCACGAAATAAGGCGTGGTAATGACCAGTTTACGGCGTGCCGCATGCATCAGGGTTTCAAAGGTTTCCGGCATGGCGGAGTTGCGCACCGTGGGCCCGGTCGCAATGACCTGGGCAGTAAATCCCTGTTTGGATTCCCTGAGTGGCTCCTTCAGCAGACTGCGAAGGTCCTCATTCACGCAGGTCATCCAGTCGCTGATGAACACATGCTGGTTCTGCCGTGCTATCGGCCCCTCGAAGCGCATCAGCGCGTCGACCCAGGGCGCGAACTTCGGCTTTACCCGGAACTCCGGATCGGCGCAGTTCTGGCTGCCACAGTAGGTGATGCGGTTGTCGATAACTACGATTTTGCGATGGTTGCGCAGGTCAATCCGGCCCAGCGCTACCCTCATCAGCACGCGACCGATGCGCAGGGCCTCCGCAAGTTGCACACCTGCTTGCCGCATCTCCTGCCAGCTTTTCGAGCGAATCATGGCGCGCGAACCCAGGCCGTCGGCCATGGCCCGGCAGCTTACCCCGCGAGCTGCAGCACGCTTGAGCGCTTCAACCACCTTGCGGCCGTTGTTATCTTCCAGCCAGATATAGAAAATCAGGTGGATATGGTCTTCGGCCGAGTCCATGTCGGCCACGATGGCATCGATCCCGCTGTTGGAATCGGCCATCAACTCAGCCGAGTTACCTCCCACCGGGGCAAATCCATTGATGGTCTGGCCCTGGCGGAACAAGGGTTCGCACCGCTCCGGGAATTCTGCGCGCAGCCATTCTGCATTAGCTGATTGCGGGGGTATCGCCGGCGGCAGGGTCGCGAGCGCCGCCGCGACCCGCGCTGCGCGTTTCCGACCGATGTTGGTCTCGCCAAACAGAATGTAGGCCAGGATGCCTGCAACCGGTATCACGGCGATCGCAACCACCCAGGCTATGCGTGATTCCGGGTCACGGTGGGGACGCAGGATGGCTCGCGCCATGAACGCCACATGCAACAGCACCGTTCCAACGGAAGCAAAGGTCACCCACATATGATTACAGCGTAAGCGAAGGAGAAGTGGGGTCAGAGTAAAGTGCCAGAGTAGCACTCTGGCACTTT